>JBBRBG010000169.1:0-19751 GCA_038206055.1 Haliangiales bacterium
GCGTCGAGATCCTCGGCGAGTCCTGGCGCAACAAGAACCAGCTCGATCCAGATCGCCCGCCAGCGAAAACAAGCCGATCACGGCGTCAGCTGACGTAGTGGTCGACCGTCAGATCACGACGGGAAACGTCCGCCGTTAACAGTACGTCGGTGCGTTCGGGATGCGGCCAATGTCTTTCGACGAGGTCGAACCACGTGGCTGGGAGTTGCTGACGGCGTTGATGGACCAGGAGCTAGCCGGGATGTTCGTCGGACTCTTCGAATGGTTGCGTGCTGTCCTTCCGTTGCCGAATGCGCCAGCAACGCCCCCGATCGTATCGAGATAGCCGCACCTGCAGCTCTCGACGGCGGAAAGTCTCGACGGCGGAAAGTCATGCGTCGACGATAGGGGAAGGCGAAGGGGTTTCGTTGTCACGTGTGGCAGGTCTGCGAGCCGAAGTCGTTCAGTATCCTTCGCGGTGATCTCGCTGCGCAGGCCTCCGTACGCAGAACGCAGTGTGAGCGCGTGTTTCTCAAGACGGGTTTGGGACGATGCGGCTCCTGAGGCTGGACATCCCTTGTGCGAGTGCTGTTCGAAGCAACGTCGACAATTCGTTCTCGCGCTTCTTCAGGTCGTCGGCATCATCGCTCGCGGTGAAGAAGAACCGTTCGGTATGCTCAACCGCATTCGAAAACGGGACGAGCACCATTAAGCCAGCCGCCGCAGAGAGTCGGTAGCTAACCGCGCCGAAGATCAACCACTCGCCCTCGACCTTCATTCGTAAGGACACCGCGGTGACACAGCAGCCAAGCGCAAACGACTGCTTCGCCTTCTGCGCTGCCGCAGCAATGTGGGTCTCGATCCACGGGTCGCCGAGAGGTTGATCGATGACCGGAGGCGCCGTTCTGACTTCCACCTCGCTTTCGACGTCGGGGTGACTCAGGGCCTCGAGAAGATCCCGTCGTTGACTCTCGAACCAGGGGACCAGAAGGCAAGTACAGACGATCTCCTGCTGGCGTTGCACTCGTTCGTTCATCAGCTGGCTCTCGCGGTCCATGATCTTTCTGAAGTTGACCGAGCGAGTGATCGACTTCGCGATGTCGATCGGGTCATGCTCTTCATCAGGAATGGTCGGCTCTAGTTCGCGCAACATGGTTCTCGTTGCCAACTCGGCGAGAAACGTCGACAACGGGGTGAGGCTGACCTCGTTGGCCCGATCGAGGACGTCAAAGTAGAGGCCGCGGTGCTCCTCTTCCAGTACGAACGGCGGTAGCCCGTGCCGCTGCATAAGAAGTGACGTTAGGGCGCGAGCAACGCGACCATTGCCGTCGGGAAACGGATGGATCTGCAAGAAGCGGTGATGAAACCAGGATTGGCGCACGAGTGGATGCGCGCTTGGCCGCGACTCGAGTTCGGTCCACCACATGAGGAGTTGTTCAACCTGAGACTCGACGTGCTCGGGTGGGCAGGCGTGGCGCGCCGAATGCGATGCCGTGATTCGGTTCGGCAGCGTCTTCCATGCACCGTGTTCGAGGGGGACTTGATGCTCGACGCCATGCTGATCGTGAGCGACATACGTCGGCTGGTTCGCGGTCAATGCATGGTGCAATTCGCGGATAAACGCAGACGTCACCGGCCTCTCATTCGAAACGATCTCTAAACCCATGCTTACGGCTTGCAGATACATCTCGAGGGTCGTCGGGTCTTCATTGCCCTCTCCGGATCGCGCGACCGCCTCTCTCGCAAAACCCTCAGCGACGAGGATCCGGAGCAGACCTCGCTCAGATCCTTGGAGTCTGTCGATAGCTGACTTAGGTGCCCGATGTTTCTCCAAACTTCGCCGGCGTCGGCGCGCGAGTTCCTCTGAAGTGAGTTGCAAGAGTTGCCTTTGCCACTCCTTCTGCAGTGAGTCCAGTGCGTCGAAGCGCGTGTCGCGCGGGTAGCCGCTGGCTCCGAGAGGTTGGATCGGGCTCCATGCTATCGGTGGGGCTGTCATGGCTATCGCGGGATGCTCGCGACGTACGTGCCATTCGCCCATTCGAAGGGCGCCGTGAGGCCATCGCGCGCGACGACGGCAACATCATCGTCGACCCATCTGGCAGCCTTGGCTGATCCGACAAGCGTTGTCGTGGTCTCTGTCGACACTCGAAAGGCTCTCGCGACACTGTCCGCAGCACCCGGAGTGGCTCGGTCGAGAAAGAGCACGTCATTCGTCGTCGGTGACAAGTGAAACTCGCGGGCGGCATTGCTAGAGATGACATGACGACCTCGTGGTCCCGCAACTCGCTGAGATACTAACGGGCCGCCTTCAGAGTCGGCGGCCTCTGAGTAGACGATGCGGTCCTCTCCAACCCACGCGAATCGCGCGACAGCCGGCGATATCGTGTGAAGTTCCTTCTGGGCGAAATTGAGAACCTGCAGCGCTCCGACTCCATTGTCGGCGCCGGAGAGAAACGCTAGGTGTCTACCGTCTGCCGAGAAGCTAACCTCTTGCACGCCTGCAACCACGAGCGGAACTGTGTCGCCGCCTGCGGTGAACACGTGAAGTTCTCGGTTCCGCGTGATTACCGCGAGGTGCTCTTCGGTGCTCCAGGCCGACATGGGGACGGAGTTCCATGTTACGTGCTGCACGAGTGTCTTACGAAGTCCGTTGGATGACGAGAGGACGAGCGTTCCCGTTGCCTCGCGGTCGTTGGTAGGCGCGACTGAGAGAATTCGCGTGCCTGAGGAGTCGAACCTGAACCCATCGCCGGTCCCGTTCGCATCAATGAGCCGGGACTGCTTCGTCTTCAGGTCGAAAACGTTTACCTCCATTCGACCCTTTGAGCGGTCCACGTAGAGCATCTGTGTCAGCGCGTTATCGAACTCCACGCGGTGCCAGTATGCGTGCTGGGTGACGACGGTTGTCGTGCCGTCCCAGGTCGTTATCGCCAGCGTGCCGCTGTTGAGCGCACGGTCATAGTTGGTGATGTAGCTAAGCATCCGGGCGTCGTCGCTCATCACAGGTCGTCGGTCTCGCATTACGTTGATTGCGACGAGGGTGTCGTCAGCGCCGGAAACGTCAACAATGTGCAACTCGAACCTGTCGCCCTCGCTTCGAGAGATGTAGGCAACCCTTGTTCGATCGGGTGAGATCTCCCAGCCGTCGCGCCATACATTTCGAGCAAGGTATCGCGAGGAAGCGTCAGCAAGCGAGCCAACCGTTAGCGAGCCGTAGCCTTCCGGATCGACATGTTCCATGAAGAGGAGCCGCTCCTCGCTGAGGAACATCGGGCCTGGTGTCTTGCCCACTGGGACAGCGGCCGCGGATCGCGATAGGACCCGCTTCTCATGCGTCCGAACGTCAATGGCGATCACGCGCCCATCGCTAGCTATGACGAGTCCATGCTGGCCCGACGGCGAGAACGCGAGATGCGGCGCTTGTCCCGGACTGGCGTCGACGACGAGGCTCGTCCGCTGCATCAGGTCGACAAGATCAATGCTTCCCCCGTCACCACGCGCGTGCACCAAGGCGTATCCGTGGCCTTGGTCTGTCGCGATCGAGGTCGTCTCGATTCCTGTCCGATGATTGATTTGCCAACCTCGTTGGAGTTCGAGTGGCTGCAGAGGATAGAGGGCCTTGTCGACCAGGAACGCCGTAGCCCCCGAGAGGACCTGCAACTGTGGAACGGTGAGGCGGAGGGTGTCGCCTTCAAGAGACACACGGTACATGCCGGGCTCTACGCGGTTGACCTCGTAATTCCCGCGCTCGTCACTCAGCACCGGTGGGACATCCCCGACTCGAACCAAAACGTGTTGCGCAGGCGTGCCCTCGGGTGTCATGAGGCTGCCCCTGACTACTCCCAGCCTCGCCTCACGTTCGATGAGCGTTTCCTTGCGCTGCCCGAGGCTGTAAGCAGCAATGTCGACGGCCGCGAGTAAGAACAGGACGACGAGTGCCCCGATCTCGGCGACGTGATGCCATCTGGTGACGCTTTCAAGAGAGTTCAGGTCGGGCATCAGCTTCATCTCCATCTCCGTGGAAGTCGTGGTCGTATCCCATCGGCCATGAAACGCTTTCACTCGAGTCAGCCATCGCGCAGTCCTTCGACGAGCACCTCCCACCGAATGCCTGATGGTTCGATTCCGAACGCGCTCACCCGGTAGGACCCAGGACCGAAGCGACGGAGGATCTCGTTCGTCGTGCACGGACCCGACACGTGGAATCCGCCCAGCTCGGAGACGGAGATGAACTCGTGCTCTCGGTCGTAGAAGGGGAGCCGCTGCCTGGCGACGCTGATGCGAGTCAGCTCTGCATCGGGCAGGGCGGCGAGTAGAGCAGCGAGCCGGTCGGGCTTCACCCGCTCGACGTCGCCCACGCGAGGACCGGTTGGCTCGCGCTGCGTTCGCTGCAGTCCTTCCGTCAAGCCGAGGTTCCACTGTTCGAAGAGGAAGCGCACGGTCTCGGGCGCGACGCGCAGTCCGACCACGATCTCCGCCAGCGACTGTCGTTGCTCGAATCGCTCGAAGGCGAGGGCCGCGATCTCGCCGTGCGAGCGTCCCGGGGCTGCCGTTGTTGTCGTCGCGGCCAACGAGCCGCCGCGGCGCTTCGGGTTGGTGGTATTGGCGATCTCCGCTGCCAACGACGCGACCTCGTTCTCATCGAACCAACGGACGTCGTCCGAATCGATCGTCGGATGCAGCTTCGTGCCCTCCAGTCGACGAACCGTGGAGACGCTGATGCCCAAGCGCGTGGCGACCTGTCCTCGCGTCAGTCGGACCGCGTCCGTTGTTGGCGGAACTACCGATAGCGGACGTGACGTCCGCGCGGGTGACATGCCCTTCGAGGGGCTAACTCCTGATTCTGAAGCCGGGGAGAAGTCGATGGGCAAATCGCGCGACATGACGATGACGCAGGTTACATGGAGGTGCTGACAGACCCCGGGCTCCACCTGACAGGCTGCCACTTGGCAACTGCGTGACAGGCAGTCAGAGGGCAGGGCCATACTGAACGGAAGAGCCATGGCTGGATCGAACGAGAACCTGGAGATCACAGTGACGGACGGTTCGGCCGAGCTGCTCGATGAGGCGATGCTCGCTGCTCGTCTTGTGATCTCCCGGTCGACCCTCCAGAGCTGGCGGTACACGGGCCGCGGTCCGCGATGGATCAAGCTCGGACGCCTGATTCGGTACAGGCTCGCCGATGTGGATGCATTCCTGGCCGCAAACACCAGAGGTCCGGCGTCCTGAGGGCGCGTCAATGCGCCGCCGGGACGAAGGAGGCAGCTCACTCGCGAAAGATCAGTTCTTGCGCGCCCTCCACATCGCGATCGGGGCCGCCGAAGTGCAGAGCCAGCGGAACGGCGCCCGAGTAGTGCGCGTTCTCGACGACAGTCTGCCGGTTGAATCCCCGCGTTCGGGTGGCGCTAGCCACACGGACGTCGCCATCGGCTGTTCGCAGAGGAGCTTGGTCGAAGAGGACTCCAAAGTTCGAGACCATGATCCCGCAAAGGTGTGGTCGTCGCGCACCCTTTCGCTGCAAGTAGAGCTTGAACGAGCGACCCAGGCTCGAAAGCGCTTCACGTCCAAGATGAAATCCGCCGACAGCAAGGAGTCCAGATGTGCCATGGCCGCCCTCGTCGACTAGCTGGTCATCGGCCTTCTTCATCAGCCGATTGATCAGTTTGTTGGAGTGATTGTTGTCCAAGCGCGGTTCAGGTCGCTGTAGCTCGAGAGGAGCCTTCACCTCGATTGAGAGGCGCCCGCCGGTACCGAAATCAATACCGAGGTCCGGCGTTCGCAGACTGTCACGCGTTGGGTTCAGCCGCACTTGGTGTCGTGGGAACGAACTCGCAATCAGCAATGTGTGCAGCGCGTGGGGATACGAGGTTGCGTCCGCGAGTGCCTTCAGCAACTCGGGCCACTCGGGGTCTGTGCTCCAGCGTTGGAAGCAGCTCGCGGTAACGGACAGCTCGTGGGCGCAGTGGATATCGATTGAGGGACGCTTGGTGTCGCGCGTTGCGAGCGCCCTGTCTGCTTCCCGGAGCCAGACCGCGAGCCGGTGTCGCTTGCCTTCGAACTTCGGCAGATTTCTCTGCCGGTCGTCGATCGTGAGGATCCGCTCAACGACACCCCCGAGTGCCGCGCGAACACTCTGCGCGGAGTTCCTCAACGCGTCAAACGCATCCATCGAAACCTCCAATCGTCTGCACCGGTGAATCGGCCCGGGTTCTCCGGAGGCAGGTTTACTTGAGTCAGGCCGCCATGGCCTGGCTCTCCTGACTTCGATAGTACGCCGCTTCGTATTCCGCCGGCGGCACGTAGCCGAGTGGCTCGAGCAGACGGCGGTTGTTGAACCAGTCGACCCAGACCAGCGTCGCGTACTCGACTGCGTCGATCGAACGCCACGGGCCGCGCCGATAGATCACCTCGGTCTTGTACAGGCCGTTGATGCTCTCAGCGAGCGCGTTGTCGTACGAGTCGCCGACGCTTCCCACCGAGCGCTCGACGCCGGCGGCAGCGAGACGCTCGGTGTAGCGGATCGACGTATATTGCGTTCCGCGATCCGAATGATGCACGACACCGTCGGCATCGGGCCGAGCGTGCAGTGCCTGCTCGAGGGCATCGAGCGCGAGGTCGCTCTTGAGCGAGCTCGAGACTCGCCAGCCAACGATGCGGCGCGAGAACACGTCGATGACGAACGCGACGTACGCGAAGCCCAGCCAGGTGGCTACGTACGTGATGTCGGCGACCCAGAGCTGATTCGGCCGCGTCGCCGAGAACTGGCGAGCGACGAGGTCGGGTGGGCGCATCGCGGTCTCGTCGGCCACGGTCGTCACCTTGAACGCACGCCCGCGAACGGCCCCGCGCAGGCCCATGTCGCGCATGAGCCTCTCGACGGTGCAGCGCGCCACGTCGACGTTCTCGCGTCCGAGCTGCCGCCACACCTTCTCGGCTCCGTACACCGCGTGGTTCTCATCCCACACGCGCTGGATCTCCGGACGCAGCTCGTCGTCGCGCTTGGCGCGATGGGGACGCTTCGCTGGATCCTGCGCTCGCGTGCGGTGCTCGTAGTACGTCGACGGGGCGATCGGCAGCACGTCGCAGATCGGCTCGACCCCGTACTCGTCCCGGTGTTCGTCGATGAACGTCACCATCACCTCGGTCGGCGGTCGAGCTCCGCCTGTGCGAAATACGCGGACGCCTTGCGCAGGATCTCGTTCGCCCGTTTCAGCTCGCGATTCTCGCGCTCGAGATCCTTCATCCGGTCGCGCTCGGTCGTCGTCACTCCGGCACGCTTCCCAGAATCACGCTCGTGTTGCCGTACCCATTTTCGCAGCGTCTCCGGCGTACAACCGAGCTTGGTCGCGACCGAAACGATCGCGGCGTACTGCGACTCGTGGGCGCCCTGTTGTTCGAACACCAGACGCACTGCACGCTCGCGAACCTCGGCGGGATACTTGCTTCGTCGTCCCATGACTCCATCCTCTCAACATTTGGAGCCTCCGGGAAATCCGGTCCGATTCACTGGTGTGTACGTCGTCCGACCAGGCTCTAGATTCGCGGCATCGTCTCAAGCACGCCAAGCGCGAGACTTACGTTCTCGCTCTCTGCCGGATCCTTCATCTGAAAGAACGCTTCCTCGAAACGACGGCGGGTATCGTTCGATCGAAGGAGTGCCCCCAGCTCACGCCGAGCATCCTCGGACCACTTTCGCCCCACGGTGCCGTCTCGAAGCAACGCATCTCGCTCTAGCCCAACGAGATAGGCGAGTTGTGCAACCGGTTGTACGCCGGGCGTCGTCTTCCACGCATCCACTAGCGGCGCCAATGCGACGCCAGCATTGGACGCACCGAGCGCGAGTCCGGCGAGGTCCAACGCCAAGGCCCGTTGGACAACTGGGACGGAGATCGCTGTCAGGTATTCTTCGATCGCGCGTTGCTCAGGCTCGGGCCAGGATCGCCAACGAGCGGTCGATAGCTTGCCGAGAAGCGTCGCGGCGTCCGTCCAACTCGGCTCGACCGCAAGAAGCTCGAGAAGGCGCGGTAGGTAGTGCCGGAATTCATCCTCGTCTCCCCATGTCGTGAGCGCCTTCATCGCGTACTTGCTGAGGTCTCGTCCCGTGAGCTCCCGCAATGGTCGCGAGCGCAACGCGCGAACGTCCGCCTCCGAGATCGTCGTCTGGGTCGAGTAGCTGCTGCTCGGTGGCAAGGCGTAGCGAGCGAACGTCTCGTACAAGGCGTTGATCGCCTTGCGGACGTCGGTTGGAAGCGTGTCGGTGCTTGCGGTCATGTGCGTCAGGCCCCTGGCGGCCACTCGTGGAACGGCGGGAACGGAGGACTATGCCCGATCTCGTCGAGGAAGCCCTTGAGCCGGCTCATCGTGCGCTGCAGCTCGCTGTACTTGTTGACGAGAACCTCGAGGCCACGCTCGGTCATGTTCGGCGAAGGGTGCTCGAGCTCGAACTCCATTCGCGCGCGTGCGTTGTCGAGGCCGTTGTAGTGCTCCTGAAGATCGCGGATGTGGTCGAACGGCCTTCCGTCGGCACGTCGAGCTACAACCTCGCCCGCGGCCTCGCGTCGCGCGGCCTTGTAGTGGTTGGAGCTCGGATCCCGATTGACCCGACCGACAGGGTCAGCCTTGATGTTCTCGAAGGTCTCGAGCGCTTCTATCGTTTCCGGACGAAGTCCAAGTTGCCTTGTTTGCGGAGCGGTTCGCGGCTGGGCCTCGGTCGGTTGCGAAGACGGGGCGGCCTCCACGGCAGGTGCTGGTTCCGAGGTCGTTTGGCCTTCCGGCGACGGCTCGGCAAGCGAAGGCGCCTCGCCCGCGGCACCCTTCGGCAGGTACTTGCTGGCGCGATTGCTGAGACCCTTTGCGACGCCACCCAGCACGCCGCCCATGGCGCCGCCGAGAAGAACAGCTTTGACGTAGTCGAGCGGAGATGAGGCTTCGTCCTTGTCACCGCTGACCTTCATGTCGTACGCGTCCGATGCGGCGAGCCCGTAGCCCGCGCCAATTCCGCCGCCTGCCACTCCTCCACCGATCGCGCGACCGGTGGAGACGGCGGCCCCTGTGCCGCGAATGGCTTTGTCCGCAGCGCCGCCCGTCAGTAGCGAGACGGCTGCGACGACCGCGGTCTTGACGGCGGCGTGGGTCTTCGCGCGATGCATTTCAGCATCGGACGTCAGCCCTTGGGCGTTGTCGTCGACCGCCTTTCCGTAGGACGAGTTGAAACCGAACGTTCCAAGGTCGAGAGCAAAGTTCAGAACTGAACCGACGGGGCCGAGTTGACCAACCTCCCCATGGAGCGAGTAGTTGTGGTTCTCCCACTCGCTGTCGAGACTCGGACCGTACTTGCGATCGCCGATGAAGTACTTCTGGAGGTCGGTCTTGATCTCGGCGAACCCGCCGCCGAGGCTGTCGTGCAGATTCTTGATGTCGGCCCACCCGACAGCCGAGCAGAGCGCGTCAAGAAGGCCGCGCTGCTTGATCTGCATCAGTGCCCCGGCGCGTGTATCCGGATCGGTCGTGTAGAGGTCTCCCAAGACCGTCTCGGCCATGCCACGCCCGCCAGCGTGCAAGTGGGCCACCGCGTTGTTGATATCGAAGCGGCCGACATCGCCGAGCCAGCCGGTGTGCTTGGCCTGCTTCTCCGAGTCCGCCAGCATCGTGCCCAACTTCGGATCCATCGGCTCGGTTGCCGTCGCGTCCAGCAGATCCCAGAGCGGCCCGAGGGCTGCGCGTAGGAATGCGAGGTCGAGTGGGCGCGTCGCCCACGGCAGCAGCTTCATTCGAGCCGGCGCGAGTTGCGCCTTATCGAGTCCCTTCTTGCTGTCGAAGAGCGAGGTCTTGAGCTCGTCAACGAGGACGAGCATCCCGAGCGTTCGCTGCAGCTCACCAGACAGCTTAGCGATCTGATGCGTCCCCGAGAGGTGTGCGATGTCGACGACGTGAGGTTGCCCCGCAACCTCTTTCCCCTGGAACTGGTGCGGTGTCAGCGTATTGGCGATCATCGCATCGACGATCGGGATCAGCGAGTCGAAGAGCGGCGCCTTGGCCTCGACGTCCGCTTGGGACTTCGCGAGATCTAGGTCCTCGGTTGCTCCACTGCCCTGAACGCTCTTGTGCGGGACTGACTTTCGCAGCTGGTCGAACGCACTCTTGCCGCCGTGCACGATGCTGAAGGCGGCGAGCAGTCGGCCACCCAGCTCCGCAACGGCGGCAACATCCCGCTGATCACGCGCCGCCTGGTAGGCGGGTGCGAGCGCTCCCAGAATTCCAGTGGCTGCCCCCTCAACCGAGTCGTAGATGCTCCCAATCCGTTGAACGTCGTCCGATTGGCGCTGTGCTGGTGTTGGTGCAGCTTGCGGAGCGAGTGCGGACGCGGCGGATGCGTCCGCGGACGCCTTGACGGGCGAGGGAACGGGAAGCGACGCATCGATCTCTGGCGCAGCAGTCTTGGACTGACCCGGCGGACTCGAAGCGCGTGACTCCGGCATCTGGGCGAGCACTTGCTGCACGAAGTCGTTTCCCAGGCTCCGATGCAACTCAGCGAGCAACTGCTGCTGGTCGCTGGTATTCGCGTGGGAGAGCACCGACACCACATCCGGGACGGTGGGGCGCCCGCGCGCCATCAGCTGATGGAGTGCGTGGCTACCGGCGCTCTCGTTGGGAGCGACTTTCGGCTCCTTCCCATCGCTGTGCTGGGACTCTACAACGCCCCGCTCTCCGCCCATGAAACGACGATAACACTCTGCTCACGTCACGCCCTGCCGCGAAATGAGGCAGGGGCCACGGCAAGCCCGAAAGTGTAGTCCGCGAAGACGCTCCCTCGTGTGTTCGTCCGTTCAGGAGGCTGGCTGCTCCGGGGTGCGCGTGCGAAGCGACGAGGATCGTGCATGATCCAGCGATGCGTAGTTGGGTGCTGGTGGTCTGGGTGGCGTTGTCCGCTTGCTCTCACAAGAGCTCCTCTCCGCCGGCGCCGCCGAATCGGACGCCTGTCGTCGCGCTGCGCAACGCGCCGCTGACCACTACTCCCCTTCAAGCTGGAACCGGTGACATCGGAGCTGCCGCGCCGACCCTTCCGCTCGGCATCGGCCCCGATGGAAGCTGGGTCGCACTCTGTCAGGCGCGCACCGATACCGATGGCGTTCCGGGCCTCTCTGTTCGCACGGGCTACCACGGCGATCTGAGCGGTGACCGGATGGTTCCGTACTTCGTTCGTGGTGGCGGTCTCGGGATCGGAATCGATCGCTTCGTCGCTTCTTCGCGCGGTGGCAAGTACGTCGCGTTCATCCGCGCCAACCAGCTGGTCCTGTTCGAGTCGAGCGGCGGTACGACGTCGGTGCTGCCGAATGCCGATCTTCGCGGGGCGCGTGCACTCGGCGGCCCGGCCGCGCTCTCTTTCAGCTTCGATGGGACCCGGGCCGTGTACTTCAGGCCTACGCGCGAGGGCGCGTCGGTCGTCATCCGGGAGCTCGCCACGTCGAAGGAGCGCGAGGTCGTGCTTCCACGCGGCATCCCACTCGGGGTCGACTTCGACAATACGGGTCCGTGGGCTCGGCTCGATGTCGTGACCGAGGACAGCGATCACGACGGCGCGTTGAAGCTTCCCGAGGTGAAGGCCGATCTGCCGGTCGCGTCGGCATGCGCGGGCCCGGCCGTCTCGTACTCGACGTTTGGCTTTCAGGGCGACCGACCGACACAGATGTGGTTGCGCATCGACACCGGAGAGGTCGTCGAGAGTCCGAGCTTGGTGCGGCCGGTGAACGAAGGACTGCTGATGCGCGCCGAGGACGACACCATCTTGTTCGGTACCGAGACCATCATCCCGGCGAGCTGCCACGCGATGGTGAAGGCCGTCTTCCCCGATCCTCTGCGCGTGATAGCCCTCTGCAAGGGCGACCAGCGCGAGCTCCCCGTGGAGCTGTTCGGCCCGGGATTTCATCTCGAGACGAAGGCCACGTTGAATCCGAGCTTCGAGAGGCCGGTCGAGCTGATGGACACGCCGTTGTACTGCTCGGCATACAATGGGTGTATTGACGTCCGCGACGGCAAGCTGACCGATCTACACGGTGCGACGTATCGCGGTCGTCACGACAACGCGATGTACCTCGAGATCGAGGGCGACAAGGGCGGGTTCGCGTTTCTCGACAACACACGTGGTACCTACCGCGCGTTCGCCGGGAAGGGACTACAGGTTCTCGGAGAGCACCAGCTGGTCGCCGACAACCAGCTCGTTGAGATCGAGACGGGAAAGGTGCTCGGCAAGTTTGCGGACGCGCCAATGTTCCTCGACGCGCAGGGGCGTGGCCTCGTCAGTGCCCCAATCGCGCCCGAGTCACCGATCCCGAACGGTCCCTTGAGGTGGGTCTCGGCTTCCGCTTCCCCTCCATGAAGCTCTGTTCGTCCACGACCGCGGTTGATCTCGTGTCCGAGATTGGTCCGAAGCAAGTATGTCTGTGTGCCTCCTGATTCGAGACGCGGAAGGCGCGGAGCAGCGGCTCGTCCCCGTTGCGACGCAGCAGACGTTCGCCGCGAAGTGGCTGCCTGGCGCAGCCGCACTTGGGCTCGAGTGGGTCGATCTCATGGAGACCGGCTTTGATGTGACTCGGGAGAATCAGGCCGCAGTCATCGATGAGCTCGAGCGTCTGCGCTCCTGGATGGCCGGCCGGGATGAGGCTCACGAGATCGGACGGCTCGAACGGCTGCTCGCCGAGCTGCGTGCCCTTCAGTTCGAGCCTGGCGCCACCGCTTTCGTGGGATGAACCCACCGCGTCCAGGCGAGTGGTGGCGCATCGCGAACCTCCTTGGGGAACCCCGCACGCGGCGGTAGGCTCACGTCGATGTTGGACAAGTGGGACTCGAGGACACCGGGTTCGCTGCCCCTGGAGGGCCGGGTCGTTGACGATCGCGGGCAGCCAGTCGTTGGCGCGCGCATCTCGCTCGACTGCGACGTCTACGTTGACAGCAACGAAGACGGGCGGTTCACGTTCACGCGTCTCGTTCCGAGTCTGTACCGCCTCGCTGCTCGGAAAGACGAATTTTGCGCGGACATCGCGCTCGTCACGCTTCACGAAGGACGCAGTCCGGTGGTGTTGTCGATGTCTCGCGGGATCACGCTGCGCGCACAGGTGATGGACGGCAACTCGCCGGTCGCGGGTGCTCGGATTCTGCTCTACAAGGAGGTCGTTGCGGTCACCGGCGAGGACGGCCTTGCGGTCGTTTGCGGAGTTGGTGACCAGTTTCAGATATTCGACATCGTGGCCGACGGCTTCGCTCCCACCTTTCTTTCGATGTGGTTGGCGCCGGACCCGGGCGGAACGATCGCGCGGTCGGTTCAATTGTCGCGAGGGGCGAGAGTTAGCGGGATCGTGCTTGATCCCGAGGGTAAGGCAGTCGCGGAGGCGAGCGTTCGAGTGCGCGGACCCTCGTGGGGTGGTGACACGCTCACGGATCCGACTGGAGCGTGGAATCTCGAAATGCTAGCGGCCGGAACGTACGAGCTACGCGCCTCGTCGAAGGATCACGCCGCCGTACCGAACGTCATCCTCGAGCTCGATGGAAGGAATCCGCAATCGGGCGTCGTCGTGCGCGTTGCGCGTGGGGGTACGATCAAGGGCAACGTCGTCGATGCCCAGGGCGACGCAGTTGCGTCGTCGGCGATCGTCGCTATCCACGTCGAATCCGAGCATCGGCGCGTGGAGCGGAGCGCTCGCGGCGACGAGAACGGTCGATTCGAACTGAAAGGGCTCGAGCCCGGCACCTATGACCTCTTCGCACACGACACGCTTCGCGCAACAGCGCTGAAACGCATCGCGGTTGTCGATGGTGATGTCTCCGAGCACGTTCTTGTTGTTGCGAACGGCGTCCTTGCTGGAACGGTCGTGGATGTTCGCGGGGATCCGATTGTCGGCTGCGAGGTGCGCATACACGCGCCCGTGGTGCGAGGCGACCTCACCGACCAGCAGGGGAGGTTCCATCTGGGGGCTCTTCCGCCCGGCGAGTACGACGTGTTTGCACGACGGCCCGAGCAGCGGGATCGGTCGCACGGTACCCAAATGCGTATCATTGCGGGCGATACCGTTGCGACCCTCGTGCTCGCGGCGTCGGGGACGATCAAAGGTCGAGTTCTTTGCGATGGCGAGCCATTGCCGTTCGTCGGGATCCTCGTGACGGACTGCCCCAGGTTCCACTGGATCGGGCGTCCGACCGGCATGCGCACTGAAGAAGGCCACTTCTCGCTCACGGGCGTCACTCCTGGCACTTGCGGACTCGTGCTAGCCGCGGCGGGAACCGCGATGCACACGATCGCTGCGATCGTCGTCGAGGAAGGCGGCACGGTCGATCTTGGAGATGTCGTCGTTCCGCGCGGTCAGCGGATCACCGGCCGCGTTCGTGATGAAGGTGGCGAACCTGTCGCGGGTGCCCGCGTTGTGATTGGGCGTCGAAGCCTCGGCGACGAGGACACAGGTGACCCGCTGCAAGACTGGTTTCAGTGCGAGTTTCAGACGATCACCGACAATGACGGAGCATACTTGTTCGACGGCATTACCTCTGCTCGGCCGCCGAACGCACGCGGTACGCCTCTTTCGGCGATGCACGTCGAGAGAGGAAGCTCCGTTTGCGTCCCGGTTCCCGAAGGAGACGCGGTCGTGGATCTGACCCTGGTTGCCACCGGAACAATCGACGGCTTGATCGAGGGCTTTCCCGGAGGCTTCGGCTCGGTAAACGCAGAGCGGCGAGGCGAGCCGGTGGACCTGCGCAGTACAAGGGTCGGACCTACAGGCACGTTTGTGATCGACCGACTTCCCCCCGGTGACTACACGCTGGCGATGACGAGCCTGCCAAGAGCGCCCGTGGCTTCTCCGATCAAGGTGTCGGTCGCCGCGAACGAACGGACGAGCGTTCGGCTTGTAATGCCGGTCGTCGCGCCGCGATCGTGAACGAGCCGCCGATCGCTTCTGCATCGGTGAGCGGCGGCGAGGCGACTAGGGCAGCGACCGCAGATGTCGGGGTTGTGGTCGCTTCTTGCTGCGCTTCGTTGGCTCGGGCGCTGGCATCATCTTGCCGAGAAGGAACTGAGCCACACGTTCCTGACATTGGGCTAGGTGATCGATTGAAAGGTCGACGTAACCAGCGGTGACCGAGCCACGTGGTGGACGATGGTTCGTTAGTACGTCGATGACGAACGGTGAGATGCCGCCAACTTCAACGAGCGCGCTCGTGTACGTATCTCGCAAGCGGTGAGGCGAGGGCAGGATGCGTTTGACCTCGCCTTTGGCGCGTCGCTGCTGCTTGCCCTCGATCAGGTGAACCACGGCGCCGGCAATGTGCGGCCCTCGTCCGAGCGCCTTGCAGAGGGGGCAGGTCTTGTCCTTGAGTGCACGCGTCGGGAACACCCAGCCAGCGTCGCCCTGCAGGAAGGCGACTTGGTTATCCGTTCGTCGGCGCTCGAGGATGCGAACGCACTCCGAGCTGAGCGGGATCGTGAAGGCGCGCTCCTTGCCCCCCTTCGGGTTCGGCCGGTGGAGCTTGCCCCCGTCGAGATCGAGATGCTCCCAGCGGACGGTGGCGGCGTCCATGCGACGAAGACCGGTGAGCAGAAGGAACATCTGGTAGTCGCCGCGGATCCCGGGCCGCGTCCCGACGCGCTTGCCGTTGACGATGATCGGTTCGATCGAGTTCACCGTCTCAAGCCACGCCGGGAGGTTCGCCCACGGAATTGGCTCCTGACGGCGTCGTTCCTTGTTCCAATGCACGGCGATCGTGGGATTCGCGGGGAGGTCGTGTTCCTTCAGTGCCGTATTCCAGGCCGCACGGATGTGCCGCATCACGCGGTTCGCCAGGTAGGGCCCGTTCTGCTTCGACAGTCGCTCGTGGAGCTCGCGGCACTGCGATCGCTCGATCGTCTCCAGCGGACGGTCCATCCACTTCGCCAGGTACTTGTCCCGCTCGCGCGTGATCGTCACCATGCTCGATTCCGAGGCACGATCCGCGCGCATCCGCGAGACGTGCAGGTCGAACGCATCGGAGAGGGTAGGGCCGCCCGCGCGCTTCCGCAGCTCGAAGCTCGGATCACCGCCGCCGGCGACCTTGCCAAGGATCTCGCGTGCACGGAGTCGCGCGGTCGTGACGTTCCACGTCGTTCCGTCCTCGCGGATCTCGCCACGTCGGCCGATCACCTGTCGCCGCTTCGCACCGTTCGCGCGGTAGTTCGCGATGAACGTCGAGAGCCGTCGGCCAACGACGACGCCGAACCCGGGGACCTCTTCGTCCCACGCGATCAGCTGTACATCCTCAGCCGCGAGCGTGACGCGGTCGAGAGCTTTCTCGGTAAGCCTAAGCTTCATGGTGGTCGTGGTGACTAGCGGCGGCAGACCCGAGGCCGTGCCAAATTAGTCACCAATTAGTCACCAAGAGGAACATGGACACGCCAGGGCGGTCAACCGCGAAGCCTAAGTTCACCGACGACGAATGGCGATCTAGTCACCAAGCCTCGTTACTCCTAAGTACTCGATGCGATAAGACCCGAGTGCTTTGCAAGCCGAGGGTCAGGGGTTCGACACCCCTATCCTCCACGTAGTTAGACGATCGATATCGGAAATTGCCCACCGTTTGCCCACCAGATTGTAACCTGGTGGCGTTGGCCCGGCAGATCATCGCGGCGAAGTGCAGCGCGTCTCGGGCGCGCCGATGAGTGCAGGAACCAAGCGCGTCCGGGCGATGTGGGAGGCGGGATCGGCGATGGTCGGTTCGATCTGGACCGGGACGAGCTCGAACGGCGATTCGCTGGCGCTTCGGATCGATAGCGCGGAATCGGGAACCGCTCCAAACGCCGACGTGTGGTTCTACAAAGTGTCCTATCAGACCACCAGCGGTTGGAGTCCGTTGTGCGGGCTCGACAGCACTAACGCGCCGATCAAGGCCCTCACCGTCCCCGGTGTGTGTGGTTCGTTGGCGCTCTACGCGACCAGCACCACGCAGTTCACGTTCGCGTGCAGTGGAAAGTCGATCGCGAAGTGCGTCCAGCTCGGCTACAAGCCGTGGCGCGGCTACGCGGACCTGATGGCGGGGTGCGTGCGCCTCCTGCGCGCGGATTACTGCGGCAGCGGCATTGCCCACACGGTCGACGGCACGCTGTTGAACCTCTACGACAACGTGGGTGTTCAGAAAGACACCGAGACCTGGCGGCCCGAGGCCGAATGGACCCCCTACGGCGCGCGCTGCATCAACGCCAATAACTCGGCTCGATTCAACCTCACCGTGGCGGCGGATCCGTGGTGTGCCCAGTACATCGAGACGACCACGTGTGGCACGAGCTTCAACGTCGGCACGAACGCCCTGACTCACACCCTGCTGATCAACGAGCTGCCCTGAGCCTCGAAGACGTTCATCGCCGAGCGCACCGCCTTGTCCACGCTCCGGTCAACGTTCGCGCGCTCACATACCGTCGCGCATTGATCGACGGATGAAAGGTCGCGGTCAATGCGGTCGCCGCGCCGAACCTGCATCCGCTCGGCGTCTCCAGTGGTGCATATGTCGCGATCGCCGGGGGGCGCCTGTGGACGCTGCTCGTCGGCGATCGCTTCGTCCCAACGATCCAGACCACCCTAGGCGGCGCGTTGTTCGGCTCGCCTACCGGCGACGTGTGGGTCGCGACCACCGATCGCAAGGCCGCGCCAGACGCGCTCGCCGATGCCCAGGCCGAGGCCGTCCAGCTGTGCCGATGTCGCTGGCCGCACCTCCGCCTCGCACCTCCGCGTCGCACCGCCGCTCGCCTTCATCGATGGCTTCTCGCTCCATGCCGACAGTTCATCGATTGATCTGACCGAGTTTCAACCAGTCATCGGTGAAGCGACAACGACCCAAGTCGAGCGTATCGAACTCGTCCCTGATCCCGCTTTGTACTCCGATCTTGCGGAGCGCTTGGTTAATCGCGTTGTCCTCGACCAGCGGACCCAACACGACCCTCTGCGCGTCCCAGACAGTCGCCGCTTGCGTACCTCCTCCACCGAAGAAGTCGGCTTCAATGTACGCGACCGGCACAATCGCAGAAGCTGTTTCACAGATCGAGGCGATTCTAGCGAAGGCAGCTTGTGCGTCCTCGATCTGTCTATCGCGATCTCCCGGCTTCTCGAAGTCGGTACCAGGTGCGTTACGCCCTTCCGACACACGCCGAAGGGGCTGCGACCCGTGCCCATGCTCTCGCCAGAATCCGTCGGTGAGTGGAGCGAGGCCGAGGCCGTCTCCAAGAGGAACAACGACAAACACGCCAACGCTCTTCAGAGCTTCGACGTTCGAGATCACCGCATTGAGGACGTAGGCCACGTCTCGATCCGTACCATACACATGGCCCGGTGACGCAGCGGCGAGTAGTTCGCAGCCTTTGGCTAGCCGGTTCGGTTCTTGCCAAGCCCAGGCTGCGTTCGCTGCACCGAAAACCCGCATCGATTCGCCTATCCTCCGCAGCCTTCGTCGGCGATACCGGACGCGTTCGGCGTCGGGCCGACGTGGATGCCCGGATCGGCCGCGCCGTGCGCCTTGCCGAACGAGTGACCGCCGGCGATCAGCGCGACGGTCTCTTCGTCGTCCATCGCCATGCGCGCGAACGTCTCGCGAATGTCGCGCGCAGCCGCGAGCGGATCCGGTTTGCCGTTCGGGCCTTCCGGGTTGACGTAGATGAGGCCGCCATCGTCGATGGATGTTCGCTCCACGCCAACACCTCCGTCGACGCCTCCGACCGCGCCGGGCTCGAGCGCCTCGCTCGCTATATCCTGCGGCCCATCATCACCGCCGACCGCGTCACCGTTCGGCTCGCGTCGAGTACAAGTTCCGCAAGCCCGATCCATCCGGTCGCACGTCGTGGGTCACCGACGGCCCGACCTGGTGCCGTCGCTTGGCAACCCTGCTTCCGCCTCGACGCGGACACACCACGAGGTTCCACGGGATTTTCGCTTCTGCCCATCGACTCCGTGCTCGTGTCGTTCCCACACCGGTCGTCGAAGATCAGAGCGCGACCACGCCCACCGCGACCACGCTGGCCCGCCGCCGATGTTGGGCCGCACTCCTGCGCAGGGTCTGGGGCCCCGACGTCACCACGTGCCCGCAGTGCGGCGACAGTCTCCGCGTGATCGCCTTCCTGTCACATCCCGAGGTCACTCCGCCGATCCTCGCCCACCTCGGCATCGCCTCCGCGATCCCCCCGCTCGCACCCGCTCGCGCGCCGCCCGACCAGCTCGACCTGTCGTGGCCGTAACCGTTTCGCCGCCGATCTGCAGCTCGGCACGTCGCGGCGTGGTCGACCTTCGCCTTCTTCTTGGTATCGACGAAGATCACCGGAATCCACTGTTCGAGGCACCGCTCGGCCGTCGTGTTGATGTGCTCGAACTGCGCGTTGCGATCCGGATGCTGCGCGCCTTCGACAGCTTTGTTCGACGCCTGCAAGCTGTAGCCGTGCGGAGCGCGCGCCGGTCGCCGTGGCGATCCAGTCGAGCACGCTAGTTCTTCGATGGAGGCGGCAACGGATGGAACACCAACGGGTACGACACGGTCACCTCGGTCGACTTCGGCTTCGGGAACTCGATCGCCCTGGGAGGATAGGCGGTTCGATGCGGCTTTTCGGAGCGCCGAACGCGGCCCTGGGCTGGGCAAGGACCAGGACGGTTGACGGAGGGCGTGCAAGGAGTGTGAGGGAGCCGACCGTTGGGAGACTCGGACCTGAGCGGCGGGCGCAGACTCGCGGTCGTCACCGTGGCAGCGGTGGCGAGGCGAGGAACATCAGGCGCCGAAGT
>JBBRBG010000170.1:0-19592 GCA_038206055.1 Haliangiales bacterium
TGGAGGCAAGCGATGCGCATGCGTTGGTCCTACTGTACTGGTCTGATGTTCAGTGTACCACGTAATCCGGAACCGCCACCGATTTTGCCCGGGAGCACTCCGAAACAATGCCTATAGTCTCGCGCATATGGCGCGTTCTAACCCAGCAGCGATCTCGCCGACGGCCCACTACACGGGATACGTCTGGTACGCGCACGGACAGTCCCACGATGCGTTCGCGACGCGCACCGGCCGCTTGATGTATCAGGCGCTGCGCGGCGCGAACGCCATGGCGAAGGTCGCTTCGCTGCCGACCCTTCCCGGCATGCTGCTCGCGCGGCATCGCTTGATCGATCTCCGGCTGACGCAGGCGATCGCGGCCGGCGAGATCGCGCAGGTGGTGGAGGTCGCGTGCGGACTCTCGCCGCGCGGCTGGCGGTTCGCGGAGCGCTACGGCGATCGCATCACGTATATCGAGGCCGACCTGCCCGGCATGCTCGCGAACAAGCGCCGCATCCTCGCGCAGCTCGGCGGCGAGACCGCGCATCACCGCACCGCGGAGATCGACGCGCTCACGGATTCCGGCCCCACCTCGATCGATGCGATCTGCGCGACGCTCGATCCCACGAAGGGCACGGCGATCATCACCGAGGGCCTGATCAACTACTTCGACCGCGCGACCGTCGTGGCGATCTGGGCCCGGTTCGCGCGCGCGCTCGCGCGGTTTCCATCGAGCATCTATCTCTCGGATCTGATCATGCACGAGGGCAACGAGAGCCCGATGATCGCGGCGTTCTCGTGGGTGCTCTCCGCATTCGTCCGCGGCAAGGTCCACATGCACTTCGATTCCTCGGCCGAAGCGGAGGCCGCGCTCGCGAGCGTTGGCCTGCCGGGCATGCTGCTCGATCCACGCGAGCTCGCTGAAGAACTTCCGGGGATCGAGCTCGCGGGAGCGGGCCGCGTTCGCATCATCGAAGCGTTCGCGGAAAAATCAGCTTGATATTGGAGCGGCAATCCCTATAGTGCGTTCACTCCATGTCGTCCCCAACGAATCACTCGGTCATTCACCAACCCTAGGGGTCGGCGTCCGTTTCTCGTCGGAGATGGCCGCCTTCCAGGCGGCTTTTTTGTGTTTTGTTTCTCGGCGTGCCCAACCGAGCAGTGCCTACACGCACTCTGGAATAGCTCAATCGGTAGAGCGTCAGATTAACATTCTGAATGCAGCGGGTTCAAACCCCGCTTCCAAAACCCTCGAGCCTTGCTCTCTCGGGCACGCCGAACTTTTTTCTCGCGTCCAACCGTCCAGCCCTACACGCAAAAACTCCGCGGGTTCGAATCCCGTCGGCTCTCGAAAGGGAGCTGTGGCCGAGCGGTCAAGGCACATGTCTAGAGCACATGCGAAAGCATCGTGGCTGGGCAACTCGGGCGCGAGAGCTTGTTTCGTTTACTGTTGGAGAACCCCATGACGGCACGTACGCCCTCGCCCTCGATCGTCTCGCCCCTCCCCGAGTCGCAGATGGGTCCCGCCGAGCGCCTGCTCGACGTCGTCCTCGGCTCGTCGGCTCACCTCTGGCACAACCGCCCGGGCCTCGACGTCAATGGCACGTGGGTCCCGGCAAAGAGCGCGACCAAGAAGGCGCGTGGCAAGGCCGTGAAGCCCGGCCTGTTCGTGCCCGCTGCGGTCGCGCTGTACGGGCGGCTCCTCGAGATCCACAAGCTCAACGCCGACCTCATGGCGCACCTCGCGAGCTACGCGCTGGTCGAGACCGACTGGCGTGACCTCAAGGTCGCGTGTGCGGCGCTGATGCTCGTGCAGGCGCGCGCCGGTATCCCGGTCCACGACGATGACGGCTCGGTCGCGTTCTACGACGACGACTACCGCAAGATCGGCGAGGCGATGCTGCTCTGGTACCAGAAGAAGAGCCCGCGCATGCTCACGCCCAAGGCGGTGCTGCGCGTCGCCGAGCTTCTCGAGGTTCCGGAGATCGCAGCGCTCAACCGCGCCGCGGGCTTCGGTGATCCGGCGGCAAAGCGCCCACCGCTCGGCCGCTGGTCGAAGGCCGCTGCGAAGTGGCTGGAGGTCCGCGAGGCGAACGACGCGATGCTGAACGGTCTCGTCAAGGCGGGCTACAAGCAGACGATCAAGAACCTCGCGCGCAAGCTCGGCTACAAGCCGACGAACGAGCAGTTCTTCGGCATCCTCGGCTGGAAGCAGACGCAGGCGGCCGACGGTCGCCGGCAGGTCGGCCTCGACAACAAGACCCTCGTGAAGTCGGACCGATTCGACGGGCTGTCGGAGGCGGAGATCTGCGAGACGATCGTGTCGCAGAAGCTCCGCTACAAGGACGCCGTCGGTCGGCTGCCGGCGGACATCGGCCTGACGCCGGCGATCATGGTCACGCTGCTCCCGACGCTGTCGGACCGTGACCTGCGCCAGCTGACGCCGACGCTCGAGGAGCTTGGCCTCCTCCAGGTGCCCGAGATCCGGGCGCGCTGGGAGAAGGCGATCGAGACGGCGACGGATCAGCGCGGCCTCAACATCGCGAAGAACGTGCGGGACAAGGGCCTCAAGGAGAAGCTCGTGGACTCGGCGGACAACGCGGTGAAGAAGGCGGTGGCGAAGGCCACGGCCGAGGTCGACCTGCGTGTGATGTTCCTGATCGACAAGTCGGGCTCGATGCAGGGCGCGATCGAGTCGAGCAAGGCGGCCCTGGGGAAGATCCTCGCGGGCTTCCCGGTCGACCGGGTCCACATCGCGGCGTTCGATACGATGGGTCAGGTCTGTAAGCCGAAGGCGGCGTCGAGCGTGGCGGTAAAGCACATGCTCGATCCGATCAAGGCGGAGGGCGGGACCATCCACGGCGCGGGTGTGCAGGCGCTGCATCGGGACGGTGTGCGGGTCGCAACGGGCGGCAAGCTGATCGTGATCGTCGTCGGTGACGATGCCGGCGAGGCAGGACAGACGTTCGCGAACACGTTCACCACGCTCGGGTACAAGCCCGATGCGATGGCGCTCATGCTCGCGGGCTCGCGCGGGGGCACGACGGTCAAGGACGCCGCACGTGCGCTCGGCATCCCGTACAGCGAGATCAAGGTCGAGCTGTTCGAGGACCCGTATCACGTGACGCGCGTCCTTGGCGCGCTGCTCGAGGCGCCGGTCCAGGCCGGCGTCCCGACGATCGGCCTGGTCGAGAAGGTGATGGCGACGAAGCTGCTCGAGCTGTGACCGTGGACTACAAGGCCTTCCTCACTCCGAAGCACACCGAGCCCGTCGTGCTGCCGTACTTCGGCGGCACGCGGGTCGATGCCGCGGAGCGGAGGCTGCGGACTTCCGCTACGCTCGCACCGGGTTGGTGGCGGTTCCAGATCGATGGGCGACGTGCGGTTCCGATGGAGCCCGCGTCGCCCCCAGAGCTGGGCTCGCTGCCGATCATGCGGGGGCACTGGGTGGATGGATGGGTGGTCGCGGATGGCAAGACGCTCGGTCGGATCGCGCTCCCTCCGGAGGACGAGCCGGCCGCACTGTCGCGGGTCATCGCGCGGCGCTGGTATTCGGACGATCTGCTCTTTGACACAACGGAGTTCGAGGACGACGCGGAGCTCGCCGCGCGCACAGCGCTCGAGGAGCGCCGGCCGCTCGGCGACATCAAGGGCATCGTGCCCTCGCTGCGCGCCGCGTTCGGCTATGCGCTCGGCATCGTGCTCGCGCGCGAGCTGTCGATCGAGGTCTCGGTTCGCGAGCTCACGCCGCGCGTCGTGCAGATCGCGGAGGGTGGCCGCGCAGTCGTGACGGCGATGTTCGAGGCGCTCCTCGAGCAGCGGCGCCGCGAGGCCGAGGAGCTCCGCCGCCGCGAGGAGGAAGCACAGGCCGCGCGCCGCCTCGCCGGTGCGGTCAAGGGTGCACGGGTGATCCAGCATCGCGGGCACGATCCGCAGCAGCGCGCCGATGATGTCCTCGACAACGCGCGCGCGCGGATGATCACGTGCCGCAGCGTGGCCAGCGGCGCCCAGCTCGACATCACCTACGAGGTCGACGGGTCGCGGATCATGTCGCTCGTCGATGCGCGCACGTTCCAGGTGATCGATCCCGGCATCTGCCTCTCGGGTGCGCACCGCGTGCTCACGCTCGATGCGATGCCGTCGGTCGTGCGCGAGGCGATCGAGAGCGACCACCTCAACATCACGAGGCGCTCATGACGAAGATGCGCGAAGTCTGCTTCCTGATCGGCCAGGCCGGCGAGGTCCTGTGGGCCGACGCGTCCGATAGCCCGGCCGCCCTGCCCGACTCGCGCACCCGCTGGGAGGCGATCTGGGAGCGGCGCGACCGGCTCGCCGCGATCGCGCACTCGCACCCTGTGGGCCCCTCTGCGTTCTCGGCCGAGGACGAGTCCACGATGTCCGCGCTCGATAGCGCCCTCGGCCGCTCCGTGCGTTATCTCGTCGTCGCTCCGCGGGTCACCATCTCGCGCGAGGGCGACGCCCCGACAACTGAAGTTTCCCCCGAACCGTGGTGGGCCGGACTCCTCCGGCTCGCCTCGGGGATGCGAAAGGACTGAACGACCATGGCGACGCTGAACATCACCTACCAGGGCCACTCGGCCGACTACGAGCTCGCGATCGACTTCGCGACCACGGATGCGGATATCCGCCGCATCGCGGTCGAGGTCGTGCGCTCGGGCGGTGCACGCGGCCTCCACCTGCCCAACCTGCCGACCACCGCGTTCGTCGCGTTCGTCGTGGATCGCCTGACGGGTCCCGCCGGCGAGCAGCGGATCTACCTGCGCCCGAAGGTCCCGTTCGGCCACGCGAGCACGTGTTGCGGATCGTGATCTGCGGCATCGGCGCGCTCGGCTCGACGTGCGTGCAGTACCTGCGCAACGTCGCGGCCGAGCTGCGCCTCGTCGACTTCGATCGCGTCGAGTCCAAGAACCTGTCGGCGCAGTGGTTCGTCAAGCAGTCGCTCGGGAAGAACAAGGCGGAGGCAGCGCGCCTCCAGCTCGCGAACTTCTACGGCGCGAAGGCCGAGGCCATGGGCGTGCGTCTGGGTCCGCACAACGCGGCCCAATTGCTCGCCGATTGCGCGCTCGCGGTCGATTGCTTCGACAACGCGGACTCGCGCCTTGCGCTCTCCGAGGCCGCGCGGACCGCGTCCGTTCCGCTCGTGCACGCGGCGCTCGCCGCCGACGGCACGTTCGGCCTCGTACGCTGGGACGAGCGGTTCACCCCGGATCGCGAGGACAGCGAGGGCCAGGCCACGTGTGAAGGCGGCGAGCACCTCCCGATGATCGGCGTGCTCGGCGCGGTGCTCGCGCGGACAATCCAGGATTTCGTCGCCGGTGCGGTGAGGCACGACTACCTCGTCTCGCTCTCGGCGGTCTCACGCACGACTTGACGCGCGACGCGCGCTCGGACCAATGGCTCACGACGGGGAGTGGGGTACGGTGGCGCATGATCAAGACCAGCGAGCAGCTCCGAGCGATGTCCGTGGTGGGAGCCGGAGGGCGCGTATTTGGAACGGTCGACGAGATCGAGATCGACACCGAGGGTCTTCGCGTCGTCTCGCTCGTGGTGCGTGTGAACTCGGCCGCAGTCGCCGACCTCGGCATCGACAAGCCATTCTGGAGCTCGGCGAAGCTCGTGGTGAACGCACGAGATGTCCAGGGCGTGACAGATGTCGTCGTCCTTCAGCTGACGATCGAGGAGTTCTCGCAGCGCCTCGGCAACGCGACGGCCCAGGGGTAAGAGTCGCTCACGGCTGCGATGGTGCGTGGTGCTCGGTTCAACGCTCGAGCTTGCCGAGCGCGGTCGTGATCGCGTGCACGAGCTTCTCGATCGCGCCGTCGACCGCGAGCTCCACCGATGGCGCGTGATGCGTGACCGCCATCGGTTGGCGACCGGTGATCCGAGCCTCGAGCATGCATCGCTTGTCGTCGCCGCCGCTCTTTGGCCCGCTCTCGTCGCTGAGGTGGACCTCGATGCGCGTGATCTGGTCGGCAAACCGCCGCAGCCCGGCTTCAACCTTCGCATCGACGAACCGGGCCAGTCCTTCGGTACCGTCGATGTTCTTGTCAGTGTTCAGCTGGATCTTCATCGCCTTGGTATGCCACCCGCTCGGATGCTTGTCCTCCTCGAGCCAGCGGTTCACGAACCGCTCGGACCCGCCCAGCCACCCACGTCGCGGACCAGACGATCGGCCTCGGTCGGTCCCCACGTGCCCGGCTCGTATTCCGTCACGGGAACTGCATCACCGAGCACGGGATCGACGATCGCCCAGGCCGCCTCGACCGCATCCTCGCGCGCGAACAGCGTGGCATCGCCGTTCATGGCATCTCCGAGCAGTCGCTCGTAGGGAGCCATCTCATCGGCCGATGCGTGGTGCACGAAGGACAGCTCGGTCGGTTGGCCGACCATGTCCTCGCCGGGCTTCTTGACGTGGGCGCCGATTCCGATCACGACGTCCGGACCGAGTCGCATCCGCACGTAGTTACCCTTTCCGGACGCGAGCTTGCTGAGCGGAGGTCGCTTGAGCTCGACGATGATCTCGGTCGTGGTGGTCGGGAGACACTTTCCGGTGCGGATCAGGAACGGAACGCCGTCCCACCGCCACGAGTCGATCTCGAGACGTAGTGCTGCATAGGTCTCGACGGTGGAGTCACCGGCGACGCCCGGCTCCGAGCGATAGCCGCGGAATTGTCCGCGCACGAGGTCGCTCGCGTCGAGCGGGCGGATCTGGCGAAACACCTTGACCTGCTCGTCGCGCATCGCCTCGCGATAGGTGGTCGCGGGCGGCTCCATCGCGAGAAATCCGACGACCTGGAGCAGGTGATTCTGCACGACGTCGCGGATCGCGCCGGCTTCCTCGTAGAACTTTCCCCGGCCCTTGATGCCGAAGCTCTCGGCCATCGTGATCTGGACGCTAGCGACGTAGTGACGGTTCCAGATCGGCTCGAGAAAGGTGTTGGCGAACCGGAAGAACAGGAGGTTTTGTACGGCCTCCTTACCGAGAAAGTGATCGATCCGGAAGATCGCCGACTCCTCGAACAGATTGCGGAGCGTTTGGTTGAGGGCCTTCGCGGACGCGAGATCGCGGCCGAATGGCTTCTCTACGATCACGCGCGCTTGGTTCGCGCAGCCCGAGGCGCCGAGGTGTTCGGCGACCACTGGAAACATCGCCGGCCGGATCGCCAGGTAGTGGATCGGGCGCTCGGCGCCGGCGAGTTGTTCCCGCAGCGCGACGAACGTGGCGCGGTCGTTGTAGTCGCCGGCGATGTAACGGAGCTGTGCGACGAGCTTCTGGAACGCGTCCTCGTCGACGCCTCCTCCGTGCTCCTGCAGGCTCGCGCGCGCGCGCGCTCGAAGCTTCTCGATGTTCCATCCCGCCTTCGCGACGCCGATGATCGGCACGTCGAGAGCGCCGCGCCGGATCATTGACTGGAGTGCCGGAAAGATCTGTTTGTACGCGAGGTCTCCAGTCGCTCCGAAAAATACGAATGCGTCAGAGCGATTATTCACCGACGGAACCGGGCCCGCGGTCGTGGTGCGTTCGGTCATGCCGCGAGGCTACAACGCTCCGGGGGTCAGCCCGCGCGACGAAGCGCCGGCGTGTACGCATCCATCAGATCGGCAAGCTCGGTCGCGAGCTCGGCCATCGTCGGGCGCGCCGTCGCATCCTTCGCGAGCGCGCGCAGGATGATCCGCTCGAGCTGCATCGGCATCGCGCGCAGCCACGACGGGCGCGCGGGACGCTGCTCCATGTGCGCCATCATCAGCTCGGGCAGCGAGCCATCGAACGGCTGCGTGCCGGTGGTGAGATCGTAGAGCAGGCAGCCGAGCGCGTAGACGTCCGAGGCGGTGGTCGGCGCGCCCTTCCACTGCTCGGGCGCCATACACCACGGGGTGCCGGCGATGGTGGCGTCGACGAGCGGCGGATCGTCCGCGAGGCGCGAGACCCCGAAGTCGATGACCTTCACCCGCGGCCACGCGCCGATGGTCTCGTCGAGGACGTAGACGTTGTCGTGCTTGACGTCGCAGTGGATCACGCCGACGGCGTGGAGCGCGGCGAGCGCGGCGGCGACCTGCGCGGTGATCGCGACGATGGTGCCGATGTCGAGCTCCTCGCGATCGGCGAGCGCGCCGAGCGACTCGCCTTCGAGGTACTCCATGACGAGGTAGGGCACGCCGTCCTCGGTACGGCGGGAGTCGCGGATCTCGAGTAGGCCCGGGTGGGAGGTCCGGCACGCCAGGTCCTGCTCGGCGAACAGGCGGTCGACGACCTCGGGATAGCTGGCAAATTGCGGATCCAGCACCTTGAGCGCGACGCGGCCGCCGGTCTCGCTGGACGTTGCCAGGTAGACACCGCCCATGCCGCCGCGGGCGAGCGGAATTGCCACGTCGTACTCCCCGAACCTTCCCTGGCGCCGCTTTTGCGGCGGCGCGAACGGGACGATGGTGGAGCGAGCCATGACGATGTCCTCGAGTGCAGAGACAGTGCCATGGGGTATTCGGTTGCTCGCGGATGTCATCTCGCGTGGCTACGCGAGTGGCACCGTGGAAATTTGATACAGCCTGTGCATCCATGGCGTCAGGGCTGACGGCGATGCGGCAGGTCGCCACCGGTCAGCAGCTGTCACGGCCCGTCAGCAAACTAATTTGGATCGGCAGTGCGCAGCGATCGTTCACACGGACGACGAGATCGTCACAGGTCAATTCCGGAGGCCGCGCAGACGAGCATCGCGCGCCGCTTCGGCTCGGCGGCGAGGTTCACGGCGAGCTCGACCGCGCGCTTGGCATCGCGGCGGCGACACGCCGCTGTAACAGCGCGGACGCGATCGTCGGAGCGCAGCGCGACCTGCGCGGCGGCGGGGTTCGGTATGCGGGAGGGATCCGCGCGCTCGGTGCCGCGCGCGTCGCTCATCATCAGTGCATAGAGATCGCCGGCGGCGATCCCGGCGGAGATCGCCTGCTTCGCACGCGACAGGTGCGCGCCGACGATCTTGTCCATGCTGTCGAAGTCGCGCGAGCCGACGACCGGCTGACCGTTGATGAACATGGTGGGCGTACCATCGACGCCGAGCGCGAGCGCGGTCGCGCCCTCCTGGACGACGAGGTCGCGATAACGGTGCGAGTCGAGCGCGGCCTTGAACGTGGCGACATCGAGACCGGCGGCGACGGCGAAGCTATCGAGGTCCGCGCGGGTCAGCGAGCCGAAGTGCGCCCACAGCTGATCGTGATAGGCCCAGAACTTTCCCTGGTCCGCAGCGACGATCGCAGCCTCGGCGGCGATGCCCGCATTGCGATGGAACTGCATGGCGAGGTGGCGGAACACGACGCGCACGTCGTCTCCGTACTTCTCGCGGAGCTTGGCGACGACCGGCACGCTGCGCTGGCAGTACGGGCACTGGAAGTCGCTCCACACGACGATGGTCACCGGCGCCGCATCGGGGCCGAGCTGGTGGCCGGGGAGCCCGAGGCCCACGCGGTAGGTCGCGTTCGGATCGAGCTCGAAGCCGGCGTGCTCGGTATCGGGCGGCGCATCCGCAGCCAGCTTGCCGGTGGCGACGAGCTGGTCGTAGCCGCCTTTCGTCGAGCCGGCGCGCGCGAGCTCCTCGTCGACGACATCGACAAATACCTTGAGACCCTGCGCGCCGTGCACCGGCCTGCCGTTGACGAAGAACGTGGGGGTGCCCGAGACGCCGAGCGCGCGCGCATCCGCGGTATCGGAGGAGATCTGGGCGCGATATGCGCGGGTGTCGAGGTCAGCGCGGAACCGCACCATGTCGAGGCCGAGCTCGCGCGCGAGCAGCTCGACCGCGGCGCGATCGACGTGGCCCGCGAGCGAGTACAGGCGATCGTTCATCGGGCGGAACTGGCCCTGCGCGGCGGCGGCGAGCGCGGCCTCGGCGCTGACGGTCTCGTCCTCGTCGAGCGGCAGGGTGCGATGTACCCAGCGGAGCTGGCCTGGATACATCCGGTTCAGGGTGTCGAGCGTGATCTGCACGCGGTAGCAGTAGCCGCACGCGTAGTCGCTCCAGTACACGATGGTCACCGGCGCATCGGCCGGGCCGTCCGCGGGGGCCGTGCCGGTCGGCACCTTGTAGACGGTCTGCGGGTCGAACGTCAGCCGGCCGTCGGCTCGCGCCCCTGCGGTCGCGATACAGAGGACGAGTGCGACGACGATCCACAGCCGTGTCATCGGGCTGACCGTAGCACGCTCGCCAGCGCCGTCCCGCGGGGACCACTGCCGGTGGCGGTGAGGCGGCGCAGCTCGCCATCGTGGACGAGCTCGATCCGCAGGTGATCCGGGGGCATGACATCGAACTTCTCGGCCCACTCGACGAGGACGATGCCGCGTCGGTCGCCGATCAGATCATCGAGCCCGAGCTCCGGCAGCTCGGCCGGACGGTCGAGCCGGTAGAGGTCGACGTGCCAGACGTAGAGCCGGCCGTGCCGGTACTCGTTGACCAGCGAGAACGTCGGGCTCGCCGCCGCACCACCGCCGAGCGCCGCGACGAGGCCCGCGGTGAACGTGGTCTTGCCGGCGCCGAGATCGCCGATCAGCGCGATCGCATCGCCACCCTCGACGGCGTCGGCGAGCCGGGCACCGGCGCGCGCGGTGGCCTCGGCGGAGTCGAGGAGAATGCTCTGGTCAGGCACCGGTGAGCTCGGCGGCGAGCTTGTCGTCCCACTTGTCGGCGGTCTGCGCGATCGAGTGGACGATGTCCTCGAACTCCTCGTAGTCGAGGCCGTCGAGGCCGCGCAGGATGCGCAGGTACAGATCGCCGGTCTGCGGATGGAGCGCGAACGCCGCATCGCCGGTCTCGATGAACGATGCGGTGAGCAGGCGGGTTGCCTGCGCCGCATCGAGCGTCGGGGCCGCGGCGACCCTGGAGAGGAGGAGGAGCACGTTGCGATCCGTCAGGACGTGGATCGTGACGACCGCGGAGCCGCGCTGGATCGAGCCCACGCCCTCGGCCGACAGGGCCGGAAGCGTGAGGTTGCGCTCCACGCCGAACTGCTCCAGGAACTTCCCCACGCGCGCCAGGTGATCGACGACCTCGTCCATCCGGCGACCGTATCAGAGGTGCGGCGAATCGCGTGGTATAGACAAGCGTGGTTCGCGCTGCACCTGTGCTCGTCGCGCTCGCGTGCCTCGCTTCGTGCGGCCGCGACCATGGCACCGCGCGGGTCCGGCCCGTACCGAAGGTCGACGGCAGCCCCGCCCTGCGCGGCGGTGGCGCTGCGAAGTCGCCGCGGATCGCAAACTACAAGATCGAGGCACGGCTCGATGCCGGCCAGCACCAGATCGCCGCGACCGAGACCCTGACCTGGACGAACACGGGCACCAGCACGCTGACCGCGCTGCCGTTTCACCTCTACCTCAACGCCTTCAAGAACGAGTCGACGCTGTTCATGCGCACCTCGCGGGGCGAGATGCGGCGCGCGAAGGCGTCCTCCACCGGCTGGGGCTGGATCCAGGTCGAGAGCGTGCAGCTCGGCGGCGCGGAGCTGGTCGGCAAGCTCGCCCTCGGCAGCGACGAGAGCATCGCCGAGCTGACGCTGCCCACCCCGCTTCCGCCCGGCGCCACGATCAAGCTCGACTTCAAGTTCACCGCGCAGCTCCCCGAGGTGTTCGCGCGCACCGGCTACAAGGGCGAGTTCCACCTCGTCGGCCAGTGGTTCCCGAAGATCGGCGTGCTCGTCGGTGCGCCCGGCGCCGAGCGCTGGGAGTGCCAGCCCCTGCACGCGTTCACCGAGTTCTTCGCGGACTTCGGTACCTACGACGTCTCGCTGACGGTTCCGAACACGTACGTCGTCGCCGCCACGGGTGTACTCACCGGCGCGAGCGATTCTCCGGGCGGGACGCGCACGCTCGTCTATCACGCCGAGGACGTCCACGACTTCGTGTGGATGGCAGACCCGTACATGGAGATGATCAGCGGGCAGGCAAAGCTCGACGACGGCACCGTCGAGGTCCGTGTCTACGCGCGCCCCGAGCAGAAGGACTTCGCACGGCGCCACCTCGAGGCGGCGATCGGCGCGATCCAGTTCTTCAGCCAGTGGTTCGTGCCGTACCCGTGGCCGATCATGTCGATCGTCGATCCGCCCATGGAGGCCGTGTTCGGTGCCGGCGGCATGGAGTACCCGACGCTCGTCACCACCGGCGGTGACACGGTGTTCGCGCGACCGGGCATCCGACTCCCCGAGTACGTCACCGTGCACGAGGTCGGGCACAACTGGTTCCAGGGCATGCTCGCGTCGAACGAAGCGGTCGAAGCTTGGCTCGACGAGGGTGTCAACGAGTGGGCCGATGGCAAGGTGATGGACGCGATGTATGGCGCGCGCACGAGCGCGATCGATTGGGGTGGCTGGCAAGCACCGGTCGCGGCGCTGCTCCGATCGATCGCCGACGATCCGTCCAGCGTGCCGTCGCCGCTCGCGAGCGCGGCGTTCGCGTTCGTCGATTCCGCCAGCTACGAGAACGCCACGTACAACACCACCTCGCGCGCGCTGTTCACCCTCGAGCAGACCGTGGGTCCCACGAAGTTCGCCGAGGCGATGAAGGCGTACGCGCAGGCGTGGGCGTTCAAGCACCCGACCGGTCGTGATCTGTTCGACACGCTCTCGGCGAAGCTCGGCGAGGAGCTCGGCTACTTCTTCGGCCCGGTGTGGCAATCGGTCGGAGGCATGAAGCTCGGCCTCCGCACCGTGACCTGCCGCCTCGCGCATCCGGCGCGCGGTGTGTTCGGTGACGGCGGGACGCGCAAGACCGTCGGCGAGTCCGACGCGAAGGACACCGGCAGCTACCTGTGCGAGGTGGTCGTCACGAACACGGGCACGATACACGCCCCCGTGGATCTCGAGCTCAAGTTCGCCGATGACTCGACGCAACGGCTGCACTGGGACGACAAGGGCAATGGCGCGTGGGAGCGGTTCGTCGTCGAGCGCTCCACCCCGATCACCGAGGTGTGGATCGATCCCGATAACAAGCTCGCGCTCGATACGCCGACCAGGCACCACTATCGAGTCGATGGCGATGGCGCCGCGTCACTGCGCGCTTCCGCGTGGATCGCGAGCTTCACGCAGACGCTGATGCAGGTGGTGGGACCCTGATGGCGACGAAACCCGGCCTTCGCCTTGGCCTCGGCGATCTGTTCGCCTCGGGTGCGCGTGGGGTCTCGCGCTACACCGGCACGCTGCTCGGCGTGTTCGTCGTGCAGATGCTCGTCGCCGCGGCGTGCATCATCCCGGTCTCGATCGTTCTCGCGCAGACGTTCGGCCACCTCCCGATGTTCGACGAGGCCGTCGACGGCGACCTGCTCCCGCTGATCTGGTGCCTGCGCCATGCCCACTCCGCATGGTTCGCCATCGGCGGCATCGTGTTCGGTGCGCTCGTCGTCTGGCAGCTCGCCTCGTTCTTCTTGGTCGGCGGCGTCTACGGCGTGCTCGCGCAGCGACCCGAGAGTCGCGGCGACACGGCGCGGTGCTTCGGCGCGAGCGGCGCGCAGACCTACCTCGCCTACGTGCGCCTCGCGTTCTGCGCGCTGCCGGGCATGGTCATCGTCCTGTTCGTGTTCGTGCTCGGCATGGGGTATGTCGCCACGCGTCTCGAGACGATGCTGACGATGACCGATCTGGTCGGTCCGCTCGCCGTGGCGCTCGTCCCCACGCTCCTGCTCCTGCACCTGTTCTGGACCGTCGCCGACTACGCGCGCGTCGAGCTCACCCTGCGCCACGACAGCCACGATCCGAGCGTGGTCGCCACCTACTTCCGCAGCCTCCTCTACGTGGTCACGCACCCGCTCACGCTCGTTCACGCCGCGTTCGGCTGGATGCTCTTCATCTTGATCACGGCCGCGTACGCGTTCCTCGCGCAGGGCCATCCGATGTACGGCGCCGAGGGCGCGATCACGCTGTTCGCCGTGCGCCAGGGCGTGAGTCTGCTGCGCATGGCCGTGCACGTCGGCATCATGACCGGTCAGGTCGAGCTCGGTCGCACGCGGCCACTGCCGCCGCGCAAGGTCGAGGTCAAGGCCGAAGCGCCGAGCGAGCGCTGACCTCGGCGCTACGGGTCGATCAACACGCCGGGATTGAGAACGCCGCCCGGATCCCAGTCGCGCTTCACGGCGCGCAACGCATCGGCGAACAGCGCCGGGCGCTCGCGGTCGTACCAGGGACGATGGGTGCGGCCAACGGCGTGGTGATGCGTGATTGTCCCGCCGGCGGACGCGAGCGCCTCGGAGGCCGCCGTCTTGAGCGCACGCCACTGCGCGAGCTCGCCGCCGGCGCGCAGCGGGCCGACGAACGTGTAGTACGGCGCGGGACCGTCGGGATAGACGTGCGTGAACCGGCACGCAACGATGCCGCCTCCGCATTCCTCGTCGAGCGCGCGCTGCACCGCGGCGGTGACCTTCGCGTGGAGCTCGGGGAACTGGGTCCAGGTGCATGCGGTCTCGAAGGTGTCGCTGAGCACGCCGATCGAGAGCAGCGCGGACTGGAGGTACGGCGCGTCGAAGAACGCCTGGCGCCACGCGCCGGCGGCGCCGGTGCGCGTCGACTCGTCGGCCTCCGATGGACCCGAGACGACCTCGCCGCCGTGATCCTTCGCGAGCTCGACGGCCCGCGCGAGCCACGCGCTCAGCGGATGATCGGCGGACTCGAAGCCGATGAGGAGGACGCTGGACCCGTCGAACCGCACGCGGTGGAGCCGCGCCTCGTTCGCGTCGAGGATGCGCGCATTGCTCGGGTAGAGGCCGGATTGCGCGAGTGCCTTCGCGGCGGCGACCGCCTGGGCGAAATCCTTGTAGGCAACGCTCGCCGTGGCGCGCCACCGCGGGCGCGGGACGACGCGCATCCAGGCCTCGGTGATCACGCCGAGCGCGCCCTCGGAGCCGAGCACGAGGCGCTGCGCTTCCGGACCGGCGCCCGAGCCCGGATGGCGATGCGTCGTCAGCGTGCCGCGCGGCGTGACCATCGTCATCGCGTGTGCGAGCTCGTCGATCCGCGTGGGTCCCGTGGCGTAGTGACCACCGGCCCTCGTGGCGAGCCAGCCGCCAAGCGTGGAGAATTCGAACGACTGCGGGTAGTGCCGGAGCGTCAGCCCGTGGGCTTCGAGCTGGTCCTCGAGTGCCGGACCGAACGTGCCGGCGCCGATCCGTGCGAGGCGGCTCGTGGCGTCGACCTCGTGGACGCCGGCGATCGCGCCGAGGTCGAGGCTGACCACCGCGGGGCGATCGCCCTTCGCGAGTGCAGAATCGACGCCGCCCACGACGGACGTGCCGCCGCCGAACGGGACCACAGCCCAGCCGCGATCGGCCGCTAGTTCGAGGACGCGCGCGACCTCCGCGTCGTCGCGCGGTCGGGCGACGAGCGCGGGTGCGCCGGCGTAGTCGTTCGCAAAGCCGGCGACGAGATCGGGGAACGCGCGCCCACGCGAGTGCATCGCGCGATCGCGCGGAGCCTGCGAGCTGAACGCGGCGAGCGCGTCGGGGATCGCGACGTCGGCCGCCGGGACGTCGGGCTCGTCGGGGGGCAAGGGGCGAAGTGCCGTGACGGCGTGCGGAACGAGCACGCGCGCGAGCTGTGTGAGCCCGGCACGCGCGGCGTCATCGGGAAACTTTTCCCGCCATCCCCACGCCCACAAACTCCGCTCCCGCGTACCCTGCATCGGCAATGGACGACCTTATCAACAAGCTCGGGGGAGTGGTCTGATGTCGACGCTGGACGAGCTGTTGGCCGGCAGCGACCTCGCCGACAAGGCGGTCAGGATCGACGAGCACCTCGTACGCCTGCAGTGGGGTTCGGCGTTCGTGATCGCGGGCATCTCCGGATCGGCGGTGGTCGCGATCGCGCCGCTGTTCCGTTCTGTGCCACCCGGCAAGGAGCTGGCGTTCTTCACGAAGCTCCTCGAGCACAACGCGTACATGGGTGGTATTGCCTCGTTCGCGCTGCAGCCCGATGGGTGGATCGTGCTGCACGCGGGTCGCGCCCTGAAGGGCATCGACTCGAGCGAGTTCGCGACCCTGGTCGCGGGCGTCGGCCGGTTCGCCGATCAGTTCGACGACGAGCTGGTCGCGCAGTTCTACGCCGACAACCGCGCCGCCGTCGCCACGCAGGCCGGCGCCGACATGTCCGGCCAGTATCCGCAGACCGATTGAGCTAGGAGCGAGTAGTCATAGACCTGCGCGAGCGGCAATCCGCAGTTCCGGCTGCGAACCGTAAGTCCGCTGGTTCAGGTGAGCCCCGAAGCCCCCGAAGGTCCCGAAGCAGAGTGTTCTCCTGCAGGAGAAAGCCTCTCCTTAGGGTCTTCGAGAACTTCGGAGCTCAGCTTTCTGGAAGCACGGTCGCGTGGATTCGTCGCCGTCCGTCCGGCCAGGGCGCCTTAGTTCTTCGCCGCGGGCGCGACGATCTTGATCGCCTGCATGTCAGCTACGAGATCGTCGAGCCACTGCCGCTGCTCCGCGCTCGGCTGCACTGCCTTGATGACGGCGACCGCGAGGATCTCGAGGTCGTGCTCGGGGATGTCGATGCCGACGACGCGCGTGTAGTTGCGCGGCCCCGGATCCTTGCCCACCGTGTTCGCGTCGGCGATGCGCGCCGGATGCTCGCCGAACCGCGTGCCCTCGTCCTTCACGATGGTGCCGCCACCCCGCGTCAACCTCGCCATCTTCTCGTCGAACCAGCGCTGGATGTTCTCGGGCCGCTGCGCGCCGAGGCGCGTGATCCACACGAGAACAAGCTCGCCCTTGGCATCGTCGACGAACGCCAGGCGCCCCGGAAAACCGGTGTCCGGGAGCTCGAACTGCACGAACATGTGGCCCTTCGACGCGCGCGTGAACGGAAGCTCGAGCACGTGCATCGAGTCGCGGATGACGAGCGTCCCGTTCTCGCCGGAGGCCTCCACGCGGCCCGCGGTGATGTCCCCGCCGCCGCAGCCGGCGATCAGACTCAGCGCGAGTAGCGCACGCGTCACAGGTGGACGCGCTCGAACTGCGCGAGCTCGGCGAGCTCGTCGAACCGCTGCTGGATGCGCGGCGTGGTCAGGCCCTGGATGCCGCCGACCGAGAACTGCTCGACGGCGAAGCTCCCCATCACCGAGCCCATGATCATCGCCGTGCGGATCGTCGCCGGGGACATGTCGCCCGCGTACGCGAGGTAGCCGAGGAGACCGCCGGCGAAGCAATCGCCCGCGCCCGTGGGATCCTTCACCTCGGTCAGCGGCATCGCCGGCGCCGCGAACACGCCGTCGGCGTGGAACAACAGCGCGCCGGCATCGCCGCGCTTGATGATCACGCTGCTCGGGCCCGACCGGAGAATCGCAGCCGCCGCCTTGCGAAGGTTGTGCTCGCCCGCGTAGAGGCGCGCTTCCTCGTCGTTGAGCATCAGCGTCTGGGTCTTCGCGAACACCTTCTCGAGCTCGCTGCGCTTGATGTTGATCCACAGGTTCATGGTGTCGGTCGCGACGAGCGCGGGCGCGCGGACCTGGCGGAGCACGTCGAGCTGGAGCGACGGATCGATGTTTCCAAGGAGCACGAGCTGTGCATCCTTGTGCGCGTCGAGGAGTTTCGGCTGGAAGTCCGCGAACACGCCGAGACGCGTATCGATGGTCTCGCGCGTGGAGAGATCGGGCGCGTACTTGCCGACCCAGTGAAACGTCTCGCCCGTGACCCGTTCGATCCCCGAGCAGTCGATCCCCTGCGCGACCATCTCGTCGACGTACTTCTGTGGGAAGTCCTCGCCGACGACCGCGACCACGGAGACCTTGTTCGTGAAGTACGCCGCGGCACGCGTGATGAACGAGGCCGAGCCTCCGAGCAGATCCTTGTGGAGTCCGAACGGGCCATCGATGTCATCGAACGCGACGGAGCCGACGACGAGCAAGGAGCGGTGGGCGCTGCGCTGGTGCATGGGTGCCGTCCTGGTACCATCGGCGGGACGTGGCGATCAATGCAGACGATCCCCTTGTCGCCGCCCGAGCAGCCTCGGAGGCCGGGGACCATGCGAAGGCGATGGAGCTCTACGAGAAGCTGTGGGACTTCAAGAGCGCGTACCGCGAGGCGCGCGCCGCGGCCGACCTGCCCCACGCGTTGCGCTATGCGCTCGAGGTCGGCGAGGCCGTCACCATCCTCGAGGTCAAGGCACTGCTGACCGCGAGCGACGAGGGCACGCGCGAAGCGCTCGAGGTGTTCGTCAAGATGCGGCGTCACGCCGAGGCCGCACCGCTCGCAGAGAAGCTGGGGGATGCCACCCGGGCCATCGACCTGTACACGCGCGCGCATCTGTCGCTCGATGCCGCGCGACTGCTCGAGGCCGCCGGGCGCGATCGCGATGCGGGGCGCCTGCTGGAGCGCGCCCTCGATCTCGCGGCCGCGGCGGAGCGCGCGCCGATCCAGCTCGCGCTCGGCCGCATCCTCGCGCGCCGAGGCGCATATCCCGAGGCCGCGCGGCTCCTCCAGGAAGCGCGCAAGACGCCCGACCTGCGCGGCCAGGCGCAGCGCCACCTGATCGCCACGCTCGCCGCGATGGGCCTGCGCGATGGTGCGCGCGACGCGTTGCTCGAGCTGCGCGCGACCGACGACACGGTGCCGGCGGATCTCGATACCTACCTGCGCGCGTGGCGCGACGAGACCACCGAGCGCAAGACCACGCGCGATCGCGAGATCGTCGCGGGTCGCTATCGCCTCGATCGCCTCCTCGGCGCCGGCGCATCGGGCCGCGTGTTCCTGGCCACCGACGAGGTCGCAGGCCGCCAGGTCGCGATCAAGATGTTCTTCGCCGCGGGTGCGCGCGGCGGCGCGGCGTACGAGCGGTTCGTGCGCGAGGCCCGACTCGCGAGCACGCTGCGGCACCCATCGCTGGTCGAGGTCTATGACGTCTCGGTCGAGCGCGGCTTCCTCGTCATGGAGTTCCTGCCGGGTGGCTCGCTCGCCCAGCGGATGGCCGCGGGCGAGAAGATCGTCGGCGTCCAGGCGCGCCGGATGGCGCTCGATATCATCGGCGGCCTCGAGGCGGCGCACCACCGCGGCGTCGTCCACCGCGACGTCAAGCCGGCGAACATCTTCTTCGACGCGCGCGGCACCGCGAAGCTCGGTGACTTCGGGGTCGCGCATCTCGTCGACCTCGGGCAGACCCAGACCGGCGGCCTGATCGGCACGCTCGCGTACATGTCTCCCGAACAGATCACGGGCGCCCCGATCTCGATCGCCGCCGATCTGTACGCGCTCGGCATCACGCTGTTCGAGACGATCACCGGCCGCCTGCCCTTCCTCGGCCCCGACTTCGTCGCCCAGCACCTCGGCGAGCCCCCGCCGGTGCCGTCCGCCGTGGGCGAGGGCGTGGCAGCGGGCTGGGATCCGATCCTCGCGAGCCTGCTGATCAAGAACCCGCGCGAGCGTACCGCGACGCTCTCGGATCTGCGGCGGGAGCTCGAAGCGCTCGATCTCGGCGGTGGCCCGCGGATCGGCGCACGCCCGCGCCGCGCGAGCCAGCCGCACTCGATCGTCGCGCTCGCCGAGGAGGGCGAGGTCAAGCCGCGCTATCAGTTCGAGACGCCGCTCGGCACCACCCCGATCTCGCAGCTCGCCCGCGCCGTCGATACGGTGCTCGATCGATCCGTC
>JBBRBG010000171.1:0-19566 GCA_038206055.1 Haliangiales bacterium
ACCGCGGTACCCGAGACGGTGATGGCCGAGGACGCTCCCGGCGCGATCGTACCGAGACACCATACCCACGCGCCGTGGCCGCAGAAGCTGCTGAAGCTCAGCCCGATACTCGCGTCCCACGACAGCGCCAGCGTCACGTTACTGGCGCTCGTCGTCGTACTGTGGTTGGTGACGGTGATCGTGTACGAGATCGCGCTGCCGACCTGGGCGGTCGGGGTTCCTGTCATCGTCACGCCGAGGTCGGCCATCGGCGTGGCGACCTGACAGGTCACGCCCGTGAAACCGACCGGACAGTCGCACGTATAGCTCGCGACGCCGTCGACACAGATCCCGCCGTTTTGACATGGTGCGGTTGCGCAGTCGTCGACATCGATCTCGCAGTTCGTTCCGCTGTATCCCGTCGCACACTGGCATGTGTACGTGCCGTATCCGTCGGCGCACGACGCGCCGTTGAGGCAGGGATTCTGCGCGCACAGCTGGAGGTCGACGTCACAGCTCGGACCTCCCCAGCCCGGAGCGCACGAACAAGTGTAGCTATTGATGCCATCGACGCATGTCCCGCCGTGGTGGCAGGGCGCGCTCGCGCACTCGTCGATGTTTGTTTCGCAGTTGGTGCCGGCGAAGCCGCTCGCGCAGGTGCAGAGGTAGCTGGCGACGCCGTTGCTGCAGCTGGCGCCGTTCAGGCACGGGCTGGCGGAGCAGTTGTCGACGAGGTCTTCGCAGCGCGCGCCGCTGTATCCGGGCTGGCACTGGCAGGTGAACGAGCCAGAACCGTTGATGCAGGTGGCGCCGTTTTCGCAGGGATCGATCGCGCAACTGTCGACGGTCGTCTCGCAGTTCGCGCCGATGTAGTCCGGCGGGCAGCTACAGCTATAGGACCCGACCGCGTTCGTGCATGTGCCGCCGTTCTGGCAAGGTGCGCTGGCGCAGTTGTTGATCTCCGTCTCGCAGCTCGTGCCGGTGTAACCGGGGGGACACGTGCAAGTGTAAGAGGTAGAGCTATTCGTGCAGGTCGCGTCGTGCTGACACGGGTTCGGCGCGCAGTGGTCGTCGGGCACCGAGTAGCAGACCTGGAGTTGCGGTCTCTGCGCCGCGGTTCCGCCCTCGCGGCTCACGAAGATCGTCTTCTTGCTGGAGCTGGTCTCGAGCACCAGGCCATCGTTCGGGTCGGCACCGGTCACCCAGCGCTGGACGAGCGGGGTCAAGCTCATGGACTTCTGCGCGTTGGCGCTCGTGGTGATGACCGAGCCGATGACAGCCGGATCGTAGCTCTGGGCGAAGCTCGCAAACGTGGTGAGCGTCTCAATCCAGGCCGCGGTGACGCGGTGGGCGTTGACGGGTGCCGTGCTGCCGCTGCCGCTGATATACAGCTTCAGCGTGGCGGATTGGATGGTGGCCGACGCCGGAATCGCACCGAGATCGAAGCGCACGAGGCTCTCGTCCTTGCCGCCGACGCGCAGTATGGGCATCGCACCGAAGTTGTGATCCATCGGTGGATCCGAAACCATCGTGTCGGCACTCGCCGGAATCGTCACACACGACGTCAACTGCTCTTCGCTGGTCGAGGTGCCGAGTCCGTCTCCGTGACATCCGACCAGCATTGCAAGGACGGTCAGACATGTAGTCAGCTGAACCATAATCCCTTACTTAGCGATCGAGCCAGTGATCAAGTCAACCGAAAACGCGCACGCTCATAGTGATCCCACGCGCATAAGTAAAACAAACAGGCATTTCTGCCCGGCGGTCTGATACCTGACGGCGTAACGAACGAGGTGCCGCGGCGGCACTTCCACCTCGTCGTGCCCGACGGTTAGTCTCCACCACCTTTCGCTGCCGCGTGGCTGCCACGCGCACCGAGCATCTTGAGGCGGTCCGGGTCGGCTCGCTGTGCGGATCGGGGTCGGCGAGGGCCTGCGACGACCTCGAGAACGAGGTCGAACCGACGTTCGAGGTGAACAGCGGCATCGTGAAGTCGATCGGGTTCGCGTAGTGTGCCCTATTGTGGGGACATGATCAGGTCCTACTCCGCGTTCGCGGCGCTGTTGTTCTCGATCAGCTGCGGCGCGCAGCAGATACCGACCCACGAAGCGACGCCCGCAACTTGCGTCGCGGCGGCCGGCGCGAACGATGCCAACCCGGCGGCGATCGCGGCGGCCGACGACGCCTGGCGTGCCGGCATCCTGGCCAGCAACCTCGAAACGCTCGAGCGCGTGGTTGGCGCCGAGTTCACGCTGACGACCGCCTTCGGCGTGGTGCCGCGACCGGCGTGGATGGCGAACTCGAAGGCGTGGCAGACCAAGGCGCTGGAGTGGCGCTATGCACCGCATGTCGACGTCTATTCGGATGCCGCCGTTGTCCGAGGAACGCTCCACTGGAACGTGATCAAGGACAAGCCTGATCCGCGAACTGGGTCCGCTGAGGTCGATCTTGACTTTCTGGTCACCGACGTCTGGGTCCGCCGCACCGGCCAGTGGCAAGTCGTCTCGCGCCATTCGACGCTGCCGCTCTCGCACTGATCTGAATCCCGCGACCGAACACCGCACTTCGATCGGGGCTGGGTGAGAGACAATCGAATGAGGGGGCACATGGCGAAAGCGCTAGTCTCAATGCCGCTCACTTAGTGCGTTTCCTCGACGAGGATGTCGTCGGAACCTTGCGTGCATAGTTGCTCATCTTGATTTTCACGGCGCGTGGAAACACACGGTCTGGCCGTCTTGGTGGAAGCACGTAGTGCCGCAACCGGTCTGTGATCGTCGCTAGGTTCCCGGGGACGCTTCCAGGTGGCGAGTTGGCAGCCATCCTCCACGCCAGGACGCATTCGCGAAGGGTGGCCAAGAAGCTGACTCGCAACGGATGCACATCGAGTTCCGTCGCTACACGTTGAATCTCGAGCCGGACCAAGTTGTAGGCGATGAGCAGACCCCACATTTCCTGACGGACGGCCTCGGGGCTCGGGCTCTTGCTTCGGATCGTTTCGAGCCGTTCGAGCATGTCCGTCTTGAGCTCGCCGAAGCCAAGCTCAAGCTCCCAACGCTCGTGGAAAAGGTCGCGGAGCTCGCTCGCCGGATAGAGTTTCTCGTCGAGCAGCGAGGTGATTAGGAGCTGCGGCTGAAATCCCTTCCGCTGATAGCGTATTGCGCGGGCATCGAAGTGCGTTGGCAACGACGGATCTTTACGGCGCGCTTCGCTGCTCACTTTGAACTCGACCAGGTCGTCGCCGGTTCCAATCCGACGAACAGCCGAGAACTTCGTGCTCGATTTCGCGCGCGTTAGCCAGTGTCGGTTCGAGCCCTTGCTCATCAAGGGAACGAGAACACTGGATTGGAGATGTCCACGGTCGAACAGAACGAGAGAGCTATCCGGCACCGTGTCCCACAGGCTGACTGCGTAGACGCGTTCGTCGATGGTAAACGGGCCGAAGGTCGCAGCTGCCAGCAAGTGCGAACGCAGAGACATCAAAACGACGAGCCGCATCAGCGGATAGCCGCTTGTTCGCTCGTCACGCCCGCCTTCGTGACGCCCCGAATCCTGACCACCGAAATGCTCACGATTTTCGACGCTGTCCGCCACACGCAGGGTCGTACCGTCGACGCCGTACATCGCGAGTCCTCGCCATCGATCCGCGGCGGCACTTCGATGCGCCCAATCTTCGGCGGAGCGCAAGAACAACCACTCCATCGGCGCAGCGCCGAGTCGCGCACGTGCCTGCGTCAGCGCACTCGATGCAACGGTCCGTGTGCCGTCCATCGCTGGCAGTGCGATCTCGAGCTGTCGTGCGACCTCGGTAATCGGCAGGTCGCGCATCACCGCCATGCCGAGCACGAGCCACACAGCCTGCTCGGCCGGAAGCCTCCGCCTTCGCATTGTTGCGGTCCCCGTCGAGGCGAGTGCCTGCTCGATCCATGTCGGACCCAAATGCTCGATCAGCTTTGGAAACGCCTTGGGCGTGAACTCTGAGCTGAACTCGAGTGCTTCGGTGAACGTCACTTGGACCGGTGCCACCGACGCAGCATGATCCCCTCGCAGCATTCCGGATAGGTACGGCGACGACTCGCTAGATTCCGGATTGTCGTCGAGGACTTACGGCTATCTGATCGGCATTGGCGCTAGTCTGCGCTAGTCTCAATGCCGATCACTTAGCGGCAAGCCTCTGACGTTGCTCCGGAATTCGGGGAGATGTTCGAGGCCCTGGTTTCGGTCGTTCCGGAGGATCATTCTCCGTCGATCGTGAGTGACCTCGACGTCTGCCTCTCGGAAGCACTTGCTTACACAGCGTCTGTCACCCCGGGTGACTACACGACGTTCAGACGCCATCTCGACCCGGCGTTCATCGAGGAGGCGCTCGCAACCACGGGGACGGCGACGTTACGAAAGCGTCGGCTATCAGCGGACCGGGTGGTCTGGTTGGTGATCGGAATGTCGTTGGTGCGAGACCGCTCGATCGCAGCGGTGGTGCAGCAGCTGGACCTCGCCATGCCGACCGAAGACGGCATGCGGACCGTCGCATCGAGCGCGGTTGCTCAAGCCAGAGCCCGCCTCGGGGCGGAGCCGATGGAGTGGTTGTTCGAGCGGACGGCCACGCAGTGGGCAGATGCGAGCGCCGATCGGGATCGCTGGCGCGGACTCGCGCTCTACGGCGTCGATGGCACGACCATTCGGGTCCCCGACAGCGCCGAGAATCGAGCGCACTTCGGCAGCCAGTGGTCGGGCGTCGATCGCGACGGTAAGGATCGGGGGCTCAGCGGATATCCGCTGGTCAAGATGGTGACGTTGATGGCCCTGCGGTCGCACTTGATCGCTGCTGCCTGCTTCGGACCGTACATGACCGACGAGCGCCAGTATGCCAAAGCGCTATGGAGCTCAATTCCCGAGCACTCGTTGGTGCTGCTCGATCGCGAGTATCTCGACGCTGCGGTGCTGCAAGGTTTGTCTACGACAGACCGGCACTGGATGACGCCCGCGAAGTCTACGACGCAATGGCGAGTCATCGAGACGCTCGGCAAGGACGACACGCTCGTGGAGATGACCACGAGCTCCGAGGCGCGAAAGAAGCATCCCCATCTTCCGACGCACTTCGATGTGCGAGCGATCCGGTACCAGCGAAAGGGCTACCCGCCGCGCACGCTGCTGACGTCCCTCGTCGATGCCAAGCGGTACCCAGCTGCGGAGCTCCGCGTCCTCTATCACGAGCGCTGGGAGATCGAACTCGGCTTCGGCGAGCTCAAAACAGACATGCTGCAAAGGCTCGAGGCGATTCGCAGCCGTCGGCCCGACACCGTTGCCCAGGAGCTTTGGGGCCTTCTACTCGCCTACAACCTCATCCGCTTGGAGATGGAGCGAGTCGCTGACGAGACGGGTGTGGCGCCGACTCGCATCAGTTTCATTGCCGCACTGAGGCTCGTCATCGACGAGTGGAGCTGGTCGAACAACAGCACTGCGCCTGGCGCGATCCCTCGCCACCTCACGGATCTCCGAGACAAGATTCGTGTCTTCGTTCTGCCGGAACGCCGTTCCGACCGAGTCCAACCGCGCGCTGTAAAAATCAAGATGAGTAACTACGCGCGCAAGCGTCCGGTCAAATCCTCGTCGAGGAGCCGCGCTAAGTGAGTGGCATTGAGCCTAGAACAGCCTAGAACAGCCTAGAACGCGGAAGCTCGCAGAAGCTCCGGACGGCTGCGTCTTACGAGTGCGTCGGTCCCCGCGGGGACTGAACTGACATCGTGCTGACAACTGAATAGATGAACGAAGTCCCAGGGGTTCGTCATCGCTCGTCATGCGTGAGAGCCGCTCGAACGTCAGCTCGTCGGGCGCTCGACCCGAGATCCGGATCACCCGGTCGTGCAGATCCTTGTGGTGCGAGTCGCAGAGCAATGTGACGTTCGATGCCGCATTCGTCCCGCCTTGCGCGCGCGGCACCACGTGATGCGCCTCGAGGAACCGCTTCGACGTGCAGCCCGGGTACGTGAGCAGAACCGATCGCGGATCGCCACGGCCCGGCGGGTGGGCGCCGGAATGCTCCATTGCGCCCGCCCGGGGTGCTCGTCGTCCAGATCTCCGACGAAGACCGCATCGCACAACGCGCGCTCGAACGCTGCCGCATTGATCTCGTTGACCACGCCAGGCCCGACCTGCTCGGCGCACTTGCACACCCGGCACGTCGTCACCGCGATCTGGAACAGCGGCCGCGAGTGCCCGCTCTCGGTCGCGGGTAGCAGCGCGCGTTTGCACAGCTGCTCCGCTAGCTCGCCATCGCTCAACCCTCGCCCGGCCTCGCCATCCATCGCCACGCGCATCTGCCGCCACAGCGCCTCGATCACCGGCGGCACGCGCAGACCGATCACCTCTTCGATCAGGTCCGGATCGCGCCGATCGGTGCGCCGCGTTCCCTCCGCGAAGCCTTTCACCATCTGCTGCACTTGCGCTCCATCCACGCCGCGGATCGCCTCGAGCCATTCGTCCTCGGTCTCCGCCGTCGCCACCCGCGTCAACTCACGGACCTTCTTCCAGCTCAGCGCCGCGCGAAACCGCCGCGCGATCTCCGGCAGATCGACGAGCTCGTGCGCCACCCGGAGCTTCTCGTTCGCCGTGTGTCGCGAGCACTCCAGCTCCGCCACCATGTATGCGGCCATCGTCGGATGCCCGAGCCGCCGAAACAGCCGCGTCTCTTCACCTTCGAGCAGCAGCTCCAGCTCGCGCGCATCGAGCTTCGCGCGCTTCACGCCGACGCCCTGCAACGCCGCATGCAGCTCCATCCACGCCTCGTCGCGGCTCACCGTCAGCGGCAGCCCCTCGATCACGATCGTCCCACCATCGAACATCACCCACGCTCCTTCCAGTGCGCTCACCTGCGCGTATCCCTGATTACCACGGTGATTTTCGACGCTCTGGTTTGCGCTCTCCGGTCGACGAGGCCTGCCTTCCTGACGACGTTCGGTCGCGCGCATCAGGATCGCACCGCCCGCAGCGAGTCGATTCCTCGCCAGCATTTCCGCTCAGTTCTCGACGACGTATCGTGACGCCGTCCAACTCGTGTCAACCATAAGTTCATCCGCGATGTCGAATTCGTTCGATTTCTCGTCGAGAGATCGCACCAGCGAGTACACGTGCTGAGGGATGGACGCGCGCTCGGTCCCCGCGGGGACTGAGCTGACATCGCGCTGACAGCAGAGTAGATCCGCATCAGTGACCTTGAACGGCCGAGCAATCATGCTCGGCACTGCGCCGCGCGCACCGCCGCCGTCCGGAGCTGCTGAGATTCCGCGTTCTACGTGCGGCGAGTCGGAACGTCGTCGGGACCGAGCTGCTGCCAGCTCGCGCGTTCTACGTACGGCGAATCGGAACGTCGTCGGGACTGAGCTGCAGAGCAATCATGCTCGGCACAGCGCTGCACGCACCGCCGCCGTGCGGAGCTGCTGCCAGCTCGCGCGTTCTACGTGCGGCGAATCGGAACGTCGTCGGCCCCGCGCTCCAGAGCAGACATGCTCGGCACCGCGCCGTGCGCACCGCCGCCGTGCGGAGCTGCTGCGAGCTTCCGCGTTCTACGTACGGCGAGTCGGAACGTCGTCGGGACCGAGCTGCTGCCAGCTCGCGCGTTCTACGTAGGGCGAGTCGGAACGTCATCGGCGCCGCGCTGCAGAGCAATCACGCTCGGCACTGCGCCGCGCGCACCGCCGCCGCCCGGAGCTGCTGCGGGCTTCCGCGTTCTCCGTACGGCGAGTCGGAACATCGTCGGGATCCTTCGCCCCCATTCGGCGCGCGGCAGCGATCTAACGCGCGCAGCGCGAGACGTCGACGTCGATTCCCGCCCCGGCGCTGCCGGTATGGACCTGCGTCAAGTTACCGGCCGCGTCGTACGTGAACGTGACGTCTGTGCCGCCGGAGAGGCGCACCAGGTGGCCATGCGCCGACGCGAAGGTTCGCCGCATGCCGTCGCTGTCGCTCTGCTCGACGGGCTCGTCGCCGCGCCACGTCGTCGTGGTCGTGATGGCGGCGCGCCCGCGGTCGCGGCCGATCGATCGCTCGGTCTGGTGACCCCGGTCGTAGGTCGCGTATGTGTCTTCAGCCTCGGGGGCGCCTTCGATGTGCAGCACCACGCTGCCGGAGAACTCGAACGCGCGCATTCGCGGCCACACACCGCGCTGCGCCGTATCGAGCGGCAGCAGCGGCTCGCTACCGAGGACGTGGTAGTAGGTCTCGAACGCGAACCGCGCCGTCGCCGGGGGCGCGACGGGTGCGAACGTGCCGGTCCAGCGGAGGTGGATGTGCCTGGCATCGATCGTCCAGTCGACGAGCTCGCCGTGGGATCCGAGCACGCCACGCTGAACGTTCGCGAATGCACCGGAGCGCGAAACCTCGATGGAGGCCGGCGACCACACGAGCGTCGTTCGTGCGAGCTCCTTGCCGGCGTTGTCGAGCTCGACGACGAGCGTGAGATTTCCGTCGCCGTCGAAGGTGAACTCCTGCACGCCGCTCGTGTGATCGGCCGCCTCGGCGCGGATGCAGGCGGGCAGCGTCATCGAGGCCCGGGCCCCGGCGCAGCTCGTGAGTGCGACCGCCGCGATCCATGCTGCGTTCATGCAGCGCTCGTAACGCGAGAACGGGTGCGGGTCGAGCGAAACTAATGCGCGCAGTAGGTCGGGAACGACGCGGGCAGGCCCGATGCAAACGGCGACGGCCATGCGCCGAACGGGTTCGCGGTGAAGAACGCGGCAACACTCGGCGCGGCGTCGAGGGGAATCTGGTGGCCCTTGCCGTGGTCGCAAATGCGCGCGAAGTGGCCCGCGGCGGAGAGGTTGGCGGCGTAGGCCTCGCTCGCCGCCTTGAAGTCGACGCCGAACACGTTGTCGGCGGTTCCACCGTCGAAGATCAGCGCGGCGAACTTGTTGTCGGGGTTCTGGTTCGCCGGCGCGAAGCCGGCGGGCATACCGCCGGAGAAGGTCGCGACGCTGGCAATGTAGGCGGCGCGGTAGAAGCTGACGGCGGTGGTCTGGAGCGCACCGGCGCTCATGCCCATGCTGTGGATGTGACGTGCGTCGATGCGGTGCGCAGCGGCGAGGCACGCGACGATCTCGTCGGCGACGATGAAGTCGTCGAGCTTCGGGCTGTTGTTGACGATGAACCACTCGAACTGGCCGGCAGCGGCGTCGGCGTATGGCGTGGCGACGATGCCGCCGCGCGCGGTGATGTCCTGCTGGGTGGCGCCGAGTGCGTAGCCGGCCTCGACGGGCGAGCTCCCGGTGGCGTGCCAGTAGATGACGAGCTCGCCGGTGGGGGAGGCCTTCGCGGGATCGAAGGCGAGCTTGACCTTGCGCGGAGGGATGCCGGCGGGCGCGAAGGTGACGTCGCCGGCGACGAGGGTGGGGCAGGTGCCGGTCGGTGCCGGGAGGCTGGGGGCGGCGCCGCTGATCGGCGGGGCGTCGATCGCGGAGGACGCGGCGTCCGGACCATCGGAACCGGAACTACCGCTGCAGGCGGCGAGGAGGGCGAACGCGATGGGGGTGCGCATCGCGGCGTACATGACCCCGGCGTGCCGCTCCCGACCATGACCGCGGGCGGCCAAGGTCATGACCCGGGGAGCCCCTTGGGGGCCACGCCGGTCCAGCGCTTGTAGGCGCGGCTGAACGCAGAGGGCTCGGAGAACCCGAGGGCGAACGCGATCTCCTTGACCGAGCTGCCCGAGGCGAGGAGGGCATCGGCGCGCTCGCGGCGAACATCGTCGAGAGTGAGGCGCAGGCTCAGACCCTCGTGCTCGAGGTGGCGGCGCAGCGTGCGGGTGCTGATGCCGAGGGTCTTCGCGATCTCTGTCGGCGCGAGGGAGGTCGCGAGGTTCGCAGCGATCGCCTGCCGCACCTTCTCGACGAACACGCTGCGTGCCGCACCGCCCGCCGTGAGCTGCGTGACCTTCGCCTCGAGCGCGGCCGAGGTGATCGGGTCGGCGCTTGCGAGACGGAGGTCGAGTTGCGTGGTGTCCATCTCGATCTCGTCGACGCGCGAGTTGAACGTGACCGGCGCGCGGAACACATCGGCGTAGGCGGGGCTCGGCTCGCCTGCATGGATGAAGCGCACGCCGCGCAGCGCGAACGCGCCACCCGTGGCATCGCGCGCGCGCAGGGCGAGCGATGCGAACGGCAGCTCGGTGAGGATCCGGCCGCGCTTCGCCGTGCGGGTGACGGGGAGCATGCGCAGGGTCGAGATCGGGGGCCTGTCGTCGAGGGTCAGGGTCGTGCGGCGGGTGACCACGAGGTAGAACTTCGCGGCGCGCTCGACAGCATCGCGCACGGTGCCGCTCAGCCACACCAGGTGCCCGAACAGGCCGAGCGGGCGCACCAGGGAGGCGCGGGCGAGCGTGAGTGCGAACGCGGGGTCGCCGCGATGCGTGGCGATCTGCGCGAGCTGCTCGTCGACCTCGGTGGCAGCGACATACGTGTTCGGCGGCATCGTCTCGTCGACGCCGAGGGCCGCGAGGAACGCCGCGGAGTCCACGTCGAGGCGCCCGAGCAGCTCCGCGAGCGGTCGCAGCAGCGCGACCGAGATGCCGTGGGTCGCGTCCACTATTCCATGCGGGCGCCAGGCGGCCGCACGAAGTGATGGCGAACATCGACGAGCGCGGTGTCTTTGAGCGTCGGTGGCTCGAGGAGCGCATCGCGCGCATCGACTCGAACGGGATCGGGAGAGGCGAGCACGCCGGCCTTGGTGACCTTGCCGAGCCGGCCCGCGAGCGACGAGTAGATGCCGCGGTCGCCCTTCGCCCACCCGGAGATCGCGCCGCCGCCACCGTAGCCGATGACGGCCGCGGCGACCTTCTCGGAGGTACCCGCGGGCAGCTTTCCCGAGAGATCGACGAACGCCGGGTTCGGCACCATGCCGGTATCGAACACCTTGGTCAGGCCCTTCGCGGCCGAAGCCGGCGCGAACACCGCCTGCGCGGTCTTGTACGAGGCGACCTCGGCGATCGCGGCGGTCAGATCGTTCTTGCCGACGCGCGCACCGAAGAAGCTCGCATCGACCTCGGACTCGAGCATCGCGTTGTCGACGAAGCTGGCGTCGTTGCAACCGGTGTTGATGAACGCGAGCTTCTTGCCCTTGAGCGACTGCATGTCGCTACCGCTCGACGAGAACAGGCCCCACGCGCGCGTGGTGCCGCCACCGATGTTCGCCGAGGCGAGGAGCTTCCAGCCCATGTTCGCCGCGTAGCACTGGCCGTCGATGATCGCGAAGTCGACGTTGTCCTTCTTGAGCGCGCCGACGTTCGCGTACGACTGCGCTTCGGTCTTGATGCCGGTGTTCTGCTCGATCGCTTTCGCGAGACCCTGCACGTAGGCGAGGCGGGCCTGCGCGGCGCCGAACTCCACCGACGGAGCGTAGATGCCGATCGTGATCTTCGCCGGTGCGGGCTGCGCGACCGCGGCCGCAGGAGTCGCGACCGCGGCGATGACGAGGAGGCCGGGAATGAGGAGTGTCGTGGTGCGCATATTAGAACCCGTAGATCCTCTTCTTGGCATCGATCCACTTCTGGAGGTCGCGGACCTGGACACCGCGTGCCTTCGCCTTCACCCACGCATCGTAGGCGTCCTTCGGGCGGCCGGCCTGGTCGTACAGGATGCCGAGGTTGACGAGCACCTCGGGCGGATTGCCGCCGAGCGCCTCGAGCGCTGCGAGGTCGCCCTTGCCGAGCGACAGCGCTGCCTTGTCCATCGTGATCCGGCGCTTCGCATCGTTGTCGGCGTACTTGGCGGCCGAGTCGAGCGACTTCGAGGCGGCACCGACCTGACCGTTGCGCCACTGCTCGAAGGCGATCAGCTCGTAGGCCGAGCCAAGCAGGTCCTTCACCTTCGTACCGAAGCCCGACTCGTTCTCGAGCTTGCCAAGATCCACCGTCGCCTGCTGGCGCGCCGCGAGCGTGCCGGAGCGGTAGCTCGCGTAGGCGCCGAAGAACTGCGAGCCGAACTTCGCATACGCACCCTTGAGGTACGCGGCCTGGTTCCCCTTCGCACCGAGGGTCTTGAACAGCTTCGCCGCGTCGGCGGCACGGCCTGAATCGATCAGCGCGAGGCCGTAGCTGAACTCGAACGCGAGCGGCTCGCTGCCCTTGAGCACACCAGCGTCGCGCGTGGCGCGCTCGAAGTCCTGCGTTGCCTCGGCGACCTTGTTCTCGCGCATCAGCTTCCAGCCGCGGCGGAACAGCGCGAGCGCGAGGTTGCGCTTCGCAGCAGGCGCGATCTCGACATCACTGCCGCCGGTCTGCACGGCGGTCTCGAGCTTCTCGATCGCACCGTTGAGGTCGGAGTCGAAGAGCAGCGGCGCCCACTCGACGTAGATCTCGGCGAGGGCGAGCGCCGCGCCTGCCTTCTTCGCTTCCTTCTCGGCGTTCGCGTACGCATCTGCCGCCCGCTTGAGATCGGGGCGCGGCTGGCACACGAACGTGCGCGCGAGGAGGCGTGTGCGCACGACCTCGTCATGACCGCGGATCTCGGCGAGCTTGATCAACTGCTTCTGCGCGGGCTCGCACTGTCCGCGATCGATCGCGAGGACGGCGAGGTTCGTCAGCGTCACGGGGGACGCGGGGTCGATCGCGAGAGCCTGCTCGAGCAGCGCGCTGGCGCCGGCCGCATCGGAGGTGGCCGAGAACGCCTGCTCGTTGATCGTCAACACGAGGTTGCGCTGGATCGAGATGTCGTTCGGCCGGATCTGCGCCGCGGCCTCGAACCGCTGCCGCGCTTCCTTCAACTTCTTCTGGTTGTAGAGCGACTTTCCCGCGAGCAACAGCACACCGGCGCGCTGCTCGGCCGGCGCCTTCGCGAGCTCGGGGCTGGCGAGCAGCCGATCCGAGAGGGCCGTGGCCTTCGCATCCTGGCGGCCTTCGAGGTATGCGCCACCGAGCTCGATCGCGAGCTCGGTGCTCGTCGAGTTCGCTGCGTACGCCGCGTTGAGCTTGTCGATCGCGAGCGCGAGGTTCGGGTTCGTTCCGCTCGGTGGAGCGGGGAGGCGACGGTAGGTCTTGCCGAGCTGGATCGAGAGCTGGACCTGATCGTGCGCCTGGTTCGCCTTGAGCAGCTTCTCGGCGCGCAGGTACGCGTCGAGCGCGCTCGTCCACTCGCGGTCGGCGAAGAACGTGTCACCGATCAGCTTGAAGCCGCGCGCCTCGTTCTTGCGCAGACGAGTGAACTCGTTCGCCGCCGTGCGCGCCTTCTTCGTCTGCCTGCGCGCGAGGTATGCGGTGCCGAGGTTGAACCAGACGGCGCCGCTCGCATCGATGCGCTTCGGATCCTGGATCACGCGCTCGCACACGGTCACGGCCTGGTCGAACTGACCGAGGCCGGTGTACGCGGCGCACAGACCGTTGTCGGCGTTGACCTGTGCGTTCGGCTTCTTGCCGAACTTGCGCGAGACGGTATCGAATTGCACGACGGCCTTCTCGTACAGGCTCTTCGCCCTCGCGTCGTCGCCGTCGTTCAGCGTGCCACGCGCGGTCGCGAGCAGCGCGAACCCGAGGCGGATGCGCGGGAGCACGTCGCCGCCCTCGAGCTCGTTCGGGCGATTCGCGAGGTACGCGTCGTACGCGGCCACGGTGCGCGCCGGGTTGCGGCTGGCGTAGTACTCGCCGATCAGGGCCTGGTTCGTGAACGTCTGTGGCCGCGAGGCCACGACCTTCTCGGCCACCTTGATCGCCTCGTCCTTCCGGTCGGTCTCCCAGAGGAGCAGCGCCTCTTGCTCGCCGAGCTCCGGGGAGCTCCCGAGCGCGGAGTTACGCGCCTTCGCACCCGCGATGAAGTCGAGGCCGCCCTTGTAGTCCTTGAGGATGATGAAGATGGCCGCGCGCTTGCCGTACGCTTCGGCGGGCACCTGTCCCGGCGACTTGGAGATCGCACGGTCGTACGCGACCGCCGCCTTCTGCCAGTTGCCGTCCTCGAAGTACTTGTCGCCATCGCGGAGATCATCCTCGATGGCGGCCTGAGCGACCGTCGCACTCGCGACGATCATGACCGCGGTGACCGCGGTGCCCCATGTCCTCAATGGATCCTCCCCACGACCATGGTGATGTCATCCTTCCGCTGCGTTCCGCCGAAGAAGTTGGTGGCATCGGCGACAATGGCGTCGCGCATCTCTCCGGCATCGAGCGAGGCGGACTTGCGGACGCTCGCGCGGAACCGCTTCTCACCGTATTCCTCGCCGGTCTCGCTCTCGCACTCGACGATGCCGTCCGTGTACCAGATCAGAACGTCGCCGCCGGCGAGCTCGGTGGTCTTGGCCTCGTACTTCGACGCGCGATCATCGCCGAGGCGATTGCCGCGGATCATCAGCGACCCGAACTCGCCCTTGCCCTCGTTCTGGCGGAACAGGTACGGGAAGTTGTGGCCCGCGTTGGCGTACGTGATCGTGCGCAGCTTCGTATCGATGATCGATGCGAAGCAGGTCATCACGAACCGCCGCTGCGCGCTCTCGAAGATCGCGTGATTCATGATCTCGAGGAGACGCGTCACGGTGACGTCGTCGTTGTGAACGTGGCGCGCGACGTCGCACGCCGCCTTGGCAGCGGCGGTGATCATCGCGGACGGCACGCCGTGGCCGGTGACGTCGCCGATGACGACGAGCACCTTGTCACCGACGAGGTCGCTCCACGTCCACCAGTCGCCGCCGGTCTGCGCAGCCGGCTGATAAAAGCCCGCGAACTTGAGCGTGCCCTTGTCGACGGGATCTGAGGTGGGGACGAGCGTCTCCTGGATGGTCCGGGCGACCTCGAGCTCCTGCTCGATACGCGCCTTCTCGGCGGTTTGTTGCAGCAGGATGTTGATCTGGTCGGCCATGAAGTTGAAGTTCTCGCCGAGCGTGCCGATCTCGTCGTTCGACGTGATCTCCACGCGCGCTTCGAGATCACCACGGGCAATCTGATCGGCCTTCCAGGCGAGCTGCTTGATCGGCCGCGAGATCGAGAGGCCCTGGAAGATCGCGAGCACGGTCCCGATCAGTGCGAACAGCGCACCGACGGCGCCGGTGTAGAGCGCGGCGCGGGTCGATGCGGCGGCCTTCTGGTCGGCGGAGGTCTCGATGAACGTCTGGATCGGCGCGAGGTCGTAGCCGAGAACCACATAGCCGAGCCGGGCATCCGGTGCATCGGTGGCGAGCGCGCCGGCCGCGGTGGCCGGGGTCCCGGGCGCGAACACGGGGAACGCGAACACGCGGTGCTGCGAGCCCGAGGCGGTCAGATCGAAGCGCACCAGCGCCTCGCCCTTCGCGCTCGTCTTCCAGGCGTCGAGGGCGAGCTTCCAGCTATCCGCGGCGATCGCGCTGATCGCCGGCGACATCGGCTCGTGGTTGCCGATCGCGCACTCGAGCTTCGCTTCCTCGTAGCAGTGCGCGATCACCTTCTGGTTGAGGTCGAGAACGTAGGCCAGCTTGAGGCCGTAGTCCTTCTTGCCGGCGAGACCTTCCTTGGTGTCCTGCTCGACGGTCTCCTTGACCACCGACAAGATGTCGGGGTCGCGGCCCTTGTCGAACAAGAGCTGACTGACGGCGCGCGCGAACAACGGTGTGCCGAACTCACCGAGCGTCTCCCTGCCGCTGCGAAAGATTTCAATTTGACGGGTACTCGACTCGTCGAACGCCTTGCGGACGTTGACGACGTTAAGCACACCTGAACCGACCACTGTCACCACGATCAAGAGCGTGGTGGTCAGGATCATCTTTACCGAGAGGCTTAGACCCCCGCGATTGGCCATCCCGTGCACGAGTTTATGACACGTGCGACGGAACTGCTACCATTCGACCCATGGTCGGGGACCGTGATTCCGTGGCGCCCGCGCTGGCGCAGTTCCTGGGGGAGTTCAAACGCGTCGCAAATGCGATCGTGGACAGCTACTTCATCGTGGACCCGGAGCGTCGAATCGTCGATTTCAACCGGGCCTTCTTCGCGCTGCTGCCGCGCCAGCTGGCCCGCGGGCTCAAGGGAAAACACTGCTACGACGTCCTGGAGCTCAATATCTGCAAGACCGAGTGCATCGCCCAGCAGTGCTGGGCTGACAACCGGCACGTTCGCCTCGACGAGATCTCCGGAAACATCCTCGGCGAGGCCCAGAAACTGAGGTTCATCCTGTCGGCGGTGCCGATCACCGACGAGGCCGGGAACCATGTCGGTGCGCTCGAGATCCAGCGCAACGTCACCGATGAGGCCGTCGTGCAGGTCAAGTACCAGGAGATGCTGGAGACCGAGGCCCGCGAGCGGGAGCGCCTCGCCAATCAGGTCCGCGCACGCACCAAGGAGCTTCTGGAGACCAACCAGCTCCTCCTCAAGACCCAGAAGGAGCTCCTCGCCTACAAGAAGGGGCTCACCGTCTGATCGGATACGCTCGGGGGGTACGCCTCGGCATCGTCGTCGCGGCCTCGTGGCTGGCGGGCGCTTGCTACCACCCCAGTCCACAGGTCGGTCTGCCGTGCTCGCCGAACCATACCTGTCCAGGCGATCAGGTCTGCGACCTCCGCCCGGACCCGCCGACCTGCGTCGACGAGCTGGTCGACGCGGGCCTGGACAGCGGCGATGCGCCCTCCGTCACGGGCTGCGTCGCGGATAGCGAGTGCGAGGGCGCGTGCCACGAGCTGACGGGGCAGTGTGTGGCCGAGGCGAACGTCATCTACGCGAGCCCGACCGGCGCGGATAACGTGACGTGCACCAAGGCGGCACCGTGCGCGACCATCAATGTGGCGCTCCAGCGGGTCACCACGACGCGCTCCTTCATCCGCGTTGCCGATGGCTCGTACCCTGACGAGTGGAGCCTCAAGCGACGAGGGAGCATGAACCCGACGGTCATCATCTCCGGGACCGATCTCGCGGCGGCGGGCGCGGTGTTCGCGCCGGGGAGCGGCGCGAGCGATCTGCAGACCGACCCGAGCACGACGCTCGTCCTCGAGGGCATCACGATCAAGGGTGCGCCGCAGAACGGCCTGGTCGTGCGCGGCACCGCGACGCTCTCCCACATGGTGATCGAGGGCGTGGGTGGAGACGGCATCGATACCCGTGTCGCATCGACGCTGCTCGTCCTCGACAGCCGGATCGACGGCGCGGCCGGCGTGGGGATCTCGAGCGTCGAGTCGCTCGAGGTGCAGCGCTCCCAGGTGCTGAACAACACCGCCGGTGGCATCACGGCGACCGGCGCGTTCACGATCGTCAACACGGTGATCGCGAACAACGGCATGTCGCTCGGCGGCATGTTTGGCGGGGCGCGGCTCGTGGGGGTGGCGGGCAAACCGGCCGTGTTCCGGTTCAACACCGTCACGAAGAACACCGGGGGCTCGCTCGCTTCGGGCGTCCAGTGCGATTCCCCGATCTCGCTCGAGGACTCGATCGTCCACAGCAACATGGGCTTCCTGTTCCCGGAGATCGGCGCGAGCTGCTCGCCGTTGTACTGTCTCCTGGCGACCGCGCCGGCCTCCGGCAACAACGTGCAAGGCAACCCGATGTTCGTGAACGCTGCGTCTGATTTTCATGTGGCGGCCAGTTCCCCGGCCATCGACAAGGCGGATCCTGCCGCCACCGAGATGGTCGACTTCGAGGGTGGTGGTCGCCCGCGCGGTAGCGCTCGCGATATCGGCGCCGACGAGCAGCCATGATCCGCGCGGCGGCTGTGCTCGCGATCCTCGTTGGATGTGCGGCAACGCCGAACCTCCCGGTGCGGCCCGATCCGGCGCTTCCCGCCGGCGTCACGGCCGAGGTGATCAAGGCGCCCGACGGCACGGAGCTCTACACGCGCCACTGGGCCACGGCCGCCGAGCCCAAGGCCGTCGTCGTGATCATGCACGGCCTCAAGGACTACGCCGGTCACTACGATGCGTTCGCGGCGCGGCTGACGGCGGCCGGCTACGGCGTGTACGCCTTCGATCTGCGCGGTCACGGTCGTTCGGCGGGCAAGCGCGTCGCGCCCGGTAAGTGGCTCGATTACGTCGACGATCTCGATCGCTTCATCGAGCAGGTCGCCGTGAAGGAGCCTGGCAAGCCGATGTTTCTGTTCGGGCACAGCATGGGTGGTGCGATCGCCACGCTCACCGCGATCCGGCACCGTGCCGCCCTCGCGGGCCTCATCCTGTCGGCGCCGGCGCTCGCGGTGGACGCGCCGCCGCTGCTCCTCGCCGCCACGCAGATGGCGGGAGCACTGACGCCGGGCGCGAAGGCACTCGATCTCGCGAACGAGGATTTCTCGTCGGATCCGAACGCGGCGAAGGCGATGGGTGCCGATCCGTTGATCGAGCAATCGCCCGGGCCGGCGCGCACGGCTGCGGGCCTGATCCACGGCATGGAGCTGATCTGGGCCCATACCGATGGTCTGACGCTGCCGATCCTCGCCCTCCACGGAACCCGCGATGCGCTCACCGCGCCGGCGGGCAGCCGCGCGCTGATCGACGCTGCGCCGTCGACTGACAAGACGCTCAAGATCTACGACGGCCTGTTCCACGACCTCCTGCACGAGCCGAAGGGCCGGCAGGTCGCGGACGACATCCTCGCGTGGCTCGACGCGCACAGCGGCGGCGATCCCGTGAAGCCGACGCTCGTGTATCGCGGTCGGTTACGTGGTGATCCGGTCGGCTGGACGCAGGCAGTCGAGCTCGGCGCCGGGATCGGGCAGGGCACCGTGTTCGCGGGCACTGCATCGGTGCAGATCGCGCGGCCACGGCCGCTCGGCTGGCACGGCGGCATCACCGCGCAATGGGTCGGTGACTACAAGGCGGTGTCGTTGCGGCCGCTCGGGTTGGCGGTGCGGCTCGGGCCGGCAGTGGCGGGCCTCTCCGTCGGTGGCAGCGTGATCACGGGCGCGCATTTCGCGGTCTCGGGCGCCGGCTGGTTCGAAATCCCGCTCGGGCCGGCGCACTTTGGCGGCCTCGTGATCCGCGAGCGCGGCGTGACGAACACGAACGCGCACGGCCCGCTCGACGCGGATCTGTTCTGGACGAGCTTCTCGGCGCGGTTCGGCGGCGATCGCTGGTACTGGCCGAACACGCGCGCGGGCGTGGGCCCGGTGCTCTCCGGCGCGCTGCAGTGGGTCGGTGATCAGCCGCGTGCATGGTCCGCGACGATCGGGCTGCAGCTCTACGGCGTGGACTGACGCCTGCGCCACGCCGGGATCCCGAACGCGAGCATCAGCACGCCGAGCGCGATCATGACGATGCCGCGATAGGGACGATCGTGGTCGCGCACGAGCAGCGCAGGACCGACCACACAGCCCACGAACAGCGCGAGGACGATCGCGCTCGTGCCTACCCAGGTAGTTGGAATAAAACCAGATTGCGTATGACGACGAGGGTTGCGCATTGGTCGGACCACTGGGTCGAGGCCATCGAGTAGCACAGTTCGAAATGCGCTTGCAACGGCGACGTACAAGCGGCACGACATCGTCCACGTGATGAAGGCCAGCTCCCGGTTGGTTGTGCTCGTGGTGGTGGCTGGCTGCTCGCAGTCGATCAGCTCGCAGGCTGACGAGGCGTACAAGAAGCAACGCTATCTGGAGGCCGCCGAGCTCTACGACCAGGTCGTGCGCAAGGATCCGAAGGACGGCAAGGCCGCGGCGAAACGCACCCAGGCGC
>JBBRBG010000172.1:0-19531 GCA_038206055.1 Haliangiales bacterium
AGCTCCATCGCAACATCGTGCAGCCGTATCGCACGCGGATGCGAATCGAGGACGCGTGGGCGCGTTCGAGCGTGGATCCGGACGGAGTTGGCGAGCGCCGGCTCGATCGCGTCGACGAGCTGCTGATCTGCGCGATGCACGTCGCGCGACACGAGCTCGCCGTGCCTGCGATCAACTACGTCGATGTCTCGCGGCTTTGGAACCGGCTCACCGAGGCCGAGCGCACGACGATGTTCGCGCGGGCCGGCGAATGGCGGATCGCGCGCGCGATCAGTGCGGTACTGGCGATGACGGAGAACCTCGCGCAGGGCCGCACGGGATCCCCCGTGATCGGACCGGGCTCGCAGGTCCTACCGACGACCGATGACGTGCTGCGCGGCGCGCAGCCGCAGCGCCTTCGACAGATCGCGCAGAAGCTGCTCCTCGCGCAGGGCACGCGCGAGCGGATCGGCCTGGGCTTCACCACGATCGCCGCGATCGTCGATGGCTGGCGCCTCGCCCGCACGTTCGACGCGGACCATCCGCGCACCTAGTGATACCGGTTCGCCGCTTCGACGAGCCAGCTCCGGTTCGGAGCCTTGGCCGCCACGCCGCGGAGCAGCGACACCGCTCCCGCCTGATCCCCGCGCGCGGCCGCGAGGGCGGCTCGCTCGCAGAGTGCCCAGGTCGCGAAGAACGGCACGTGGTACGCGGCGTAGAAATCGAGCGGTGCGGCGTATGCGCGATCGAGCTCGGGATCGACGCTGGACTCGGGCCCCGAGGCAACGATGCAACCGCCGCCGAAGAACTTCGCGCGGGCGCGAACGAGGCCGGCGAGCGACATCGGTGCGCCATACGCCGGGCGTACCGGGGTTGCCTCGGCGGCCAGCGCATCGAGCTGTGATGCGATCTCCGTCGCGCGGGCAGGCTCGAGCACGCCCGCCACGAACAGACAGGCACCGCGCTCGCGAGCAGCGGCATCTGCACCGCTCAGGCACGGCGCGACGGTCGCCTTGGCCGTCTCGAGGTCGCCATCCATCCACTGCAGGAGCGCGAGGGCCGCACGCCGGACCGGGCGCCGAGTTGCGCCTGCACGCTCGAGGGACCGCTGGTACAGCTCCTTCGCACGTACGCGATCTCCCGACAGCGCGAGCACCTTGGCGAGGCCGGCGAGCGTGTCCTCACCCTCGGCGAGCCGCAGAGCTTCTTCGGCCGCGGTGATCGCCTCGCTGGACTTGCCAGCGGCGGCGAGCGTGGTCGCGTACACGCCGACGGCGTCTGCTTCGCCGGGAAACGCATCGCGATACATCTTGCCGATCTGTAGCGCTTCGATCGGATCGTCGAGGTAGAGCAGGACCGACGAGTAGTGGTCGTAGATCCGGCCGCGCAGCGACGGTGCCGGATCTGCGAGCAGCGCCTTGTACTCGGCGCCGGCGGCGGCGTAGTTGCCGGCCCGATACGAGAGCTCCGCGGCCCAGAATCCGAGCTCGCGATCGGTCGGCGCCCGGGCACCATTGAGCGCCGCACGTGCTGCAGGTGCGCCCTTCGTGGCATAGGCGATCGCCGCATCGGCCAGCGCGCGATCCTTGCTGTGCTCCTCGGCGAGGTGCAGCCCGCGCTGCGCACCCGCGACCGCGGCATCGCGATCGGCCTGCGGTGCTCCGCCGAACAGGATCATGTAGGCGTTCGCGCGCGGATGGTCGGGCGAGACCGCGAGTGCGGCGCGCAACGAGGACAGGGCCTTGTCGTTGTAGAACACGTCGTACTCGTCGAGCGCGCGCTTGACGAGATCATCGCCGGGCACCGCGGGCGCCGGTCGGCTCGCGCGCCACAGCGCCGTGGCCACGCCCGCGCCCAGCACGAGCAACACGGCCGCGACGACCAGGGGCCAGCGCCGAGCCGGCGGCGCAAACCGCCGCGCACGCTCCGCAGCCACGGCCGCACGCAGCGCCTCCATGGTCTGGTAGCGCTGCTCCGGATCCTTCGCGATCGCCTTGTCGACGATCGCCGCGATCGCATCGGGGACGTTGTCGAGGCTCGGTGCCGGAACCGCCTTGATCTGACGGAACAGCTCGGCCATCGACGTGGCGGTGTAGGGCGGCTTGCCGGAGAGGATCTCGTGCGCGAGCACGCCGACCGAGAACACCTCGCTGCGCTCGTCGGGGGTGGCGCCATCGATCTGCTCGGGTGCCATGTACAGCGGCGTGCCGATCAGCGCGCCGGCGTGGGTCTGGTAGCTCTCGATCTCCGCGCTCGAGGTCGCTCGAATTGGCGTGGGAACCGACTCGCTCTGCATCGTCTCGTCGAGCGCGATCTTCTCGTCGACACGCGGTGCGGCCCCGCCGACGATTGCTGGCGCGACGTCATCGAGCAGCTTCGCGAGGCCGAAGTCGAGGACCTTGACGCCATCGGGCGTCACCATGATGTTCGCGGCCTTGATATCGCGATGGAGGATCCCGCGCTCGTGCGCCGCGACCAGCGCATCCGCCACGCCCTCGATCCAGCGCATGCCGACCTCGAGCGACGGCGGGCCGTCCTTGCGCAGCGTCTCTGACAGCGTGCGGCCCTCGACCAGCTCCATCACCAGGATGTCGTCGCCGTGGTGGCTGACGATATCGAACAGCGTGACCACGTTGCGATGGCGGATCGCGGCGGCCGCCCGGGCCTCGCGGAGCATGCGCGCTCGACGCTCGACGTCGCCTGCGGAGTCGGCCGGCAGGACCTTGAGCGCGACGTAGCGATCGAGCCGCTCGTCGCGGGCGCGCCACACCTCTCCCATCGCGCCCTTGCCGAGCTGGGAGACGAGCCGGTATGGCCCGACCAGGTCGCCCGACTCAGGCATCACGCACAGCTTACTGCATCAGTTGGTTGCGGTCAGGAACGCGACGAGCGCCTTGTTGAAGCTCTCGGGGTCCTGCCACATCACGAAGTGGCTGGCATCCTTGAACACCGTCGCCTGGCCGTTCGGAATCAGCTGCGCCATCTCCTTGATCTGGTCGAGGACGATGATCTCGTCGTGATCCCCGAGGGCGATCATACTCGGCGCCTGGATGCCCTTCAGCTGCGCCTTGGTGAAGCCCGCCGGGTTGCGCCACACCGGCAGCAGCGCATCGATCACCGCATCGTACGACTTCGGCTTGCTCGACAGCTTCTGATGGTCCGCCTTGCACTTCGCCGCGTACGCCTGGAACGTCGGCGATGACGAGCCACCGCGCGGCTTGCTACCGGCGGCATCGTAGTTGGCACCGACGACGAAGATCTTGCTGACGCGCACGGGCTCGTGGATCGCGAGGTCGAGTGCGATCTCACCGCCATCGGACCAGCCAACGAACGCAGCCTTCTTGATCTCGAGCTTGTCGAGCACCGCGATCACATCGCTCGCCATCGCGTGATAGCTGAGCTTCGCCTTCGACAGCGTGCTGCGGCCCTGCCCGCGCGAGTCGATCACGATCACCGAGAACTTGTCGATCAGCGCCGGCATCTGGAACGCGAAGTGATCGGAGTTGCCGAGCCCACCGTGGAGCAGGACGACCGGATCGGTCTTGGCATCGGCCTGGCCATAGATCGCGTAGTAGATCTGCGCCCCTTTGACGTCGACCTTGCCGGTGGTCCTCGGCGTCGGCATCGCCGGCGGCAGCGGCAGCGTCTCCCACCGCGGCTTCGGCTTCGGCGCCGCCGACGCCATGACGGCGACGAGCATCAGCAGCGCCAGCGCGCGAAGGACCATTCCCTCGATGATGCAGCTAGCTGGGCTGCAGCGCCAGCGCGAGCTTGAACGACGCGTCGGTGGCATCGCCATCCTTGTCGCGCGGGATCGCGAACCGCCAGCCGGTCATCAAGCTCGAGATGCACGAGTCGACCTCGCTGCTTACCCCCCGCGCATTGCCATCCTCGACGGCGCCGCGCTCGTTGACCGTGAACGACATCGAGACCTTGCCGCTCAGCTTGCTGTCGTCGAGCAGGCCCTTCTTGTAGCAGCGCTGCAGGCCCGTCATGTAGACGCCCTTGATCTTGTCGAGGACCGCGGCGACGGTGAGCGTGGTGCCCGGCCCCTCCGGCGGTAGCGGCTTGATCTGGATGCGGCCACCCGGATCGCGCTCGGGATTCTTCGGCTGCTGGTTCGCGACCTGCGTCGGGTTGTCGATGTTCGGACCATCGGGTGTGACGCCGATGCCGTCGCGCGGCTGCTTGCGGAAGCCGCCGGTGTCGCTGCCGACGACGACGGTGCGATCACCGACCGCATCGATCTGGGCCTGGAGATCCGCGCCGGGCTGGCGCGAGGCGAGATCGTTCGCGCCGGTGCGACCGACCTCGGTGCCCGTGAGGATCGACGCGAAGCGCTGCGCATCGTCCTCCGTCATCGCGGGCGTCTGCGTCCCGATCTGCGGGCGCTTCACGATCGGCTTGGCCGTCTGAACGGGGGACACCGGCGTTGCCGCGCCGGGTCCGGTGTCGGGCGTGGTGGTCGTGGGCGTGGTCGGCTCGTCGGGGAGCGTCACCTCCATGACCTCCTGCCGGTACTGCTGCGCCACCGGCGTCTCGAGCATGGAGCCGGTGTCGACATCGTTGATCCACGCGTACGCAGCGATCCCGAGGTGGGCGACCACCGATGCACCGATGATCACCGCGAGCCGGCGATCGATCCGATCACCGAGCGTTCCGCGGAGCGACGCTGGCAGCACGGGACGTGGCGAGGCCGGCGCGGCCGCGATCTCCTGGAACAGGATCGTCGCGTCACCGATCTGCAGCTTGCCGCGGCTACCGCGCGCGATCGGGATCGTCCACACCCCCGCCTCCGCCGGTCCCTGCTGGAGCTCGGTCTGGAGCTGATCACCGGCGGCGATCCGACCGCGAAACTGGTCGGTCACCCGCAGCCGGAGCTGACCTTGATCGCTGGCGAACAGGACATGCTCCCGCGGCAGGCCATCCGCCGGCAGCGACAGCGTGCAGCGCAGCGACTGTCCGAACGTCACCGGACTGTTCGCGGCAAGTACCCGTTCTTCCACGAGGTTACCGCCGAGAAGGAGGCCGACACGGAGTGCACGAGCGGTCATGAGAGATCCAAACGCGCCAACCCCGCGAATGGTCTACGACTGGAGATTTGTCCACCATAACGGATATGGAGGCTTGTCCACTATAACGGACGTCGAGTAAGGTCGGTCCATCGTGCTGCGCCGTTCTCACCTCGCGACCCTCGAAGACGAAGCCGTCCACATCCTCCGTGAGCTCGCAGCCGAGCGCGAGCGACTGTGTCTGCTGTTCTCCGGCGGCAAGGACTCGATCGTCCTGGTGCGCCTCGCCGAGAAGGCGTTCCGCCCGGCGCGGTTTCCGTTCCCGCTGCTGCACGTCGATACCGGGCACAACTTTCCCGAGACGCTGGAGTACCGCGACCGCCGCGTTGCCGAGCTCGGCGAACGGCTGATCGTCGCGCACGTTCAGGACTCGATCGATCGCGGTCGCGTCGTCGACGAGAGCGGTCCGCGCGCTTCCCGCAACCGGCTGCAGACCACCACGCTGCTCGATGCGATCGAGGAGAACAAGTTCGACGCGGCGATCGGCGGGGCCCGCCGCGATGAGGAGAAGGCGCGCGCGAAGGAGCGGATCTTCTCCCACCGTGACGAGTTCGGTCAGTGGGATCCCAAGCAGCAGCGTCCCGAGCTGTGGTCGCTCTACAACGGCCGCATTCGCCGGGGAGAGCACCTCCGCGTGTTCCCGCTCTCGAACTGGACCGAGCTCGACGTCTGGCAATACATCGCGCAGGAGGACATTCCCCTCCCGTCGATCTACTTCTCGCATCGCCGTGAGGTGTTCGAGCGCGACGGGATGCTCTATGCGGCAAATCCGTTCGTCACGCTGCTGCCGAGCGAACGCATCCGCACCGAGACGGTCCGGTTCCGCACGATCGGCGACATGACGTGCACCGGCGCTGTACGGTCCGGCGCGCGGACGCTCGACGAAGTGATCGCGGAGGTCGCTGCAGCACGCGTCACCGAGCGCGGCGCGACCCGCGCGGATGATCGATTCACCGAGGCGGCGATGGAAGACCGCAAGCGCGAGGGCTATTTCTGATGGTGGCTGTAGCGAACGCGAGCCCGGCTTCGCCGGGCGAAGCAGCACTGCCGGATGGCAGTGCGGAGTTGATCGCCCCGGAGCACTTTGGCCTCGACCACGACAGCGAGCTGCTGCGGTTCTCGACCGCGGGCTCGGTCGACGACGGCAAGTCGACGCTGATCGGGCGCCTGTTGTACGACACCAAGACGGCGTTCGAGGATCAGCTGCAGCACGTCGAGGACGTCTCGCGCCGGCGCGGCGATGCGCGCACGAACCTGGCTCTGCTGACGGACGGCCTGCGCGCCGAGCGCGAGCAAGGGATCACGATCGACGTCGCGTATCGCTACTTCGCGACGAAGAAGCGCAAGTTCATCATCGCCGACACGCCGGGCCACGTGCAGTACACGCGCAACATGGTGACGGGCGCGTCGACCGCGGCGTTGTCGATCGTGTTGATCGATGCGCGGCACGGGCTCCTCGAACAATCGCGCCGGCACGCGCAGATCGCGTCGCTGTTGCGGATCCCGCAGCTGGTGTTCGCGGTCAACAAGATGGATCTCGTCGGCTGGGACGAAGCGACGTTCCGGCGGATCGAGAGCGAGCTCCGCGTGGTGGCCGCACGGTTGGAGGTTCACGACTTCACGTGCATCCCGATCAGTGCACTGACGGGTGCGAACGTCGTCGACCGCGCGGCGGAGATGCCGTGGTACGCGGGCCCGACGCTGCTCCAGCACCTCGAGACGGTTCCGGTCGCGACGGATCGCAACTTGCTCGATGCGCGGTTCCCGGTGCAGTGGGTGATCCGCCCGCAGTCGCCGGAGCACGCCGACTATCGCGGCTACGCCGGTCAGGTCGCGGGCGGCGTGTTGCGCGTCGGCGACGAGGTCGTGATCCTGCCGAGCGGCGTGACGACGCGGATCGCGAAGATCGAGCAGCACGGCGTGCAGGTCGATGTGGCGGTGCCGCCGATGAGCGTCACGATCCACCTCGAGGACAACGTCGACGTCAGCCGCGGCGATCTGATCGCGCGTCCGCATAACGCACCGGTGGTCGCACAGACCCTCGACGCGATGATCTGCTGGATGACCGACAAGCCACTCGTACCGCGCGGCCGCTACGCGCTGAAGCACACGACGCGATGGACGCGCGCGATCGTCGAGGACATCACGTATCGCCTCGACGTCAACACGGGTGAAGAACAGCCCGCCTCACAGCTCGGCTTGAACGACCTCGGCCGGGTCAAGCTGCGCACGACGACGCCGGTGATCTTCGATTCGTACGCGCGCAACCGCACGACCGGATCGTTCATCCTGGTCGACGAGACGACGAGCTCGACGGTCGCCGCCGGCATGCTGCTGTAGATCCTGCGCGTCCCGGCGCTCGAGATACGCACGTGTCGCACGGATCGTCAGGTAGCGTCGAGCGATGACCCGCCTCGCCTGCCTCGTCGCGCTCGCCGCCTGTCAGCCTCCCGCGAAAGTGACCACGCCGGCCGCCGACGAGCACGCCGCGCCGCACGAGCCGGGCGGCGGCCTCGCCTACCAGCTCACGCACACCGAGAACGCAGATCCGTCGATGGCTCCCGACGGCAAGCGCATGGTCTACATCAGCGGCGCCGCTGGCCGCGAGCAGCTGTTCCTCGCCGACCTCGACGCCACGCACGTCACCCAGCTCACCCACGACGACGCCGATCACGAGGATCCCGCGTGGTCTCCGATCGGCGACAAGATCGCGTACACCCGCGTCGCGGATAACGCCGAGGTCGTGCACCTCGTGAACATCGATGGCAGCGGCGATCTCGCGCTGACCGCGAGTGACGTCCGCGCGATCCATCCGAGCTGGTCTCCGGACGGCAAGCTCGTCGCGTTTTGCACCGACGACGATCTCGCACCACCGAACAAGAACGACTCGGACATCTTCACGATCGAGCTCGCGACCCACACGCTCGTCCGCCGGATCACCGGCGGCACGAACACGTATCCGCGGATCTCACCCGATGGCAAACGGTTCGCGTTTCGCCGGATGACATCGGAGACCAACTCGGAGGTGTTCGTCGCCGACCTCGACGGCGGTCACGCGACGAACCTCACGAACAGCCCGGCCTTCGACGGCTGGCCCGCGTGGTCCCCCGACGGCGCGTGGATCGCGTTCGCGAGCAACAAGCAGGGCAACCACGAGATCTACGTGATGCACCCCGACGGCACCGACGTCCGCCGGGTTGCCCCGACCGAGGGCCGCGCGACCTCGCCGGCGTGGACCCGCGACGGCCAGCGCATCCTGTTCTCGAACTGTCGCAGAGTCGACTTCGGCTTCGATTGCGAGATCTTGGTCGCGCGCGCCCCGGTGTGAACTTCGCGATTGCGCCGCCACGGGTCGCTGCTCTAAGGTCCGCGCCGATGCGCTCGTTCCTGCTCGTCGTGCTCGCCGCGTGCGGTTCGTCGCCCGATCACACGGCGACAGACGCGTCGATCATCCCGCCCGATTCGGCCCCCGAGCACGATGGCCCGACGACGGCGGGGTTCGGTGATCTGAGCGGAGCCTGCGGCGTGCTGACTGCGATGGATCTGACGAGCACGACGCCGCAGACGTTCCAGGTCAACTTCAACTTCGCGCGCGCGTACATGGATCCCGCCGATCGTCCGCTCCTCACCGCGGGTGGCCAGCACATGGCGGCGACGCCGAACGCCGGTGGTAGCTCGGGCCTGTCGGAGATCTTCGCGTACGAGGAGCTCGCGCGCTGCGAGCTCGCGGTGTTCGACAAGAGTGAGACCGAGATCATCTACGACCCGATCACGTCGAAGAAGACGGATCTCGAGGTGACGATCCAGGGCCACAAGATCGGCGTCAGCGTGACCCGCGCGTTCAAGGGTCCGTTCGGGTCGGGCCCGCTCGACATGGCCGCGGCGGTGACGCTCGCCGCGAAGAAGTTCGGCGACATTCACGATTCGACGGCGGGCGTCCAGACCACCGTCGACAAGTGGGACAAGCAGATCCTCGCGGTCCAGACCGAAGACGCCACCGACGCCGCGACGTTCCTGGCGGCGACGGCCACGCTCGATGCGAGCGTCATCGGCGACACGATCCTCGTACTCTCGACGACCGACGGCGACGACGGCTTCATCTACACGAATATGTAGAAGAAAAAGCGTGGTCGTAATGGTGGTCGGCGTCGTAGAGGTAGACGTGGAGGTGGTCTCCTACGTGGCGCCCGCGCAACCGTAGCGTCTCACGGCCGAAACGGCCGCATGCTCAACTTTCAAAAGCTCGACGTCTATCAAGCCGCCGTTCAATTCCTCGCACTCGTCTACGACGTCGTCGATGCACTCCCTCCACGCGGACATGCCGAACGAGCCGACCAGCTCGTCCGCGCAGCTGAGTCGGTAATCCGGAACATCGCCGAAGGCTCGGGGCGTTGGTCCGACGCTGATCGAGCGAAGCACTACAAGATCGCTCGGGGAGAGGCGATGGAGTGTGCTGCCTCTTTTGACGTGATGCGGTTGCGGAAGGTCGTCGATGACGAGGCGTATCAGCGCGCGATCGAGTTGCTGGAGAGAGTCGTCGGGATGTTGACGAAGATGTTCGGAACTACGTAGGAGACCACCTCCACCTCTACGTCGACGTCGACGACCACGACCACGACCACGACCACGACTACGCCAGATTCTTTTTCTTCAGCAGATCGATCAACTTGCCGGCGCTCTCGTCGAGCGTTTCTACGTGCGTGTGGGTCGTCAGCGCGGGATGTTCGGGCGGCTCGTACGGATCACTGACGCCGGTGAAGTGATCGATCTCGCCCGCGAGCGCCTTCTCGTACAGGCCCTTCACGTCGCGCTCGGCGACCACCTTCAGCGGCGCGTGCACGTAGACCTCGACAAACTCGTGCCCGGCTTCCTTCGACTTCGCGGCGAGCTCTGCCCGCGTCCCGCGATACGGCGCGATCGACGCCACGAACACGAGCACGCCGTGCTTCGCGAGGAGGCGCGCGACGAAGCCGATCCGGTGCGAGTTGGTGTCGCGATCCTCTTTGGAGAAGCCGAGCCCTTCGCTCAGGAACTCCCGAACCTCGTCGCCATCCATGATCTCGCACGGCCGCGACAACTTCTGAACGACCGCATGCGCGAGCGTGGTCTTGCCGGCGCCCGAGAGCCCGGTCAACCAGACGATGGCACCCTTCATCGCTATTCTGGAACCAGCTGCAGCGTGATCGAGAAGGCCGCGGTCGTCGCTTCGTTGTCCTTGTCCTTCGGGACCGGGAACCGCCAGCTGCTCATCAGGGTTCCGATGCACTCGTCGACTTCACCGGCGAAGCCATTCGCGGACGTCTGGACGGCACGACCGGTCTCGTTGACGGTGAGCTTCAGGGTGACCTTGCCGCGCGCGGACGCGTCCTTCTTCAAGTACGTGGTGTAGCAGCGCTTGATCTGGCTCATGTAGACGCTCTGGATCTTGGAGAGCACCACATCGGGCGTCAGCGACGACTCGTCGAACGTCTGCTTGTCGCTGACCTGGATGCGGCCGGTCGGAGCGTGCTCGACCTTCGGACCACCGGCGGTCTCGGTGCCGCCGGGCGCGTTGATGTTCGGACCCTTGCCGTTACCGACGCGCGCGTCGCCATCGCCACGCGGGCCGCGACCGGCGCCACCGCCGACGGCGACGGTCTTGCCACCTTCGCGGACGTCCGCGATCTGCTGGCCGAGGTCGGCGCCGGGACGGCGCTTGCTCATGTCGCCTTCGCTCGTGCCGTTCGCGCCTTCGCCGGTGAGCAAGTCGGCCATCGCCTTCGCTTGCTCCTCCTGCATCGCGATGTCCTTCGCGGCATCGCGACCGGTGTTCGGATCGATCGTCGGGGCCTTCTTGTCGGGCGACTTCGCAGCCGGCTTGTCGGGCGCCTTCGCCGCGGCCGAGCCGGAATCCGCGACCTTCTCGGGCTGCGGCTTGTCGACATCGACCGTGTACTGGTCCTGGGTGAACACCATGTTGTACGCGCGCTCGGCGATGCCGTTGCCGTTCGGCACGTCCATCGTCAGCGCCACGATCACCACCGCGAAGTGGATGATGATCGACGCACCCATGATCACCGACAGCCGCGGATCGAACCGATCCGCGAACGTGCCGCGCACCGATGCGGGCAGCATCGGCTTGGGCTGACGCGGCGGCTCGGTCACGAACTGGAACAGCACCGTCAGATCGCCGAGCGACAGCTTGCCGCGCGCGGTCGGGGTGAGCGGGACTTCCCAGTACTCGCCCATGTTGCGCGCGCCGCTCGCCTTCAACTGCTCGAGCGTGAACACGTTGCCGCCGTCTGAGAGCCGGCCGTCCATCTTCGTGAGGAAGCGGAGCGAGTAGCGATCGTGCTCGAGGTGGAACAGCGTGAGCTCGAGCGGCAGGCCCTCGACCGGGATCGAGAACGTGTTCTTCATCGACTGGCCGACCGAGACCGAGGTGCGCTCGCGGATGAGCCGCTCCTCGACGATCTTGCCGCCGAGCAGGATGCCGATGCGAAGGATGCGTGGCCTCGGAGCTGCCTGCGGCTGCGTGCCGTTGCCGTTTTGCTGCTGCGGTGGGCGTTGGGTCGCCATTTAGAACGGCGCCTTCTTCACGCTAGCGAGGATGAGCGGCATGAAGTCCTGCTTCAGGCTCTCCCACTCGTAGTCGATGTCCTTCTTGTTCGTCACGTAGATGACGCTCGGCCGCGGGACCTTCCCGCACACGGCGACGACCGTATCGATCACGGTGACCGGTCTCCCACCGACGTATTCGATGTGGAACTTGCCCTGCTTCTTCTCGCCGTTGTCGTTCGCATCATCGGAGCAGCGCTCGGGCCCGTCGGCGAGTGCCGGCACCGCGGTGGCGGCGAGCAGTGCGAGGGCGAGGAGCGTGCGCATCGGGTTAAGCATGAGACACCTCATTGACCCTTGCCAGCCTTCTTGCGGCGCTTCTCTTCGCGCTTGACCGCCTTTTGCACATCTTTCATGCGCTCGTCGTACAGCTTCATGTCGACGCCCGGCATGTTCTTGTATTTGTCGAGGAAGTCCTTGGCCGCGTTGAGCCGCTGCATCGTGTCGAGCGCGCCACCGCCCGACGGAAACGGGTCCGCGTCGAGGTAGAGCAGTGCGAGATCGAAGTAGGCCGGCCCGTAGTTCGGGTTTGACTGCAGGGCCTTGCGATACGCGGCCTCCGACGACTGGATCAGCGTGTTGCGGTCGGCCGAGCCCGGCGGGTAGTCGGCGGAGTGGCCGCGATACGCCGAGCCGAGGTTCGTCAGCGTGATCGCGTCGCTGCGGTTGAACTCTTTCGCGAGCCGCTCGAACGTCTGCTGCGCGTCGGCGTACTGCTTGTTCTGGAGCTGGTGCTCGCCGAGGTTCGTGAGCGCGCTCGCGAAGTTCGGGTTGAGCTCGACCGCTTTCTTGAACGCGAGCACGGCCTGCTCGGGCCGGTTCGTGTGGTCGTAGACCAGGCCGTAGACGTAGTAGATGCCCGCGTTCTTCTTCGCGGCGTCGCGCTTGAACACGTCGTCGAGCACGAGCTCGGCGGTGTCGTATTGCTTCTTGTGGTAGTAGGCGAACGCGTAGTACGCGGCCGCGTCGATCGACGTCGCGTCGATCTTCAGCGCCTCTTTCGCTTCGCGCAGCGCGGTGTCGGCATCCGGCGTCGGCGCCGAGAGCGCCTGGCGCGCGACCTGGAGATGCTGATCGACCTGCGCCTTGGCCTGCGTCGGATCTGGATCGAGGTTCGGGAACACGACCGGCGCGTCTTGGCCGGCTTGGGTATCCGAACCCCCGAATGCGCTCGAGCCCGCACTCCCCGAGCCGGTACCGGCGCCGCCGTTGAAGTTCGGATCGCCGGTGTCGGTCATCGATTGACCGCTGCCGCCGCCGCCGCCCGCGACCGCCTTCGGCGTCGTCGGCGCTTTCTTGTCGCCACCGCCACACGCGGCCCCGGCAGATAACAGCGCCATCAATAGGAGTTTCTTCATGGCGTATCGACTCCCTGGATCAGCTCCTGGCGCAGCGCCTTGTACTCGTCGGGGAACTCGCGCGCGAGGTTCTCGTTCGCGTGCTGGCTCCACTTGTTCGAGACGCCGCCCTTCTTCGCGAGATCGACGACCTCGGCCCAATCTTGCTTCGCCTCGTCGAGGTCCTTCTTCAAGGCCTCGTCACGCTGCTGCTCGAACTGCGCGAGCACGTCGGGGTTCTTCTCGAGGACCTTCGGCGCCGGGATGTCCGCGATCTTCTGGCCGCGGTCGTACTGGATGTCGCCGAACCGGACCTTCGCGGCCATCGACGCCTCGAGCACGCCGTACTGGTCGAGCGCGATGTACTTGTCCTCGGCCTTCTTGCGCGGCCCTTCGATCTCGGCCTTCTGGGCCTCGATGCCCTTCTTGACCTGGCGGATGTCGGTCGTCGTGATCTGCTTCTTGATCGCGATCGGCGTCCAGACCTTGCTGTAGTAGTCCTCGGCGTCGTCGAGCGCGTACTCGGCCGCGTACTTCGCCGCCGGCGTATTCTTCGGCGAGCCGATCTTCTTCCACGCATCGAGCGTCGCCTGCTCCGCGGCCTTCGCCTGCGGGGTGCGGCCCTTCGCGTGATAGAGCTTCGCGGTGTCGTAGAACGACTTCACGTAGTCGTCGGCGTTGCCTTCATCCTTGCCGTACCTCGCGCGCCAGCGATCGAGCTGCTCGGTCATCCCGTTGACGTCGCCCTGCTGGCGATAGATCCCGGCGATCGACCAGGAAGCGCGGTCGTCCTTTCGGCGATCGGGCTCGATCTTGCCGTACTGGGTGTAGAGATCGATCGCGCGCTTGAAGTCGCGGCTGACCTCGGCGGCGTACGCGGCGTTGTAGACGGCGTCGAGGCCGATCTGATCGAGCGTCATCGCCTTCTCGCCGGGAATCGGATCCGGCGGCTTGATGCCGAGCCTCTTGGCCTTCTTCGTCGTGTCGTAGAGCTCGAGGTACGTCTTGATCGCCTCGTCGTACTGGAACGATGCCTGCTGGCTCGCGGCGGTCAGGCGCATCGCATCGAGGTAGTACGGCGACTCCTTGAACCGCTTGTCGGTCTTGCTCGTGAACTCCTTGAACAGGCCGATCGCGGTCTTCGGCCGATCGCCGAGCTTGTACGCGACCGCGGCGTTATAGAGCGCCGTCGGCAGATCCGGATCGGTCTGCGGCGCGTTCTTGTAGAATCGATAGAACGCCTCGGCGGCCGGGATGTACTGCTGCTTCTTGTAGAGGTCGGCGGCGCGCTGGAAGTTCAACGACCGGTTCTGGCTGATCGCGAGATCGACGGCGGCCTTGTCGCCGCAACCGAGCTGGATGAACTTGTTGTTCGTCTGCTGGATCGCGTCGAAGTTGTTCTCCGCCTGGTAGATCGCGAGGATGCCGTCCTTCGCCTTGCTCGCCGGTGCGACCGATTTCGGATCGCGCGGGTCGGGCGGCGGCGTGTGACAGAAGTTCTCCTCGACCTTCTCGAACCGGCGAATCGCATCGTCGGTGTGGAGATACGCGAGCGAGATCAGCGCGGCGTTGATGCCCTGCTGCGGTGCGGCCGCGGGATCCGCGACGATGTTCTGGTACGTGTCGTACTCGGACTGGAGCTCGACGTAGGTCTGCGGAATCGGCTGCGGCTGCCACGGCTGCGGGATCGCCTGGAGATCCGCGACCGACGGAATCTTCAGCGGCTGGAGCTTGCCCGCCGCGACCTCGGCGCCAGCCTCGGCCTCGAGCGACTGGAGCACCGAGCGCGCCGCGTCGAGGTAGTAGGTCGTGCCCATGTCCTTGTGATCGCGGACCCAGCGGTACTGCACGATCGCCTCGGGGTAACGCTCGGCGTAAAACAGCGCCTCGCCCTCGAGGAAGTTGAACTCGTAGATGTAATCGCTGTCGGCGTAGGTCGAGATGAACTGGCGATAAAGCTCGATCGCCTTGCCGTACATCGCGATGTAGTCGGCCTTCGCCTGCGGATCCTTCTTCGCCGACGCGTCGTAGTCCTTGCGTAACGTCGTCGCCGCCGAGTGCGTGTTGCGCGCAGCCGCGTACAGAGCGCGCTCCGCGATCCGGCGCTGGTTCTCCATCGCCTCGCGGTCCTTCTCGTTCGCCGTGTACCAGGCGGTGCCCGGCGCGTACTTGGTCGCGAGCTCGGCCGCGGCCTGATCCGCGGCGAACTTGTCGCCCTTGGATTCGAACGCGTTGACGATCTCCTGGTGAACGAGCGGGTCGTGCGGATCGAGCTCCCACGGTGGGCCGATCGCGATTCGATACGAGTCGACCGCTTGATCCCACGCCTGGAGATCCGCGAACGCGTGGCCCATCGCGACCCATACGTCACGGACGTGCTTCTCGTTCTCGCGGCCCTTGTAGAAATCCTTCGCGCGCTGGAATGCCTTGACCGGATCGGTATCGGTCTGGCCTTCCCACGGATCGGTGAACGCGACCGCGATGTACTGGATCGATTCGTCGCGGAGCTCGAGCGGCGGTTGGTTCCCCGCGGCGACGGTGTCGTCGTAGAGCTTCACGCTCTGATCGAAGCGCTTGATCGAGTCGAGCAGGAAGTCGCGCTTGTAGTAGCTCCACGCGAGCTTGTAGAGCGACTCGGCGTAGAGCTTGGAGTCGGGCGCGCCGTTCGCGACCTTCAAGTACGCGGCGATCGCGTCGTCGAGCTCGCCCTGGATCGCGAAGTGCTCGTCGGCGATGCCGCGAACCCACGCGTGGTGAACGAGCTCGGACTCGGCACCCGGAATCGGCGTGCAGTCGGGATACGGATCGCGCAGCGTCTTCTGCTCGACCCGCTTGATCGCCTCGGCCTTCGTCGGTGTGGCCGGCGGCTTGTCGTTCCACTTGTACTTGTTCGCGCACGCCAGCGACAGGAACGCCTGGAGCGACTTCCGGTCGTCCTTCGGCTTCATGTAGTACGCGTACAGATAGAGCGTGGACGGCGTCTGCCGGTACGTCGGGAACTTCGTCAGGATCTGTTCCCACAGATCGAGCGACTTCGAGTAATCGGCGACGAGCGCGGCCTGATCCTCTTTCGCGTTCGGATTCGCAGGCGCGGCCTCTTGCGCCGCCATCCGCTGATCGAGGTCCTCGTTCGCCTGATCGATGTAGAGATCGGCGAGCCGGAACATCGCGTCGGGCGTGAACTGCTCGTGGTTCGGATGGTTCTGGAGGAACTTCTCGAGCAGCGCGATCGTCTCGCTGTGACGCTTGACTTGATCGGCCTCGGTCTTCGCGATCCGCTCGGCGTAGCGACGCTCGAGCTCGCCGGTGCGCTGGTCGTACTCGCGGCGCGCGATCGTGCGCATCCGCTTGTCGTTCTCGTCGGCGGCCTTGACGAAGTTGTCGTACTCGGCTTCGACGTCCTTGAGCTCTTCCATCTCCTTGGCGTCGAGCTGGAGCGGCGGCTTCACCGTGAACGGCTTGGCGCCAGGGTTCGGAGCGGGCGCGGGCACGCCGAGACCGGGACCGTTCGGGCCGGGCTCGTTCGGGACCGGCGAGCCGGTCGGCGACGGAGCCGGCGCAGGCGGTTGCGTCCCGGGCTGCGCGGTGGCGACGCCGCCGAGCAACGCGAGCGCGAGGATCGACGCCAGCGACGTCTTGCTGAATCGCGGCTTGTTCACGCGGACCTTCACTTCGCCCCGCCCTTCTTCGGCGCCGGCGTCTTCTTTTGCTCGTCGGGTTTCACCGACGGTGTGGCCGGTGACGTCGGCTGATCGCCGATCGGCTTGACGCGCTGATCGGTGTTCGCGCCGGCCTTGTCAGGGCTCGTCGATTGCTGGCCCTCGCTGGTCGCGGGCGGCAGGTCCGACTTGCGCGGAGCGCTCGGCTTCTTGGTTTGATCTTCGAGCACGTCCTTGAACTCGTCGTGGAGCTGCTTGAGCTCGCGGCTGCGCGCCAGGTTGAGGCGCTTGAGATCGTCGTCGTTGTCCTGGCGCTGCGACCACGACACGTCGACCGTACCGACGTCGGTCCGGATCACGACATCGTAGAGCTTCGCTTTGACGTCCTTGAACGACGCGGCCAGCACCTGAGCGCCGACCGAGCGTGCGTCTTGCTCGTCGCTGTCGAGCTCTTGCTTGTAGGTCTCGAGGTTCTGCTTCTCGGCCGCGAGTAGCACCTTGACCTCGTCGAGGCCCTGGCCGACCGAGCGATCGATCGCCTGGTCGGTACCGTCGAGGTTTGCCGCGAGGCTGGCCGCGCGATCGGCGAGTGCGGCGAGGTTCTGCGAGCGGCCGCGATCGCGGCTCGCCGACGCGAAGCCATCGAGCATGCGCTGCTCGTTGTCCTGCGCCGTCTTGAGCTGCGCGCGCAACGCTCGCGCCGCCGCGATGCCCTCATCGCCGACGCCGGCGAGATCCTTGCCGAGCGCGACCTCGTTGCGGATCGCGGTCAGCTCGTCCTCGATCTGCTGCGCTTCGGTCGCGCCAGCGTCGAGCGTGGTCTTCACCGCATCGATGGTCGGCGGATCGACGTGGCCGGTCAGCGCGTACGTCCGCATCGCGACCGCCATCGCCTCGGTCGAATCGAGCGTCGCCGACACCTCGTTGAGGCTGTTATCGATCTGCTCGTACGAGCTGCGGGTCTGCGACACGCGATCGGCGTACGCCTTCTCCGGATCGCCCATCGCGGTGTACTGCTGCGCGAGCTGCTTGCGGGTCGCCGTCGCCTGCGCGAGGTCGGCCGAGCTCGCCACCAGCGACGCCTCTTGATCGGCGAGGTCGGAGCGGACGCGGACGAGGTCGTCTTGAATCGCCGCGATCCGATGCCGGCGCGACGCGAGCTTCGGATACACGGTCGTGCGATCGCCGGTCGCGAGCACGCCCTCGAGCCGGTTGATGATGGTCTCGGACTCGACGATGTTCGAATAGATCTCGCCGAGGTCGGTCTCGACGCCGACGACGCGCTGGACCTCGGGTTGATCGCGGAGCCACTGCGCGGCGGCATCTGGAATCGGCGCGGCCGTCATGAACACGTGCGAGCTCCGGCCTGCGATCTGTTCGACGAACGACGCGGCGTCGAGGTTGCCATCGACGAGCGCCGCGAGCGTCGTGTATGACGGCAGGTAGAGGTCGTGGGTGTCCGCGAAGATCTTCGCGGCCTTGTCGTACTCGGTCGCCGGATCGCTCGTATCGCCGGTCGCGATCGTGCCGTTGACCTGCGAGAGCCGGATCGCCTGCGCCTTGCGGATCCGGAGGTTGCCCTCGAGGATCCGCGTGGTCGGCGTCTTCTGCGACTGCGGGTCGCTCTGCTCGAGGAGCTCGAGCGCGCGCAACGCCTTGTCGTACTGCTTGCTCTTCACGTAGACCCAGGCGGTCTCGTAGAGCGCATCGGGAAACAGATCGCTGTGGCGATCGACGAGCAGGTACGAATCGATCGACTTCGACGGCTGCTCGCGTTCGTAATACAGCCGGCCGAGCGCGAGCTGCGCGAGCTCGATCACGCGGCGGTCGGCCGCGGTGCGCGGATGGCGCGAGATCAGATCGGTGTAGATGTCGGTCGCCTTCGCGAGATCCTTCTTCGCGACGTTCGTAGCGCCCGCGTAGTAGAGCGCCTGGAGCTCGTAGTCCGAGCCCTTCGCGACCTGCGCGAAGGCGGCGAGCGCGTCGTCGTACTTGGCTTGCGCGAACGCGAGCTTGCCGGTGACGTACGGCACGGCCGACGCCTGCTGGCCGCTACCGATCGCGGTGAGCTTGGCGAGCGAGTCCTGGGCGTCTTGCCAGTCCTTCTGGACGATCGCGATCTCGACGAGCCGCACGAGCGACAGCTGGTAGTACCTGCTCGTCGGGATCTGGGCGACGTCGACGAAGTACGTGCGCGCCGCGCCGCGATCGCCTTTCTGGAACAACGCCTCGCCGAGGTAGTACGTCGCGGTCTCCTTCTCGGGGCCGACCGACTTCGCCGACAGATCGAACAGGATCAGCGCCGCTTGATCGTAGTCGCCGAGCTGGAACGCGACCTGCGCGTCGACCAGGCGATGCGAGCTCTGCGCCGCACTGCGCTCGTTCGGTTTGGGCAGATCTGTGCCGAGGTTACGAGCCTCTTGCTCGTAGCTCGCCAGCTTGTTGCCGATGTCCTCGGCAAACGCCGCGCTCGTCAGGAGCGCGAGCGTCGTCGCGATCGTTCCGAGAGACCTGGCCGGTCGAAGCATGAGTTATTTCCCCGCGGCCGGTGCAGTCGGCGTGGTCGCCGGCCCGCTCGCCGGCATCGGCGTGGTGCCCGGCGTCGTCGGCGCGGGCGCGCTACCCGGCTTGTCCGGAGCCACGTCCGTCACCTTGCAGTCGATCGCGGCGCGCTTCTCCATCGGCGTGGCCGCGCCACCCTTCTCGAAGCCGCGGCAGTCGACGCGCGAGATCTTGCCCTCGGTCGAGGTGAACGAGCTCGTGTTGCGCGCGGTGAACGTGAACTTCGAGAGGTACTCGAACACGCCGTAGCCGTGACCCTTGTAGGTCGCGACCATCGCGAGCTGGTGCGAGCCCGGCGAGATCGGGCCGGTGAAGATGTCGAACG
>JBBRBG010000173.1:0-19462 GCA_038206055.1 Haliangiales bacterium
ATTACGACCCTCGGATGATACCCGAACTATTCAGGCTTCGGGGGTGACGATGTCACGGGATTGGGCCGTGCCCCCAAGGTAGGTGTCCGTCGGACTCAGGTCGAGATCAGATCCGACTCGTCGAGCTCGGCCTCGTCGATCTCCTCATCGTCATCGATAAGATCGGCCTCGTCGAGAAGCTCCATCGGGCTCGATGCCTCGAGATCCTCCAGGCCCGCCTGCCCTGCATCGGGGAGACCTGCCTCGAGCGCCTCGAAGAACCGCCGCGAGAACGCCCGGTTCACGGTGACATCGCGACCAGCCTGCGATCCATTGGCGTTGGGCCTTACGCTGGTCTGGTCCTTCGCGGCCGACGCATGTAGCTCGAGGGCGTGCCGCGCGACCGGTGCGACGACGCTGGCGCCTCCCGCCATCGTCTCGACGGCCGCCTTGCCGCCGCGCACCGCGATGTGGGCCATCGCCCACGCCACGCGCTCGGCGTGCTGAGCTGTTGCACGGTCTCCGAGCCGGCCGAAATTGGAGGCGAGCGGCATCAGGCCGGTCGGGCCGACCTGGCCGATCGCCCGGGCGACCTCACGCCAGATCTCGGTGGGCTCGTTGAGCAGCAGATCGATGACCGCCTGCGTGCCTTCCTCGGTCCGCAGCAGCGCCAGTGCGAGCGCACAGCCGTGGCGGAGGAAGCCCTTACTGCTCGCGAGCCCCTCCATCAGCGGCTTCATCGCCGCGTCGCCGAACTTCACGCACATGCCGAGCACGCGGACCGCCTCGGCGCGGCTCATCTTCGCGACCGCCGCGACCACGTGGGCGGCGGCACGGGCATCACCGCGGTCGCACAGCGCGATCGCCGCCGACACCCGCGCTCCTCGATCCTCGAGCTCGGCGAGCAGCTCGTCGGTCGTCTTCGGCTTCGGCGTGCCCTTCGGAGGCGTTCCACCGATCGCACCGGAGATCTGGCTGACCTCCTCGCTGGTGAACGTCTGACCCTTGATCGACTTGGTCAGCTCGACGCCGAGCGCGCGGGCCTCTTCGGACAGCGCCTGGTAGTTGTCGTCGGCGGCATCGCCGTCGATATCGAACGCGCTGGCGTGGCGCTTGAGCTTCTCGAACCCGTGATCGAGCCGGACCACGAGATCGCGGCGCGATCGCGCGAGGCCCTCGCTGACCGCGACCTGTGCCAGCTCGGGACCCATCCACAGTCCCCACGCCACCGCGCTCTCGAGCACGTGACGGCGCAGCTCGCGCCAGCGCGGGAGCGGGAACCCGCGCGTGCACACGAGGTAGTCCTCGCGCGACGGACGCGCGAACCGGCGCGCCATCGCGATCGCACGGCGCAGATGCTGTGCGGTCTCGAGCTGCGCGAGCTTGTCGTCGCGGAACTCGCCGGCATCCGGATGATCCGCACCGAGCAGATCGAAGCCGGCGGCGGTGACGAGGTCCCTACCCGCCTCGAAGCTCGGCACGCCCTCGCCGGACGACGTGATCGCCCGCAGGTGATCATCGGCGGCGCGCAGGATGTAACCGACGTTATCGGCAAGCGGCGCGGTCAGTCGCACGCGCCGGATCGGCCGGCCGCGCACCACGATGTCAGTGATCAACTCGAACTTGCGCGACAGCGCGGTGAGCACGGCGCGATGCTGATCGATGGCGATGTCGAGCGGGATGACCGCGAGCTGCGTGGTGCTCGTCACGCGGAGCGCTGCCGGAGGCCCGATCACGAGCACGACCAGCGGATAAGCGCGCGTGCGGTGGAGCAGCACGCGAACGTCGAGCATGCCGCCGAGGCCGCGCGCGAGCTGTTCGCCCGCGACGAGCGCGAGCCGCACACCGAGGTGGGGATCCGCGAACATGCTCGAGGTGTCGCGCGCGCATGCCTTGTCGAGCCAGCCGTCGGTGACGACGTCGAGCGGTGCCTCGCGCGTATCGGTGGTCAGGGGATCGGAGCCCTGCGGCACGATCGCCGAGCCGGTGGTCTCCTCGTCGAACTCGATCTGCACGCTGCCCGGAACCGCGGGGTGACCGTTCACGCTCGCCTTGACGTCGTCCATGTCGGTGACGCCGGTCGAAGCCGACTCGAAGCCCTCGCTATCCGCGCGGCGCGTCGGCGGCGGCGGCAACGGGGCCGCGCTCGTGAACGCCACGTTCTGCAGGCTGGTCTCGATCTCGTCGAGCTCCGATAGCTCCACCGGCTTGGTCAGGGCGTCGTCGGGGCCGCTCGGCGCAGGACCGACCACCGTGCGATCGCCGGCCAGCGGGTACGGCAGCGGCAGTGGGGTGATGTCCGAGCCTTCGGTGCGCTCGGCCGGTTCGGGGGCGGGCGCGAGCGCAGCGGGTTCGGCGACCACGGGCTGACGCGCCGCCGCGATCACCAGATTTCTCGCGTCGCTCTTCAGCCGCTCGACCTCGACGCGCGTGCGCTCGAGCTCCTGGCGATTGCGCTCGAGCTCGCCGCGGGCGGCCTCGAGCTCGTTGCCGCGGCGCTCGATGTCGCGGGCGCGCTTGTCGGACTCGCCCTTCAACCGATCGAGCTCCGCCTCGCGCGCGGTGACCTCGGCGCGGCGGCGATCGATGTCCTTGCCGTGGTCCACGGTGCGCGCGGCCTCGAGCGCCTCATTCGCGCGCTTCTCGAGATAGGTGCGCAGCCCGACCGCGCCGTAGACCACGCCGAACTCCTTCGCGTACGTCGGGATCGGAGCGTCGTCGGCCTTCAGCCGCTCGAGCAGCTTGATGCGCTCGTCGAGCTCGATGTGGCGGTGCGCATCCGCGAGCACGAGCACCATGAGCTCGGCCGCGGGATCGTGATAGACGACCGGCACCGTGACGCGCACGGGCTCGTTGCCCTCGGCGCGCACCACGTTGAGCGCGCGCGCTGGATCTTCAGCGTGCAGCCGCTCGACCAGCTCGGGATCGCTGACCGCATCGATCGTGGTGTGGACCTGCGCGGAGATCAGATCACCGCGCGGGCCGGTGACGTGCACCATCGTGGTCTGCGTGCGCCCGATCGAGCCTCGATAGGCATTGTGCGACGGTGCGCGTGTGGTCCCCCTGGCCATCCGGAAGGCATAACCGTTCGCGGGAGTTAGCTCAAGGACAACGCGATCAGTTCACGATGCCGCTGGGTTCGTCGGTGACGGTCTCGGGGATGTCGTCCTCGACGTTGCCCATCATCTGGGCGGCCACGGCGACGAGGACCTCGTGGATGTGCTCGAGGGTGTCGAGCCGGCCGCACAGCGAGTAGTAGTCGTCTACGGAAACCTCGCCCATGCGCTGCAGCGCCTGCTGGACGTATGGCTTCATCCGCGGCGGGGCATCGAGCTCGGAGTCAACGTCGTCGAGGTCAGCCTGCGCGATCGCGGCGGCCGCGAACCCGGCGGGCGCGAAGTTGAGGCCGGTCGGTAGCACCATGCGCCACTCGATATCCTGCTCGGAGAGCTCCCACCGGCCGCCCATCCGGCGCCGCACGACCTCCCCGAAATAGGCGCCGGCGGTCACGATGATGAGCTGCAGCGTCGCCGGCTGCTCCGTTCCGGCCGTCTCCTGCACGGTGCGCAGGTAGTGATCGAGGACCGGTAGCGTGTCGCTGTCGTACTCGAGCGTGACCCCGAGGGCGCGGCGAACGTAGGTGACCACCTGCTCGGCGTACTCGCGTACACGCGGTGGCACGGGGTCATCCATCCGGTCGAGCGTACCTCGCTTCGGGCGATCCGGCTATTGACCTACGCATCGCTTCGCGATGCTGCGCGCCCCACGTTCGTGGGGCTTGCTACTCGATCACGGCGAACTGCACCATTCCGTACCGCGAACGCAGCTCGACGATCGATGCCTGCGCCGACGGCTTGAAGCCGCCGAGCTGACCCTCGACCCAGCCATCTTTCGCGGCCTTCGCCGACGCCATCGACGATCCGAGGTTCAGCTTTGCTCCGCGCGCGCGGACCACGACAACGCCATGGCGACGCAGCTTCACATCGACATCACCGCGCAGGCTCGCGATCACGATCCGCCCGCGCAGCGACGCTTCCGCCTCGAGGACGATCTTGCCGTCGACCGTGGTCAGCTCGACATCGCGCGATCGCACGCGCCGGCCGGCGATCTTGCCGTGGCTCGCCGAGGCGATCAGGCGCTCGCCGCCGATCGTATCGAGATCTAGATCCGAGGTCAGGGTCTGCGCGTCAACCGAGCCGAACACCTGGGTCAGCGACGTCGCGCCCGACAGGCTGTGCGTGGACAGGCTGCCCGCGACGTTGCGTACCGAGATCGGGCCCGACGCGGTGTCGAGATCGCCGCCGGCATCCATGTTGATGACCTCGAGCGAACCGGCGCTGGAAGCAGCGTCGATCCGCGCATCGCGCGGCGCGCGGATGATCAGATCGATCCGCACGGCACCGCGCGCGAGCGGGCGGACTTCCTTGCCGCCATCGGCCGTGGTCATGATCCGCACGGTGCCGTCCGGGTTCGGGATCAGCGACACGCGCAGGCGATCGAGCGCGTCCTCGTCGGGCGCTTGCTTGCGTGTCTCGATCAGGATCGACTGGCCGTCGTAGCCCTCGATCTTGACGTCGCCGAGTGGGTTCTCGACCGTGAGCTGCTTGATCGGCCGGCCACCCGGCGCGACCTCGAGCCGCGAGTGCTCGACGAGGCCGTCCTTGGCCTTTGGCGCCGGCACCGGTGTGGGATCCGCCGCGGCGACTCCGACGAGCAAGAGCCCGAGCCCCACGATCGACGCGAGCGTGGACTTCACAGGCCTCCTCCCGCGAGCGCGACATCATCGCGAACCACGGCACCCTGCAGATACTTGATGAGATCGCGCCACGCGCGCTGCTGCTCGCGACCCGCGGGCGCCCGCTCGATCAGGCCACGCAGCTCGGCGACCTTGACGTCGAACGCGGTCTTCTGCTCGGGGTCCCACTGCGCACGCGCCTCGTCGGCGAGCGCGAGCAGCTCCTCGGCGGCATCGCCGTATGACGCGGTGATTCGCACCTTCTCGGCCGCGAGATCCGCGGTGATATCCCCGGCCGGATACGTGGGCGCTGGCGGATCGACGTGCTTCGGCTCGCCCGGCGATGGAACGACGGCGAGCTCGTGCGTTTGCACCGGCACGTCGGCCGGATCGCGATGCGCGCGCCACCACACGAGGACGATCGCGGCGGCGGCAACCAGGCCACTCGCGGCGAACGTCGGCGCGGTCGGCATCCAGCGGGCGAGCGCGCGCCGCCACGCGGGACGCCTCGCATCTGCGACCTCGGCGGCCGCGAGCTGCGCTTGCACGCCGGCCCACAAGCTCGCCGGCGGATCCACGGGAGGCAGCAAGCGCAGCTGGTCGCGCAGCTTGCCTTCATCGCTCGCGACCTGGCGGCACGCTGCGCATTCCCGCAAGTGACCGCGTACGGCGCTACCGTCTGCGGCTTCGAGATCGCCGTCGAGGTACGCCGTGAGCTGGCGCTGGGTGGACTCGCAGCTCACGCGCGCTCCTTGGCAGCAGTGGGCTCGCGGATATCCGGCCCGAGGAGGTCGCGCATGCGAGCGCGCGCCTTGTGAAGCTGTGACTTGCACGTGCCCACGCGGCACTCGAGGATGGCCGCGCACTCCTCGTGCGACAGTCCCTCGACATCGTGGAGCACGAGGATCGCGCGATAGCCGGCGGGCAGCTGCCCGAGGGCCGCTTCGATCCGTGCGGCGAGGCCGGAGTCGCGCTCGACGGCGGGAGGCGCCGGCAGCTCGGCGAGCCCGTCATCGGAGACCTCCTGGCGGCGGCCGCGCTTCGCGAGGTGCGAGAGCGACGCGTTCACGGTGAGCCGATAGATCCAGGTCGACAGCGCGGAGTCGCCGCGGAAGTTGACGAGCGCGCGGAACACGCGGACGAACACCTCCTGCGCGACCTCCTCCGCATCGGAGGCGCCCACGATCCGGTGCGCCATGCCGAACACGCGGCGCTTGTACTGGTGGTAGAGCACCTCCATCGCGCGGGCTTCGCCTCGGCGACAGGCGGCGATCAGCTGGGCATCGTCGGCCAAGGCGGCAGCTACGCGAGGACGTGGCTCGGCCAGGAGAGGGGACGGAAGGACGGGTGCAGTTTCAACCAGGTCACTCACGAGCTCTCCAGAGACCCGGTCTGAACGGTCGGTAGCCGGATCGTCCGTAGGACCCTCGTCACCCGAAGACCGTTGCCTGGACACGACGTTGGGCACGCTACCACCCACAACACGGGATGTCCCCGGGCAGTTTCGGTAGCCGGCGCCACCCAGAGTGTTCGCTGGGTTATGATGGTCGGGTGCAAGCGCCCCTCGTGGTCGGGCTAGGCAGGATCGGAGTCGCGATCTCCGCCCTGGGTCCCAACCTACCCAGCGTCGACGGGGCGAGCTCGGAGCTGGCGGCTTTGTCGACCGCTCCGGCCCCTGGAATCGCGGTCGCGCTGAGGGCAGCGCTCCGGCTCGGCTGCCGGGCCCGGGCGGTCGGCTCCCACGGCGCCGATCTCCTCGGCCAGCTCGCCCGGTCCGCGTTGCGCGACGCCGGGATCGACACGGAGCTGCTTCGCGCGGTCGGCACCAGCGCCTGCGACCTGGTCACGGTGGCAGGTGACGGCAAGCTCCGCGCGCACTACCGCGGCGACCGTGGCGAGCCCGTCCTGGTCGACACCGCGGCCGCACTCGCCGGTGCCTCCGCGCTGCTGATCGATGGCAGCGAGCCGCGCGATCAGCTGATCGCCGCGGAGGTCGCGCGCAACCAGAAGATTCCGGTGATCTTCGACGTCAGCGAGATCCGCGACGGCACCTCCGAGCTGATCTCGTCGTGCGACATCCTGATCGCCAGCGAGCGCGAGGCCTCCGAGCTGGCACCTCGCGGCGAGCTCACCGACGCGCTCGACGAGCTGATCGGCCTCGGGCCACGCGCCGTGGTGATCACGCTGGGCGAGCAAGGCGCGATCGGGCGCCACGGCCCGAACCTCGTGCGCTGCCCCGCGTTCTCGACCGAGGAAGTGCTCGATTCCTACGGCGCGGGCTCGGTGTTCCACGGCGCGTTCGCCGCGGCGCTGCTCAGCGAGCTGCCGTTCCACCGCTGCATGGAGCTCGGTGCGGCTGCGGCGACGCTGTCGCTGCGCGAGCTCGGACCGTGGTTGGCGATGCCGACCCGCGAGGACGTCCTCGCTCTCACCCGGCAGCGCCGCGCCGGCTAGATAGCGACTACTCCTTTTTTTTCTTCGGGCGAATCCCGACGTCGGAGCCCTCGAGCCGGAAGTGCGCCTCGGCGGCCGCCATCTGCTCGGCCTCCTTCTTCGACTTGCCGACCGCCCTCGCCCACTCGTCCTCCCCGATCGTCACGGCGACCACGAACCGCTTGTCGTGATCGGGCCCGATCTCCTGCACGACCCGGTAGGTCGGCGTGGCGCGGAGGCGGGCCTGCGAGGTCTCCTGGAGCCGCGTCTTGAAGTCGTAGAAGCCCTTGATCTCGACGGTCTCGTTCCGCTGCGCGAGGAGCCGCGTCGCCATGTCCTGCGCGGCCGCGAACCCGCCATCGAGGTAGACCGCGGCGAGGATCGCCTCGAAGGCGTCGGCGAGGATCGATGGCTTGGTGCGGCCGCCGCTCTTCTCCTCACCCTTGCCGAGCATCAGCCATTGCCCGAGACCGAGCGCGAGTGCGACCTCGCTGAGGCCGGCCTCGCTGACCACCTGCGCGCGCGTCACGCTGAGCTCGCCCTCGCGGAGCTGTGGGTACCGCGTCATCAGGCGGTGACCGACCACGAGATCGAGGACGGCATCGCCGAGGAACTCGAGGCGCTCGTTGTCGTCTTGCTTCGGCTCCGCCGAGCCCTGCTCGTTGCACCAGCTCGCATGGCGCAGCGCTTGCTCCAGCAGGCCGCGGTCGCGAAACGTGTGACCGAGCACGGTCTCCAGCTCCGAGTAGTCGGGCACGAGCCATGGTACCCTCGGAACCGTGGACGCGCTGCGCGAGCGCTTCGGGAAGTATCACGTCCTGGAGAAGATCGCGCAGGGCGGGATGGCCGAGGTCTATAAGGTCAAGACCGTCGGCATCGCCGGCTTCGAGAAGATCCAGGCGCTGAAGCGGATCCTTCCGAACTCGGCGCGCGAGGGCCGGTTCATCCGCAGCTTCATCGACGAGGCGCGCATCGCCGTCGAGCTCACGCACCGCAACATCGTCCAGGTGTTCGACTTTGGTAAGGCCGATGGCGAGCTGTTCCTCGCGATGGAGCTGATCGAGGGCAAGGACCTGCGGTCAGCGATGGGCCAGGCCGTGTCGCGAGACCTGATGCCGCCGATTCCGGTGTCTGCGTTCATCATCTCGGAGGCGGCGGCGGGGCTCGACTACGCGCACCGCAAGACCGATGGCTACGGCGGCACGCTCGGCATCGTGCACTGCGATGTCTCGCCGTCGAACATCATGCTGTCGACCGACGGCTACGTGAAGATCCTCGACTTCGGGATCGCACGCGCGACGTTCGCCTCGGCCCTCGAGCGGCGCCGCCTGCGCGGCAAGCCTCGCTACATGGCGCCGGAGCAGACACTCGGCGAGCCCCCGACGGCAGCGGCCGATGTGTTCGCGCTCGGCATCATCGCGTGGGAGCTGTTCACCGGGCTGCCGCTGTATCGCGGTCCGAACATCAAGGCGATCCTCGAGGCGGTCCGCACCACGAACCCGCCGCGGATCGATCGCCTGAACGACAAGGTGCCAAAGGAGATCGCGGATGCCGTCGCGATCGCGCTGAACCGGGATCCCGCGGATCGCGGCACGGCGGCGGATCTCGCGCAGGCATGCACGCGCAGCGCGATGGCGGCCGGCGCGCGCGCGCTCGCGGCATGGCTCGCCGAGCTCGAGACCCGCGAGAGCAAGCAGGCGCTCGCGTGGCAACCGGAGGTCACGTCGATCAGCGTGCCCAAGCCGGTCGACACGCCCCCGCCCCGCCCCTCGGCGCGATCGCTCACGGCGTCGCTCGCGAACGTGCCATCTCCGGAGGCCGACTTCGGCGAGGGCACGCCGGGCTTCCAGGATCACGAGCGCAGCACGACAGCGGTCTCGCGCTACGAGGCGACCGCCGCCACCGCGGTCGCTGCACCACCACGCCCCGAGCCGACCGCCAGCACCACCGGGCATCGCTTTCTCGATACGGCCACGTCCGCGCGCTGGGGCCACGAGGGCACCGTCGCCGGCGTTGGCCGGCTCGCGGATGCGCTCCCCGATGATCCGGCGTTCGCGAGCTTTCAGAACCGCGAGCCCACCGTGCCAAACGAGCCGTTCTCGCGGCCGTCGTACGAGGTGCTGCAGCTGCTGCCCGGCGTGTCGCCATCGTCGCTGCGATTCGACGACGACATCACGCACCACAGCATGCCGCTTCCGGGTGCGCCCGAGGACACGAGCTACGACAGTCTCGAGATCGATGGCGAGGAGCCGGCCCCGCAGCAGGACGGCCTGATCGACGAACCGATCGATGACGATCTGGGATCGATCGCTGCCGGCGTGCTCGCGGAGCGACGACGCGCCGTGGTCGTCGTGGGCCTGCTTTCGGGCGCGCCGCCCGAGGTGCTCCGCCCGGTGACGCGCAGCCTCGGCGAGCTCGCGTATCAGCGCGGTGGTGTGGTGATCGCGCAGAACGACGACATGTTGATGGTCGCGTTCGGCATGGAGGTCGCGGGCGAGGACGATGTCGCGATCGCGATGGGCTGGGCGCTCGATGCCGCGGCGATGGCGAAGGACGCCTCCGAGGGTACGGGCGTGACCAACCTGGCGGGCGGGCCGTCGACCATCGGTATCGAGCTCAAGGTCGGCGCGCGCACCGGCGTCGGCACGGCGTCGAGCGATGGCGCGGCGCGGATCCCGCGCGAGGCGTCCGAGGAAGCGCTGGCGCTCGCGCGCGAGGCGACGGCGGATCGGCCGTTGTTCGTCGGAACGACAGGACGGCTGACCAGCGGGCTCTACGCACTGCGCGAGGTGCCCGCGTCGCGCCGGGTCGGGCGCCACAGCAAGGTCATCGAGGTCGTCGGGCTGCGCAGCTTCGACGAACGCGATCGAGAACGGCAGGAGCGTCACGGCAAGTTCGTCGGCCGCACGCAGCAGCTGATCGAGCTCGAGATCTGGTACCAGCGTGCGATCGCCGCAGACCGCCGGCTCGTCGTACTGATCACGGGCGCGGCCGGCGTGGGCAAGACCCGGCTCGTGCAGGAGATGATCGCGCGGCGCGTGGCCACGGGAACGCCGACGCGCGTGGTGCAGACCAACACGAGCCCGGCGCACCATCTCGCGCCGTTCGCGCTCGTGATCGAGCTGTACCAGGCGGCGCTGCAGCTCCCGTCCGCGCGCGGCCGTGCGGCGCGCCAGCAGCTCGTGCAGCGGCTGCAGCATCTGATGATGAAGTCCGGTGCGCCGGTCGAGCGCGCACGCGAGGTCGGCATCGATGTCGATCGCGCCATGGAGCTGCGCGATGGCGTCAGCGTCGGCGCGCCCGAGGTGGCGGATCTGCGGCCGCGGCTCTCGGCGGGCCTCGCGGCGTTCCGCGCCGTGATGGCGGACCGCGCACGACCGCAGCTCACGGTGATCGAGGACATCCACCTCGCCGATGGCGCGAGCCTGGAGGTGCTCCGTCACACGCTCGCGGTGCAGGCGGCGGGACCGGAGCTGCTCGTGCTGACCACGCGCCCCGAAGGGCCATCGCCTCCGGCGGTCGACGTGGTGCTGAGCATCAGCGACCTCGTCGGCGCGGAGCTTCGCGGCCTGGTCGCAGACCGGCTCGGCCCGGCGGCGACGGCGCTCAACATCGCCGCGGTGCTCGCGCGCGGCGGCGGAAATCCCTTGTTCATCGAGGAGCTCGCGCAGGCCGTGCGCGAGGCCGGCGGCGACGTGCCCGCATCCGCGCGGGACGTGGTCGCGGCGCGCATCGATCGCCTGAGCGCGAAGGCCAAGACGGCGCTGCGGTTCTCCGCGGTGCTCGGCGGCACCATCCGCATGCGGATCCTCGAGGAGCTGCTCGACGAGGAGTCGCTCGGCACCGAGCTCGACGAGCTGGTCGTGGCGGGTTTTTTGATCAAGCCATCGAGCGCCGGCAGCTCGACCGAAGGTGATCTCCACTTCGCCCGAGGCCTGGTGCGCGAGGTCGTGTACGAGTCGCTGTCGGCGCGCGAACAGCGCGATACGCATGCGCAGGTCGGGCGCTTGCTCGCGTCGCGGTTCTTCGCTGGGCGCGAGGAGCCGCCGGCTGCGATCGCCGAGCACCTCGAGCGCGGTGGCGAGCCCGCCGGCGCCGCCGCGTTCTGGTTGCGCGCCGGCCGGCTCGCGTTCACGGCCTCCGATGCGACCGCGGCGATCAGCTGCTTCACACGCGCGCTCACGCTCGAGCGCGAGCTCGGAGTGGTACCGCCGACGCCCACGTCACGTGCCCGCCGGCGCGAGGCGCTCGCCGGCCGCGAAGAGGCGCATCGCCTGCAGGGCGACCTGCAGTCCGATCCGAGCGACCTCGATGATCTGCAGCGGTTGTGCGAAGGCGATGCGGCGCGGCTCGCCGACGTGGCGCTCCGTCGCGCACAGCGCATGCTCCGCTGGGGCGACTACGCGAACGCGAGCGTCGCCACCATGGTCGCCGAGGATCATGCGATCGCCGCGGGCGACGATCGGCTCCGCGGCGAAGCGCTGCGCATCCGCAGCGAGATCCTCGAGCGCCTCGGTCGCTACGACGAGGCCCTCGTCGTGGTCACCCACGCGCGCGAGCTATTCCACCGCATCGGCTCGCTCGCCGACGAGATGGCGGCGATGATCGGCCGCGGTCGCATCCACCTGATGCGCGCGCACTACCCCGCCGCGCGCGACGCCTACAAGCCGGTGATGCAGTTGATCGACAAGACCGGCGATCCTTGGCTCGAGCGCGTCGTCACCAACCACGTCGCAGTGATCGAGATGTGTCTCGGCAACTTCACCACCGCGATGAGCTCGGCGCGGCGATCGCTCGAGCTGTGCCGTCGCTACGGCGATCGTGGCCGCGAAGGCGACGGCCTCTCGGTCTCCGGCATCATCCAGCTCGAGGTCGGCCTCTACGACCAGGCCGCGGCGACCTTCGCCGAGGCGCTCGAGATCCTGTCGCGCACGCAATCGCGGTGGAGTCGGACCGACTGCCTGATCTACAGCGGCATCTGCGATCTGCGCCGCGGTGGGGCGAAAGGCATGCTGATGCTCGACGAGGCGCTCGGCGAGGCCCGCCGCCTCGGCGCGCGCTATCTCGAGGCAAACGCTCTCGTCGCGCGCGCCGGTGCTCGGCTGCGCGGCGGTGCGTTCGCCGCGGCGATCGAAGACGCCACCGAGGGCACGGCCGTCGCGCACCAGGCAACGCTCGTCGGCTACGCGATCCAGGGCACCGCGCGCCATGCACTCGCCCTCGCCCGCCTCGGCGGACGGCTCCCCGAGGCCGTCGAGCTGGCGAACCGCGCGCTCGCGATGCTCGATCAACAGAAGGTCCTCGAGGGGTCCGAGGAGGAGGTCTACGTCGCCTGCTTCGAGGTGCTGACGCAGAACAACGAGCGCGAGCGGGCTGCGATCGTGCGCGAGCGTGGACGCCTGTCGGCGAAGCGCAAGCACGACGCGCTGATCGATCCGGCGTGGCGGCTGGCGTTCGCGGCCATCCCCGAGATTCGTTCGCTGCTGGGTTAGCTGGACGTCAACCAGCCGCCGGCGAGCACACGGTCGCCGGCATAGATCACGGCGGCCTGGCCCTGTGCCGCGACCGTGGGCTCGACGAGCGTGACGTACGCGCGGTCACCCTCGATGCGGACCTCGGCGGGAATCGGCGTGCCCCGGTGGCGGACCTGCACGGCGGCGGAGATCGCGGCGCGCGGCGCGGCGAGCCAGCGCAGATCGCGGATCACGAGCTCGGTGCGCTCGGCCGCCGCCTTGGGCCCGACCGTGACCTCGGCGCGCGCCGCATCGATCGCAGTGACGTACAGCTTGTCCTTCGTGGTCAGGTTGCCGAGCCCGCGATGCTGGCCGAGCGTGTAACGGTGCGTGCCCTCGTGCTTGCCGAGCACGGTGCCATCGGCGTCGATGATCGCGCCTGGGCTCGGCATCGCCCGGCCGCGCTTGAGCGCCTGCGCCGACACGAAGCTGGCGTAGTTGCCATCGGGAACGAAGCAGATCTCCTGTGACTCCGGCTTCACGGCGTTCGGCAACCCGAGCCGCAGCGCGTGCGCGCGAACCTCGTCCTTCGTCATCCCGCCGAGCGGGAATCGCACGTGGGGCAGCTCTGCGGCGGGCATCGAGAACAGGAAGTACGACTGGTCCTTCCCCGCGTCGATGCCGCGGCGAAGGCTGTGCTCGGCGCCCTCGTCGACGATCTGCGCGTAGTGGCCGGTGACCAGCACCTCGGCGCCGATCGCCCGGGCGCGCTCGAGGAGCGGCGTGAACTTGATGTGCTGGTTGCACTTCACGCACGGGTTCGGCGTCTCGCCGGCGAGGTACGCCTCGACGAAGTCGTCGACCACGCTCGCGCCGAACTCGGCGGCGAGGTCGACCACATAGAACGGGATGCCGAGATGCGCCGACACCGCGCGCGCATCTTCCACGTCCCGCGGCCCGCAGCAGCGGCCGCCCGAGGACGCCGCCGTACCGCGCGCGTCGTACAGCCGCATCGTCATGCCGACCACACGATGGCCCTGCTCGACGAGCAAGGCCGCGGCGGTCGCGCTATCGACGCCGCCCGAGAGGGCAGCGACGACGAGGGGACCGGTCCCGGGCATCTCGTGGTAATGCCCTGGAACGGCATGAAGAGCAACTGGTGCGAGGTCGCGGCCCTCGAGCTCGACGACGGCGGCGCCGGCGTCGGCGCCACGACGAATCGGGTGGTCCACGTGCCGGATCTGTTGCCGGGCGAGCGCGCCGAGGTCTCGATCGATCACCAGAGCCCGCACAAACCGGATGCCTGGGGCCACATCGTGCGCCGCCTCGGTCCATCGAGCCGCGACCGTGTGCCGCCCGCGTGCCCGGCGTTCGGGCGCTGCGGCGGCTGCACGTGGCAGCACCTCGCGTATCCCGCGCAGCTCGCGGCGAAGCGCCGCCGGGTCGAGCTCGCGCTGGCCGATATCCTCGCGATCGATACGCTGGGGGCGCGCGTCGCCGAGGTGCGGCCGTCGCCGGCGATCATCGGGTATCGCAACAAGGGCAAGTACGTCGCCGGGAAGACGAATGACGACAAGCTGGTGCTCGGCGCGTATGCACCGCGCAGCCATCACGTGATCGATACACTCGGCTGCCGCGTGGTAGCGCCGGTGATCGACGAGATCGCGACCTGGGTCCGCGGCGCTGCCGAGGGCGCGAAGCTCGCGGCGTATGACGAGCGCACGCGGACCGGCGAGCTGCGCTACGTGATCATCCGCGAGGCGAACGGCGACGTGATGGTCGCGCTCGTGGTCGCATCGGGAACGGCGCGGCAGAAGCTCGAGCTGGTCGCGAACAGCCTCGCGAGTCATCCGGCCGTGCGCGGCCTCGTCGCGATCGAGAACGATCGGCGCGATGGCGCGATCATCCCGGCGGGCTCGAGCGCGAAGGTGCTACTCGGTCACGGGCATCTCATCGAGCAGCTCGCCGGGGTACCGGTCGAGGTCGGTGCCGGGGAATTCGTCCAGGTCAACCGGGCGCAGGCGAACGCGATGTACGCGCGCGTCGCGGAGCTCGCGATGCCCACCGCCGAGACGCGCGCCGTGGATCTGTTCGCGGGACTCGGTGGGATCGGGCTGCACCTCGCGCGGGCGGGGGCCACCGTGGTCGCGGTCGAGATCGATCGCGATGCGGTCGCGCAGCTGCGGCGCGCCGCCGAGCGTGCCGGGTTACCGCTGACCGCGATCGCGGGCGATGCGGGCGACCTGACGGCGGAGGTCCGCGAGCAACTCGGTGCGCGGCCCGACGTGGTCGTGGTCAACCCGCCGCGCAAGGGCCTGTCGGAAGGGGCGCGCGAGCTGGTCGTGGCGCTCGGGGCGCCGATCCTGATCTACGTTAGCTGCGGCCCGGATGCCCTCGGCAAGGATCTCGTCGCCCTCACCGCGAGCGGATACATGCCCGATGTCATCGAGCCGTTCGATCTGATGCCCGGCACCGCGCAGGTCGAGACCATCGTGCGGCTTCGCCGCTGAGCCGGAGCTATTCCGTGAGCTCGGGCCCGAGCGCGACGCGAACCACCGCGCCGTCAGATGCGTAGATCTTCCGCACGAAGTGCTTCGAGGTGTTCGGAAGCTCGACATCGATCGTCAGCTCGCCGTCATCCTTCGGCATCGAGACCTTGAACTGACACGGGCCGATCAAGAGGTTCGGCAGTGCCGCGCGGTGAAACTCCGCGTTCGCATCGCCGGCCACCACGAGGTGCGCATCGACCTTCTTGACCACCGCTGCCGACTCGCCGAGGTCGATGACGATCGTCGCGTGGGTGCGCGTGGCGCCGTTGCACGTGCGCTGGATCAGCACGGCCATGCCGCAGATGAAGGCGATCGGCAGCACTCGCCGCTTGAACAGCTCCCAGATCGTCGTCGACACCGCGCACGTTCTAGCACGCGGCATCCGCCTCACCGACCGAAAACTTGGTCCCCACCCGGCCACGCGGGATCCTCGACCCGTGCGCCGCGCGCTCGTCTTGGCCGCCCTCGGTACCGCCCTCCTCGGCGGCGCCTGCGGTACCCGTGCGCGCCCGTATCGGTTCGCATCGCCGATGCTCGCGACCGCCGACGTGCCGCCCCTGCCGCTGCGGGCACCTCCGGCGCCACCGCGCCCACGTCCGGAGCTCGCGAACCGCGAGGCCAACGCGATCCGCGTCGTCTCCGCGCCGCAGATCCGCGAGGCCTCCGCCGCCATGGCCGAGGCTGTCACCGCGGCCCCCGCTGCGCAGCCCGAGGCGCGTGCCGCCCTGCCCGCGCCGCATCGGCTCCCCGACGGCGCTGTCGTGCCCGCGCTCCACGTACCGGCCGACCTGCGCGCCCGCGTCGGCTATCGCGACAAGCGCGATCCGTTCGCGGTCGCGATCGAGTGGTCCCGCGCGCTCGGTCGCATCACCGATGGCGCGACGTCCACCGATCTCCTCACGTGGGCCGAGTCGTCCTCGCGCCTCGCCGATCCGGCTGCGATCGCCCTGCCCGGCGACCTCCTGATCTTCGATCACGCGACGAGCGACCTGGAGGCCGACCTGATCGCGGTCGTCATCGATCGCGATGCGCGCGGCGTCACCGAGTACGTCTACCTCGGCGGCGGTGTCGTGCGCCGCGGCTTCGTCGATATCGCGCGGCCCGCGACGCGTCGCGATCCGCAGGGCCTCGTGGTCAACACGTACCTACGACACGGCAAGCGCTGGCCCGCGAACGGCACGCACTACCTCGCCGGCGAGCTGATCGCGCACGTCGTGCACACGCGCTGAGCTGTCCGCGATCCGGACATTTTTTGGCGCAGTAAAGTGCGCAGGGCGGGACTCGAACCCGCACGCCCTTTCGGGCAAGGATTTTTAAGACCCTCCCGGCTACCATTTCGGCACCCGCGCAGAGCTCAGACCGTAGCACGCGCGTCGGCACGCTCGGCGTGACGCGCGATGGCCGACACGAACACCGGCCACATCGGGGACGGTAAGTCGTGGCCCATCCCGGTGATCGGTAGCCAGGTGGCGTGCGGCATCATCTTCACGAGATCGCGGCCGGCGCGGATCGGGAACATGGGATCGCGGCTGCCGTGGATCACCAAGGTCGGCACCTGCGTGGTGCGCAGCTTCGCGCGCCGATCGGCGGTGCCGAGCACGGCCGCGAAGTGGCGCAAGAAACCGCGCGGCGACAGGCCACGGGCGTGGGCGAGCTCGCCGATGCCGCGGAGCCGCGCGCCGTCGGGCTCCCAGGCCGGGCTCCCGATCACGCGGAACGTGGCCTCGACCGCGCGACCCGCTTCCTCCGCGGTCTTCGGCGGCGTCATGAACAGCGCCTTGAGCGCGCGCGGCTCGGGGAGATAGCGCCGGCCGCCGGGCGTCGACATGATCGAGGTCAGCGAACGCACCACGTCGGGGTGCTCGATCGCGAGGTGCTGCGCGACCATGCCGCCAAGCGACGTGCCCACGACGTGCGCGCGGCCAAAGCCGATCGATCGGATCAGCTCCGCGACGTCGCCGGCCATGTCGGAGAGCGTGTACGGCGCGCGCGGCACGATGCCGAGCATGCGCAGCGCGAGCGCCCTCGCCGGCTTCGGCACCGGCAGATCGAGGCGCGAGGACTCGCCGATGTCACGGTGATCGAACCGCGCGACGTGGAACCCGGCCTCCGCGAACTGCGTGCATAGCGCGTCGTCCCAGAAGCAGCGCTGGGCGCCGATCCCCATGATCAGCACGAGCGGCCGGCCGCTTGTGCCGAACACGTCGTACGCGAGCTCGATGCCGGGAGCCACGTTCGCGCGATCGCTGCGCGTGACAACCGCCATGGTCAGCTACCGCTGCCGGCCGCGGCGCTGCCCTTGAGGCCGGGCACGTTCGTCTTCACGCATGGGAAGTCGACGCATTCGTCGTCGGGCGGCTTGGTCGCGCTGCCCGTCTCGGGTGGCGGCTTGGTCGCGCTGCCGGTCTCCGGCGGCGGCTTGGTCCCGCCGCTGCCGCTATCGGGCTTCGTGATCGCGCCGCCGGATCCATTCGAGCCGGTGCCGGGCGGATTCTTGACCGCAGTCTGGCGGATCGGCGTGGAGCTGCCGCCCTTCTCGAGCTGCGCGGTGAACGTGCCGTCCGTATCGGGCGTGACGTCGACGATCGCGTCGCCGTAGCCCGACTTGTGGATCTGGAACGAGATCGTGTCGTGCGAGCCCTTGATGTTCATCGTCAGCGGCGTGACGCCCGGGTACTTCTTCCCCGTGGCGAGGTTCGTGACCTCGGCACCCGCCGGCTTGGAGCTGAGCTTGAACACGATCCGCTCCGGCAGCGGCGGGAGCACCGCGACGGCAGCATCCGGCGCCGGCGGCGGGGTCACCGCGCCGGCATCGGGCGGCGCCACGGTCCGCGCGGAGCCGTCGGTACCGGTACCGGCGACGATCGCCGAGCCGTCGCTGCCCGATCCGGTCGCGGTGCCGCTGCTCTTGTTGTTGAGGGCGAAGAACGCGGCCGCACCGCCTCCGCCGAGCACGACGAGCGCGCCGAGGATCAGCGGCAGCTTCGACTTCGCCCGCGGCTTGTCGTCCTCCTGCGGGACCTGGAGGTTCCCCGTCCACTGCGTGCGCTGGCGCGACTGCGTGGTGGTAGTCGGCGCCTGCACGCCGGCCGTGACGCCGGTGGTGCGCTGCTGCGCCGGCATGTTCGTCGTGGATCCAGTCGGCAGCGGATCGCCGCACACGCGGCGTACGGCGTTCGCGAGCTCGTCGATCGTGCTCCACCGACCGTTGCGATCCTTCAGCAGCGCGCGATCGATCACGCCCGCGATCTCGCGCGGCGCGCCGATCCGATCGAACACATCGGGCGGAATCGACGGCGGCGGCTCCGTGAGGTGCAGGCTGAGCACCCCCATGAAGTTGTCGGCCTCGAACGGTACGCGACCGGTGACGAGCTGGAACAGGATGCAGCCCATCGCGTAGATGTCGACGCGGTGATCGACGTTCTCCCCGCGCGCCTGCTCCGGCGACATGTACTCGGGCGTGCCGAACAGCATGCCGGTCTTCGTCAGCTTGCGCCCGCCGTCCTCGACCTCGGTCAGCTTCGCGATGCCGAAGTCGAGCAGCTTCACGAAGTCCGGCTCGCCGAGGAAGTCGACGAGGTAGACGTTCTCCGGCTTGAGATCGCGGTGGACGATGCCGTGCGCGTGCGCCGCGGAGAGCGCCGCGCAGATCTGCAGGAAGATCCTCTTGCTCCGCGCCCACGGCAGCAGCTGACCAGCGAGGCGCGCACGCGCGACCTCCTCGTGCAGGTCGTGGCCCTTGAGCAGCTCCATCGCGAAGAACACGAGGCCTTCGGGCGTGGTGCCAAAGTCGCTGATGTCGATCACGTTCTCGTGACGAATGCGGGAGGCTGACTTGGCCTCCTGCATGAACCGCTCGACGAGGTCGGGCTTGCGCGCGAACTCGCCGTGAAGGACCTTGAGCGCGACCTGCTTCTCGAGCAGGTTGTGCGTGGCGAGATAGACGGCCCCCATGCCGCCCTCGCCCAGCTTCTTGGTGATGTGGTACCGACCCGCCATCGTCGCGCCGAGGAGTGGATCGGTCGCGTTGGGGAGATACGAGGTCGACATCCCGGCATTCGCGCCGTGATCCGGGAGGATCGATGTCGGCTGCGATGATTGCGACGTGTGCGGCGCCGGAGTGGGCGACGGCGTCATCGGCGCCGGCGTACCGCCGCTCGCGCGTGCGGGACCGGTCTGCCCCATCTTGGTCCGCTTCTCGTCTGCCACCGGGCCGGTATTATACCAGGGAAGCCGCCGGAATCACTAAGGCTCGTCGATCCACTCGGAGGCGCGGATCATGGCCGAACAGACGTGCTGGACGAAGTCGATCC
>JBBRBG010000174.1:0-19417 GCA_038206055.1 Haliangiales bacterium
GCCCTCTTTGGACATCTTCTGCTTGAGGATCTTCATCGCCTTCTCGAGGCTGTCGCGAACCTCGACTTCGACGGGCTTTCCGAACGAGTTCTCCATGGGGAGGCAAGTGGGTACTCGATCGACGGAGCCCGGTCAAGGGCTCGGTCCGAGGACCCCGCTTTCCTAGGCCTTGTTGTGCTTGTAGAACAGCGTGATGGTCAGGCAGTGGAACTCGGAATCCGAGCTCTGCGTGACGATCTTGTCCACGATCTCGTGATCCGGGTGGCTCCGGATCCAGTCCGTGATCAGCTCGCCCAGGAGCTCGCGCTCCTTCGCCTTCGTGGCCGAGAACACCTTCACCCCGGTGACGTCGATCATCCGCCCATCCTCCTGTTGACCTTGAGCCTGCTGTAGACGTGCCATTTGTTCCGCACTTTGACCGCAAGCTGTATTCCAGTCAAGTAGTACAATTCCGATAATGGTGAACTCTGGGTTAGCAAGTACCAGCAGTTAGCTCGGCTACGGTTGTTACCGCCGTAAGTATGCGAAGGCTCGCTGACCGAGCGGGACGACGAGCAACCACCCTGCTAGTGTCCGCCGTCTCAAGAGGATCCCATGGTTCGCCTGCTCCTGATTCTAGCCGCGCTTTCCGCCACGGCATCTGCCCAATCCGCGGTCAGTAAACTCCCGCAAGTCGAGACCTTCACCCTGGCCAACGGGCTTCAGGGCGCGGTCCTCCATACCGATACCGCCCCGGTGGTGGCGGTCCAGGTCTGGTACCACGTGGGCTCCAAGGACGAGCCACGGGACCGTCGCGGCTCGGCCCACATGTTCGAGCACATGATGTTCAAGGGCACGGCCCACCTCCGCGGGGAGGAGCACGCGCAGTTCCTGAACGGCATCGGCGGGTCGGTCAACGCGCAGACCGATGAGGACGCCACGCACTACATCAACACGTTGCCGAGCGACTACCTCGACTTCGCGGTGCAGCTCGAAGCCGAGCGCATGCGGAATCTGCTGTTCCGGAAGGACATGATCGATACCGAGCGCGAGGTCGTGAAGGAGGAGATCCGACAGCAGGAGAATTCGCCGATCGCGAAGGGCTTCCTGCGGTTTCTCGCGGTCGCGTTCACGAAGCATCCGTACGCGTGGACCGCGGGCGGCACGATCAAGGATCTCGACAACACGTCGGCTTCCGATCTGCAGAAGTTCTACAACGCGTACTACCAGCCGGGAAACGCGATGCTCGTCGTCGTCGGCAAGGTGAGCGCCGCGGACGTGAAGGCATCTGCCGAGAAGTGGTTCGGTCCGATCGCGAAGGCTCCGGAGCCGCCGCGGCCCGCTGCATCGGCGCAGGAGCCGGTGCAGACGGAGAAGCGCAAGGAGACGGTCGAGGCAGGGCAGGTCGGGTTGACGCTCGTCGGCTTCCACGTGCCGCCCGCGAAGGACAAGGATGTGTTCGCGCTACAGGTCGCGTCGATCATCCTCGGCTCGGGGGAGTCGGCGCGTCTCAAGCTCCGCCTGAAGGCGATCGATCCGAAGACGAAGCGGCCGCTCGCGCTCGATGGCGGCATGGAGGCGATCGTTCGCGAGGATCCCGGCATGGCGATCGCGGTGGGCGTGTTCCTCGATCCCGCCGCGGCGGATCTGGTCGAGGCGGCGATCACCGACGAGATCGGCAAGCTCGCGGCGAAGGGCCCGAGGAGCGACGAGCTGCGCAAGGCGAAGAACCAGGTGCAGTCGGGCTTCGTATTTTCGCTCGAGAACGCGCAGGGCCTCGCCGAGGCGATGGGGCGCTCGTGGATCCTGACGGGGAATCCGAGCTCGTTCATCAAGGACGTCGATTCGATCGAGAAGGTCACCACCGCCGACGTGCAGCGCGTGGTCAAGCAGTACATGGCTCCCGACCGCGCGACGATCGTGGTCATTCCGCCGAAGGGTCGCTGATCATGAAGCGCGCACTTCTCCCGCTCCTGTCGTTCGTTACCCTCGGGGCCGCGTGCGGCCCGAAACCCACACCGATCGCCGTACCGGTGCTTCCGGGCGATGGCGATGCGAACGTCGCGAAGCCTCCGCCGCTACCGCAGAAGTCCACGCCCGACGCGTGGGCGGGGAAACCGGATCTGATCAAGGCGCCGCCGGCGAAGGCCCCGGCACCGGTCGACCTCCCGAAGATCGAGGAGCTCAAGCTCTCGAACGGGCTCGAGGTCTACGTCATCAAGAGCGACCGCCTTCCGCTGGTCAGCTTCCAGATGGCGATCCGCGCAGGTCGCATGCACGAGCCGCGCTCGCGTCTCGGCGTGGCCGAGGCGACGGCGAACATGCTCGTCAAGGGCACGAAGAAGCGCGATGCGCTCGCGATCGCGAAGACGATCGACTTCGTCGGCGGCACGATCGCCGCCGATGCTACGTTCGAGGCCACGCTGCTGTCGTGCAGCGTGCTCGCGCGCAACACGAGCACCTGCCTCGATCTGTTGCCCGACATGCTGATGCAGCCGAGCTTCCCCGAGGCGGAGCTGACCAAGGTCCGCGAGAGCCTGCTTGCCGAGGTCCGCCAGCGTCTCGACGACGCCGGAGCGCAGGCCTCCGCGCATGTCCAGAATCTGCTGTGGGGCAACGACCACGTTCGCGGCTGGATCACCAGCGAGACCTCGGTCGCTTCGCTCAAGCGCGAGGATCTCATCGCGTGGCACAAGGCGTGGTTCGTCCCCGCGAACGCGATGCTCGTCGTCACCGGCGATGTCGATGCGAAGAAGATCAAGGGCGACCTCGAGCGGACGTTCGGCAAGTGGGCGAAGGGCCCGGTGCCACCGACGCCCACGTTCAAGGAGCAGGGTCTCTCGGGCAGCCGGATCCGGCTCGTCGACAAGCCGGGACAGACGCAGACGCACATTCGCGTCGCGCAGTTCGGCATCAAGCACGAGGATCCGCGGTTCTTCGACTCGCTGGTGTGGAACTACACGCTCGGCGGTGGTGCGTTCAGCTCGCGCCTCATGAAGGTGGTGCGCGTCGAGGGCGGTAAGACATACGGCGCGAGCTCGAGCTTCGATCGCAACATCGACAAGGGCTCGTTCGTCGCGTCGACCTTCACGCGCAACGCCGAGGCGGTGTCGACCACGAAGCTGATCCTCGGCGAGATCGCGAAGATGGCGAAGGACGGTCCGAACGATGCCGAGGTCACGGCCGCGATCGCGAACATCGCGGGCGGTTACGGTCTGCGGTTCCAGGCGGCGTCCGACGTGGGCGCAGCGCTGATCGGCGCCGAGCTGCACGGCTTCGGCAAGGAGTACCTGACGAACTTCCCGCTCGCGGTCGGCAAGGTCGATGTCGCATCGGCGAAGCGCGCTGCTTCGGAGATCCTCGACCCGCGCGCATACGTGATCGTGATGGTCGGCGACGCGAAGGACCTCGAGCCGCAGCTCAAGAAGGAGGGCTGGCGCTACGAGAAGGTAGCGTTCACCGATCCGATCACGCCGGAGCTTCCGCAGGTCGCGGGGCCCGTCGATGCAAAGGCGCTCACCGCCGCGAAGAATGTGATCGACGAGGCGCTCGCCGCGAAGGGCGGCAAGGCGAAGCTCGCCGCGATCAAGGCGATCAGGATGGTCGCGACCGGCGCGACCTCGAACGGCCCGCAGTCGGTGCCGGTCGAGACCGAGCGCACGTTCGTGCTCCCCGACAAGATCCGGATCGACGCGACGCTGACCTTGAAGCAAGGGAAGGTCAAAGTTGTGATCGGCGTCGTTGGCAAGACCGGCTGGCAGATCGGTCCAGATCCGCAGACCGGAGCCCCGGTGCTCGGCGAGCTCGCCGGCTCGGACGTGCAGGCGCTCGACTTCGAGCGCTGGCGCGAGCCCGAGCTGCTGTTGCTCAAAGCAGCGGATCCGGCGGCGCAGCTCACACCTCAGGCCGACGAGTCCATCGATGGCAAGCCGCAGAGCGTGGTGAGCCTGAAGTCGCCGTTTGGCATCGAGCTCAAGTTGTTCTTCGACAAGAAGACGAAGCTCCTGACGCGCGTCTCGTACAACGAGGGCGGCAACTCCGAGGTCGATGATTTCACCGACTACAAGAACGTCAGCGGTATCAAGGTCGCGTTCAAGCGCAAGAGCGTGGGGGCCGGCAAGGACGCGCGCGGCACGGACCTCGTGGTGAAGTCGGTCGAGATCGATCCGACGGTCGACTCCAAGGTCTTCGAGAAGCCTGCAGCGCCGTGAGCTTCGTCCGCGTCCTCGCGGTCCTGGTGCTCGTGTGCAGCGCGGCGCACGCGCAGCCCGTGCAGCTCGGGATGGATCACGCGGTCGCGGGGCCGGTGGAGGCCGAGCCGCCCGATATCGAGCTCGTCACCCTTGGCGTCGGCGAGCGGATCTTCGAGAAGTTCGGCCACGCTGCGATCTGCCTGCGTTATCACGACTCGGGTCTGATCCCGGTGTGCTTCAACTACGGCGTCACCGACTTCGACGACGGCGCCAGGCTGGCCTATCGGTTTCTCCGCTCGGACCAGAGGTTCTGGGTCGAGGCCGAGTCGATGGGCTCGCTCGTCGGGTTCTACACGTACGAGGACCGCGACATCTGGGTGCAGACGCTGCCGCTCTCGGCCGCCGGCAAGCGCACCATCGAGGCGAAGCTGTGGAGCGACATCGAGGAGAAGAATCGCTACTACCTCTACGATCACTTCTTCGATAACTGCACCACGCGCATCCGCGACTTGATCGATCGCGCGAGCGGTGGTGTCCTCAGCGCCGGCGCCGACGAACCGTTTCCGCTGACGTTCCGCGAGCTCGGTGCGCGCGGGCTCGCGAGCGCGGAGCCACTCGTCGCGATCGCGGACTTCGTGCTCGGACGCGCGCTCGATGCAACGCCGACGCTGTACCAGGCGATGTTCTCGCCGGATGTGCTGCGCCGCGAGGTCACGCTGCGGTTTCACGTCGAGCCGCGGTTGGCCTACAAGCGCAACGGGCCCGAGTTTCCCCACGAAGGCGGCACCGGGCGCTGGAAGTTTATCCTCCTCGCCGCGCTGTTCGCGCTGCCGCTGCTCATCGCGCAGTCGCGCCGGCGATTCGAGCGCATCGCGCTCGTGGCCGCGACCCTCTACCTGACGCTGTGGGGCGTGATCATCTACGCGCTCGTGATCGGCTCGTCGTTGCCCGGCATCCGGTGGAACGAGGTCGCGTTCGTGCTGATGCCCTTCGATGTCCTGCTGCCGGTTCTCGCGATCCCGCGTCGCCGCAAGTACGCCCAGCTTCGCGTCGCGCTGTTGCTCGCGGTCTCGGCGCTGACCGCGATCGGTGTGTTCCACCAGCCGCTGTGGGTACCGATCCTCACCGCGATCATGCCGCTCGCGATCATCGCGTTCGATCTGCCGCATGGCCTCAAGCGATCCACGTGAGCTAGCCTGGGCTATATCCGGCCTGGAGTTGCATACGTGCAAGGTTGGAGTTGAGGCGATGTGCCGAGCCCGCCGCCGAGATCATCGACAGCACGTGGAGGAACAGGCCCGGTAGGATCAGCAGATATCCGAGGCTGACCACGATGAACCACATCACCGCGGCGAGCGGTCGGCCGACGTAGGCCTGACCCGCGCCCGGAAGCAGCAGCGAGAATATGGCGGCGAGACCGGGGTTCGCCGTCTGGCCGTTGCGGATCGCGGGCGGTCGCTTCGGGCTCGGAACCATGTGCAGCGGCGCGGGTCCTTCCACGCGCGGCTTCAACTTCTGTCGATCGGGCACCTCGTAGACGATGGTCCCGTCGTCGCTGACCTCCATCCTGATCCGATCTTTCGCGACGAGGCCATCGAGGACCTTCTCCGCGTTCTCGATCGAGCACAGCGCGTAGTACGCGAGTACCGGCGCGGTGATCTTCACCTCCGTGGTGTACGCGAGCTCGAGCAGCCGGTGCTCGATCACTCCGAGGTCGGTCGTGCGTTCCATCGTCATCGCGGTCCTTTCCGGCGGACGGCTTTCCACATCGCCGCCGTGATCGCCTGCTTCGTCGTTGCCATGTCCTTCCACGGGTCCTCGGCCAGGCGGCCGAGTCGCTTCGGGACCGTGAGCGTCGTGAACGAGAGAGGGTCGATGAGGTCCGGCCGCTCCACGTTGTCGGCGTGCGCGCCCCACGTGTGGATCTCGAGCGTACCCATCCGGGCAAGTCCGACGAGACCATGCATATCGTTGACGCGCATGTAGTCTTCAGTCTCGCCATCGGAACCGGTGATCGGGACCCGGTGGATCGGGGAGGGCGAGCCCTCGAGGTGGTGCACGTTTCCCGCAGGTGGGCGCGTACGCTCACCCGAGGGCTCTGCCGCGACCGCGAAGTCACGCATCGACTGATCCTTGGCGAGCTTTCCGGCCACGCCCCTTAGCGGTGCAGGGTCGGTGCCACGATCTCGGCGAGCTCGTCGGGAGGCAGGGCGTTGAGCACCTGCGAGCGCCTGATGCGTGCGCGGCGCGCCATGGCCACGGCGTACTTCACCATCCCGAGCCCGTTCGTCGAGTGCGCGTCACTCGAGAGCACGAACTTGAGGCCGCGCGAGGCGGCCTTGCGGGCGTTGATCGGATCGAGATCGAGGCGGTGTGGATCTCCGTTGATCTCGATCGCGGCGCGCGATTCGGCGGCGGCATCCAGGATGTCCTCGACGCGACACTTGATCGGATCTCTGCGGAGCACGAGGCGGCCGAGCGCGTGGCCCCAGATCTTGAAGAACGGCTGGCGCATCGCGGTGACGAGCCGGTTCGTCATGCCGTCCTCGTCGAGCTGGAACCGCTGGTGGACGCTCGCGATGATCACGTCGAGCTCGGGGATGATGTCAGGAGGCACGTCGATCGCGCCATCGGCGAGGATGTCGGCCTCGGTGCCGCGCAGCACGCGCGCCTCCGGATCGACGAGGCCGGCGATCTCGGCGGCCTGTGCGCGCAGCGAATCGAGCGTGAGGCCGCTGGCGTAGCTGGCGGCGGCGGAGTGATCGGTGATCGTGATGGCCTCGAACCCGAGCTCGGCGGCGGCGCGCACCATCTCGGCGACCGTGTTGCGACCATCGGAGTACGTGGTGTGGCAGTGCGTGGCGGTGGTCAGGTCATCGAGCGTGATCAGATCGGCGAAGGTATCGCCGGCGATCGCCGCGCTGACCTCGTCGGTACCGTCGCGCACCTCGGGCGGCATCCACGGCAGGCCCAGCGCCTTGTACACGTGTGGCTCGTCGGCGGCCTCGAGGATCGAGAGATCCATCCCGCGATCGCGCGCGCGCTTCTCGAGCAGCGCGACGTGCTCCGACGAGCCGGTAGCGCGAACCTGCGCCCATCCCAGCTTGTTCGGCGGCGCGAGGTACAGCTCGGCGCGCAACCCGCCGGCGAGGTACGCGATCACGGGCGCCTGCACGGCGTCACGATCTCGATCGACCGATGTCACGAGCCCGAAGCTCGCGAGCCGCTGGACGATCGCCTCGGGCTCCTTCGTGGCCACGGCGTACGCCAGGTGGTCGACGACCTCGCACCACCGCCGCACCGGCCCGCAGACCTCGACGATGATCGCGGCCGGGTCCATCTTCAGGTGATGCGCGAGCGACAGCGCCGACCCCTCCGCATCGAGCAGCAGCACCCGCGTGCCCTTGAGCCGTCGCTCCTCGATCGCCTCGAGGATCTTCTTCTCGCTGAGCTTACCGAACCCCGGCAGCTCGCTGATCACGTGCGCCTGGCACATCGCCGCGACCGCATCGAGGTCCGCGGGCTGCAGGGCCTCGAACAGCTTCCGCGCCTTCGTCACGCCGAGCGACGGAAGCTGCGCGAGCTCGATCACTACTGCGGGCCACTTCGCGCGCAACCGCTCCAGCACCTGCACGGTGCCACGCCGCGCGAGCTCCGCCACCACGCGCGCGATCGAGGGCCCAACGCCGGGGAGCTCTTCGAGCCGGCCCTCGTCGATCAGCCGGTGCAGGCCCTTCGCTTGCTCGATCGACTTCGCCGCGCGGTCGTACGCGAACGTGCGGTGCCGATCACCGTCGAGCTCGTAGTACACCGCGAGCTCGCGAAGCATCGCTGCGACGGCCGCGGGTTCCATCCCCACTGTCTATGCTAACGACGGTTCGGCGTCGATGGCGTCGGCGTGTTCGTGCCGGTCGCAGGACCCAGTGGGGTGGCCGGGCCGGTGCCTGTGCCGGGCCCATTCGGACCCGCACCGGTGATCGGGCCGCTCGCCGGTGGAACAGGCGCACCGGTTGGAGTCGGCGTGGCCGGAGCGCGATTCGTGGTCCGGGCGGGCGCCGCGGGTACACCACTGCCGCCCAGCGTCGGCGCGTAGACGATCGCAGGCTGCTGGTCGCCGGTCGACCCCGCGGCGTTGCTGGACTTCGTCTGATCGATCGTCGAGGGCTGCTCGCCGACGGTCGGGGTCACCGAGCCGGGAGTGCTGCCGACCCGACCGGTCAGGCGCCCACCTCCTTCCGTCACATCGGGCGGATCCACCGCAACCGGCCGCGATGGATCGCTCGGACCCTCCGCCGTCGACTGGCCGATCACCGGCCCGATCGTGGGCTTGTTGTGGGGACGGCCAGCGCACGCAGCGGTGACCAACAGGAGCGCGAGGACGGTACGCATGTCGCTGCCAGCTGCGAGCGACGTGCCGACGCCATCCGACGCGGCCGCGCGCACCGCCACCAGCGCACCGAGCGCTGATGCTACGGCTGCAACGTTTTCGCAGCGTCGGTCGGCATCGAGTCCGCAACAGGTGGCAGGGTCGCGACATCAGACATCACGGTATCAACGCCGGCGTCCCGCGGGCTCTGTGCCGGATCACCCGCGGCCTGGTAGGACGGGGAGGGCACCTCGCGCAACGTGACGGGCCCGGTGAACGTCGGGCCGGGCCTGCCCGGGAGCGTGACGGGATTCAATGACGGCTCGAGGGGCCCAGGACGCGGGCCCATGGGTTGACCCTCAGGAGCCGCAGCGCGGCAGGCGACGGCGATACCAAGGGTAGCGAAGGCGAGGACGGCTAGACGGCGTAAGTGAACGAGGCGAGACATAGTGGGAAGTCTCGCTGCCATCGGCGTGCCGACCCGGACCGCGAGCGCCTGCGTCACTGTGGGCGCTGGTGCGCGGAACGGACTGTTCCCGGAACATCCTTGGCAGCCGCCCCAGATGAATATAGATTCATTTTCGTGAATCTTGATTCACCAAAACGCCGCCCGCACCGGCCGCGGCAGGCGCTGCGCTCGCAGGTTCGCGAAGCCGTGCGCGCCGCGATCCTCGATGCGGCCGAGGAGTTGATCGCCGCGAAGGGCTTGCACGGCGCCGGGCTCGCGCAGATCGCGAAGAAGGCGGGCATCGCCGTCGGCACGCTCTACAACTACTTCGAGGATCGCGATGCGATGGTCCGCGCACTGTTCGAGAGCCGCCGCGCGCTGGTCCGCCCGAAGGTCCAGGCCGCGCTGACCGCCGGTGTCGGTCTGCCGTTCGAGCCGCGGCTTCGCACATTCATGCGCCAGTTGTTCGGCGTGTTCGAGGAGCACCGCCGCTACATCAAGGTCGTGTTCGAGGCCGAGCACCTGAAGCCCACGGGCTCGCACGTGGACCTGATCGCCGCGATCGACGAGATCGTCGCGGCCGGTCTCGCCGAAGGGGTGATCGCGAAGGCGAGCGTCGAGCCGCTCTCGATCACGCTCTCCGGCGCGCTCCGCACCGTGCTCGTGCGCAGGAGCCAGAGCGGTGACTCGTTCGTCGACGCGGCCGATCCGATCGTCACGCTGCTCGTGGATGGCGCGCGCAAGCGAGCACGCCCATGACGGCCGCAGTTGGCACGTACACTCCGGCGACCGCCGGTCGGCGACAGGCCGGCAAGTGGACCGTCGCCGTCTCGATCGCCTTCGGCTCGCTGATGGCGACGATCGATACCTCGATCGTCAACGTCGCGATCCCGCAGATCCGTGGGCAGCTCGGCGCGTCGCTGCAGGAGATCACGTGGGTCACCACGGCCTACATGATCGCGATGGTGCTGGTGATGCCGCTCACCGGCTTCCTCGGCTCGTTCTTCGGCCAGAAGCGCGTGTACCTCGCGTCGCTGATCCTGTTCACGGTCGGCTCGGTGCTGTGTGGCACCGCGCGCTCGCTCGAGATGCTCGTGCTGTGGCGCATCGTGCAGGGGCTCGGCGGCGGCGCGCTGCAACCCACGCAGCAGGCGATCCTTCGCCAGACGTTCCCGCCGGCGGAGCAGGGCATGGCGATGGCCGTGTTCTCGATGGTGATCATGGTGGGCCCGGCCGTCGGCCCGGTGCTCGGCGGATACATCACGGACAACATGTCGTGGCCGTGGATCTTCTTCGTCAACCTCCCGGTCGGCATCCTCGGCATCTACCTGACGTGGCGCAACGTCCACGAGCCTGCCGATGTGCTCGCGGAGAACCGCGCCCGCGCGGCCGTGCAACGCAAGCACCTCGACTGGCAGGGCATCATCCTGATGGGCATCGCCGTCGGCGCGATGATGTACGTGCTCGAAGAGGGTGCCGGCGAGGACTGGTTCGATTCGACGAAGATCGTGATCGCCACGTACGTCGCCGGCGTCGGCCTCGCGGCATTCATCATCCGCGAGCTCACCGCGGTCGCGCCGGTCGTCAACCTCCGGATGTTCCGCGATCCCACGTTCGCATCGGGCACCGCGATCTCCGGGATCGTGTTCGCGATGCTGATGGGCTCGATGTTCCTGCTGCCCGTGTTCACGCAAGAGCTGATGCACTTCTCGGCCACGCAATCCGGCGTGCTGCTCCTGCCGCGCACGCTCGCGATGATGGTCGCGTCACCTTTCGTCGGAAAGCTCTACAACAAGACGCGGCCGGCATACCTCGTTGGCGCCGGCCTGCTGATGACCGCGGCTGGATGCTGGCTACAGGCCGATATCACGCTCGGCACGTCCTCGGGCGACCTGCTGTGGCCGCTCGCGCTCACCGGCATCGGCTTCGCGTTCCTGTTCGTTCCCTTGACCACCGCTGCGCTCTCGAACATCCCGCGCGCCGAGCTCGCGGGCGCTGCGTGTGTGAACAGCTTCATCCGCCAGATCGGCGGCTCGATTGGTCTGTCGATCTTCGCCACGCTGTTCACGCGGTTCTCGGCACACGCGTCGGCCGGCCTCGCCAACAACGTGACGCTGCTGCGTCCCGAGGTCGCCGCGCAGGCCTTCATGACCAAGGCAGCGCTGATGGCGCGGGGCTTCAGCTCCGACATCGCCGGCGTGATGACGCAGAAGATGTTCGCCGGTCGCGCGGTGCTGCAGGGCACCGTGATCGGCTTCGAGAAGACGTTCATCCTGCAGACGATCGCATTCGTGGTCGTCCTGCCGCTCCTCTTGTTCCTCCGCGTGAAGCGGACCGAAGCCCCCGCCCACGTCGAGATGCCCTCGGAGTAAATGCCATGGAAGCCGAAAGCAAACAGAACGCTACCGATGCCGCCCGCACCCGCCGAGCGAAGCGCGCATACCTCATCCTCGGCGTGATCTCCGTGCTCGTCGGGGGCGGCTGGTACGTCCACCACAGGATGGTGGCCGGCAAGCAGAGCACCGACGATGCGCAGGTCGAGGCCGACGTGGTCCCGATCGCCGCGCGCGTCGGCGGCGTGATCAAGGCAACGAAGGTCCACGACAACCAGCTCGTGAAGGCGGGCGACGTCCTGTTCGAGCTCGATCCCGCGGATCTCGATGTCGAGGTCGCGCGCAGCGAGGCCGATCTCGAGGCCGCGAAGGCGCAGGCCTCCGCCGCCGATGCACAGGTCGCGATCGTCGAGCAGTCGTCGGCGGGCGGTCTGTCGTCCGCAAAGGCCGCACTCTCGGGCGCCGGTGCATCCGTGCGCGGCGCCTCCGATTCGATCCGCGCCGCCGATGCCGCCGTGGCCCGCGCGAAGGCTGACTTCGCGAACACCGATGCCGAGCTGAAGCGCGCGCAGGCGTTGATCGCGAAGGACGCGATCACGCGGCGCGATCTCGAGAAGGCCGAGCAGATGCACGCCGTGTCCAAGGCTGCGCTCGACTCCGCGACCGCGCAGCTCGGCGTTGCCCGCGAGCAGCAGGGCATGGCCCAGGCGCGCGTCGCCGAGGCACAGGGCCGTGTCACGCAGTCCGCGCCCGTCGATCAGCAGATCGCCGCGGCGCAGGCAGCGGGCAAGCTCGCCGCGGCGCGCGTCAAGGCCGCAGAGGTCGCCCTCTCTCGCGCGAAGCTCAACCGCTCGTACGCCACGGTCATCGCGCCGTCGAGCGGCACGATCTCGAAGCTCGGCGCGCACGTCGGCCAGGCGGTCGGAATGGGCCAGTCGCTGCTCATGCTCGTGCCGACCGAGACGTACGTGATCGCGAACTTCAAGGAGAGCCAGGTCAGCGAGATGAAGGCCGGCGACATCGTGGACGTCGAGCTCGACGCGTACGGCGGCACGTTTCACGGCATCGTCGATACGATCTCGCCGGCGACCGGCTCGCGGTTCTCGCTGATCCCGCCCGACAACGCGACCGGCAACTTCGTGAAGGTCGTGCAGCGCGTGCCCGTGAAGATCACGTGGACGAAGATGCCCGAGATCGCGATGCGCCCGGGCCTCTCGGCCGAGGTCACCGTCCACGTCGGAGGATGATCGACCTCTAGCTCCCTGCCTGCGCGATCTGCTTGAGGAACGGCATCACCTGGCGCGCGGTGACGTCCTCTGCGACCGCTTCGATGCAGTCGCGCACGCCGCCCTGGATGTCGCGCTCCCTCGGACCTGTGGTCGCCTTCGCGGAGCCGCTCGCCGACGCGGCGCGGTTGGCTTCCCACTTCTCGCCACCGTCCTTGCCCTGCCACGGCGCGACGCGGATCGCCACGGTGCACGCGATCTGCGTCTGCGTTCCGGACTTCGTGATATCGAGACGCTTCACGGTCGACGCCACGATGAAGCCTCGCGACCGCGCGGACGTCAGCTCCGCCGAGGTCGGTAGGCCGCCGGGCCAGCTCGTCGCGTACCCGGTGCCCTCGACCTTGCTCTTCACGATCCTCGTCACGCGATCTCCGGCGTCCTTCGGCAATTTGTTCGATTGATCGGTGGTGGGATCTACGTTGACGAACACGCTCGGCCGGCCCGGCGTTGGAGCGCTCGAGCCGCCGCGCTTGCGCTTGAGGCCCGACAGCGCCTTCAGCGATTTCAGCGCGGTATCGCGGACCTTCGGATCGCGATCGTGGGTCGATGCTTCCTCGAGCGCGGTCATGCCGAGCTCGCGCGCATCATCGGGCGTGCGTGAATCGATCATCTTCTCGAGCGCCAGCGCAGCGACGCGACGGATCGTTGGATCGCTATCGTTGACCAGCGCATCGCCGACCGCGATCACGGCCCGTGCATCACGCGACTTCGAGAGCGAGAGCGCCGCTGCGAGCCGCTCCTTGTAGCTGCCGCTGCCGGCGAGTTGCGAGACGTTCGTATCCGTGGAGTCTGCCGCCGCCGTGCGAATGCACAGCACCAGACAAGCGGTGAAAACCGCTAGCGTCCGCGACATCGAGAACACCGTAACACGTGCGGTTGATCGCGCATTGCGTGCCGTTGCAGCGCATCCGCACCACATCTCCCACCTCGGCGCACTCACGTGCGAACATTGTTCGATGTCGCTCATCGCAAGTCTCCGCGTTCTGGGGGCGATGGCGCGCGTCACCGCAACGTCGCTGCTGGATCTCGTGCGCGGAGATCTGCAGCGCACGGTGATCGACGAGCGCACACACTGGTTCGGTCGCCGGGTGATCGACTTGCTCGACATCGACCTCGCGACGACGGGAGCCGAGAACGTTCCGCCCGGGCGCGCCTACGTCTACATGTCGAATCACCAGAGCCACCTCGACATCCCCATCCTCTACGCGACGTTGCCGTCGCCCTCGATCCGGATGTTGGCGAAGAAAGAATTGTTCGATATCCCACTCTGGGGAAAAGGCCTCCGCGCCGCCGAGTTCGTGGAGGTCGATCGCGGCAACCACGCGAGCGCGATGAAATCGATCGAGTACGCCGCGAAGCTGGTGCGCGAGGGCGTCAGCATCTACCTTGCGCCGGAGGGCACGAGGTCGCTCGATGGCTCGATCGGAAAGCTCAAGAAAGGTGGGTTTCATCTGGCGCTTGGGACCCGTGCGCCGATCGTCCCTGTGGCGATCCGAGGCACCATCGGCGTGATGCGCCGGGGGGACACGTTGATGCGCTCGGGGCAGCGCGTCGAGGTGACCATTGGCTCGCCCATCGCAGTCGAAGGCCGCGATCTCGATGGACTCATGCAGGAAGTCAGGGAATTCCTGGTCAGCCACGTCGAGGGCTAACCATTCGGCACGGCGCGGCAATTCAGGTAAACTCCCCACGTGACCTGGGTCGTCCCGCTGGCACTCGGGGGCCTCGCTGTCCTCGTGATGGCGGTGTTCACGATGCTCTCTGCCCGCAAGCACCATCGCGCGATGGTCGCACCGGCCACCACGGTAGGTCCGCGGATCCTGGTGCACGACATCAACGATGACCGCTGCACGGGCTGCGACGCGTGTGTCGCGGTGTGCCCGACCAACGTCCTCGACCTGGTGGCGAACAAGAGCCGCGTCCTCCGGTTCGAGGACTGCATCCAGTGCGAGGCGTGCATGTTTGCATGCCCCACCGAAGCGCTCGTGATGTTCCCGGAGGGCTCGGTTCCCCCGCCGCTCAAGATCCCCGAGATCGACGAGAACTTTCAGACCGCGGTGCCGGGCCAGTACTTGATCGGCGAGGTTGCCGGCAAGCCGCTGGTCAAGAACGCCGCGAACCTCGGCCGCGCCGTGGTCGAGCACATGCTCGCGTCGGGGCTGCGTCCCGGCGCGATCGGGCGCGGCGAGAACGCCTACGACGTCGCGATCGTCGGCTCCGGTCCAGGCGGTCTGGCGGCAGCGCTATCGTGCATCCAGCGCGGCTTGTCGTACGTGGTGCTCGAGAAGGAGCAGGAGATCGCTTCCACGATCTCTCGCTATCCCAAGGGCAAGCTCGTGATGGCCGAGCCGTACGACACCGAGAACATCTCGCTGTTGCCGGTGTTCGATTCGGCGAAGGAGCAGTTGATCCCGATCTGGCGCGAGCTGATCGAGCGCGTAGGTCTGAAGATCAAGCAGGGCGAGTCGGTGGAGAGTGTGCAGCGCGGCAGTGATGGCGCGTTCGATGTCCGCACCACTGTCGGCGCGTATCGCGCCGCGCGCGTCGTGATGTCGATCGGCACGCGTGGCAAGCCGCGCACGTTGCAGGTCCAGGGCGAGAACCTCCCGAAGGTGTTCAGCCTGCTCGAGGATCCCGACGAGTGGCGTGGCAAGACGGTGCTCGTCGTCGGCGGTGGTGACTCGGCGTGCGAGGCAGCGCTCGCGCTCGCAGACTCCGGCGCGAAGGTGATGATCAGCTACCGCGGCAAGGGCTTCAATCGCGCCGCGCCGAAGAACAAGAACACGATCGAGCAGTACGCCTCGGAGGGCCGGATCAAGGCGAAGCTCGGCTCGCAGGTCCTCGGCTTCGAGCCCGAGTCCGTCACGCTCGCACTCGGCGATGGTTCGCAGAAGCGCTACGCGAACGACGCGGCGTTCGTGCTGATCGGCGCCGATCCGCCGGTCCAGTGGCTCGAGAAGATGGGCATCCGGTTCGTCGAGCGCCCGCACCAGTACCAGATGGGCAAGAGCGACGACATCGTGCGTCGCTTCGTGCAGCGCGCGGCGCTGTGTCCCGAGGATGCAGCGCGCGCGGCAGCGCAGGTGCTCGGCGGCAGCACGGGCATCGCGCCTTCGATGCCGGCGGCGGCCGCAGCAATCTCGCTGCCGATGCCGATGGGTGGAGAGCAAGTCTCGGGGCCGCGTAAGTGGCTGCGCTCCGCGACCAGCATCTTCTCGAATCGAGCGCACACGAACCCCGGGGTGCAGCAGCCCGTCGGTGGTGGTGGTGGCGCGAAGGCCCCGCCGCCACCGAGCGGCCGCGGGAAGAAGTTCGATGCACCGGTACCGCTCAGCGAGTTCGCGAAGCGCGGTCGCTCGCAGAGCGATGGCACCGGTACGGGGACGGGCGTCAGCTCGAATGCTCACCTGCACACGGGGCATGGTCGTCGCGATCAGCTCTCGGCCGGCGAGCGTACCCGCATCCTCCGCATGCTCCGCGATGAAGGCAGCCGTCTCGCCGACGAGGACTCGCAGGTCTACATCGGCGCGGCGCCCGGCAAGGGTGGCCGCGACTACGATTTCGACTTCGAGGACGACTCGCCGGCCAACCCGCCGCCGCCGATGCAACCGCGCCCGGACGTCCCCGCGAAGCCCGCGGTCGTCGTCGGTCTCGCGCAGGCGCAGGCCGGCAAGAACGCGCGTACGAAGCGCGCCACCGCTGCGGCCCCGCCTCCGTCTGGATCGTCGCGGCCTCCGGTGCCGCCCACGTCGCCCCCGCGCGCGCCGGCGCGCCGAGCGGTCCCCGCGCCGTTTGGCGACGAGGCAACGCGCCAGGTCGACGAGGAGCTGCTGACCGCGCTGCGCGCCCACGAGAACCAGATGCCTGATGGGCCGCGACAGAAGGCGCCCACGTTCCTGCCGTCGAAGGCCGTGCAGGCGAAGGCTGTGGGGAAGCCCGTCCCGCCGCCGAAGTCCTCGCAGTTCACCGACGAGCCCACGAGGATGGCGAACATCGATGCGCGGGCCCTCGACGATCCGTTCGCGGAGCGTGAATCCGGGACCGAGATCGATCAGAACGCGAAGTTCCTCCACCAGGCGCCGAAGACCGATCCGGACTACGGCAGCGAAGAAGCCACGCGAATGGCGAACATCGACAACTTCGCGGCGATGGAGCGCAAGCGCAGGGCGGAACAGCCGCCCGCCGAGGAGCGGACGCGCGCGGTCAACATTCGCGGCGACAAGAGCATCTCGGATATCGACTGGGATCTGGACTAGCGGATGGCCGCCGGGTCAGGCGAGCGAGACGGGCTCGATGACACCGACGAACGTCCTCAGCGTCGCGCCGAATGCGCGGCGGATCCTGCAGACGACGATGGACCGTCTCATGGTGTGGGAGCTGCCGCTCGCAGGCACGGACTTCCCGGCGTGGCTCGACGACCAGACGAATGCGGTGGTCAGCGACGACCTGCTCGCTTGGCCGTGGCAGGTTCCGACGCGCCGCTGACCCGGCCTACTTTGCGCCGCGGCAGACGCCGCTTCCGTCGAAGTGACAGGTCGCATCGACGGGCATCGCGTTGCAGATGCCGGCGCAGACGATCTCGCCGGCGAACACCGGCGTGCATGGCTGGTGTTCGCAGTACTGCTCGATGCGCGCCTTGATCGGGTCCTTCCACACCTCGTGCGTGACCATCCAGTGGTCCCCATCGCGCACACCGGTGCCGCAGGTGTACGAGCAATGGCACTCCTTCGCGATCACGGGCAGGCAGCGCGTCTCGGTCTCCGCAGGCGCCTGACCGGGTGCAGCGAGCGCGGGTGTGGGCCTGACCGGGTCAGTCCCGGTGTTGCCGCAGCTGACAAGCAAGATGACGGTGCACGCGCGCAGGAAGGTCACAGTGGGAGCATACTGCGCGCGTGGAGCGTACGTACTTCACGTGGCCGGATCGCCGCTTCCGGTACGAGTGCCGGGGGTGCGGCGCGTGTTGCAAGGGTCACGGGATCGGGCTCGATGTCGTGGCGGGGCAGCTCGTGCAGCTCGTCGCGCGGCGTCCCGAGCTGACCGCGTTCCTCCGTCGTCGCGGCGATGCGATCACGGCGTTCAACCCGCGCGACCGGTGCTGGTTCCTCGAGGACGATGGTCTGTGCCGGATCGAGAACGAGGACGGCCGTGCCGCGAAGCCCGCGTCGTGCAGGCTGTTCCCGTTCAACCGCGTGTTCCGGATCGGCAGCTACACGGTGGTCGACTTCAACAGCGTGATCTGCCCGCTCACGGTCGCCGACGATGGCATCTCGCACGCCGAGGTCCACGCGGAGATCGAAGGTATCCAGGATCCGACCGTGGTCGGTACCAAGCTGCCGGCGCAGCATCCCGAGATCGAGGGGCAGGTGTTCGTCGAGACCGAGCGCGAGATCGCGCGCTCGATGTTCGCGGCCCCCGGCGATCTCGCGATCGCATGGGGCGCGCAAGCAGACGCGGCGGCACTCGACGACGAGCGAGCCCACGCGAGCGCCGCGTTCGAGGCGATCATCGGTGCGCCGTGGACCGCGCCGAGCGCGCCCACGCTGACCAACGCGATCTGGTTGACGCCATCGCTGCGGTTCAACGAGCTCTACGGGCCGCGACAGTACGGGCCGCGCACGCAAATGTCGGCGGTGCTCGCGCGGATGTGGCTCGCGTGGCTCGGGTTCGCAGCACTCGGTGAGCAGCTCGCGCGCCGCCCGCTCGGCATCCAGGAGCTGACGACCATGTGGTCCGAGCAGGCGCCGCTGCTCCACGCGGTCGCGCGGTGGACCGAGTGCCCGTCGCTGAAGCCGGGACCGGTCGAGCTGCCGGGAGTAGATCCGGGCGGCGTGGTGAAGGGGCTCGCGCAAGCGCTGATCGATAACCGCAAGGCGAAGCAGCCGCTCGCGGCGCTGGTCGCGAAGCTGCCGGCGGATCACACGATCCGGGTGACGGCGCTGAAGACCGCGGAGTCGATCCTGCGCGCCGGCTTCGCGCGCTACCAGGGTGGGTCATAGACCTGCGCGAGCGGCAATCCGCAGTGCCGGCTGCGAACCGCAAGTCCGCTGGTTCAGGTGAGCCCCGAAGGCCCCGAAGGTCCCGAAGCAGAGTCTTCTCCAGCAGGAGAAAGCCTCTCCTTAGGGTCTTCGAGAACTTCGGGGCTCCTCTTTCTGGAAGCACGGTCGCGTGGATTCGTCGCCGTCCGTCCGGCGGGGCCGCGCTAGCAGGGCTCGACGCCGACCCATAGCGGGAACCCGGCATCGCGCGCGCGCGTGCGCACCGACTCGATGTGCGTGGCGGCGACGTCCGGAGGAAACCGCCCGACGATCGCGCGGCCCTGATGATGCGTCTCCATCGTCACCGTCTGCGCGCGTGCCGGATCGAGCTCGAACACCTCACGCAGGATCGACATCACGAACTCGACGGTGGTGACATCGTCGTTGCGAAGCACCACGTGCACGGCACCCGGCCGGGGCGCCGGCAGCATCAGCGCGGGGGGCTTCGTGCCGTGGACCACCGCGAACAACAGCTCGTGCACGTGCAACCCGCTCGCCTCGAACGGCTTCGCCACCGTGCGGTTGCGCGCGAGCCGCGCGAACAGATCGCCGACGGTCGCCTTGCGGTCGAGGTGCTGCGCGACCGCGCTGATGAAGCCGAGTGCCTCGAGCGCCTCGCGATTCGTGGTGTCCTGCACGCTATCGAGCGCCGTGACCAGCGTCTCCTCGATGCGCGTGGGATCGCCGCCGACCTTCGAGATCACCGCCTGGAACGACTCGTCCTGGAGCAGCCCATACGCGAGGTGCAGTGGCTGCAACGACTGCGACCGCTGGCGC
>JBBRBG010000175.1:0-19105 GCA_038206055.1 Haliangiales bacterium
GGCCAGGGCCAGCGTCGTGGCCAGCGCGAGCGCAGCCGCCGAGATGAGACGAGGACGTGCCATCGAGAGCCTCCTGGCGCGGACACTATCATGTAGACGCCGCGCTCCGCCTGCGCACGGCCTCGGATTGATCAAAGACAAAGGCCGCGAGCGGTTGCTCGCGGCCTCGGTTTCTCACGCGTTGATCAGTTGATCAGATCAGCCGATCACGAGCCGCCACCGGTCGGGCGGAAGGTGAACGGGTAGTTCACCTGGACGCCGCCGCCACCCTTCGGCTTCGGGAACTCGATGGCCTTGATGACCGAGGCCACGCAGCTGGCGACCTCGGCATCGACGCCGCTGGCGCGCGAGTCGGCGACCACGCCGAGCGGGCCGATGAAGAACTGGGTCGCGACCGTGCCCTCGAGGGTCGGGCGGGCCAGCAGCTGCTTCTCGTAGCAGTAGCTGATCTTCTGGATGTTGCGCTTGATGTAGCGGCGGATGATCGCCTTGTCGAGATCACCCTGGGCGGTGGGCTGACCGATCGAGACCGTCGGCACCGGGGCCGTGCGGCCGCGCATCCCGCCGCGACCGCCACCGGCCCCGACGCCGTAGCTCGAGCCGGTGCCCGAACCCTGGCCGATGGTGCCGTAGCGCCCCGTACCGATCGTGCCCCAGCCATCACCGCCGCCGCCCGGGCCAGCGCCGGCACGACCGTAGCCGTACCCGCCTTCCATCTCGCCGACCTCGGTGCCGAGGAGGCCGCCGTAGACGTTCTTGTCGTCGAAGCCGCTCGAGATGTCACCGGTGCCCGATAGCGATTGGAACGCGCCGCCTTCTTGTAGTGCGGTCTCCCCGAGGAAGCCCGCGTTCCGCGCCTCGGCGATCGCCTGATCCCGCGCGAGCTGCGGATCCGGACCCGGCTTCGCCGGTTCGCGCGACACCTTGGCGGTGACGATGCCGGTGCGCTTCGCCTGTTCGATGCCCGTGGGACCGATCACGAGGATATCGGCGAGCGACGTGCGCGGGATCTTGTAGCGATCGTAGTCGGCCTCGCTCTCGAGCACGAGCATCGAGGTCTGGCTCGAGATCACGCGCGCGGCAACGGAGCGCTTCGCGATGGTCTCGCGCAGCGTTGTCTTCACCTTGTCCTCGGTGGTGGCATCGAGCTGGTTCTCGAGATCCTCGATCTCCGCGCCGGCGACCGCGCGGTTGATCAGTGCGGGCGTGGCGGTCGCGAGCTCGAGCGGATGGGACACGCCACCGACGACGATCGAGACTTGCCGCGCGGGCTTGGCCATCCGCGCGTAGACGAGCTGCGTGCTGCCCGGGCGCGCCGCGGCGAGCGTCTTCGGATACACCCAGGTGGCGCCGGGAACCTCGATCGGTACGTCGACGAGCACGGGCTGGCCGAGTCCCGCGGCGACATCGGCGATGCCGCGATCGAGATCGAACACGTCACCGGCCTGCGGCAAGCCCGCGCGCGCGATGCTCGCGGCGAGACGCTCGTCGCGAATTCCACCGGCAAGCACCACGTCGAGGCGCTGCACTTTCAGCTGCTTGATCGCGGCGACCAGCGCCGGCGTCTCGGGCCCCGCGGTCAGCACGCCATCGGTGACCACCACGAGACGCTCGTGCGGCGTGCCCAGCGCGGTGATCGCCTGCGCGAGGTTCGAAGCGCCGGCGGCACCGCGCGCGAGCAGTGCGGCATCCACAGCGTCGTCGTAGTCCGCGGCGCGACCATCGAAGATCCGCTGCGTATCCTGGTCGAACGCGATGACCTGCAGCGCGAGCTCATCGCCATATCGGCTTCGCAGCTCGCTGACGAGACCGTGGATCGCCGCGACGTACGTGCGATAGCCAAGCGCGCGCGATGCGCTCGTGTCGACGAGCAGCGTGATCCGACGCGGTGGCGTGGCGGCGCCGGTCCCCGCGGGAATCGAGAACCTGCCGGCCACGAGCGTTCCCGCCGTGACGCCCGCTGCCGTGACGGTGGCGGTCGAGACGAAGTCGCGATCCGGCTGCCAGTTGGCCTCGCCGAGCGTCTGGCCCTTCACAGAGCCGTCGCCGAGCACCACATCGACGCGCTCCATCTTCGGCAACCCACGCAGCGGCAGCGTGTATTGCTCGCCCGCGAGCTCCTGCGAGAACGAGATCACGAGGTGCTTGTCGGCCATGCCGGAGATCGGGAACACCTTCGCGGTGAACTGATTGCCCGCGCCCTTCTCGAGCAGCGCGGGATCCTGGCGGCGATGAAGAAAGTCGTCGTACACGCGGCGCGCCATCGCCTTCTCGACGATCTCGGCCTCCTGCATCTTGCCGCCCGTCTCCATCGCGAACCGCGACACCGCCGCGCCGGGCGGGAGCGTGATCGCGAACGTGCCCTCGCGCGTGCGGTTCTCGGGATTGTGGAAGTACAGGTGCAGCTCGGTGAACGCGAGCGGTCCCTGCACCACCGCCTTCGCATCGACGCGGGTGACCTGGAGCCCGCTGCCGTCGGAGGCAGTGAGCGTCCACGGTGGCGCGGCCTCGCGGATCGCGGGCGTGTTCGCGATGACCATGGGCGTGATCGGCGGGGCGATCACGAGCGGCGGAGATGGCCTGGGTGTGCGCTCCTCGCGCGGCGTTCCCGACCCCGCCTGACACCCTGCCACCACACCGACAACCGCCACGAACCGCGTAGGCCAATGCATCATCATCCCTTGGACCACCGAGCGACCGGCGGGTTCCCGTGATCGCTACCGACCAGCGCTGAGGCCCGGTGGGCCCTGCACGGCCAGCTCGTGGGTCTCGACCACCCACGCGCCGCTATCCACCACGAACATCCCGACCTGCGACGTCTGCGTCGTCCACACCCAGCCGTACTCGCGGGGCTCCTTCCACTGCGGGAGCCCGAACCGTTTCTTCAGCTCGACACCGAGCGCATCGATCATCCGCTGCTGCATGCCCGGCATCGGCTCGTCGTGCGGGGACACCAGGCGTCCCACATCCGCGAGGTTCGAGCGCAGGCCGATGTCGTGATCGACGAAGTCGCGATCGGAGGCGGTGCGGCCGAGCGTGTAGTCACACCGGCCGTACATCCGGCACGGTACGGGCGTGAACACGGCGTAGGCCGTCGCTCGATCCTGCGCGTCGTACTGGACGAAGGTCTCGATCGACGGAGTGGACTGATTGAGATACGGGCGCGGATCGCACTTCGTGAACTCGTCCGTGTGCGGCCATTCACGCCGCTGGCACCAGCCGGTGCCCGCGAGCGCCGCACGTGCGGTCGCGCGCTCGAGATGGAAGGGATATTGATCGGTGATCAACGGGCGCGTGTACCGCGCCTCGGTGGCCGGGACGACCTGCGGCGAGGAAGCACAGGCCGAGAGGAGGACGACGACGGCTACGCCACGCACGCTCTCCAGCGTACCAGACTCAGCCGCGAATGATCTCGGCCATCGCTTCGGCCAGCCGCTCGGGCGTGCACACCAGGATGTCCATGCCGTTCTTGCGGCACTTGCCCGCGGTCGACTTGTTGTACTCGGGGCGCGCGTCATAGCCGAGGGCGCCGAGCCCGATCATCCGCACGCCCGAGTCCGCCATCACGCGGACCTGGTCGACCAAATCCTGCTCGTCGCGGCCCTCGAAGAAGTCGGTGATCAGCACGACGATCGTGCGCGCCGGTTCTGCGACGAGCCCGCCGCAGTAGACCAGCGCCTGCGTGATATCGGTGCCGCCGCCGAGCTGGACCTTGAGCAGCACGTCGACGGGCGAGCCGACCTCGGCGGAGAGATCGACGACGTTCGTATCGAACAGCACGAGCGAGGTCTTCACGGCCGGAAGCTCGGCGAAGATCGAGGCCATGATCGCGGAGAAGATCGCGGAGTCGAGCATCGACCCCGATTGATCGACGCACACGATGATGTGCCACGGTCGCTTGTTGCGCTCGGCCGCGAAGTAGAACAACTGCTCGACGAGGAGCCGGCGGCGCTCGTCGTCCCAGTTGTGAAGGTTCTTGCGCAGCGTCTTCTTCAGATCGAGATTGCGGAACACCTTGCGCGGCGAGTGGCGGTCCTTGCGCAGCGCACCGGTGATCGCGGCCTCGATGCGGACCTCGAGCTGGCGCTTCAGCTGCTCGACGACCTGGTCGATGATCTTGCGCGCGAGGATACGTGCGCGCGGGTCGAGCAGGTCCTTGTGCGTGAGCAGGGTCTTCACCAGCTCGACGTTCGGCTCGATCTTCTCGAGGAGCTTCGGGTGATCGAGGAGCTCCGCGATGCCGCGCCGCGAGATCAGCTCGCGCTCGAGGACCTCCTTCGCCTGGCGCGGAAACAGCTCGGAGACGGCGTCGATCCAGGTCGGCACCGTGAGCCGCGAATCGCCGCTGCCGGCGCCGCGGTCGTCACCCTCGAACACGAAGTCGATCGCGGCCTGCGCGGCGGATGCCTGCGCGTCGCCTCCGCACGAGATGCCGGATTGCTCGGCGGTCTTACCGAGCACGAGGCGCCAGCGGCTGACCCAGCCCTGATCTTCCGTCGACAGCACCTTCACCGGCGGCGCAGGTGTTGCGGGCTTCACGGGCGACTTGCGACGTCCCGCCATCAGAAGCTCCAGTCCTTCATGATCACCGCGACCCGCGCATCGACGGTCGCCATGTACGCGGCTGCCTCGCTGGAGGTCGCCGGTAGCTCGGCGATCTCGTCGGCGGTGCTCAGGCCGTAGCGGGTGGCCACGCGATCCGCGAACGCGAGGCGCTGGCGCTCGTGCAGCCGCTCGAACGCGCGCCGCACCTTGGGGAGCAGCGTCATGAAGTGATCCCACGGCGCAGCACGTAGCAGCTCGTCGATCGCGCCGACCAGGGCATCGGCGCCGAGTAGCATCGAGGTCTTCGACACGGCGAATGCGCCGTCGAGGAACTCGCCTGCGAGGACCATCTTGTCGGGCTGCGAGGTCGCGAAGGCTCCGACGCGCTTCGCGAGGTCGGCCGGATCGATCACCCGCAGCTCGGCGAGCACGCCGGCGAACGCGCCCTGCATGAACGGCACGGTGGCGGCGAGCGCGGCCGCGGTGACCTGCTCGGTGAACAGCGCGCGATCGAGCTCGAGGTCACCACCGAGCACGGCCTCGGCGAGCGACTTGAGGTGCGCCATCGTGGCTTCTTGCTGATCGACCGGGATCGCGCCGAGGTCGCTGATCGCGAGGCACGCACGCGTGTACGCACGGCCGGCGAGGTCCTCGATCGCGGGTCGCCCGAGGTCGCGCTGGATCGCGAGCCGGTTCAGCACCATCAGATGCACGAGCGCGGCGCACTGCGAGGCGAAGTGGCGATCCTCGTCGATGGCCTGGCCCGCCGCACCCTCGAGGCGCTGCACGAGCTGGGGCAATTGCATCGCCACGGCGTCGAGCAGCCGCTTGCACGTGGCGCCCGCGTTGCGCTGCTCCTTCGCGATGTCTTCCTCGAGCTGTGCGATCGCAGCGGCCTCGATGGTGTCGCCGTAGAGATTCTTCTCGATCAGCTGCGATTCGACCTTGGGCGACCACGACAGGATCCACTTCTCGCGGAACAGCGTGGAGCCATCGCCCGTGCGCCCGCCCTCGAGCGCGCCGAGGCCGAGATCGAGCGAGGCAATGCGGTGGAGAAACGCGGAGCGCTTCGCGCCCATGTCCTCGCGCAGATCGAGCGTGAGCACGAGGCGCTTCTCGCGGCCCATGACCTCGCCGAGATCCAGCTCGTCGAGCTGTGCATAGAAGTCGTGGACCACGGGTAGCCGGCCGAGCGCCGGCGTGACGCGGCCGACGGCGGTTCCGATCTCCGCGTGGCCCATAGCGGCGAGAAGGTGGCGGCCTTCTTCCTCGGGGCGCCCCTTGCAGCAGCAGGAGATCAGCGCATCGCGAATGTCGTCGAGGATCGGGGCCGGGCGACCGCGGAGCGCCGCGAGCATGCGCGCGTGCTGCGTCACGGAGATCGCATCCGCGCTCGAGAGCACCGCGCCTTCCTTGCGGCCGCGCGCGAGCACCGTGGTCACATGCTCGATCATCGCGGCGACCCACGGCGCGTCTTCCTTGTCGTTCTGGTGGTCCCACACCGCCTGGTAGAACCGCGGCGCCCGGTTCGCCGCGCCATAGCCCGACATCTCGCTGACACGGAAGTACGAGTACGGCACCACCGTGGAGTACGTCGTGCCCTTCGGAGCTTCCGGTGGGGCCTGATCGTCGTCGCGATCGAGGAACAGGTGGAACCCGCCGCACACGACCATCGCGTCCTTCGCATCGAGGTTGCGCTTCGCGAGCTCGGCGATGATCGAGCGCCTCATGAACCGCTCGCGCGGCAGCGTGTCATCGCTCGCGATCACCTCGGGGCGCGTGGTCGCGCGCACCGCGGCGCAGAAGTACGCGAGGTCGCGACGGAACTCCTCGTAACCGGCGTGGCGGTGGCCGATCTCGAACATCGAGTCCCACGCCTCGTCCCACGAGCGATACCCCGCGGCGCGCGCCATCGCCTGGTAGAAGCTCGAGCGCGTGACCATCGCCTCCCAGCTCGGCGCCGAGACGGGATGCTCCTCTTCGGAGGCGACGGCCGGCGCGTCGATGTCCTCGGTCTCTTCGTCGTCGTCGTCGTCGTTGTCCTCGGCCGGCGCCTCGGCGCGCGCCCAGTGCGAGGGATCGATCAGCGCGTGGTTCGGCAGATCGATGAACACCGCCTCGCCGCCATACGCGAGCGTCTCCTTCATCGCCACGTACTCGGGCGAGTACGGCAGGAACGGATACCAGACCGGAAACCGCGGCGGGATCTCCGGCGCGGCGCTCGCGAGACCGGCGAGCCCGAGAACGTTCGCGTCGTCTCGATAGCTCGCATACAGCGCGACCGGCGGCTTGGTCTTCGCATCGACGACGTGGCGGATCATCTCGCTCGCGTCGGCGGGACCTTCGATCATCACGAGCTTCGGCTTCCGGGCGCGGATCGCCGCACGCACGTGACGCGCGACGGCGGGCGAGTGGTGCCGCACCGGGAACCAGTACAGCTCCTCGGCCAGCACGCGATCGGCGCGCTCCTTCACCTCGTCGATGTCGAGCCCGTCGCTCATTGGCCGGCAGCCACCGCCTTCACCGCCGCATCGTGAAACGCCTTCCAGCTCGCATCCTTCGCGCCCCGCTTCTTCGCAACCACCGAGAGGTACTCCTTGAGGACCTTGAGGTCATCGAGGTCTTCCTTGACCACCGAGCCCACGAGCTGGCGCGCGATGTCCTCGACGCCGACCGCGCCGTTGCTGAAGAACTTCGAGTGGATCGCCGAGTCGAGGGCCACGCCGATCGCCTCCGCGGTCGACAGCGTGGTCGAGACCTTCTGGAAGCTGGTGCCATCGGCCGTGGTGCCGGCGCGCATCTCGCGGAACACGGTCGCGAGGACGGTGAGCACCGACTCCTCGAGCTTCGCGGGGATCTTGTAGCGCTCGAGCAGCTCCTTCGAGCGATCTCGGACGATCGCGATCTCCGTCTTCTGATCCGCGACGATCGGGATGTGGACGTAGTTGAACCGGCGCTTGAGCGCAGCCGATAGCTCGTTGACGCCCTGATCGCGCGAGTTCGCGGTCGCGATGATGTTGAAGCCCGGGCGCGCGTACACCATGTTCGCGTCGGGCAGCTCGGGCACCACGATGTTCTTGTCGGACAGGATCGAGACGAGCGCGTCCTGAACATCCGGCACGCAGCGCGTGATCTCCTCGAACCGCAGCAGCGCGCCGGTGCGCATCGCGATCATCGTCGGCGACGGGATCATGTTCTCCGTCTTCGGTCCCTCCGCGATCACGCGCGCCACGTTCCACGAGTACTTGATCTGATCCTCGGTGGTGCCGGCCGTGCCCTGGATGGTCAGCGTGGAACAGCCGCTGATCGCGGCGGCGAGGTGCTCCGACAGCCAGCTCTTGCCGGTGCCGGGCTCGCCCACGAGGAGCAGCGCGCGCTCGCTCGCGAGCGTCACGATCGAGCGCTCGACGATCGTGTCGTCGCCGAAGAACTTGCGGGTGATCGGTACCTCGACCTGCTTGCCATCGATCGTGGCCTTGATCGGCTTCGCGGTGCCCGTGATGTACGCGAGCACCGATCGGGGGGACAGCTTCCACGCGCTCGGCGGCGTGTCCTTGTCCTGCTGCTTCAGCGCCTCGAGCTGATGGCGGTACTGCACCTCTGCGGGTTCGCGGAGGATGTTGCCGTCGGTTGCGTTCGTGTCCTTGGCCATGGCGTCTCCATCAGCTCGTGAAATCCAACGTCTTCATCAGCGAGGCGAGATCGATGTTGTCGTCCGAGATCATCAGGTGCTGCGGTCCGTCGTCGCCGAACACCGTCAGCGGTTGCAGCAACATGCGCCCCATCTCGACGTGCATGACGCCGTAGAGCGGCGGCCGCTTCGCGCGCGGCTTCGCATAGGCGCGCAGTGCGGCCGAGAGCTCGGTGCCGTCGGGGCCCGTCGAGCACACCACGTCGATCGAGAGCGGACCGGCCGTCATCGGGAACACGAGCTGCTCCGGGCGATACGGGTTCGGCGCGGGAGCACCGAGCTCCCACTCGTCGACGACCATCTCGACCTGTAGCTCGACCTCGAGATCGAGCGGGCTGACCGGGTGACTGCGCAGCCGGCGCACCAACCCCGGGCGGTCCCACGTGACAAGCCCATCCCAGCCCGTGAACTTCTTGCCCGGCTTCACCGTGGACTTCGGACCGAGCATGAGGCGGCCGTAGCCATGCTCGTCGAGCGTGACCGCGGCATCGGTGACAAGGATCTCGGTGCGATCGAGCAGCAGCTTGGGGAGGAACTTCTGCGGCTGCGGCAGGTGGAGGAATGCCTCGGCCGGGACGCCCTTCTTCGCGCCGAACACGCACGACCACACGAGCCGCCGCCCGGCCGGCACGCCGGGCTGATCGTCGATCGTGATCATGCGGAACTCGAACGCCGCCGAGCCATCGAGCAGCGCGCGCTTCTGTGTGCCGAGCACCGCGAGCTTCAACGCCTTGACCGGCACCGGGGTGGTGGTCAGCAGCAGACGCGCGAGCGACGGACCATCGGCCTCCTCGATCGCCTCGAGCAAGCCGCGGCTGATCAGCCACGTGCGGTTCGCGAAGAACGCGAGGCGGCGCGCGGAGAAGTGCTCGCTGTCGGAGAGGAACCGCGCGAGCTCGTCGCCCACGTAGCGCAGCGAGGTCGCGAGCCGCAGGAGCTTCAACCGCGACGCCTCCTTGAAGCTGGCGTCGAGCTTCGCCTTGGTCGCCGCCGACGCGGTCGTGAGGCCGGAGGCGATCAAGCCCTCGACCGTCCTCGCGAGCTCCTCGAGAATGGGGACGAGCGCCTTCTTGTCCTCGAGCGGTGGTGGCTTCGCGGCGGTCGACGCAGGTGCGATCTCACCGCCCGGCCCTTCCGCGAGCGCGAGGATGCCCGCATCGATCGAGAGCACGCGCTCGAACACGCGCAACACCGCCTGCGTGCGGAGCAGTGCGCGCGCCGCGCCCTTCTCGGCGCCGCGCACGTGCCGCACGAGCGTGGCCACTTGCTCGGCGACGTACACCGCACCGGCGCGACCGAACTCCTCACCGAGCGTGGTCAGGCGCGCGAGATCATCGGAGCCCGTGGCCTGTAGCCCACGCACGACGAGCTCGTCGAGCGTCTGCTGAAGCGCGAACAGGGCCTCCGTGACCTCTGCGTGCATCACAGGGCGTAATAGTCTTCCGGGATCGTCTCGGTCGGGCGCCAGTCGATCTCGCCGGCCTCGGCGCCCTTGTAGCGAACGAACGTCGCCGTGGCGTCGTCCTTGTCGAGCTCGGGCTTCTTCATGCGGCTCGCCTTCGCCCACACGTTCGCGGTGGTCGGATCGAGCTCGCCCGATTGCGCGAGACCGATCGCGAGCACGAGGATGTGCTTGCACAGCGCGCCGCGAAGTCCGCCGCAGTGGTTCAGATTCTGCGTGCAGCAGAAGAACTGACCGTTCTTGCCGAGACGACACGCGTAGACGAGCGACGAGTCGGTCTGACTCTTCACCACGCCCGTCACGTGATCGTCGGTGACCTGCGAGAACAGCTGGAACCTGTCGGCCCGCAGCATCTTCGTGACCTTCGACATCCGCGACGAATCCGTGTTCGCGGTCAGGTTCTTGATGAACGCGGGCAGATCGATCTTTCCAGCTCCCGCGGTGGCCCCGGCCGCGGGCGAGACCACTTTCCTCGCCATGCGCGGAGCCTTGCACGAAGCGCCTGCCGGGCGCCAAGCCCCTCCCGCCGAGATTCGGCTATTCCCGAAATCCGCTAGATCAGGGTCAGCGTGAACCGGGCGCCGTTGGTGCGGCCGACCTCGACGGTCTTGCCCTTCGCGACCACGGCCTCGTAGTTGACCTCGTGATCGAGCGTCTTCGTGTGGAGCTTCCACGCCACGCCGATCCGCGCGCCCTGCGGGGCGAGGTGGGCGCAGACCTTGACCTCGTCGCGGCGATCGCCGGCGCGCTCCTCGACGCTGCCGCACGAATCGTCGAGCAGCACGAGCTCGTAAACACGGTTGTCGGTGCCATCGGTGACGGCGAGCTTGAACTTGTACGGCGTGCGCGGCCCAGGCTGCGCGGGCGCGGGCTGCGCGAGCGCGGCTCCCCCGAGGAGGATGAGCGCGAGGGCGGAGGACATCAGCGTGTGCTTCATGCCCGAGCTCTCGAGCAACGCATGGGCCATGACCTAACTGCGCGATCGATCGCGGCCCGTCACGCTCGTCGCTGCCAGTTCGGCACGACGCGGCGATCCTCAGCGACTGTCGAGCAGCAAGAAGGCCATATCGTTGACACGTCGTCGCAGCTGCTTGATCGCGTCGGGGCTCTCGCCGAAGCGCGTCGGATGCACGCGATTGGTGAGCAGCGTGACCCACCGCCGGTTCAGAAGATCGAGCCACAGCGACACGCCCGTGAACCCGAGGTGCCCGACCGCCCCGACCCGCGGCCACCGATCACCCGCATGCGAAACACCCGGCGTCGCCGAAGGCGTATCCCAACCGAGTCTCCATGACGCGGCCGGCGCCACGCACGTGGTCAAGAACTGGTTCACGACCTCGGTGCGCAGCCGCCCGCGCGGAATGCCGGCGGCCGTGTCCACGATCGCAGCGGCAAACGTCGCCACGTCCTCGATCCGCGCGAACAGCCCCGCGTGCCCGCACACCCCGCCGCCGTACCAGGCGTTCTCGTCGTGGACACGCCCTTGAACGACGGCGGAGAAGCCGGTGCGCTCGTCGATCTCCGTCGCGGCGACGTTGTCCGATAATGGGGTCGGACCCCTTTGTCGGACAGCGTAGCGCGCACCGATTCCGAGCGGCTCGGCCACCAGCTCGACGAACGCCTGCTCGAGCGGGGCCTTCGCCGCGCGCTCGATGATCGCGCCGAGCATGATGTAGCCGAGGTCCGAGTACACGGCCTCGACGCCCGGCGGGCCCGACGCCTCCGCAGCGGCCATCGCCACCAGCTCCGCGCGCGGGTCCTCGTGGGTGCCGACGCGCAGGCGCTTGAAGAACTCGACGTGCGCGGCGCAGCCGGCCGCGTGCCCGAGGAGCTGGCGCACGGTGCCCGTCGACGTCGCGGCCGGCAGCCAGCGGGAGATCGGCTCGTCGAGGTCGAGCGCGCCGTCCCCGACGAGGACCATCGCGCTGGCCACGGTGGCCATCGGCTTGGTCAGCGAGGCCACATCGAACCAGGTGTGTGCATCGACGGGGACCCCGGGGGTCGGGAGTCGGCGCGTGGAGCCGCGGACCATGCGCTCCACCTCACGGCCCGCGTCGCCGATGGAGAGCGCGGCGCCCGAGCCCACGCCCCGTGCGAACATCTCGTCGAGGAGAGCGGCGATCTGGTCCACGGTTCCATCGTAACGGCGGCCGACGAGCCGTGGTAGATTTGGGCTCGCGTGACGCGTTACGAGCTGCTTGATCGTATCGGCGTCGGCGGCATGGCGGAGATCTTCCGCGGCAAGGCCGTGGCGGCGGGCGGGTTCGAGAAGCCGGTCGCTATCAAGCGCATCCTTCCGCACCTGTCGCAGGACAAGCGGTTCGTGGAGCTGCTGATCGCCGAGGCGAAGGTGCTGTCGCTGCTCAAGCACCGCAACATCGTTCAGATCTTCGATGTCGGACTCGGCGACGACGGCCAGTACTTCCTGGTCATGGAGTACGTCGACGGCAAGGATCTAGGCGCGGTCCAGAAGGGCAACGAGGTCAAACGCAAGCGGCTGCCGTTCGACCTCGCGCTGCATATCGGCGCCGAGATCTGCGAGGCGCTCGAGCACGCGCACTCGGCGAAGGCGCCGGATGGCAAGCCGATGTCGCTCGTCCATCGCGACGTGTCGCCGTCGAACGTGCTGCTGTCGCGCGCGGGCGAGGTCAAGCTGACGGACTTCGGCATCGCGAAGCGCGCGGAGCAGGAGCAGACGGGGACGGGAGGGGTGCGCGGCAAGTTCGCGTACATCTCGCCGGAGCAGGCGCGCAACGAGCACATCGAGCCTCGCAGCGACGTGTTCTCGGTCGCGATCCTGATCTGGGAGATGGTCACGAACCGCCGTCTGTTCTCGGGCATGGGAGACCTCGAGGCGCTGCGCGCGGTGCGTGAGGCGCAAGTGCAACGGCCAAGCGAGGCGGATCCGCGGGTGAACGCCGAGGTCGACAAGCTGCTGATGGCGGCACTGTCGCGCGATCCCAAGCGCCGGCCGACTGCGGGCGTGTTCGGCGAGCAACTGCGCGCGCTGCGCTACTCGCTGGATACCACCGTCGGAGATCCGGCGACCGAGCTCGGAAAGATCATCGACGTGGCGGAGCAGGCGCTGCGCGAAAGCCAGCAGATGATGGCGCAGCAGCTGCGGCCGCAGGCCGGGCACAGCGGCTTCGATCACATCGAGTCGACGGGCGGCGAGCACACGGTGATCCGGATCCGCACCGCCGACGTGTTCTCGCAGAAGGACGGCGGGCGCGCGATCTCTGCGGCGCGGCAGGTGATCGATCGATTCGAGGAAGAGGAGACGCGCCAGGCGCAGCTCACCGGCGATCAGCTGCGTCTGCTGCGCGGTGCGCGACGCGAGTCGAGCGAGATGACGGTGCCGCCGCCCCGGCCCGATGCGCGCAGCAAGCGTCCGACCGACGAGCCCACGACTGCACGCCCACCGCTGCACAGCGAGGAAGTGGCGACGATCGCCGGCCGCGGCGTCGGGCCGATCCACGCGTTCGACGGCGAGGAAGCCACGCGGCTCGTCGCGCCCACGAATCGCCGCACTCCGCCGCCGGAGCGCGTCAAGCGCGCGGCCACCGCGCCGCCGCCGCTGCCCGGCATGACCCAGCCGAAGCCTGGTCGCGCGCCCGGCCCGCCGCTCGGCGAGTTGCCGAGCACGGTGCATCAGCGCAACCCGCGCGCTCACGGCGCGAGCTCGCCGCCAGCGATGCCGCTATCGAGCAGTCCTCCTGCGATGCCGCCGGGCAGCCTGGCAAACGCACCGTCGACCCTGGGCGACGAGCCGATTCCCGGCACGATGCATGCGCGCAATCCAGGAGCAGGTCTGCCACCCGGCATGGCGCCGATGCAGCCGCAGTCGCCGATGCTCCCGACGCCCTTGCCCGGCCCGAAGCCGCTGTTGCCGCCGCAGCCGCTGATCACCACGCAGCTCCCGCCGTCACAGATGCAGCACATGATGACGCCGCTCCCGCAGCAGCAGTCGCCGCAGATGATGATGCATCAGCCGCAGACGCCGCCGCACCAGATGCAGCCGCCGGCGCCGCAGCAACAGCAGGGCTACGGCTGGGGGCAGCCGCAGCAACAGCAGCCGCAGATGCGTCCCTCCCAGCCGGTCGATCGCCCGATGATCCCGCGCGAGCAGGCGCAGGCGCAGATGGTGCTGACGCCGAAGAAGTCGGGGCTGCAGCCGTGGATGCTCGTGGTGGGTGCCCTCGTGATGGCCGCGCTCGCGTTCGCAGTCACGCGCGCCTTCATCAGCGGTTAGCAAATAAATTCAAGGGGTTGCGAAATACCCGCAATCGCCGGTCACGAACCGCCCCCATGGCGACACGTGGAGGGTGCAATGGAGGCAGTCGCCATCGACCTCATGTCTGAAGAGCCACCCGATCCGATCGCGGCGCTCGTCCTCGAAGGACGACATCGCGATGCGATCGGTGCGTGCGCGGAAACGCACGGATCGATCCTCGGCCGGTTGTGCATGGCGCTGCTCGGCTCGCAAGCCGACGCCGACGAAGCGACGCAGGAAACGCTCCTGCGTGCGCATCGCGGAATGTCGACGTATCGCGCCGAGGGCACGATCAAAGCGTGGTTGTGCGGCATCGCCCGCCACGTCTGCGCGCACACGCTCGAGACACGACGCAAGCAGCGCGAGCTGCTCGAGGTCGTGCCGGGCGGCGACGAAGGGCGCGACGTGTTCGCACAGCGCCGTCGCTCGCGTGCCCTGCGCGACGCACTCGGCAAGCTGAAACCCACGGAGCGAGAAGCCCTGGTGCTCCGCTACGTCGCCGACCTCAGTCATCGCGAGATCGCCGCCGCCTGCAATCTCGATGAACCCACCGCGCGCAAGCGAATCAGCCGCGCGCTCGCCCGTCTTCGCACCGTGATGCCCGATCAGGAGATCGAATGATGTCGACCTGCAATGAAGTCAACGACGAGCTCGCCGACCTGGTCGCCGGTGATCGCGATGCGATCGCCCGCCACGCCGACCACCTCGCGACCTGCGATGCGTGCCGCGATGCACGCCACGACGCGACCGAGCTCGCCACACTGCTGGGCCAGGCCGGATCGGATCACGCGCCCCCAAAGGATCTCGCGGCCAAGGTGCTCGCGGCGATCGGCGACGACGTGGTGAAGCCTGTCGAGGCCGCGAAGCCCGCCGCCAGGCCGGTGATCGCCGCTCCCCCGCCCGTGGAGAAGGCGGTCGAGGCGAACAAGCCCGTGCCGAAGAAGACGAAGGCGCCGAGCAACTTCGCACCGCGCGCCATTCTGTGGGCCGGCGCGGCAGCGGCGGTGATCGCCGGCGGCGTCGGGTTCTACAAGCTGAAGCACTCCGATGATGTTCCGGTCGTGGCGGCGAACACGGGCGCGTCCACGGGCATCGCCGCGAACGAGATCGGCAAGGTCACCACGATCGCACGCGCAGCCGCCGACGGTGGATCGGGCGTGCAGGTCAAGGACGGCAGCGCCTGGCACGCGGTCGCGAAGGGCGAGATCGTACCGGCGGGCGCCACGATCAAGACCGACGAGCGCACCCGCGTCGGCGTGCGCATGACCGATGGCACCGTGCTGATCCTCGATCACGCGACGGTGCTCACGTTCGACGCGAAGCAGCCGCGCGTGATGACGATGGCGGCGGGCCGGCTCTCCGCCGACGTCTCGCACATCGAGGGCGTGAACGCCTCGATCACGACACCGTCGGGCATCGTCGGCGTGATCGGGACGAAGTTCGTCGTCACCACCACCGATTCGCTGACCTCCGTGCAGGTGGTCCGCGGCACCGTCGCGCTGACCACGACGTCCGGAACGCGCGACGAGGTGCACGCCGGCGAGGAAGGCGTGATCGACCGCGGCGCGCTGACCGTGGGTTCGGCGCCGTCGCTGTCCAAGGAGCTGACCTGGTCCGAGCTCGAGCAGCCGGTCGGCGCGAAGACCGATGACACCACCGCCGGCCTCGGCTCGCTGCGCGCATACAAGCCGGGCGAGAAGCGCGATCGCGACTGGAACCTCGCGCTCGCAAAGCACGACGTCAAGGTCCGAATCGTCGGGCCGATCGCACGCACCGAGATCACCGAGACGTTCCGCAACGACAGCGCCGAGACGCTCGAGGGCAACTACAAGTTCCCGCTGCCCGCCGATGCGCAGGTCGACGGGCTCTCGCTCGATGTCGACGGCGGCTACGTCGAGGGCGCGTTCGTCGACAAGACGCGCGCGCAGAAGATCTGGCAGGGCGTGATCGACAAGGCCGCGCCCGTGCAGATCGCACGTGCCCCCGAGGAGATCATCTGGGTGCCCGGTCGCTGGAAAGATCCCGCGATGCTCGACTGGAAGCGCGGCGGTCGCTTCGAGCTCAAGGTCTATCCGATCCCCGCGAAGGGTTCGCGCACGATCAAGCTGACGTACACGCAGGTCGTCACGCCGCACGGTCCGTTCCGCCAGTACACGTACCCGCTCGCGCACTCGACCGATGGCTCGACCGTGGCGGAGACGTTCAGCATCAATGTCGAGATCCGCGGCGCGATGCCCGGCCTCGCCCGCACGCAGGGCTACCAGATGGTGGCCGACCCGACGCGCACCGACGTCACGGCGCTGAGCATGACCCAGGGCGGCTTCGTGCCGCGCGGCGACATCGTCGTCGATTACCGCGCCACGGATGGCGACGCCGAGCTGCGCGCCTGGACGTTCACCGGCGGCGCCGCGGTGGGCCCCGACGAGAAGCTCGCCGCGAAGAAGAACGTCGGCATCGATCCCAAGGTGATCGACGCCCAGCGCACGGTGGCCTCCGACGCGCGCCCGACCGCGGTGCTCGCGCTGCGGCCGAACCTGCCGCGCTGGCGCGAGACCAAGCCGCGCGACTTCATCATCGTCGTCGATTCGAGTCAGTCGATGGTGGGCGAGCGGTTCACGCGCGCCGGCGAGCTGACGCTCGCGATCATCGACCAGATGGATCGCCGCGATCGCTTCAGCGTGGCCGCATGCGACAGCGAGTGCGCGCGTCTCGGTGATCTGCGTGCGCCCTCCGCCGCCGCTTCGACCGACGTCAAGCGCTGGCTCGCCGCGCAGACCCCGGCGGGTGCGAGCGATGTGGTCGCCTCGATCCGCAGCGCCGCGGACTTCCCTCACGGCGAGGACCGCGAGAAGTGGGTGCTCTACATCGGCGACGGCTTCGCTTCGACCGGCTTCCGCAAGGTCGGCGATGTCGAGAAGGCGCTCGGCAGCGTGGCGACGGCGGGCGTACATGTCAGCACGATCGGCATCGGGGGCGACGCGGATCTCGCGCTGCTCTCGGCGGCGGCGCGCGGCGGTGGCGGCAGCTACCTCGCGTGGGTGCCGGGCCAGACGGTGACGAACGTGGCGCTCGCCGCGATCGAATCGTCGAACGGCGTGTCGCTGCGCAACGCCACCGTCGAGCTACCCACCGGCCTCGCCGACGTGGCGCCGTCGATCCTGCCGACCATCCGCTCGGGCGAGGAGATCCTCCTCGCGGCGCGCATGGGTACGGACGTCAAGGGTGAGGTGGTCGTGCGCGGCGATGTCGGTGGCAAGCCGTTCGAGCAGCGCTATCCGCTCGACCTCAAGGTGTCGTCGGCCGCGGGCAATGGCTTCGTGCCGCGGTTGTGGGCGACGCTCGCGATCGAACAGCTCGAGCGTCACGGTGAGGGCGATACGCGCACGCAGATCGTCGCGCTGTCGCAGGCGTTCGGCGTGATGTCGCGCGAGACCTCGCTGCTGGTTCTCGAGTCGCAGGCGATGTTCGATGCGTTCGGCGTGGACCGCAGCTCGCCGACCGCGAAGTGGACTGGTGAGCAGGATCTCGACGAGGTGGTGACCGCCGGCACCGTGCCGGTCGCAACGCCCAGCACTACTGCGACGGCGCCGATGGATGCGGCGACGAGGTCGAAGGACCCGGCGATGTCACTCGACGAAGGCGCGATGGGCAAGAAGTCCGCCGACAAAGCTGAGGCCGCAGAGCCCGCGAAGAAGGCGCCTGCGCCCGCGACGCCGCCTCCGCCGCCGCCGGCAGTGGCGAAGCCGATGGGCAACACCAAATCGTTCGGCACCGGTAACGGCATGGGCGGCTCGGGCATGAGCGTGGGCGACTTCCAGCGCAGCCAGGGCATGGTCGCGATGCGGCGGACCTGGGTCCGGGTGCCGTCGGTCAGCCCGTATGACGGCGTCAATGACAACATCAAGAAGGCGATCGAGAACAGCGAGGCCGCGCTCGCGAAGAGCCCTGATAGCCGCGAGAAGCACCGCGCGCTCGTCCAGGCGCTCGCGTACGCCGGCGAGATCGACCGCGCTCGCGAGGTCGCGGGCAAGTGGCTCGAGCGCGACAAGCTCGATCCGCAGGCGCTCGGCTATCAGGCAGACCTCCTCGGCCGCGATGGTCAGCGCGAGCTCGCGCTGCGCACCCTCGCCGGCCTGATCGACCTCGACGCAGATCGCCCGGCGCTCCACGAGCGCATGGTCCGCGCATACGAGACCGCCGGCCGGATGTCGCAGGCATGCTCGCACCGCATAGCGCTCGTCGCGCTGTCGCCGAAGGACGCGGCGGTCGCCGGCGCCACCCTGCGCTGCCTCCGCTCGATCGGCCGCGATGATGACGCGCAGATCGTCGCGAAGGATCTCCCCGACGACCGCATGCGCGCCGCCGCCGAGAAGGCGGCGACGATTCCCGTGGTGGCGCCGAAGCTCGGCGGAGACCTCGTGGTCAACGCGCACTGGCAGGAATCCGCGGATCTCGATCTCTCGATCGTGACGCCGTCTGGCGAGCGCGTGTCGTGGATGGGCGGGCGCGCCGATGTGGTCGTCGGTGACGCGGCGAGCAACCAGAAGGAGCAGCTCGCGCTCAAATCGATCAAGCGCGGCAACTACCTGATCGAGATCTCGCGCGGTGGCACGTCGAGCGGGCCGGTCCGCGGCGCGATCGACGTCACTGTGCTCGGCACCAAGCGGTCGCTGCCGTTCGAGCTGGTCGGCTCGCGCGCCGTGATCGGTCGCCTCGCGGTCTCGCTCGAGGAGCGCCTCGAGGAGCTGCCGGAGGGCGTGCTCAGCAGGCCAGAGCGACTCAACCCGCGGGTCTCGATCGGCTCCACGAGCGACCCGGCCATCGATCGCGTCATCAGATCTCGTGAGGGTGTGTACCGGGCTTGCTACGCGCGGCAGCTCGCGAGTAACCCGTCCGTGCGCGGCAAGCTCGTCGCTCGGATCACCGTCGAGGGAGACGGCACGGTCAGCAATGTGACCATCGGTCCGACTGGAAGCGGCTTCGACGAGACCGCTGCGTGCATGTCCACGAACCTTCGGCGGTTGCGGTTCGCGTCGATCGGAGCGCGCGCTGCCTTCGCGATCCCGTTCGTGTTCAACATGGAGTAACAACCAGGTCATCGTGCTCCAGACGGCTCTGGATCACGTCCCCATCA
>JBBRBG010000176.1:0-18801 GCA_038206055.1 Haliangiales bacterium
TCGCCGACCGGACGTACGATGCGCGGCTTCGCCGGTGGGCCCGCGCCGAATGGCTCGTCATCGACGATGTCGGTCTGGGTCAACTTCGTCGCCGCGACGACGAACCGACCGCCGCGCACATGCTCTTCAATCTCCTCGACCAACGACACGAACACGCCTCCACCGCGGTCACCTCGAACATCAAGCTCGGCGAGTGGGGGAAGTATCTGGGCGATGCCACGCTGGCCGCGGCGATCCTCGACCGCCTCGCGATGACGTCGATCCACATCGACATTGACGGCCCGAGTTACCGCGATCACCTGGCCAAGAAGCGCGCCAAGGACCATGGCATCGTCGACGCAGCCGCGTAGACGACCGACCCAGGCGACGCGCGCGGAGCTGCGGCCCACGCCAGAAGAGCTGGCCGTCGCCCCCGAGCTCGCTCTTCTCGTCGCGCTCCAACACGTCCTCGAACTGACGACCCTCACCCTCGTCGCGACGCACCCGGAGCTCGTCGGCGACCGCTCTTATCTACGACCCCTCGACCCGCAAGCGCTCCTCGCCGACCAGCTGATCACACTCGGCATGCGGCTCGCCAAGGTGGTGGTCGGCTATCGCGTCGCCGCGCTTGCTTCACGCCACGCCCCCGACACCGACGACCTTCCTTTCTGAGCGAACTGGACGCCCCCGCTCGGGGCTCGTGAGCTCAAGAATCGCCGCGCTTCAAGCTGCGGCTGTCGCCCTCGTACGGCACCCGACTGGGTCGCCCCGCGCCTCGTGCTCTGCTGCACGGCAACCCGACTGGATCCGATCCGCCGTCGCAAATGGATCCGGTCCTGGCCGGCGCCTATGGCCGACGCCATCGCGCGCATGCTCGCGAGGATCCGCGTCGGGGTGCCGTTCCCGGCGGAGGAGCTCGGCGAGATCCTTCCGGGTATCGGGAGTCAGCTCCTGCTGTTCCCGGTGCTCTCGCTCGCGAGCGGCGATCGGGCGGGCGCGGCGCTGGCGGCAGTGCGAGCGCATGTCTTCCCCGTCGGCACGATCGACAACAGCGGTCGTGCTTGGCTCCTGTTCGCCGCCTGGCATCTCGGTGATCGCGATGTGGTTCGCCCGGAGCTGGTGGTCCTGGCCCGCCGAGTCGCGCGCGGAAGTCTCAATGGGGATGCTCGGGCACTGCTGTGTATCGTCGCGGCGCAGGTCGACGATCCGGGATTGACCGAGATCATCGACCGAACTGGCAGGGCGACCGATGAAGCGTGCCGTAGCGCCGCCGCATTTGCAGAGCACATGATGCGAGTGTCGATCGACGAGGTCATCTCGACCCTCGCTGCGGGCGAGGCCACCGAGCCGCGATCCGCGCCTGCCGAGTTGACGGCCGAGACCGTGTGGAAGCTCTCGCTTCACGAGCTGCGTGATCGGCCGCTCCCCGACACGCCGGAGGTGTTGCCGGTGATGACGTACCGTTTCGCGCGGTCCGATCACTGGTGGCAGGCCATCGTCACCGCCGGGCACGCTTCGACCCTTGGCGTACAGCCCTACGCAGACATGTGCCACGGCACGCTTGCCGAACATGCGATACAAGCCGGCTTCCTCGAACTTGCGGCGAAGCATGCCGCGCGTATCGAGGATGACCGCTGGATCTCTCCCGGCGCAAAGATCGCGATCGCGTTGGCGCTCGGGGACCTTGACTATCTCCAGCTACTCGCCAAGCACGCCGGAGACTTGCTGGATCCCGACAGCGCCGAGATGCTCGCGCTCGCGCTACTCGGCGCCGTCCCGCCGCTCGGGTTGTTCGTCGCACGTGGCTGCATCGAGCCCGAGCGGGAGAATGCCAACCGCATCGTGGAAGCGGTCGAGCGGGTGCGGGATGTCGCTGGACTACCGCCCTTCGATCGTGCCTGGCACCTACGCGAACGTCTGCGGTCGGGTGGACCGCAGGAGTTGGAGCGACTACACACGGAGACTGCCCGCCTACGCGACGAGTTGGCGTCGGCCGATGCCCGGATGCTCGCGGCGATGCGAGGAACCGCGGCGGTGCAAGCGACTCTTGAGCAGCTCCGCATCGATCATCAGCTACTCCTCGATCAGGCGATCGAGCCGAGGGAACGGCGCGCGCTGCGAGAGCGGATCGATCAGCTCGAGGTGATGATCCGCGACGGCAACGAGGAGCGCGCCGCGCTCCGGCGCAGCCTGGCCGCCCGAGATTCGGCAACACGAGCCCCCCCGACGAGTGTTGCCGCCGAGCTGCCAACCGAGGCGGCGGACAGTGGAGAGGCGATTCCCGCCCCGAATCGCCGTGTCCTCGTCCCCGCGTCGAGCCGCGCATTCCGCGATGCGATGGAAGCCGTGCCCCTCCACGTGGCGGCAGAGGCGATGCGGACGCTCGGGCAACTTGCGGCGGGCGACGTGGGCGCATGGCAATGCGTCAAGCAGGCGAAGGACACGGCGGCTCCGGTCTATTTCACGCGCATCGGCATTCACCATCGGCTGGTGTTTCAGATCGACGACCGAACGCTGCACGTGATCGAGCTGGTCACGCGTGAGGCACTGCTCTCGACACTCAAGCGCCTGCGTGGATCAAGGCGTTCGCGCGGTCGCGTCGAGTAGCTCGGACGCGTAGACAATCATGGTTCGATCGACATCGGCATCGGCATCTCGGCGCGAACTCCGCAACCAGCGAGCCGCGCAGAACGCGCTACGCTTCGGCCAATGCCCAGGCTCCCGTACGTCGAGTTTCACGCCCCGGTGGTCGGGTACAAGCGAGAGCACATCGACGCGCTTCGCGGCGCACCCGGCATCGTCGAGATTCTCTGGGGAGATCAGCGAGACGATGGAACGTTTACTGGGGTCCGCATCATCTTTGCGGACGACGGGGTCATGTCGCGCTTTCTAGACGGAGGGCTGGCTACGGTGCGCGACCGCAGCAACTGACGAGGCTGGCAGGGCGCGTGAAATGCGCGACCTCACGCCGTTAACCGGAGTGCCGATCGTGGGATGTTGGTTACCAAGTGAGTCCGAACGGGGAGTGACACCGGGTTTGTAGCGTAGGACTGCGGGCATGACTTCATCGTTCGCGCGCAAGAACCTCCCGTGGAAGCTCGCTCGGAGGCGCCGGATCCTTCTCGTCGACGAGCACGTCCCGTCGCTACGCTCGATGTCCTACGCGCTCTCGCTCTGCGGGCACGTGTGCGACTGGGCGGAGTCGGCGGGCGCGGCCATGGTTGCGATCGACGGGTTCGCACCCGAGTGCGTTGTGCTGGAATGGAACCTCAAGAGCGGAAGCGGGTTCGGACTCGCGCGCGCTCTCCGGGAACGTTCGACCGCGCTCGGGCGTCCGCTGATCATCTTCGCCGTGTCCGCGGTGGACGAGCCCAACGGGTTCGCGACGCGGGAAGGGATCGACCAGTACTTCGTCAAGCCGGTCTGGATGATCCGGATCGCTGAGGCGCTGGCGGAGCAGGACGGTTGCACCTACGAATAGGCGGCCTGCCGGGCAGCGCACTGGCTCGACCAAGGGCGCCGCAGAATGCGGCACCCCTCACTGCAAGTCTGTGACTCTTCGTCGGGGCCAGCAGTAGCTGGGGAGTTCCGAATGCCTGTCGCAGTTACATTCGACGACCACGGATCGGTCTGACGGCGATTGTGACCCGCGTCGGGCGTACCATGAGGCCGATGTCAATGTTCATGCCCGGCGATGCCCGAGACCAAGAAGGGCGCCGTCCACTCGGCGCGGTGCACTATGGGCGGTGAACGGCAGGAGGAGAAGCGGGAGGGCGACGAGGATCGAGAACGCGAGGGTGAGGACCAGCAGCAGGAGGGTGGAGAGAAGCTGAGGGTTGGAGAGGAACGCGTGAGCGGGCCCTCGGACAGCCCGTTTCGTGTGGCGAAGGCGCAGCCTCTCCCCAGCCTGCCGGATACGAGACATCCGCGAGGCATCTCGGAGCACGCGGACTCTCACATGGACCGCCGCCAGCCCGACGAGCAGGCCGTCGATTGGCGCAACTACGTGACCGCGTCGGGCCCGGGGAACGCGCTCCCGACGCAAAGCCTGCTTGCGGGTGCTGAGCCCGAGGCGCCGAACCGCAGCCAGGACAAGCTTGATCCGGCCTTCCGTGCGCGAAGTTGGGATGCGTACTCCGTTGCGTCTCAGCAGGTAGACGACACGCAGCGGTCACTCGGACCGGACTACGCCGCATTCATGCAGGCGCAAGACCACCCGGATCTGCACACGCTGGGTTTTGTAAAACCGTCCCACGACTGGAAGGGGAACGCGGGCACATTCGCAGACAAACAGAACGTCCTCGACGACACGCGGCTGGGAAGTCTGTTCCGCCCGAATGGTGGGCTCAACGCATCTCCGGACGACCAGGCAGGGATGGCGAAGGCCTCCGAGGCGCTCCGGCACGGCGTTGCCAAGGACGAACACGACGCGACGATTGGAGATGACCATCTCCTGCGAGCGGCGAAGCTAGACTTCGATGGTGAGCGGGAGAACGTGAAGTTGGCGCTCGACGATATAAACAGCGCGCGGAGGGACATCTATAGAGTCCATCTCACCCATGAGGTCGCCGAGGATCGCGAGGCCCTTGAACAGGCAAAGGGCCACGCCGAAGACGTCAAGTCTACAATCGAGTTCATTTTTGGTGGAGCATTTAAGTACCTCGTTACGGGTCCAGAAGAAGCCGCCGACAGCATGGAGAGTTTCGGGGCGATGGTGAGCTACGCCGTGAGTAAGGTGTCCAACAGATCTATCGAAACAGCCGAGGCGAAGCTCAGGGTCGACACCAAGAAGCTTCAGGACGAGGAGGCCAACAAAGCGCTCGACGACTATCAGAAGGCGAAAGGCAAGGCCAGCGTGGCACTGAAGAAATTGGGCAAGGCACGCCAACAAGTGCTCGCTGCGATGAACGCTCGGAAGGCCGTGTACGTGAAGGCCGGGCGAGAATCAGCTCAAGCCTCGGGGGGCGACGCGTCGACGCGCGCCAAGATCGCGGGCTTTATCGCTGCAATCCCGACGGTCGAAGCGATATCAGGAATGCTGCGCAACCTTGTGATGAAGGTCTCCGGATCGCCAGCCTCGTACAGTCCACAAGCCGGCACCGGTTTTGCGATGGCTGTCCACGCGCAGCGGACACAGCCTACGCACTTCGTGACAGCGCTCGGGCATCTCGCGTACCTGAAAGGAACGCTGTCGGAGGCGTCCCGACTCTGGGATTCGCGGCTCGCTGCACTTCAGAAGGCCAGGACGCAGCTCGGCGGGGAGCGAGCGGCCGACTCTCCCGATACCTCTTCGGCGTCCTCGACTCACAAGGCGGGCGGCGGCGGGGGAGGCGAACCGTAGCCGCCGCTATTTGTCTTGGAGCCGTCGCACCCAGAGGAATTTGTATTCAGCCCTATCCGCCTCTAGAGGCTCCATAATCGATGCGACGGTGAATGAACTCTGCATCCTGTCAAGCCCTGTGCGATATCTTACGATGTTACCTGGGCAGTCGTCGATACACGAGATTGTTTCAACTGCTAGTGATCTTGCGAGAGGCCAGCGGGTTTCCTCGGAGATCAGCACGAGCAGTCCGACGGTACCGAGATCCAGAGCCCTTTTGTGTGCTTGGCCAGTGCGCATTCCGTCAAGCGCAATGACACCCGCGATCCTCTCGTCGGGATGGCTTCGCAAGAAGTTGATGAGCGCTGGGATACACAGCCCGGGACCCTCAACCGCCTCCGTCTCTTTGCCATAGTCGGAGGCGTCTGCCTTCATGACTCCGTCGCCATGGTCGCTGTAATACGTGTCTCCTTTCTCCAACCGGCACGCGAGGTAGGCGATGCGGACGTGCTGCCACCCGGCATCTCGGGGCGATGCCGCGTCCTTTCGCCGGACATCGAGAAGCGACCAGCTGCCTCCAGAACGAGGCTTGTCGACAGCCCCGTAGACTGGAACGACGAAGTAGTGATGCTTGGTGGTCGCTCGTGCCACCTCCTCCATAGTCGTCGTGCAATCGGGCATATCCCGGGTCGGCAGACAATCGTGCTCGTCGACCTCGAGATCCTGCGCGCTCGGCCAGCCGGCTGACTCGGTGAGCCAGACGAGCAATTCGCTGGACCCGCCAATGTACAGTGGGCTAATCGCCGCAATCCGCGTGTCGGACGGTTGGGTAGAAAGAAACGAGCGGAGAGGAGAAATGCAATCAAATCGAAACCCCGGCTGATCCTGACGCCGAATACACGTAACGCGCTCGGCACGCACATTCCCTTGCTCGATGGGCTTGCTTGTGCTGCAGCCAGTGAGTGCGGACACCATGAGAAGTAGCGCGACCAGCGCGCCAGAGCCCCGTGTCTTTGGCAGATGGAATAGTTGCCTCATCTAGGAACACCTTCAGATCCGCAGTACAGTCGTTTCGGACTCATTCTGGCAGCCTCATTCTGGCAGCCTCATTCTGGCAGCCTGCAGACCCAGAGGAGTTCGTGCATTTCTCTACTCGGATCTACCGGGTTGAAAATCGATGCAACGGTGAATGAGGTCTGCAGGGTGTCAACCCCGGTGCGAAACCTGACAAGGTCATCCGGGCAGTCGTCAATACACACGGTCGTTTCAAGCGCCAGTGTTCGTGCGAGAGGCCAGCGCGTCTCCTCGGACATCAACACGAGCAGTCCGACGGTGCCGACATCAGGAGCCTTTTCGTGTGCTCGGCCGGTGCGCGTTCCGTCCAGCGCAACGACACCCGCAATCCTCTGGTCGGGATGGCTTCGCAAGAAGTTGATGAGCGCCGGGATACACAGACAGGGACCCTCAACTGCTCCCGTGAGTTTGCCATAGTCGGAGGCCTTCGCCTTCATCACTCCGTCGCCATGATCACCGTAATAGGTGTCTCCCTTCTCCAAACGGCACGCGAGATAGGCGATGCGGACGTGCTGCCACCCTGAATCCTGGGGCGATGCATCGTCCTTCCGCCGGACATCGAGAAACGACCAGCTACCGGCAGAACGAGGCTTGTCGATAGTCCCGTAGATTGGAACGATGAAGTAGTGATGCTTTGCGGTCGCTCGTGAAACGTCCTCCATCGTCGTCGTGCAATCAGGCACATCCCGGGTCGGCAGACAGTCGTGCTCCTCGACCTCGAGATCATGCGCGCTCGGCCAGCCGGCGGACTCCGTGAGCCAGACGAGCAATTCACTGGAGCCGCCACGGTAGAGTGGGGTGAGCGCGGCAATCCGCGTGTCGCCTGCTTGTGCAGAAAGAAACGAGCGGAGAGGAGAAATGCAATCAAATCGAAGACCCGGCTGGTCTTGCCGCCGCATACACGTGACGCGCTCTCCACGCACATTTCCTTGCGCGATGGCCTTGCTTGCGCTGCAACCAGTGAGTGCGGACACCATGAGAAACAGCGCCAGTGTTTTTAGCATCATTCTGGCAGCCTCCAGACCCAGAGGAGCGTGGCGGTGACTGTCTTCGCTTGAGCATCCCCAGTCGCAATCGAGGCAACCGCCACCGATCGGGCGAGTCCCTGCCCCAAATTGGGCTCGGCGAGATGTGCTGGACACCCGTCGAAGAAGCATACCGATTGATCGACGGCCAGCCACTCCGCCGAGGACCGCTTCGCATCATCGGACATGAGGACAAGCAGCGAAAGCGTCTCCGGGTCGGGCAGGTCGTCGCCCTTGGAAGGCGTCCGCATCCCGTCGAGCCCGACTACGCCCAAGATCCGGTCGCCAGGATGAGCGCGCAGGAAATTTATCAACGCCGATTTGCATGAGCCGGGCCCTTCTTCCGCGCTCTTTGCGACGTCTGTGACGCGCTCCTTGACCACCCCATAGCCCCCGCTTTCGAACTCGCTGGGCTCGCCCTTGGCGACTCGGCACGGCACTGTCACGGCGCGCACGTGGTCCCAGCCCGCATCGGCGGGCGTCTCTCCCTCGATGCGGTAGACGTCGAGGAACGACCAGCTGCCGCCCGTTCGCGGCTGACCGAGCGTGCCGAAGATTGGGACGATGAAGTAGCGATGCTTGGTCGCGGCGGCCGCAATTGCTGCGATTGCCGCCGAACAATCGGGGGCCTGGCTTGTCCCAGGGCATTCGCGCTCGTCGATCTCGAGGTCCTTTGCGCGCGGCCAGACGGACGACTCGGTGATCCAGACGAGCAGCTCGCTCTGGCGGTCGCGGTAGAATGGGCTGATCTGGCCCTCGCGGTAGAATGGGCTGATTCCCGCGATCCGAGTGTCGCTTCGTGCGCGGAGAAAGGAACGGAGCCCGGACACGCAGTCGAAGCGGCCGGGCCTGTCAGAACGCGGAGAACATGCCACGCGTTCGCCATGTATCTGTCCGCTCACGATCGGATCGCCCGGCCTCGCAACGGACGCATCCGAGTTGGGAGATCGCGGCAGCGGACTTGCCGGTGTCTTCTCGGGAGGTGCAACGTCTTTGCCACACGACATCAAGCCCACTGCGAGCAATGCGAGTCTCAAAGACCCTCGCGCTTTCCGAGCACACGGCCCATCGAGCTGTACTCCAACCGTGCGGCACGTTCGAGGTGCTGCTGCGTCAGCGATCGTTCCTCCGACGCTGCGAGGAACGCCGCGCTGATCGCCGCGTTGCGGATGTTCGCGCCGCTCATGTCCGGGAACTCGTTGGCAAGCTTCGCGTAGTCGATCCGGCCTTCCATCGGTGTCTCTGGAGCGACCATTCGCTCCCACAGGTGCAAGCGCTCGTCTTCATCGGGCGGCCAGAACACGACATGCGACGCGAGCCGCCGCTTGAGTGCGGGATCGATCGACGCATCCATGTTCGTCGTTAGGATCGCGATCCCTTCGAACGCCTCGATTCGCTGGAGCAGGTAGTTCACTTCCATATTCGCGTATCGGTCAGTCGCTCCCTTGACCTCCGTGCGTTTCGCGAACAAGGAGTCTGCCTCGTCGAACAACAACAACGCGTGCCCTGCTTCCGCGGCATCAAAAATCTGAGCGAGCTGCTTCTCCGTTTCGCCGATCCACTTGGAGACGACGCGCGACAAGTCGACCTGATACAGCTCGAGGTCGAGGATGTTTGCGATGATCCCGGCGACCATGGTCTTTCCCGTCCCCGGTGGACCGGAAAACAGGGCGGCGATGCCGGTCCCCCGGGAGAGCCGCGAGCGATACCCCCACTCATCGAGCACCTTCGACGAGTGCTGGACCCGTGCCAGGAGCGCGAGGATCTGATCCGAGGTCTCCTGCGAGAGGACAAGATGGCCCCACCGGTCCGTCGTCTCGATGCGCTGCGCGAGGCCACCCATGCGCTCGGCGATCGTCGCACGGATGCCACCGACGAGATCAGCCGTCTCGAGGCGAGAGGCCGGGCGGGTCAATGCGAGGAGCGTCGCGCTTGCCGCAGCGCTCGCGATTGCCCCCGGGCCGATCCGATAGCGGAACGCGACGTCGCCGAGCACGTCCGCGCTTGTTTCAGGAAGCGAGCGTTGCCACAGTGCAAGGCGAGCGCCGGCCGTAGGAGGTGGAACTCGAATACGAACAGGAACCTTCGTCGTAGGCAACGTCATTCCGGGTACCGAGGTCGTGGCGACCACCGGCACGTTCAGCGCGGAGATAGCGCTCGCTACGATCCGGAGAGCGTTGCTAGCTCGGTCCGCTCCAGGCTCGACCAAGTCATCTACATTGGCGAGGAGCAAGATCGCATCCGGGTCGAGGAACAGCTCGCGCGTAAGCGCCGTCATCAGCGAATCCAGCGTCGCTTGCGAGAGCTGACGCCGCGAGAGGTCGACGTGGATCAATGTTCGCCCGGCAGCCTTGGCGGCGAGCGCGGCAAGCGTGCGACGACCGACCCCGGCCGCGCCCTCCAGCAAGACGAGAACATCCCTACTCGCGCTGAACAGGCTCTCCAGCACGCGTTGCGCCTGTTCGTGCTGCGGGTTTGCGATCACTTCTTCGGGGGGCTCGAGCCACCCACCCACGCTCGAGACCGCCGCGTCGAGCTCGGAAGCACCCGCGAGGTAGGAGGCTAGGCGCTCCGGTGCATGCCACACACGAACACTCGACGCCTCGCCACGCGGCACCAGCAAGGCGGCTCGGGCGAGTGGATGGCGACCGTGGAGATCGCGCGCGAGGCGCCGGGCGCGGCCGGCATCGAGCCCGTACAGAGCCGAGTACATCGTGATGGTGGCTCCGCCTCGCGCATCGACGCCGCCGAGCGTCTCAAGATCTCGCGTCGACCGTGGGTCGTACCCCGTGGCGACCGCCGTCCAGACGAAGCTCATCTCGTCCTCGCTCAGCCCCAAGCGCATCGCGAGTTGTTGCGCTCGCGCGGCCGGGACTTGAGCCAGCTGCATTTCATTCTGCTCTAGCTCGGTTGCGCGCGCGTCGTCGCCCAGCGCCACTCGCGCGGCCAGTCGGACTCGTTCAAGCTCCAGTTCGTAGCGACGTAGATCCCAGAAGCGCTGCTCAACGACGTCCACACGCTGCTCCACCTGACGATTCGCCCTCATGGCTTGAACTCATCCGCACCAAAGTCACATGCGGCGCCGATTGGTCGTGACTGCCGATCGACGTCGACGCCTGTACACAGCCCCGCGGCATCGACGATGGAGGCCGGGGAAGTTGCCGTGAGATGAAAATCGAATGGAGCAACGAGCGGCGCCTTGAATCCGAGGTTGGTCGAATCCAATGGAACGGAGACGGTGTTCCCGAACTGGCAGCCGCCCGCCAGGTTGCGCTGCGTCGTGCTGTCGGTCTTGGTCCCTCCGACGCCGTCGGCCTCAGTGTTGTGGAACAGCAAGTTGCCGGCACTCGCGACGAGCGGTGCGTTGCATGAAACCCCTCCACGGAATGTCAGGCCGCTCGACTGGTTGAAGGCAACCGTATTCCACTCGAACCTGCTTCCGGTGGTGTTGGAGGTGATGGCAGCGCCGCCGGTTTGAGATGCCTGCGCACCAGTGGCGAGCCCGTTGTAGGTGATGAAGGTCGCGTTGATATCGAATGTCGTCGTCGTTCCGCTGACCGCGAGCCCACCGCCGAGGTTGCCAGTGATGGTCGATTGGGACACGGCCAACGAACCACCCGTGGCGGAGATGCCCGTGCCCTGGTTCGCCGTGATGGTTGTGCGGACGAGGGTGAGCTTGGGGGTGCCACCGTTCGGGGTGAGATCGAGGCCATCGCCACCCGCGATTCCCGTCGCCCCCGTGACGACGAGGTCGAAGATCCGCACGTCGGCGCCCGCACTTCTGATCTCGATGATCGCGCCGTCGCCGTCCCGATCGAGGGTGGCACCGGGGTCGCAGAGGATCGTCACGGCGCGCCCGTCGATCGTCGTGAGCTTGTTGTCCTTGACGAGTCCCGCGGCGATCTTCACATACGGCTTGTTCGTGAGGATGCCCTTGTCAAGCGTGAGGCACGGGCTTGCCTTCGTGCATGTGGAGCCGCTCCCCCCCGGAGCGACGTAGGCGACGTCAGTCTCCGCCGCACACGAGCCATCCGGCAGGCAGGCAGACGAGCTGCAGTCCAGATGACCTACGCACGCGCGACATTGATGCTCGGCGCTGCATGCTGGCTTCTGTCCCACGCACGCGGCGGCTTCGTTCGCCGTGCACTCGACGCAGGTCATCGATCCGGCGCTGTCGCAGACCGAGGTCGGCGCCGAGCACTCTTGGGCAGTCGTGCACGTCTTCGGGCCGTCGGAGCTCGCGTCGTTGAGGCAGTTCTGATGCGGGCGATCGGGGCAGTAGTTCGCATCGTGCTTCGTGTTGCAAGCAGCTGCGGAAACCGCAAGCAGAAGTAATGCGACCGTTGCGGGAGCATGCGCCGTCATGTGGTTCCTTGTCATCAGAATGATCTCGCAAGGCCGACGACCGCGCCTCCGGACGTCGGCGCTACTGTCGGGGTCGATCTGCTCTCGCGCCACCATAGCCACGCTCCCAGTCCGCCGACGATCACACCGCCTGCCAACGTGATCGCCCCCTGCCAGCCCGTATCCCGGTAGCTCGCGGAAACGTCGATGCCCGCTCGGGTGACGGGATCCTCGTCGGCGATCAGCCATACAGCGCCAGTGATGATCGCCACGGCGCCCGCACCGAGCAGGATCGAAGGAACGACTCGTGAATGCGCAGGGTTCCCGGGCGTGTCGGTTCTCGCAGGCGCGCGGACACTGTCGGCCAGCATGGTGACGGCAATTTCTGTAGTGCCTCCGTCGACCGCCAGCGCATCGCGGTACTCGCGGCGGTAGCCTTCCAACTCGAGCTGGAGCTTGTGCGGTCCCGCATAGGTATGGATCGTCGTATTCGTAGCGCCGAAGCTGTCGCCGTCGAACGTGACACGAACACCGCGCGGTACGCTGGTCACCTCGATCGTGGTGCGGCCGAGCCGGATCGCGATTGCGCGGAGTTGATCACGCGTCAGGGTCCCGACGGCGTGGGTGAGACGTGCATCGGTGCAGTCCTCGCAGGTCTGGAGGTCCCCGATCACCGTGTCCAAGCTCGGCTCGACGATTTGCACGGCGATCGAGATCGCAGTTGCCCCGTTGGTTGCGCGGACATGATCGATCGATGCGATCATGAATCGATCGAGCCCGGTTGGCACTGCGGTATGCATGCAGCTCCACGGTTGTGGGCGTGTGACGCATCCGAGCACGGTTGTTCGGTCGCCCGGCTTCAAGGTCGGCGTCACGAACTCCTGACCGGCTATCCGGAGCGTCGCGACGATCGCCGACAACGCGACCTCGCGTTCGTGGGCCGTTGCCTGCTCGCCATTGAAGAGGACTCCGACCGAATCCGCACGTGCCGACGGAGGCAGGCCTGCGAGTACGATTGCAACGACCAAGAAACGCGATGTCTGCATGCGGGTCACCAGTTCTTGCTCACCACCGCTTCGCCGTGCGGCTTCACGGTCACCGTCACTGTCTCACGGTGCGAATCGTTCACGAGCAGCAGGTCGTACTTACCGGAGGCGAGCGTGAAGCGCCGTGGTGCGGTTCCTAGGTGGACGCCGTTTGCGTAGACCTCCGCCCAACTATCGAGGCGAACGACGAGATCACCATCGCCCTTCTGTTGCGCGGGTGCGGGTGCAGTCCCAGGCTTGACTGCGGGCGTCCGGATCTTGCTGGGCGCTGTCGGCGCTGTGGCCGCAGCAGCAACCGCGCTGGTCGGCGCGTCGAACGTCGGTGCATCCATGAGCGCAGCGACGCTCGCGGCGTCCGTCGGCGAGGCGAGGGCCGCATCGGGCGGAGGTATGGGGGCCATGGCCGCCGCAGCCGCCGATGGAGCCGGTGAGATTTTCGGCGAGGTGGCGAGCTGTTCTGGTGGGCGGGACGATCGGCCGATGAACCGCATCGTCGCCGCGCCGATGCCCACGCCGGCGATCATACAACTCACGAGAAGCACCGGGACGGAGGGGCCGCGTCGCCGGGCAGCGGTCGCGGCGGAGCGCCCGGCCGCCCACCTCACCATGGACTGCTCGACGTCGGACGAGAACGTGGCGTCGGTTGGCCTGACCGCCTTGTCGAATGCGAGTGTCGGCGCGAGCAGTCTCAGCATGACCTCGCCGTTGGGCATTGGCTGCATGAGGCGCTGCGCTACCTCTCGCGTCGAACCGGGGCGCCGCGACCGGTCGGACTCGAGCGTTGCCATGATCGTGGTGCACCAGATCTCCGGTAGATCGGGGCGGAGCACGCGTAGATGCGTGATCGGCTCGTTGTTGATCTGTTTCTCCCACATCACGTAGGGGTTCTCGCCGTCGTACGGGGTCCTGCCGGCGAGCATCCGATATAGCGTCGCGCCGAGCGAGTAGACGTCCGCGCGAGCATCGACGTCCTTTTCGCCGCGGGCCTGTTCGGGAGCCATGAAGCCCGCAGTGCCGACGACGCCAAAGGTCCTCGTCCTGAAGTTGGAGGCTAGATCATTGTTCAGAAGCTTCGCGATTCCGAAGTCGACCAGACGGACGAAGTAACGCCGGCCCCAGCGAGGTCCGACGAGAATATTCTGCGGCTTGATGTCGCGATGGATGATCGCGTGGCTGTGCACGGTGTCGAGGCCGGACGCGACCTGCACCGCGATAAGCGCGGCAGTCTCAAGCGACATCGGCCCCAGTTCCCGGCACAGCGATTCGAGCGATTGCCCTTCCACGTGGGCCATGACGATGTACGGCCTCCCATCCTCGACGAAGCGACCGCTCGCGTAGATCTCGACCACGTTCGGATCGTCGAGTGCGGCCATTGCCTTCGCCTCGACCAGGAAGCGATCCACGATCGATGGCTCCTTCGCGACCTCGGCAGATACGACCTTCACCGCGGCCCGCTTGCCGACCTCGGGATTGAACGCGGAGTAGACCGACCCCATCCCGCCCTCGCCAAGCAACGTCTCGAGTATGTAGCCCGACGCGGCGCGACCGATCAGCTCGCCCGGCCGGGGTGGCATCCGGTGCGTCACCATCTCGCCAGGCTCCTGCTCCGGCCTGTCGCCTGTATCGATTGGATCGCCATGCCCGCCGCCTCGTGGGGCCGCCACTATACCTCGCGGGAGCGCGGATCGGCCCGTAACCGAACGGCCCGATCTGGCCGGTTGGTTTCGTGAACCATCGCGGCTCTTCGTCCCGATGCGGGCGGCGAGCGAATTTAGTACCATCGACGGCGGTGCAGGTAGTGACAAAGCCAGCGGGTGATCGCCCGCTCTGGCCTATCATCGACGCGATCGTGAGGTTGCGGGTCTGGGGACGCGGGACGGTGTTCGAGCTTCCCGGCGAAGGCGACTTCGAGTGGACGATCGGGTCCGGGCCCGGCTGCGAGATCAGGCTCGGCGCCGAGGGTGAATACGTGTCGAGGCGTCACGCGCGACTGGTCAGGAATCGTGGCGTGTGCCTCGTCGAGGATCTGGGCGGTGTGAATGGCATCGTCCAACAAGGCGACCTACGGCTCTCCGTGCAGCTCGCACCTGGTGTCGAGTGCGAGATCGGACCCTATCGGCTTGTCGCAGAAAGCGAGCAGCTGATCTCGCTCCGGTCGTACATGCGGCGCCTGATCGGATGGGGGGATGCGCAACTGGCGGAGGTCGACGAAGCGGTTCGCGGGCTGCGCGACATGGCCACGTTGCGCGCGACACTCGTGCTCTGTGGCGGCGGCGATCTGTCCGGGGTCGCGCGCCGACTACACGGTGCCGTCATCGGAAAGGATCGCCCGTTTGTGGTCTGCGGCGAGACTGGTGTCGGTTCGCTACGCGAAGCCGACGGCGGAACGCTCTGCGCGTACACCGATCAGCTGCCCCACGACTTCCAGGCCATCCTCGATGCTGTGCAGCACCCGGAGAGCAAGACCCGGCTCGTCATCGTGGCCCCGACGCGGACTGCGGCGACGCGCGCGGGTGCCACGTTGAAGCGCATCGCTTCGATCACGTTTCCGCCGATCGCGGCCCGGCGGGACGAGTTCGAGCGGCTACTTCTTGCCTATGCGGACGACGCCGTGGAGCAACTCGGCGCGCCCGCTCGCGCGTTCCGCGAGCACGAGTTTGTGTGGCTCGGGAAGGTACCGCTCAAGACGTTGGCAGAGGTCGAAGAGCTGGCGCTGCGCGTGGTGGCGCTACGAAACTGGGGCGTCAACGGTGGGGCGCGCCGACTCGGCATTTCTCACCCCGGGTTTTCGAACTGGATGAGTCGGAGGGGGATCCCGAAGTGAGCAGCGCGCAACGGATCGTGTGCATCGCGGCCGTCATCGTCGCGACAGCGGCAACGGCTGGAGCCGATGTCTCGTTGCAGTCATTCGGAGGTGCTCGGCCCAAGGACGCAGATCGCATCCTTCAGCCGTTCGTCGACGAGTTGGAGCAGCAACACGTTGCCGCGCTTCCATCGTCCGTCGGGAAACATCTGGGCGGACGCCTTCCCCGAGAGGCGAGCGATCCGACCTTGCGGATCGAGAAGCTGGCGAAGAGCTACGACTACGCCCTCACCCTCTGGCGTCAGCAGCCGAAGCTCGACGCGCTACTCAAGCCTCTGGAGACCGCGGTCGCGATGACGTTGGCGAATCCGGGATTCCTCGTGGCTGATCCGACGCTCCGAAACTCGTTCAAGAGCGTTCTGGGCAAGCTGGCGATCGTCTACCAGCGCGATGGCCAGACACCGAAGAGCGACGAGACCGAGCGAGAGCTGATCCGTACGTTCCCCGACGAGGTGTTCAATCGGACCAACTCCAGCCCGGAAGGGGAGCGCCTGTACGACGACACGCGAGCAAATCTCAGCAAGGTGCCGCGCGGAACGCTCACGGTGATGCTCAACGATCCCACGTTGCAGGTCTACGTGAACGAAGTCATCCGGCGGGCCGAAAAGGCCATCGCGGATCTCGTTCCAGGAACCTATCGAGTGGTGGTCGTCGATCGGAACAACCGCGCGCGGAGGTTCGATGTGGATGTGCTCGGCGGCGAGGACTCGGTCCTTCATGTGGACTGGCCGGTCGACTCGGCGCTCGTCGTTACGCCGGAGTGGATCGGCTTCTTGTTCTCGACGGAGGCGGACCGGGCTCACGAAGCGGAGCTGGCTCGACGACTGGTTTCCCGAGTCGCGGGTGACCAGTCGGTGATCGTCGTTGGCATTCAGGGAACTGCTCCGCGACAGCTCGTAGCGTCGCGCTATGGTGTGCACGGTGGGGTGATTGCGAAGGGGTACATCGAGCTCGGGCAAGCAACCGATGATGTCCACGCTCGCGATCTCGCCGGGTTCGTCGCATCGGGCGAGACGGCGGAGGGGGTGACCGTGCTGGTTCCGTTCACACGCGCCGCGCCGCTTCCTCCACTTCTTCCCGCGCCGAAATCCGCGCCAGCTTCTCCGGTGCACACGGAGCTACGTCACCAGGATTCGCCGACCGTGCAGAAGTGGCCGCCTATTCTCTTGATAGCCGGCGGTCTGGTCGCGATCGGCGCTGGTAGCTATCTGATCGCCACCGATGAAGATCCGGCTCCTCCTGACGGGCCGCAGAAGAAGTACATCCGCAACAGCGGGCCGCCCGGCGTGGCCGCGACCATCGCAGGCGGTGCTCTCGTGATCGGCGGCGCCCTCTGGGGCTATCACTCCTGGCGCCAGCTCCATCCGACGGAGACGCGGAAGCTGGCGACAGCGTTTGTTGGCACCGGGATCGCCGGGGTGGTGGCGGGTGCGTTGCTGCTCCAGGTTGACGAGGAGGACGATGGATCGCAACCCCAGTACCGCGATACCGCCCTCGGCGGAACATTGACTCTCGGGGGCGGCGTGGTGGTACTCGGCATCGGTGCCTGGCTGTGGTTCCGTGGTGGCGACGGGACCGCGGCTCCGATGGTGGCGGGGACGCGAGGTGGCGCGGTCGTCGGGTTCGGCGGCAGCTTCTGAACCGGTAACTTTTCTCGTGCGCAGCAGCGGGGAGTTACATTCGTCAGCGCTTGAGAAGCTGCGCATGGAAGTGGCCGTGTCGGTGACGTAGAAGGCGACGTGCTCTCCGGTCTCGAAACGAACACCAACCACCTCGGCCTGTCGTCGCTCCTCACCGATGACATCGACCGGCTTCGCTACTGGGGGTCTGACCGCGTGCACGATCTGCCGACCGCACCCACCGAACCGCTGACCATCGGATCGTCTGCCGCGTGCTCGCTGCGGCTGATCGATCCGCAGCGATTCGTTTCCCGAAGCCACGCGCGGCTGAGTCGCGAGGAGTTCGGCTGGCTGCTCCGGGACACCCAGAGCAAGAACGGAGTATGGGCCGACGGGAAGCGGTGGGCGTCCGTGGTGCTCGCCCCGGGTACCGAGCTTGCGGTGGGCAGCCTGCGCCTGATCGCCGAGAGTCCGCGCCTGGTCGCCTTGCACGCATTCCTGTCCCGGATCATCGGATGGGACGAGCTCCGGCGCGCCGATGTCGACCGCGCGCTCCGCGTCGTACGAGACTTCGCATCGGGCCAGGTGGCCTTGCTTTTGTGCGGCGAGGGCGATCTCGTACCCGTCGCCCGCTGGATCCACGAGCAAGTCGTCGGTGCGGACCACCCGTTGATCGTGAGCGAGCCGTCGGCCCCCACCGGGGTTGCTCTGGCCGCACTACGCGCTGCGAGAGGTGGAACCTGGTGCGTCCGGACGCGGCACCTTCCCGCCGGGTTCGGCACGGCACGCGCGGAGCTGGATCATCCTGCGACCAGCGTACGGCTGATCGTCTGCTCCGGGCGCGACGAGCCGCCGGCCATCGCGTCACGCGCTCGCGTTGACCTACCCCCGCTGGCGCAGCGCGCTCACGAGATCGACCGCGTCATCGACGCTTTCGCTGCCGAGGCGCTGGTTGCGGTCGAGGCCCGTGCATCTTCGTTCGTCGCGGCGGATCGAGACTGGGTCCGGCGGAATCGTTCGCGGACGCTGGCAGAGATCCAAACGGCAACACGTCGACTCGTCGCACTTCGGCACTTCGGCGGCGTCACCCGGGCCGCGGAGTTCCTCAGCATCTCGCATGTCGCACTCTCGAAATGGCGGAGACGCAGGTGAAGCCCAGATGAACTACCACGAGGCCGAGTCCGACGAACTGCCCACTTCAACCGAGCTGCACCCTGGGGGCGAGTACTAGTCCAGTAGCCACTTTAGTAAACCGAACGCAAGAAGGAGGAGAAGCAGCAGGAGTAGCGAGCCAGAGACATTGTCGCACTCATCTTTGGTCCCGCAGTAGTGGGAATGTTCACCACCCGGTCGATTATCATCGATGATGATCGTGCAGTATTCGCAAAACGGGGGCTGGTTATTGTCTCTCGTAATACCTTGTCCAAGCGTACCCGCAAGCTCTCCGGCACGCTGACGCAGCCGGCTCGCGTAGTGCTCATCGACGAGTGCTTGCTCAAGCGCCGTGACGGTGAACCTTCCGACGTTGAGT
>JBBRBG010000177.1:0-18737 GCA_038206055.1 Haliangiales bacterium
CTGCTCGGCAACGCTGCGTTCGTTCGCCGGCATCGGCCCGAAGTCGAAGTAGGGCACCGTCGTGCCCTTGTAGTAGAACGTCGCGTTCGGCGGCAGCGTTTGCCCGCCACCGACAGCGAGGCGGATCTCGGGTGCAACCGCGGGACAGTTGACGGCGAACGTTGCAGCGAGCGGTGCCAACACCAGGCCCTCCGCGACTGCCTGATCGACGGCCGCAAATGACGGCAGGATCTCGCCACCGTAGCGGTCGGTGACCTGGACAAACATGATCGACCAGAACGGCGAGTAACCCGGATCACCGGGGCTGGCCGAGATGATCGTGTTGTGCGGCACACGAACGAACGTGCCATCCGCTTGCTTCCGCACGAGCATGAGTAGCGGTGCGGCAAAACTCGGCGCCGGTCCGAAGTCCCAGACCTTGACGGGCTGTCCTTGCGCGAACGCACTCTGCAGACGGATCACACCGTCGACGCCATCGTTCGCGGCGAGGCGCGCGCGCTCCGCAGGATCGTCAGCGAGGGCGGGGACGACGCTCCCTGGCGGCAATACCCCGGCGCCCGGCGCGGGCACGTCGCTCGCGAGCGGACCGAGACAGCCCGTGTGGAGGATCAGGATCGCGACGCTACATCTCATGCGGGCTCCTCGGGTGTGAACGCGATATCGACGGACACGGGCACCGAGCCGACATCGGGCGCCGTGTTTGTTCGCAGCTCGCCGATGACATCGCCGACGCAGCGCGCAAGTGCCGGCCAGGTCGATGATGCCGCCTGGACGGAGGACGCCTTCCGCGTGTCATCGACGATGAACGTCAGGTGCACGGTCGTGGCAATCGACCGGCGGCTCGCCGCGGCCTGTGCGGCGAAGCAGCCCCGCAGCTGCGGCTCGATGCGCTGGAGTGCACGCCGGATCACCGCGTCGGACAGCGAACCGCGGACTTCCAGGGAGCGCAGCTCCGCTCGTGCGCGTGTCGATAACGGGCGTGGCATCGGCATCGGCGTCGGTGGCAGCGGCGTCGCCGCAGGCGGCGATTCGTTTCGCGCCGGTGGCTCGGGGGGAGCGGGGATGGTCGCGACAACGTCGGGGACGACTGCCGTGGGGACCGGCGCGACCGAGAGTGGCTCGACGGGTGTGCTCGCGCGGACCACCGATGGACGCTTGGCGATTCGCGGTGTCGGGGGTGCTGCCGACGGTGGAGGCGCATCGTGGGAGGTAACGCGAACGACGAGTGAACCGACGGTGGCGGCGGCCGGCGGAGCGAGGGTGACTTCCAGTGGCGAAGGAACAGCGACAGAGACGATGCCGGCCACGATCGCGCCGGCGATCGCGAGCACGACACCCGACGGGATCCACCACCGGCCACGGGCGCGCTTCGGCGCGGCGACGGTGGTGTCGGCCGGAGTGGTGACCTGATCTGGCTCGGTCGGGCTCGTGGTGAGCAGTTCCTCGACAACATCGAGCGCAGCAATCACCTCGCGCGCCGAGCCGTAGCGATCGCCAGGCTGGCGCGCCATCAACCGCCGCACGACGGCCTCGAGGGCCGGCATCACGGCAACGCCACTACGCTCCGCGATGGCGGGAACGACACCGGCTGCGTTTTGCCGGATCACATCGATCCCTGTGCCGTCGAAGGGAACCCGGCCCGCGAGCAGCTCGTAGAGCGTGACCCCGAGCGCGAACAGATCCGCGCGATGATCGACGCTCAGCCCGTGCGTCTGTTCGGGCGCCGCATAGATCGGCGTACCGAGAGCGATACCGACGGAGGTCAGCCGTGCGGGCGAGTCCTCGCCGGTGTCGCGCGAGATCGCGAGGCCGAAGTCCATGATCACGGCTCGTTCGCCGGCGGAGTCGCTGCGGACCATCACGTTCTCGGGCTTGAAGTCGCGATGCACCAGACCGCGTTCGTGCGCGTGCGCGAGGCCGTGGCAAACCTGGCGAGCGAGCTCGATAGCGCGCGCCGGGGCGAGTGGTGCCTCATCTTCGATCAGCTGGGCGAGCGTGCGTCCCTCGACGAGATCCATGACGAGAAACAGCAGGCCTTCATCGGTCTTGCCGTAGTCGACGACGCTCACGACATTCGGGTGCGAGAGCCGGCTCGACGAATCCGCCTCCTGCGCGAACCGCATGCGCATCTCCAGCGTCGCAGCGAGATCTCCGACCATCACCTTGAGTGCGAACCCCTTGTGGTGGAGCAGCACGTGATGCGCTCGGTAGACGCGGCCCATGCCGCCCTCGCCGAGCAGAGCGTCGACGAGGTAGTGCTTCGCGACAATCGTACCGATCAGGGGATCGTGATCGAGGAGCGTGAGCGGCTCACCATCGATGGGGCAGCGTTCGAATTCCGCGCGGTAGATCGCACGACACGTCGTGCAGCTGCGCACACAATCGGCGACGATGACCGAGGACGAGCCCATGCGCGGCATACGCGCGTGATCGGCTCCGGCTACTGACGTTCAGCCGATTCTCACAGACATGGATTTTCCAGGCTGGTCGTTGCGACGACCGCAACGGTCACTGCGAATTGCTGTAACCCGCGGCGCTCGGAGTCATCTGACACGCGCAGCGGCGTTGCAAGCTCTCGCCGAGCTCGAGCATTTTGCCTACAGCCGCCCACGAGGTCGGCATCGGAGCTCCCTACGATTTACGTAGCGCGCGGACGATCTCCTCGCGGACGACCGAGGCGAGATCTTGCGTGCCGCCGGGAGCGATCGTCGGGACATTCGAATGCGGAGCCGGCGCGCACGCCACCACCGGCGCGATCGGCGCGCTCGCGCCCATGAGCTGCGCCGCGGTCTTCACCGCGTTGTCGGCAGCACGACCGATGTTCGCTTTCGCGCGTGCGGCGAGGAGCGGCGCGAGCGCGGCGTCGGGGAGCTGCTCGACGCCGCCGAGCGCCTCCGCCGCGATCGCCATCTTCGCGAGGTGCTCGACGAGCTCCATGCGGAGCAGCGCCTGCTCGGGATCCGCGCCCCACGTGATCACACCGTGGTTGCCGAGGAGCACGGCGTCGACAAGCTCGCACCACGGCGCGAGCGCTTGCTTCGCCGCATCGCCGGGCTGCGCGTAGGCGAGCTTCGGGATCCGCGGTCCGAGCGAGACCAGCGCCTCGGCGATGAACGGCCGCTCGATCGGGTTCTTGCGCGACGATGCGATCGCGGTCGCGTTTGGCGGATGCGCGTGGACGACGCAGTGGATGTCGGCGCGGCGCTCGTAGACCACGAGATGCAGGCCGATCTCGCCGAACACGCGGCCCGAGCCGACGACTTGGCCCTTGGCGTCGACCTCGATCAGATCGCGCTCGTGGATCAGGCGCTTCGAAGTGGCGGTCGGCGTGGCGAGGAACCGCGAGCCATCGCGCGCGGTGACGTTGCCATCATGGTTCGCGACCCAGCCAGCGGCGTGGAGGTGACGCGAGACCTCCGCGAGCTCGTGGCGCAGCGGATGCCCGCCCTTCATAGGGTCACGGCATCGACGATGCCGACGATGATCGAGCGGATTGGCGTCTGGTCGCCCTGCTTCAGGATCTGCCGCACACCGTTGCCCTCGGTCAGCACGATGACCTTGTCACCGACGCCGGCCTGGACGTGATCGATCGCGACGAAGCTCGCGCCGGTATCCGCACCCGCCTCGTCGAGCGGCTGCACGACGAACAGCGGGTGCCCGACGAACGCCGGGTGCTTGACAGTGGCCCACAGCGGGCCGACGACGCGGCAGTGCTTCACGGCTTTGCCTTCGCGGGCACGTCCACGCCATCGACGATGCCGACGATCGCGGCATCGACGGGCACGAACCACGGATCACACGCGAGCGCGGCCTCGCGCGACCCGACGAGGTAGACGAAGTCGCCGACGCCGGCCTGCACGCGGTCGACCGCGGCCTGGATGTCACCGACGGGGGTGCCGTGCTCGTCGACCGGCTGTACGAGCATGAGCTTGGTGCCCGCGAGGCCTTCGGCCTTGCGCTCGGCGCCGACGGGGCCCTTGACGATCCCGAGGTACATCGGAGCGGCAGCCTACCACACGGCCGTTCCCGCTATCATCGGCGGATGAATGCACGCGTGATCGTCGGGCTGCTCCTGGTGTCCTCGGTCGCGATGGCGAAGCCGAGGCTGACGACCAAGACGACCGGGCTGTACCCCAGCAAGACCTGCAAGACGAAGATCAAGGGCGGCGAGGGCCAGGACCCGGTGCTGACGTGCCCGGCTGGGGCGAAGGGCTTCGCGGTCGAGGTCTTCTTCTCGGCCACGGACACGCACGTCACCGTCTCGGGGAAGCCGGGCGACACGAGCATCAACGGGCGGCTCGGCGACAAGCTCGAGTGGCGGCTCGCCGACGGCGTGCCGTATGCGCTGCTCGTCGAGCTCGCGGAGACCGATCAGGAAGCGGTCGCATCGCCAGTGGTGAAGCCGCGGGTCGCGGTGTTCGCGATCGGTAACTCGACGGCGAACGGCGAGGTAGCCATCGCTGCGGTGCCGAAGGCGAAGCTCGCGAAGGAGAAGCAGCGCGCGTGGGCCGAGGCGCGCATCCTCGCCGACAAGCTCGCGCCCCAGTAAGCTCTCAGCGAACGCCGACGCCGAGCTTCGTGCGCAACGCCAGCCAGGCGGGCTGGCCAAGGGAGCTGATCAGGTGCTGTGCGGTCGCTCCGCGCGCCGCGGCGAGCGTGACGATGGTCTTCGGATCTCCGCCAACGAGGAGCGCCGCGCGATCGGCGGTGCGCTCCGAGGCGGCGACATGGTGGCGGACATCGAGCACGAACAGCGACGTGGTCGCGAGCGTCTGCTCGAGGCGCGTACGGATCTTCACCGAGAGCGCTGCCTTGACCATCTCGTCGTGGCCACGCTGGACGTCCTGGTCGACGACGAGTGCGTTCGCGGCCTCGCGAAGCGCCGGCGGACCGAACAGCCGGATGACCGAGGCGAGCAGCCGCGTGGCATCGGCGATCGGCATGCCGGCGAACACGATGTGCTCGGGACGCGTGAGCTCGACGGCGCGCGCGAGCTTGGCGCGGACCACGTCGGCCGGCACGCCGGACTCGGCCGTGAACCTTGGACCGAGGACGATCACCGGCGTGGCCGCGCTGACCACCGTGACGTCCTCGCCCTCCTCGCGCTGGTACAGCATGACGGCGCCGGTGCCGAGCGCCGTGGTCAGGCGCGAGAACATCGCAGTCGCCGGCGTGTGAAGCGTGGCCGGGATGCGCTTGGCGCCGCCGACGCCCTGGCGCGAGAGAGCCTCCTCGAGATCGGGCCACAGCAAGGCTGCGGCCTCGGCGAGCGCCGCGGCAACCGGGCCGAGCAGCGCCTCGTCGGGATCGGTGATCAACGCGCGCTCGGCGGGATCGAGGACGGCCTTGTAGGTTTCGTCGTCGCGCATCGCGTACGGCTTATGGATCGAGAGGAACGCGCTCTGGTGGACCTCGGCGGTGTGGCCCGAAGCGATCGCGAGATCGAGCGTGGCGCGGCCGGCATCGGCGTGGCCCTTGCGGCGCAGCTCCTCAGCCCACGCGACGAGGTCGGGCAGGGCGCCGGTCGCCCCGGTGATCGCGGCGAGGTGGCCCGTGATCGCGTCCTTGCGCGCCGGATCGTCGCTTGCGCGCGCGAGCTCGACGAGGCCGCGCCGCGCGTGGGTCGCGCCCTCGGAGGCCGGCGCGAGCTCGACGGCGCGGTCGTACGCCATCACGGCCTGCCGCGCATCGCCGCGCTGGTGGCGCGCGAGGCCGAGGCGATACGACAGCATCGCGCGGCGCGCGGCCATTTCTGGACCGGCGAGCCGATCGTCCTTCGCCGTCAGGAGGCGGGTCAGCATCGCCGCGGCGGCCTCGACGTCGGATTGATCGATCGCGAGGCCCGAGGCGAGGTCGACCGCGTCGACATCGTACGGATCGCTCTCGACGGCGCGGTCGGCGGAGGCGCGGGCACGCACGCGGTCGCCCTCGGCGACGTAGTCGCGCGCGGCGCGCAGGTAGCGCGCGGCGCGATCCGCGGGTGTGGCGCCGAACGCGGCCATCAGCTCGGCGGTGCGCGCGGCGCCGCCGTGATCGTTCGCGAGGTCCTGGCGCTCGAGGAGCTTCTCGAGAAGCGGCACGTGCTTCGCCTCGATCGGCTGCGCGGCGGCGACGGCGGCGGTGAAGCAGGTCCGCGCGCGCTCCTCGTCCTGCAGCATGAGCAGCGCCATGTCGCCGAGCGCCTCGAACAGGCGCATGCGCTCGACGGGCTCCTCGGTCGCCGTGGCCTGGCGCGTGAGGAGGTCGGCGGCCTTGCGGTGGTCGCCTTGCTCCATCGCGATCTCGGCGAGCGCCTGCAGCGCGGGCGCGTAGTTCGGCTTGAGCTCGAGCGCGCGCACATATAGCGGCTGTGACTTCTCGGGCCGCAGGCTGCGGATCTCGGCGAGCGCCGCGTGATACAGGCCCTGCGCGACCTCGGTGGGATAGCGCGCCGCATCCTCGTGCGCCGCGAGCGGCGACAGGTGGAGCGCGGCCTCGCGCCAGCGCCGCGCCTTGTACCGGTTCTCGCCGAGCGCGAGCTTGATCAGGAGGTGACCGCGGTGGAGGCGGTCCGCGGCGACGAGGGTCTGGTAGGCGTCCTCGTCGCGACCGAGCTTCTCGTGCGCGTTCGCCATCCGGCGATGCAGGTCCGCGATCAGCGCGGCGGGGGCCGCCTGCAGCGCGGTGCTCTCGAGGATCTGGCGGAGGAACTGTTCGAGGTCGTTCCAGCGACCGGCGTCGGCGTAGAAGTCCGCGAGTGCGACCACGGCGGGGAGGTGATCCGGCACGCAGCCGAGCGCCTCGAGGAGGTGGCGCTCTGCGGCGGGCTCCACCCCGGCGGCGCGGGACAGGGCTGCGAGCTGCGTCATGATCCGCGCCTTCTCGGGCGGCGTCAGCGATTCGTCCTCGAGGCGCTTCTCGAGCACGCGCGCCGCGGTCTCCGGATCGCCACCCTTCTCGACGAGGCCGGCGAGCGCCCACGTGGCATCGCTGTGGTACGGGCGGAGCGCGAGGACGCGCTCGTACGTGGCGCGCGCGGCCGCGGTGTCGCCGACCTTGGTCTGCAGCACGTCGCCGGCGGCCATCAGCGCGGCGAGCTTGAGATCGTCATCGGTGGCGCGTTCGGCCTCGCGCAGCTTCGCATCGGCGAAGGCGCGCGGATCATCATCGGGCGAGGCGACGTTCGCGAGCACCGCCAGCGCCGTGGGGTGCTCGGGCACGAGGGCGAGCGCTTCATCGATCGCGGTCTTCGCGCCGATCTTGTCGTCGAGCTTCTCGAGGCGGAGCTGCGCGAGCCGGATGTGGAGGGCAGCGAGCTCTCCGCGCGGCACGTTCGCGTTCTGCTCGCCCGGTGCGGACAGGGTGTCGATCCGATCCTCGAGGATCGCGGCGGCCTCGCGGTCGCGACCGCCCTTCATCAGCGCGGCGACGAGCTGGTCTGCGAGGCCGGCGTCGTCGGGGGCGATCGTGCGCGCGTGGCGGAGGGCCGCGGCGGCCTCCTCGGGCGCGTTGAGCCAGTCGGTCAGCACCTGGGCGCGGCGAGACAACAGCGCGGCGCGCGCCGCAGGATCTCGATCGAGCGCGGCGCGCCGGCGGAGGACGTCGGCGAGCTCGGTCCAGCGCGCGTTGGCCTGGTACAGCGAATCGAGCGCGGCCCACGCGTCGACATCGTCGGGCCACGTGGTGACGAGCTGGTTGTATGCATCGAGCGCGCGGTCGGGCAGCTCGAGCTCCTTGACGTAGATCCCGGCGATCGAGTGCAGCGCCTCACGCGCCTCGGGCGATCCCTCGGAGACCTCGCTGACACGCGCGAGCGTCTCGATCACCTTCGACCACCGACCTACCGAGCCGTACAGGCTCGCGAGCGAGATCAGAATTGCCGTGTCGGCAGGCAACAGGTGGCGCAGCCGCTCGAACGCATCGATCGCGTCGTGCGGGCGCTTCAACTGTTCGGTGTACATCGTGGCCAGCTCGCGCAGGAGCTGCGGCCGCTCGGCCTCGGGCGCGGCGGTGCCGAGGCGTGGATCGGTGCGCTCCTCGAGCGATGCGGCGAGCTCGACCCAGCGCCCCTCGCCCCGGTACAGCTCTTCGATGCGCGCGCGCGCGACGGGCTCGTTCGGCAGCATGCCGAGCACGCGGCGCAACTGCGCTTCCGCCTCGCGCGGTTTCTTCTGCTCGGCGCGGATCGTGGCGACCTCCATCAGGAGATCCGAGGCGCCGACCGCGGTCTCGGCCTCCTCGGCCATACCCTCGTAGAGATCCGCGAGGCGATCCCACGCGCGGTGCTCCTGGGCGATCCGGTGAAGACGCGCGCGCACGTCGCCGTCGCCGGCCGGCGTGCGGCGGGCCTGCGCGAACGCACGCGCCAGCGCATCGAACGCGCGCACGATGTCCTTGCCGCCGGTCTCCCACACCTCGGCGGCGCGGTAGAGCCAGCGCAGCCGCGACTCGTTATCCGTGACGGGCATGCTCTCGTACGCAACCGCGAGCTCTTCCCACGGGGATTCGAACGCGCGGTTCGGCAACGTCGGCAGCGGCGCACGACGCACCGAGGCCTGCGCCTTGCGCGGCGCCGGCGGTGGACCGGCGGTGGGCGACTTCGCGCGCGCCATGCCCGGAAGCGGTGGCCGGATCGACGGCGGCCGCGGTGGCGGCTTCGGCGGACCCTTCGCGCCGGGCGGCAGGCGCGGCGGAACGATCATGTTGCGGATGTCGTTGTGCGACAGCGCCATCGTCGAGTTCTCGTTGACGAACTCGCCGACCGGAACGACCGGGGCCTTCTTCGGGTGCAGGCCCGCGGCCATCTCGATCTCGGTGAGGTCGAGCGGCTGCGTGGAATCACCGACGGAGAGCGTCGCATCGGTGATGTCGCCGACGCCGAGATCCGTGTCGGCGAGCGGTTCGGTCTGCAGGCGGCGCGGGATCATGGCGCGACCCGGCGCGATCCGGCCGGCGACCGCAACGGCCTCGGCGATCGCGGTCTCGGCCTGGATGGTCGCGGACGGCGGCTCGGCGTTCGGGGTCCGGTCGGTCTCGCGGTACTTCCCGATCACGCGCGCTAGGCGCCACAGGTGCGAGGTGGTGTCCGCGTCATCGGGCTGGAGCAGCAGGGCGATCAGGTGCGTGCGGAACGCGCGCGGGGCGTCCTTCAGCTGCTCCTCGATGACCTGGGCCTTGCGGCGCAGCAGCTCGACGCGGCGCCCGGACGTGGGTGCGCGCTCGACGAGTGCGGAGTCGACGGCGACGACGTCATTCCACGCTCGGGCCTTGGTGGCGAGCGCGACAAGCGTGGTGCGGACATCTTCGCGCTCCGGTGCCCACGAGAACGCAGCGAGCACGTCGGCGACGGCGCCCTTCGGATCGTTGACGCGCTCGTCGAGGATCCGCGCGCGGCGCAGGTAAAGCTCGACGCGGTCGGGCGGTGCGGCGGCGGCGAGCGCGACATCGTACGAATCGAGCAGAGACTTCCACGATCCCCGCGACTCGAGCTCGGCGGCGATCCGCTCCAGCTCCGAGAGGAGGCTCGCATCGCGCGGCGCCACGGCGAGCGCCTCGGCGTTGGTGGTCATCGCGCGCGGTTTGTCGCCGAGGCGGCGCTCGAGGAGACCCGCGAGCTCGCGCGACAGAGCGACGAACCGCTCGGGCTCGACCGGGATGCCGTTCGCGCCGATCGCGATCAGCCGCTTGCGCTCGTCAGTGAGCACCTCGGCGAGCTCGCGCCACAAGCCATACGATTCGCCGGCGCGGCGAACATCGGCGAGCGTTTGCTCGTCGGGCGCTTCATCGTGCGCGCGGCGCCACCAGCGGAATGCGCCCTTCGGATCGGCGAGCTTGTCGGCGGTGGCGGCGGCGATCCGCTGGACCAGCGCACGGCGATCCTCGGCGTACGCAGCCGCCTCCGGTGTCTCCCTCCCCGGGAGCAGCGCGAGCATCCGCTCGAGCATGACCACGTACTCTTTCCACTTGCCGAGGCGCGCGAGGAGATCGGCGGAAGCAGCGAGCGCCTCCTCCTGATCTCCATCGAGCTCGAGCACGCGCTTGAACGCCTGCAGCGCGCGCGTGGGGTTGTTCAGGCGATCGCGGCACATCATGCCGATCTCGAGGCCGCGCGCGATCTTCCGGATCGGCTCCGGTGACAGGTACATCTCGCGCTCGGCGACGCGCACCGCAGCGTCGAAGTCGCCGCGCGCCTCGTGCAGGCGGCGCAGCGCCGTGTGCGCATCGAGGTGGTTCGGGTTGAGATCGCGGATCAGGCCATCGAGCACCTTGATCGCCTCGACCGGCGCGCCGAGCTTCTCCTCGAGCAGCTCCGCGCGCTCCATCGCCGCTTCGCACGCTCGCTCGCGATCGTCGGGCGCGACGAGCTGCGAGAACGAGAGGATCTGCGCGCCGAGGATCTCGGTCAGCTCGCGCCACTTCGAGCCCGCACGGTACAGGCGCGCGAGCGCAGCGCTCGCCGTGCGGTTCCGTGGTGTGAGCTCGAGCACGCGGTGCCACGCCTTGATCGAGCGAGGTCCGTCCTGCAGATGCGTATCGACGACGGTCGCGTAGCGCTCGAGCTCGCCGGAGCGCACGGCCGCATCGGGCGTCCCGTGCGACGGCAGGGGGCGGCCGCCATCCATCCGCTCGAGGACCTGCGCGAGCTCCTGCCACCGCTGTGCGCGCTCGTAGAGATCGCCGAGTGCCGTGATCGCATCCGGATCAGAGGGCGAGGTCTTGAGCGTCTGTTCCCAGCGATCCAGCGCGGCGAGATCGTCCTGGCGCTCCGTCGCGATCTTCGCGAGTCGCTTGAGCAGCTTCGCGCGCTCGGCGGGGGAGGTGGATGCGGCGGCGTGATATTCGAGTGTCTTCTCCAGGCGTGGATCGTTCGCCTTCTCGAGCACGCGCTCCATGCGGTCGAGCGCGTCGCGATCGCCCTGCAACAGCTCGAGCACGGCGCTCGACGCGTACACCACGCCGTCGACGTCGGCGAGCCGCGTCTCGTAGATGACGGCGAGGCGGCGCAACATGGTCAGCCGCTCCGCGCGCTTTGCGACCGGCCACTCCTTCGGCGCATCATCCCGCTTGCCGGCACGGCGCATCGCCTCGAGCACCCGCTGCTCCTCGAGCTCGAGCATGCGGCGCAGCGTGTGCGCGAGGCCGGCGTCGTCGCCTTCGCGCTCGTACATCTCGGCGAGCGCCTTCAGCGTGGCGTCGTCGCCGGGGTTCTCCACGAGGATCTGCTCGTAGAGCTCGATGGCGCGGCGCGGATCGATCTGCCGCTCGCGGTACGTCTGCGCCATCTTCTTCAGGATCGAGATGCGCTGGATCGGATCGTTCGCGTTCGCGAGCTCCATCTCGAGGCTCGCGACGAGCTGCTGCCACATCTTCGAGCGCGCCGTCAGCCGCCGCAGCGCCTCGGTGACCTTCGCGCTCGCCGGCTCGATCTCCGCGATCCGCTGCCACGCCTCGATCGAGCGATCGATGTCGCCGAGGCGGAGCTCCGCGAGCTGCGCGATCTCCTCGAGGCGGTGGATGATGTCATCGGCTTCGGCACCGGCCTCGCGCGCGTTATCGAGCGCGAACTCGTAGAGGTCGATGAGCCCGCGCCAGTCACGGCGCTCGCGGAAGTGATCGACGTAGCGCGCGAGCGCCTCCTCGTGCATCGGATCCACGCCGAGCGCCTGGTGCAGCAGCTCGGCAGCGCGATCTCGATCGCCCATGTGCTCGCGCGCCACCGTGGCGAGCTCGAGGATCTCCGAGACGATCAGATCCGTCGACGTCTCGGGGTTCTGCGCGAGGGCGTTGATCTCCGCCTCCATCAGCCGGGACATGCTCTCCCAGTCCTGATCGTCCCGGAGCAGCTCGCGCAGCTCGCGCGCCGGCTTGCTGCCCGGCTGCTCGTACGCGACGAGCTCGGTCAGCACCTCGATCAACCCGGCGCGATCGGGGAGCTGGTTGCGGTACAGAGCGGCGCGGCGACGCAGCACCTCGGCGCGCTCGTCGGGATCCTGGACCACCGCGCTGCGGTGCCGGAGCGCCCGATCGAGCTCGGCCCACTGCGACGTGCCTTGCAGCGCTTCCTGCAGTGCATCGCTCGAGCCCTTCGAGTACGGATCCACGCCGACGGCGCGGCGCAGGTAGTTGATACCGGTCTGATCGTCGCGCTGCTTCAGCTTGCGACCGAGCTCGACGAACAGCTCGCCCGCCTTGCCGCGCGTCTGTCCTTCGCGGAACCCGGGGCTCGAGTAGACCTCGGCGAGCTTCTCGGAGATGTCCAGCGAGTGCGGATCGAGCACCGCTGCCTGCTCGAGGTGCTGCGCGGCCGCTTCGAGGTCCTTGTTGCGCAGCGCGAGCTTGCCGAGCTCGAACCGGATGAACGCCTTGCGACCCGCTGCGGCCGGCGCGTTGCCGAGAACTTCGAGCTCGGCGGCGAACAGCTTGCCGACCATCCCCTCGTCGCCGAGCGACGCGTAAAGGTGGCGCGCGGCATCGAGCGACTCGGTGCGCTGCGGCTCGAGCTTCCACGCCTGCTGGTGGTGCCACAGCGCGCGATCGACGCGACCGAGGTGCTCGTTCCACAGCTCCGCGGCGCGGCGGTGATGCTGCGCGCGGCGCGCCGTGATCTCGGCCTTCGCTTTGGCACCCGATCCGCCTGCTTTCTTCGCGAGCTCGCCGAGCTCGCGCTCGATGATCTCGACCGCAGCGGCTGGATCCGTCGGTTCGAGGAGCTCGAGGAGGCGGTCCGACGCGCGATCATTCGTGGGATCGAGGTCGAGCGCAGTCTGTAGATACTCGATGGCCGTCGCCGGCTCGCCGAGTACCACCATCGCCTCGCCCGCTTCCGACCACGCATCCGCAGCGCGGACCGGATCGCGCTCGTGCTGCGCCCACGTCGCGCAGACATCGGCGAGCAGCTCGCCACGGCCCGCATCGCGCAGCATCTGCCGCAGCTCCGCGAAGCCCTTGGCTTCGGGCTGCTGGCGAAACGACACCACCCGGGCTTCGAGTGGGTCGATCCGATGCGTAGGCAGCGTGTCGTCTGACATCCCCGCTCGGCCGACACGATACCCCTTTTCCGCAGTGCAAGCTGGCGTGCGGCCTGGGAATCTAGCCGGGGGTGAACGTCAGCTCGATGGTCAGCCGCATCGGCGCGTCGCCGATCGGCCTGGCATCCCGAGGGAGCTGGAACCGCCATTGCTCCGCCGTCTTCGTCAGGCAGGCCGCGAGCTCGTCGGCGAACGCGGTGACCGCGGGCGTCGGCACGCCGCTCGCCGCGAGGGTCAACATCATCGTCGCCTTGCCGGTCGCGTTCGCGTGCCCCGACAGGTGGACGCGGTAGCAGCGCTCGAGGCCCGCCCGGTATGCCGTCTTGATCTTCGCGCTCGCGTCCGCGACCGTCTGGGGCGTCAGCGCCGAGCTCTGGATCCCGGCAAATCCGATATTGCCGGGCGGAAGGCGCGCGCCGGCGTCGCGACCCGCGGGAGCCTGGAACCCGCCGGTGGCCGGGGCCTCGCTGCTCGCCGCGTCGGCCGGCTTCACGCCATCGTCGGGCTTTGCCGGCGTCGGTAGAGCGGGAGCTGGCTCTGCCGTTGCCTTCTCCTTGCGGCGCACCTCGCCGGTCTTCACCGGCTGGATCCCCCCGGGATCCACGCCGCCGACCGGGGGCGTGATGTTCGGTGTGCCCGCTCCGAGGTGATCGACGGAGCCCGAACCCGAGCCCGTCGGTGCGCCACCCGGTCCCTCGCCACCCCTCGTGGGACGCGATTGTTCCGCGGGCTCGCTCTTCGACTTGCACGCGGCCAGCGCGATCACGACCAGCAGCCAGCGCATGCGTCGACGATAGCGCGGCCGCTTGACGTGTGCCGGCCTCATGCGGCCGCGGCGCGACGTCCGGCTGCCGTCCGGATTACGGGGACGGTTTCAACTTACGCAACTTGCGATCTGGAACCGTGCAGAATCACGGGCGCGGTCGCTTGCGGCACACCGGCGCTGACACCGAACATCGATGACCGATGGCAAGCAGCAAGGCGAAGGGTGCGCCGGCGAAGAAGCCGGCAGTAGCGAAGGCGTCGAAGGTCAGCGCGGGCAAGAAGCCGGCTGCGAAGGCCGGACCCGCGCCGAAGGCTGCGAAGGCGAAGGCCGCACCCGCGAAGGCCGGACCCGCGCCGAAGGCTACGAAGGCGAAGGCCGCACCCACGAAGGTCGCGGCCGCGACCAAGGCACTGAGCGCGAAGGCCGCGCCCGTGGCGAAGGCCGGGCCGGTCGTGGCGGCCGTCGACGAGCAGGGGCTCGGCTGGACGGACGCGGGCGACGGCTATCAGATCTCGCTCGAGGCCGGAAAGCTCGTCGCGAAGAACCCCGCCGGCAAGCGCCTGACGAGCGTGCCAAAACAAGTCAAAGACGGTGACGCCGCGGATCAGCTCGAGGCGTTGCGCGACTGGCTCGTCGAGCACGAGCGCGAGTGCGCGGTGACGGTGGACCAGTGGATGCTGCGCTCGCTCGCGGTGCCGCGCAGCGTGCTCGAAGCGGTGTGGGACGATCCGGCGTGGCGAAAGCCGCTCGAGAACGCGGTCGTGGTGGCGGTCAAGCCGGACGGCGGGCACGACGCGGCGAAGGCGGGGCTGTTTCGAGGCGTCGATCGCAAGAAGGGCGTGGGCGTGGTGGATCTCGATGGCGAGACGGCGTGGCTCGACACGGAGCGCGTGGCGATTCCGCATCCGATCTTGATCGCGGAGCTCGATGGATGGCGCGAGCTGATCACGCAGCTCGGCGTGGCGCAGGGCATCTCGCAGCTGCATCGCGAGACGCACGCGAAGCCGGCCGGGCTGACGGCGACGTCGATCGAAGAGTTCGAGGACGGGAAGTTCGCGATGCTGATGCACGCGCTCGGCAAGGCGCGCTCGCTCGGGTTCAAGGTGCGCGGCGGGTTCGCGACCTGCAAGGTGTGGGACGGCGACGGCGTCGCGGAGGCGCGGTACTGGATCGGCGCGGATAGCCCGGAGAGCGAGACGTACACGGGCCAGCTGTCGTGGGTGGATGCGCGCGAGCGCGGACTCAAGCTCGCCGAGGTGGGCCCGGTCGCGTTCTCCGAAGGAATGCGCATGGCGTCTTCGATCTATGCGGCGCGCGTCGTGGCAAAGCCGGAGGAGGCAGCGTGAGCGCCGATCAGCAACAGCTCAAGGCGGGCGGGCTCGTGCCGGCGAACGCGAAGCTCGGGAAGGATGACGTCGTCGATATGGTGGTCGCCCGCGGGTATCGGCACGCGGTGCTGCCGGGGCGCGTGGTGATCCGGCTGACCGCCGAGAACGTGACGGCGGGTGATGACCTCGAGATGGCGACGCTCGGGTTCGGCGCCGGCGAGGATCGCGGTGCGGTGGCGAAGGAGCGCAAGCGGCCGCTCGGGTTTCCCGGCTGGGCGCTGGTCAACGATCCGAAGAACGCGCGGTACGCGCTCGACGTGGTGAAGGAGTTCAAGAAGCACGCGCGCAAGGCGAAGAGCAAGCCGGGTCACGCGAAGGACGGTATCGACGCGATCGCCGACAAGCTCGGCAAGACGGTGCCGCACTTCCTCCCGAGCTTCTTCGAGGAGGCGGGCCGCGCGTTCATCGAGCACGGCGCGCAGTCGTTCGCGGCGGCGATGTTCGGCAAGGCGCGCGAGGCGGAGGCGGTGCACGCACTCGAGGTCGACGAGCAGCATCGCGTGGACGGGTTCCTCGAGTTCGCGCTCGCCGGCGCGGTGACCACCAAGGCGCTCACGCAGTACGCCAAGGAGCTCGGCGATCACCACGAGCCGCAGGTCGCGTACGCGCACTTCCGGCAGCTGTGCCTGCAGCGAACGCTCGGCGGGATGCCGCCGTGGTCGGGGATGGCGAAGGAGCTGCGCCGGCTCGCGAAGGCGGCGAAACTCGACGTCGACGCAGAAGATCGTGGGTTCGTTGTCGAGATCATCGAGTCGCCGGCGCTGGGCAAGGCGGCGGGCGAGTTCTGGCGCGCGTACGCCGAGCCGATCGCGGAGCTCGGCAAGCAGAGTCCGGCCGCGCGTGGGGCGCTGTTGAATCTGTTCCCGACGGGCTCGTCGTACAGCAAGGATCTCGACGATGCGTGGCTCGATCTGATCGAGGCCACGGGTGCGGTCAACGCGCTGATCGGAACCGCGGCGCCGGTGGAGGCGCAACCGAGCGCGGGCAGGGCGGCATGGTTCGACAAGCTGACGCAGCACCTCGCGCGCGACTACCGCAACGCGGAGGTCGGCGAGCGTGCGTTCGCGCTCCTGCGCCGGATGGCACCGATGCTGATCGCCGATGGCGCGCCGATCACGTGCAGCGGCCGGTTCGGGCAGGTCGATCTGGATCTCTGCGAGCTCGCGCTCGAGCTCGGCGTGCCGGTCGCGGCACCAGCACCGCATCCGCGGCTCGACCTCGCAGGCTGGGCGAAGCGCGCGCACCAGCCGGGGCACGGTTGCGATCCGGTGCGGACCGCGGCGCATCCGACGATGGCTCCGGTGCTCTCGTTCGCGGTCGCGATGTCGATCGGCAGCGAGCCGTTCGATTCTGTGTCGCGCGGCAAGGCCGGCTTTCTCGCGGCGAAGCGGCAGTGGCTAGAGGAGCTGGTCACCCGCGCGGAGCAGGGCAGCCTCGTCGGGCTCGGCGACGCGATCGACGTGGTCCAGACGAAGGTCAAGGCCGAGACGTTCTCGGATCTCCCCGATCTCCACGCGCGGTTCGCTGCGATCGATCCAGCAGCCGCGCTCGTGCGCAGCCTGCGCGTGGGCATCTTCGACGAGCTCGGCTGGCCCGCGTTCGAGGACGCGGCGCTCGAGCTGAACCCGGATGGTCAGGTGCTGGTCACGGCGCACGGCGGTCCGCCCGCGATCGTGCTGACGACCAAGACGAAGGCGATCGCGATCGGCGCCGCGGGGCGGCTCGGCGTCCACGACCTCGTGATCCCCGCGAAGCACGAGCTGGTCACGGCGCGGTTCATCGGCGGCCAGTTCCTGATCGTGCTCAAGGAGCGCCACATGAGTCGCGGCTACTGGAGCTCGGCGCCTCACGACGTGTTCGACACGGAGACGTCGAGTTACAGCGTCATGGCGTTGCTCACGCGCGCAGCCGTGCTCGCTGATGGTGCGTGGATCGAGGACAAAAAGCCGATCCGCGCCGGAGACCGCCGGGTGCCCGAGAGCCCGACCTTGATGGCGTGCGATGGCACGACATCGTGGATCGGCGAGTGGAAGGACGGCCAGCACCGCTGGCGTGAGGTATCGGCGAGCGGGGAGCCAGGGCGCTATAGCTGGCCGACGTTCGTCGAGGCCGGTATCGAAGCCGACTGGAAGATCGACTCGGCCGCCTCGTACGTGCTCGCGACTCCGGCACTGATCGGCGTGCGCGTCCGCTACCAGGGCACCAACCAGAACAGCCAGTCGAAGCGCGATCTCGAGATGATGGATGGAGCGCGGTGGGCGGGCGAGCAGTACCACCCGGGTTGCGTGCTGAAGTTACCGGGCGCGGACGAACCGCGGCCTGTTGTCGAGGAGCAGCAGTGGCGCGAGGGCGTGACCTCGACGTTGATGGATCCGACCGCGAACCTGCGCGGCAGCAAGGTCGGCCCCAAGGACAAACGCTACTTGCGCGGCCAGGTGATGTCGCTCGCGCCGACCTACTGGCACCACTTCACACCGCGCGACGAGGCGGGCTCGAAGCGAATCCACGCGGCCACCGATGCGGACGCACGCGCGATGATCGCCGCGATCTCGCGCGAGGCGCTCGAGAAAGGCATCCTGCCGACCAAGCTGCTCGACGGGATCCTTCCCGAGGTCACGCATCCGCGGCTGCGCACGGGCCTCGTCGGGTACGCAATGATCGCGGCGAAACAGGTGTTCGATCGCGATCACCTCGTGGCCGACCGCGACCCCGGTAAGGCGACCGCGAAGGCAGCGGGGCCCACTGGGCCGTCGGATGCGGCGCTTCTCGAGGGGCTTGGCGGCTGGACATCGCGCGTGTGGTCGCACGAAGGGCGCGCGTGGACGCAGCTCGAGCAGACCGCCGCGATGTTCGCGAGCGAGGACCGCTCCGATCGCTACGTTCACGAAGTCCCTCCATCGGTGGTGGACTGGCTCGACTTCGCGGTGTCGCGCTCGGCGCTCGCATTCATCGCGCTCGCGATCGGTACGCCGGTCGAGCAGCGCGCAGCAATCGCCGAGCTGTTCGCGAAGATCGCGCGCACGCTGCCGCCGGCGGAGAAGCTCCGCGTGTTCGACGCGCAGGGCACACTGGCGCTGCCCGGCGAGGGTGACGGCGTTCGCATCCGCTGGTGGAACGGCAACGCGTACGTCACGAAGAAGGTCGGGTGGAGTGGCGAGGCGTTCCGCGTGCTCGAGTACGCGCCGAGCGGCACGTTTCGCGCGCTCCCCGGGCTGACGCAGGGAAAGGAGCTGCGTGGGATCGCCGGACTCGATGCCGAGGCGGCGATCGCGCTGCTCGCGACGGTGGCAGCGGGCGCGTCGTCGTGGTCGGAGGCCGCTGCGACCCGGCTCGCGGCGGCGACGGGGCTGACGCCTTCGGAAGCGGTGTTTCTGTGGTCCGGCGCGCCGAAGGCGAACGATCGCAGCACGAACTTCCTGCCGAAGGAGCTGCGCGAACAGCTCGGTCTCAAGGCAACCCAGGCCGCGATCGCGCGCGATGGCCTCAACACCATTCCCCTGGCGAAGCGGATCGCGGCGATCGACGAGGCCGCACGCGCGGGCATCGCGGCGCTCGTCGATGGCTCGGCGGTGGACG
>JBBRBG010000178.1:0-18732 GCA_038206055.1 Haliangiales bacterium
GAACTGAGTCGTTGAGCCCAGGTCCGGAACCGCGATATGCCTCTCGGATGGCTCGGGGGACGACGCGTGCACCATCGCAAAATGCCTACCGTGGGCAGCTCGGCAAGACGCAGACGAAGGCGATCCTCGTCGCCGGTCTCGACGGCGAGCTGACCTCCACGCAGGTCTACGCGTCGATCGACGCGGTCAGTGACCCCGAGCTCGTCGAGCGCCTGCACGGCGAAACGCTCAACCCGGTGCCGGTGCCGCTCCTCTATCACGACCCCGCGGCCGAGCTGCTCGTCCTGATCCTCGCGGACGCGCATCGCCATCGCGAGCTCGACGAGCGCATCGCCGTGCTCGAGGGGCTGCGCGACGGCGGCGAGAATGTTCCGGTCTACGCGAAGAGCTTCGCGGTCGTCTACGGCACCACCGGGCTGCGTGCGTACCTCGAAGGCCGCGCTCAGCAGGCGCTCGAATCGGCGCGGGCCCTCGAGGCCACGCGCGAGGGCGACAAACGATCGCGCGACCTCGACAAGCGCGCAGGCGAGCTCGACGCCGCGAAGGCAGATCTCGCGAGCAAGGCCGTCGAGGTCGAGCGCGTGCGCACCGACGTGCTGCGCGATCGCGCGGAGGTCGAGCGGTTGCGCAGCGAGGCCCGCAATCGCGTGATCGCCGCGGTGCAGACGCCGCTGCCGTTGCATGTCCAGACCCAGCCGCTGCCCATGCTCGATCAACGGCCGAATGTCTCGTCGCCGGTGCTCGTCGACGGCGAGCCGACGATCATCGGCCCCGCGCCGAGTGCGAAGGACATCTCGGCGATCACGATGCCGGTGCCGCGCGAACTGCCCGACGAGCCCAGCGAGGGCGTCGTCCTCAGTCGATCGAACCCGGCAACGAACGGCCACAGCCGTCACGTCATCATCGGCGAGCCGGATGGCGAGGACGTCGCGTTCGATATCGAGACCAGCGTCGTGCGCGCGCTCGACGCGCTCGACGGCGCGCCGACGATGTCAGCGGAACCGCAGGGCAAGGAGATCATTCCCGCCGGATCGGATCCGCTGACCTCGGAGACCCACGAGCTCCAGATGGACATCGTCTCCGAGACCTGGCTCGAGCGTGCGCTCACCAGCCCGACGTCGACGTTCGCGATCGACGCGCACGGCAACGTGCGGCTCGCGCTGATCGCCGGCGACCAGATCACGCGCGGCTTCAACGGTCAGGTCGACATCCGCGCGCTCCTGCATCGCACCGCGACGTATCCCGTGATCACGTTCGTCCTCGGTCCGCCCGCCGCGCTGCGCGTGCCGAGCCCGACGCAGCTCGTCCTCGTCACGCTCGACATCGCGGGCGAGCGCGATCGCCAGGTGCTCGCGGCGCTCTCGAAGAAGTTCGAGATCATCGTCGACCTGATCGCGCGCGGCCGGCGGATTCGCCGGTTCCGGATCTCGGCACCGCTCCACGAGAATGTCGGCTACATCATGCGCGCGGCGGAGGATCACCTGCGCGGCGTGCAGGCCGAGGGCGATCCGTCGCTCGGGAAGGCGCGCGAGCTCGTCCAGGGTGCGGGCTACGACCTGCTCGGCATCGACCAGCCCGACGCGGCGGAGTTTCGCGACGACAAGCTCGCGCAGCTCCAGACCGCGCAGCAACTGCGCCGTGCGATCTCGATGGCGCGCCGGTTCGCGCGGCCGTCGCGCGAGGACTACCTCGTGTGCACGCGCGGGTTCCCGTTGCCGCGATGGCGCGAGCTGCGGCGCCACGTGCTCGAGAGCGCGGTGGCATGGGGCCTGTGGATGGGGCCGGAGCTCGCACAGGTCGCCGTCAGCGAGGGTCTCGCCCGCTCGCGCCGTGATCTCGTGGTCCGGCTCGATCACGGCTTCGAGAAGCTCAAGCGCCACGCCAGCGCGTTCGACATCGACGAGGATGCCGCCGACGACAACTACAAGGCGCTGTCAGAAGAGGCGCGCGCGCTCGGCGTCGAGCTGACGAAGTCTGGAAAGGGCGGCCAGACCTTCACGAGCGAGGAGGTCAGCTCGATCTCCGGCGCGATCGGCGGGACCCCGCCGAAGGGCATCCCCAAGCCGAAGTCCACCGACGAGCTGCTCGTCGAGCTCGAGGATCGCGCGCTGCGCGTGTCCGCGGCGATCGCGCTGTGCGATCGCGGCGATGCGAAGGCCGCGGCGCACGTCGTGGCAGCCGTCGCGAAGATGAGCCGTGCCGAGGCCGTGCGCGTGCTCGGCATGAGCGTGAAGTTCGGCGATGCAGCGATGAAGCCGCTGATGGAGGGCCTCGGTTCGAGCAAGGGCTTCCTCCGTCACGGCTGCGCGCTCGCACTCGCGCTCCTGCGCACCGAGGAAGGCACGCAGGCCGTGATCGAGCTGCTGCTCAACGAGCCGACCGAGATCTGGCGCGAGGTCGCACGAGCGATCGGCCAGGTCGGGCCGACGGGCCTGATGCCACTCGCGAGCCAGTTCGGTCGCCTCGGCGAGCGCGCCACGCCCCAGCACGCCGAGCGCGTGGCCTGGGCGATGGCTCATATCGCGGTGCGTGGCGGCAAGATGGCCGTCGAGACCATGGCCGGTGGCGCGAGCGTGGTTGCACCGGTCGCACGGCACGCACTCGAGCTGCACGCCTCCGCGGCGCGCGATCAGACGAGCGTGCGCCCGAACGCGAACGGCTCGGCGGCAGGCCGCGACGTCACGGTCAATCGGGCGTTCTCGCGCCGGTTCTTCGAGGCGCTCGAGCAAGGCCTCCCCGATGCAGCGGCGCAGGGCCTCGAGGATCTCGATGCATCGGGCCCGATGGAGCTGCTCGACGAATCGGATCTGATCGACGACGATGACGCGGAGCTCGACGAAGCCGAGCTCGACGAGTCGGATCTGATCACCACATGATCACGCCCGCGCTGCAGGCGGATCTCCGTCTCGAGCGTTGGACGGTGGCCTCGGCGAAGCAGCGGACGGCCGCGACGCGTGCGATCGTCGACGCGCACGGCGGCGCGCTCGTGCTGGTCCAGGCGGCCGTCGGAGCGCATGCGGTCCCGGCGTTCGCACACGTCGCGAGCGGCGCGATGTTCCACCTCGTCCCGGGCGGCACGTTCATGATGGGCATGACCGATGGCGAGCTCGCCACGCTGCAGGTCGGGTACAGCTACTTCAACGACGCCGACACCGCCGACCGGATGCTCGGGTCGTCGATCCAACGGCCGCCGACCGAGATCGATCTGCGGGCGTACCTCCTGGCGGCGCGCCCGCTCGGCGGCAAGCAGCTCGAGTGGTTACTCGCCGATGCAGATGCGCGCGCGACCATGGCGAAGTCGAAGGCCGGCAAGCAGACGTGGGACTTCGCGGCGATGGCGAAGCTGCCCGCGGCGAAGTACGTCGCCTATCTCGAGCGGTCTGGCTCCGGCGAGGTCGAGAACGAACAGGTCACGCTCGTCGAGGCCGCACTGCACGCGCTCGGGCTTCGCTTGCCGAGCGATGCCGAGTGGGAGCGCGCGGCGCGCGGCGGTGATGGCCGTCCGTTTCCGCACGGGAGCTCGATCCCGCGCTCGCCGTCGACAGGGGAGAACCCGTTCGGCTTCATCGATCTCTCGGCCACCTGCGAGGTGTGCGCGGACGGTGCGGTGGAGACTCTCGAGGGCATCCCGAACAACGGCGTTGCGCGGCCGCCTTCACAGCACCGCATCGTGCGCGGCGGCGCTGCGAATTGCTATCCGTGGCAGGACTGCGGCGAGTGGGCGCTGATGGCGTGTGCGCACCGCGGCTCGATGGAGCACGAGAACGGCTTGCTCGCGATCCGCCCGGCGATGAGCCTGTGATGGCGAAGACGAAGGCACGAGCGAACAAATCGACGGCCAAGCTGAAGGCCAAGGCGAAGCCGAAACCGAAGGCGCGCGCGCAGAAGCCTGCGCCCAAGACCAAGGCCAAGCCGAGCAAGGCCGCATCGAGCAAGGCCGCGTCGAGCAAAGCCGTGTCGAACAAGGGATCGAGCGCGATGGCGCCGGCGGTTCGCGACGTGGTCGCGCGGGTCGCCGCGATCGACTGGAACGGGATCTCCGGCGAGCAAGCGACCGGCTTCGCCACGCAGTTCGCGGTGCTGGCAGCCGGCGGCAAACCCGCCGCGAAGGCGTTCGCCACGATCCGGAGGTTGCTCGGCGACGACGGTCGCACCATGCCGATCGCGGGCCTCGCGTTCCCGTTCTTGACCGAGCTGCTGTCACACGTGCCCGTTGCCGATCACGCGGTGATCCTCGAGTACCTGACGAACGCGGCGATGTTCGGCCACGCCCAGTGGATCGAGTCCGGGTTCATGCCGCCCGATCGCGATGGTGGGCTGCTCTCGGCGCGCTCGCGGGCACGCATCCACGCTGCGTTCTCCGCGGGCGCTCCGCTGTATCGCACGCTGCTCGGCCATGGCGACGCGAAGGTCCGCGCCGCATCCGCGTTCGCGCTTGGCTTCGCGCGGTCCGGCGACATCACCATGACCACGACGGCGTTGCGCGAGGCGCTGGCGACGGAAGGCAACGCCGGTGTGCGTGCGAGCCTGCTGCTGGCGATCGCGATGACGGACCGCGGGTCGGTCGCGGCGTCCGCTGCGCCGAGCCTCACCGCGAGCTCCGCCGAGGAGCGCCTCGCCGCGGCGATCGCGAGCTCGCTCGGGCAGAGCCCCGATCCGCGCGTTGTCGCAGTGCTCGGCGCCGATGCCGCCGTTCGGCTCACCAGCCCGTGGTTCTCTGGAGATGCGGCGGCGTTCGCACGGCGCCGCGTGTTGGTCGCAACCTTCGGCGCGCCTCCCGACGAGCGCCCGGGTACGGCGCCCGTGCTGACCGCGGCGCAGCTCGATGCGCTCCGCGAGATGCTCGGCGCAGCCACGCCGCCGGATGTCGCAGCCTTCGCGACCGCCCTTGGCCTTCCCGAGAAGGACGCCGCCCTCCGTCGGTTCGCCGGCATTCCGCGCGCGATTCCCACCGGCGCGCACGCGGCGATCTATGACCGCTGGATGACCTGGGCGGAGACCGGCGTGCCGGAGACGATGGGCCTCGCCCGTGAGCTGGCCGGCGAGATTCCGGCCGCGGGCTTTGTCGCGATCATCGAGGCGATGGGCTTCGCCGAGTCCGATCACGACGAGGAGCTCGCGGAGTTCGCGATCCCGCTCGCCCCGGGCCTCGCACCACCGCCCGCGGATGCCGATGACTACAACGCGCCTGGGACCATCTATCGCTATCACGCGGGCACCGTCGACGATCTCGTGCGCGCCTACGAGCAGCTCGTTCGTGCCGCGGGCTATGCCACGTGGTCACACGGCCACGATGGGGACAACGATCTCAACCAGGGCGACGTCAACGCGTGGCACCCGGATGGCCGCGAGATCCGCGCCTGCTTCGATGCGCGGAACGGACTGGTCCGCGCGCGCTACGAGTCCAACCGTTCGCTGCTCCGGCCGTTCAGCGCTGCGATGGTAGATCGCCACGGCGCGGAGCCAGTGCTCGCCTCTCTGCGGACGCAGGCGGGGGCGGGCGTGCGCCTGGCGCTCGTGCTGCTGCGTGCCGGCTGGGCCATCGCGGACCACCTGAGGATCGCACCGGATCCCGTGTGTGACGACTTCGCGCTGACGGGCGGAGGTCGGCGCCACTACATCTACGGGCCGCCGCGATCGCACATCGAGCGCCTCAGCGGAGAGCGTCGCACGCACATGGTGCTGCGCTTCCTCGCCGCCGACACCGACAGTGTGTTCGGCTGGGCCCGGTTCGCCGACACGCCGGAGGTGCGATTCGCAGCGACCAAGATGCTCCACCGCCAATTCACCAGCTCCAGTACGTCGTACTACGACCTCGACGGAGCCGAGCGGGCCGCGGAGCGGATGGCTCCGTGGGTGGACGATCCGCTGCGGAAGGTGCTCCGGAAGCACGTCAAAGCGGACGACAATCCGGTGGTTCAGGTGCTCCTCCTCGCCCGCGATGGCGACTGGGACGCGATCCGGCCGGCGCTCGAAAGCGAGTACCCGATGGCGCGCGAGGCGGCGCGCAAGGTCCTTGCGGCGGCGCCAAAGCCCTGACATCCCGGCACCCGAACACCGATAAGTTCGGGTATGATGCGAGGGTCGTAATGCGGATCGGCATCTTCTCGGACGTCCACGCGAACATCGAGGCGATGACCGCGGTCACGGACGCGTTCAAATCGGAGCGCATCGATAAGTACGTCTGTATCGGTGACGTGGTCGGCTACGGTGCCTCGCCGAACGAGTGCTGCGACCTGATCCGCAAGCTCGCAGCGTTCACCATCCTCGGGAACCACGACGCCGCGGTAGCCGGCCGGATGGACTACTCGTACTACTACGACGCGGCCCGCCAGGCGCTCGACCTCCACGCCCGCCAGCTCTCCACCGAGAACATGGCCTGGTTGAAGAACCTGCCGTACGAGGTCCGCGAGGGCGACGTCACGTTCTGCCACGGCTCGCCGATCAACCTCGAAGAGTTCGAGTACATCTTCTCGGTCGAGCAGGCCACGCGCTGCCTCGAGATCTGGGACGACCTCGGCTCGGTCACGTTCATCGGTCACTCGCACCTGTGCAAGTCGTTCGCGCTCACGCGTGAAGAAGTGTTCGAGGTCGTCGCGACGAAGTTCGTGATCCGCCCCGAGCACCGCTACATCATCTCGGTTGGGTCCGTCGGTCAGCCGCGCGACTATGACAACCGCGCGAGCTACACGATCTACGACACCGACGAGCGCACATTCGAGTTCAAGCGCGTCGCGTACGACATCGACAGTGCCGCGCAGAAGATCTTCCAGGCCGAGCTCGAGCGGAACTTCGGAAACCGCCTGTTCCTTGGCGTCTAGCGCGGGCGGGGATGGGGAGCAGAATGCCGACGACGCTGCAGCCCATCGATACCTACGACAAGGCCGCCAGCCTCCGACGCGAGCATTTCCTCTCGCAGCATCCATACCCGTTCCTCGTGCACGCCACGGGCGAGCTGCATTCGCTCGATCCCGAGAAGCGCGACGACCTGACCTCGGACCGGCTCGTGCTGGAACGCCCGCGCGAGGCGCTGCACGAGTCGATGAAGGTGGCGCCGGTCGTGCCGCGGGATGTCGACAACGATCGCGTCACCATCGGCGTGGCCATCACCTGCGACGTGCTGCTCGATGATGCCTCGGTGAGCAAGCGCCACGCGTGGTTCGAAGAGGTCGACGGCACATGGCAGATCTCCGACGCCGACTCGTCGGCGGGCACGCAGGTCAACAACGATCCGATCGAGCCCGGCGTGGCGCGCGTGCTGGCCTCCGGGGATCGCATAACACTCGGCTACGTCGAGATGATGTTCCTCGCGCCCGAGGGCTTCTACGATCTGATCCGCGGGCTGTTCGCGAGCGAATCATCGCGCGCACGCGGCTGATCGATCTACCTAGCGGTCCGCGCGAACGGCGGTCGCTGCGAACGCCATGCCCTGGCGGATCGCGAGGTCGTAGTCCTCGGTGCTGATCACGGCGTCGCGGTACATCGCGCGGAGGATCGTATTCACGCGATCGGTCGACGTCGAATCGAGCCCACCGGCCTTTCGCACGCGGCGGCTCATCGAGCCGGGCTCCGAGGTCATCGCGGCGAGGAACGCCCCCTGGCGCACCGTGAGGTCGCGCGGCGAGGCGTTGAACCAGTACTTCGCGGCTGCGCCAACGCCGAACACGTGCGGACCGAGCTCGATGATGTTGAGGTATCGGGTGAGGATCTGCTTCTTCTCGAGCTTGGCTTCGAGCCGCCACGTCAGGATCGCCTCCTGGACCTTGCGGTCGAACGTTCGACGGTAGCTGAGGAACGCGTTCTTGACGAGCTGCTGGCTGATCGTCGAGCCGCCGCGAGCGAGGCGGTGCTCGCGCAGATCGATCTCCAGGCTGCGCGCGATCTGCTGGAGGTCGAAGCCGTTGTGCTCCCAGAACCTGCCGTCCTCGGCGGAGACGAACGCACTGCGCACGCGCGGCGGAATTCGGTCGTAGTTGTACCAGTTCGCCTCGCCGGGCCCGACCTTGCCGTGCGAGCCGTCCGCATACTGGTGGTCGCTCGCGACCGTCAGCGACGCGACGTTCGCGGCCGGCGGCTCGGAGACCGCGCGGCAATCGCCGGCGAGCTGCGTGGTCAGCGTGGTGCCATCGCCGATCGGCGCCGCGAGATCGATCGACAGGCGCGCGCTGCCTCCGAGGTTGCCCTCGAGCACCATGCCGTCGAGGGGGCCGCGAACTTGAACGGGCAACGCGGCGAGCTGATCGGCACACGGCGCTGACGCTACGGCGACGTCGATCTGCCCCGAGGTCGGCGCACCGCGGCGCAGCCATCCGGACAGCTTTGCCTTGATCGCACCGACCTCGACGCCGAGCTCGGTCACGGTGATCGCATCGGGCGACACGGCGAGTGTGGCCCTGAAGGCGGCGCCGATCGGCATCGGCTCACCGGCGATCGCCTTGTGGTCGACGATGATGCCGTCGAACGCGCCATCGGCGACGAGCTCGAGTGTCTTGCCATTCATCTTGAGATTGACGGAGCCGGTGGCGCGCGCGGTCTCGAGGTCGAGGCCGTGTGGCGCGACGGCGCCGAGCGCTCGGAGCGGGATGCGATCGCCGCGCACGGTGACGGTAAGATCCTTGGGCGAAAGCTCGAGTGCGATCGGGCGCGGGATGCCACCGTCGTCGATCGCCGCATGCACCTCGAGCGAGCCGGTCGCCGCGAGGCGCCCGGCGGCGACCTCCCGCAGCTCGAGCGAGCGACCCGCGGCGGTGACGGTGCCCGTGCCGCCGACGGCGAGCACGCGCTGGAACTTCATCTGCGGCAGCGACAGCTCGGCGGCGCTGCGCGAGAACGCGAGCGCCACATCGATCGGCCCCGCGGTGCCGTGCGCGTGCACGGCGCCGGTGATCACGCGGACGCCGCCCGCATCTGGCACGAGCTCCACACCGTCGGCCGACAGCTCGCCGATGCCGGCGATCTTCGCAGTCAGCGAGCCCGCGCTGACCACGATCCGACGCAGCCGACCTCCGGAACCGTTAGGTGCGCGGGCGCGGCCGAGCATGCGGCGCGCGAGGCGAGAGAGATCAGAGTCGCCATCGGGCGAAGCCGCGATGGTCACCCGCGGTCGTTCGACGCGGATCTCGTCCGCGTGAAACTCTCCGGCGAGCAAGGAGTCCAGGGCGACCGACGCCTCGATTGCATCGGCGGCGATCACGTCGCCGAGGGCAACGTCGGTGAGGCGGATCGAGCCCGTCAGGTCGGCATCGATGCCGCCAACGCGCGCGGTCACGCCACCGGCGGCACCGAGGTGCTCCGCGAGCTCGTCGGTCCTCGCGTGCACGAGCATCTGCGCGCCGATCGGCACAGCGGCCGCGACCACGGTGGTCACGATCAGGATTCGACGGTCGCGCGGTGCCGGAAACCAGAACATCAGTGGTGGTCGAGCCCCGGCTGCGGCTCGTCGCGGCGATCGTCGCCGACGTACGAACGCTGGAGGATCCGGCGCTCGCCGTTGCCGCGGCGGGTCGCGAGCGTCGCGCCGTTCAGCATGCTCTCGCACAGCTCGCCGAACGACATCCCGGCTGCCTCCGCGATCTTCGGGAGCAAGCTCGTCGGGGTCAGACCCGGGACCGTGTTGACCTCGAGAATGAACTCGTTGCCCGAGTCCGAGACCATCATGTCGACGCGCGTCGTGCCGCGACAGCCGAGCGCGAGGTGCGCGCGCTGCGCCTGGGCGAGCACGCCGCGGTAGCGCTCCGGTGACAGGCGCGGGGGCACGAAGTACTCGGTGGCGCCCTTGGTGTACTTGTTCGCGTAGTCGTAGAATCCGGCGCGCGGCGCGATCTCGACGGCGCCGATCGCACGGTCCTCGACGATCGCGACCGAGACTTCCTTGCCGATGATGAACCGCTCGACGAGGATCTCGTCGTCGAAGCACAACGCCTTCTCGACCGCCGGCGCGAGCTCCTCCATCGAGGCGCAGATGGTGACACCGACGGAGCTGCCCTCGCGGATCGGCTTGACCACGCACGGGAAGCCGAAATCGCCGTGCGCGCCTTCGAGGTCGCTGGTCTCGCTGGCGGTCAGCGAGTAGTACGCGGGAGTCGGCAGGTTATGGAGGCGGAACATCTCCTTCGCCTTGCCCTTGTGCATCGCCAGCGCCGACGCGAGCACATCGCTGCCGGTATACGGGATGCCGAGCATCTCGAGCATACCCTGGACGCTGCCGTCCTCACCCCAGCGACCGTGGAGGGCGATGAAGGCGACGTCGATCTTCTCCTGCCGGAGCGCCACATCGATGTCGCGATCCACATAGATCGGGATCACGTCGTGACCGCGCTCCTGGAGGGCAGCGAGCACTGCCTCCCCCGTGCGCAGGGACACCTCGCGCTCGCTCGACAGACCACCGAGCAACACACCGATCTTGCGGGACTGCATGACGTCTCTCCTTGTTCCTATCGACGAGAACGCTCAGCCCTCCCGTCGTCATTCCGACGCTACGGGCGTCGTGCCGAGAGGGCAAATTTCCGGCTCCTTGACGGCCTTTCGGCCGCAAGGTACGTAGGGCCCCCGATGGCAAAGACCCCCGCACAGACCGAGACCCCCGACGGCGGCAAGAAGTCCGCGTCGAAAAAAGGCGCGCCCGCGAAGAAGCCCGCGCCGAAGAAGGCGGCTCCGGACAAGAAGCCCGTCCAGGCGGTCAAGAAGGGCCCTCCAAAGCCCAACGGGGCCAGGAAGCCGGCCAAGAAGGCCCCTGCCGCGGAGGTCGTGGAGGCCCCGGAGACCGTCGCGATCGACGTTCAGGACGTGACCGCCATCGAGGACGCACAGATCATCGCGGAGACGCCGATCAGCGCGCTCGGGGACGATGGGGATCTACCGGAGATGACGCCCGAGGAGCAGGAGCTCCAGGCGATCTACGGCGATGACCTCGCGAAGCCCGCCACCGCACACGCGGAATATTCCGACAAGAAGACCGCCGACGAAGATCGGCCAATGATGCCCGAGATCAACGCGCGCGACGAGCGCAAGGCGCAGTGGCAGAATCGCCGCGATGGTCGGCGCAGCCGCCGCGAGGATCGCGAGCAACAGCGCCAGCAGCGCCGCGAGCAGCGTGGTGGCAGCGGCGCTTCCGGCGGTGGTGGCGAGCAGCGCCCGCCGCAACAACACGCAGGTGCTGGTGGTGGTGGTGGTGGCGGCGAGCAGCGCGGCGGTAGTGGTGGCAACGGTGAGCAGCGTCAGTTCCAGTTCCAGCCGCGCCCCGACCAGCAGCCGCGCCCGCTCCAGCCCCCCGTTCAGGTGATGGGCGGCGTGGACGATCCGCTGGCCCGCGTGGGCACGCCGCTCGGCGATGCCGCGGCGACGGTGTTCGCGCAGCTCCGCAATGGTCAACCGCTGCCGGTGCGCCAGCTCGCCGCGATGATGCGCAAGCGCAACTTGGTCGAGACCGATCCCGATCAGCTCGCGCCGCAGCTCAAGGCCGAGCTCCTCGGCGACGAGCGCAGCTACCGCACGCTCGGTCTGCGTCCACGCATCGTCTACCGCGGCCGCGATCTGTTCGCGCCGGGTCCCGTGTCGATGAGCCAGACGGCAGAGGCGGAGGCCGGGATGGCCTCGGCGCTCTCGCGTCTTGCCGGTGCCACGCACCGCGCACTCGCGCAGCGGATCATGAAGGCGAGCGCCGCCGGCTTCGAGCGGTTGATCCACGCGTACCTTGTCGCCGCGGGCTACAAGGACGTCTCGTGGGTAAAGCGCCTCGGCGGCATCAGCTACGCCTCGGCCACCGCGCCGGGCATCGGCCGCACGGTGTTGATCAGCGCGCGATCCGGCAGCGAGCCGATCGATCGTCGTGGCATCGGCGAGCTGCGCGTCGGCGTCGAGGCGAAGAACCTCGTCGCGGGCATTCTGTTCTCGGCGCCCGAGCTCTCGGAGGACGCGGAGAGGGAGCTCGAGCGTGCGGGTCGGTCGATCGCGGTGGTCTGCGGTGACCAGCTCGTCGCCGCGTTGATCGCGACCGGAGTCGGCGTGGTCAGCTCGGCCGCGCCGCTGCACTTCGTCGACGACCAGCTCCTCGACGAGCTGCTCGCGGGCTGATGCTCACCTGGCACTGGCTCGGGCGCGCCGCCTACCGGCGCGTGCTCGCGGATCAGCTCGCAGCGCGCGAGCGGATCTGGGCCGGCGCTGAAGGCGTGGTGCTCATGTGCGAGCACCCGCCGGTGATCACCCTCGGTCGCTCTGCGGATCGCGCGAACATCCTCGCGCCCGGTGACGTCGCGATCGAGCCGATCGAGCGCGGGGGTGACGTCACCTATCACGGCCCCGGTCAGCTGATGATCTATCCGATCGTGAGGCTGCGCCACGGCGTCGTCGATTTTCTCGAGCGAGTGGCGAGCGCGATCATCGATGCATCAACCGCGCTTGGTGCACCCGGCGCCGCGTGGCAACGCGACCCGGCTGGTGTGTGGAAGGACGGCGCGAAGCTCGCGGCGTGTGGCATCCATGTCGCGCGCGGCGTCAGCGTCCACGGGTTCGCACTCGACGTCGCGACACCGCGCGAGGACTGGGCGCGGATTCGCCCGTGCGGACTTGCGACGCCTCAGGTCTCGCTCAGCGCGCTGCGCGGCGCCCCGATCAGCGTCGAGAGTGTGGCGGTCGACGTGGGTCCTCGCGTGGTGACAGCGCTCGCCGCAGATGGTTAACTGGCCCCTGGTATGGCGCCGTCGCGGATCATCGTCCTCTACAACAGCGATTACGACGAGGATCCCAGCATCGATGCCGCCTCCGTGCAGTCCTCCGCGCTCGCGATCCAGCAGGCACTGACCGCCTCGGGCTCTGCCGCCGAGCTCGTGGGCCTCCAGGGGCGCGAGGTGTTCGATCTGCTCCCGAAGCTGCACGCCCGCAAACCCGATCTGGTGTTCAACCTCTGCGAGTCGATGGCCGGCGATCCGCGCAACGAGCCCACGTTCGCGGGCCTGCTCGATCTGTTCGAGCTGCCGTACACCGGCGCCGACCTCCCAGCGCTCGCCGCGTGCCTGCACAAGCGGCGGAGCAAGGACATCCTCCTCGGCCGCGGCATCCCTACGCCGCCACACCGCTTCCTGTCGACGCTCGCCGACCTCGGCGACCCCACGCTCGCGGAGCTCGACTACCCCTGGTTCCTCAAGCTCGCGCACGAAGACGCCTCCGTCGGCATCACCGAGGAGAACCTCGTCCGCACGCTTCCCGCACTGCGCGACCGCGCCGCCGCGCTGATCACGGAGTTCGACCAGCCCGTACTCGCCGAGCGCTACATCGATGGTCGCGAGATCAACGTGACGCTGATCGGCAACGGCGCCGACCTCGAGGTACTGCCGCTCCACGAGATCGATTTCGGTGCGATGCCCGCGGGCCGGCCGCGAATCGTCAGCTACGCCGCCAAGTGGGAAGAGAGCCACGTCGACTACGCGGGCACCAAGCCGGTCCGCCTGCGCGACGCGAACCCCACGCTCGTCGCCGCGTGCGAACAGGTCGCGCGCGACGCCTGGGACGCACACGGGCTGCGCGACTACGCGCGCGTCGATCTTCGCGTCGACAAGGCCGGTCAGCCCTGGGTGATCGATGTGAATCCGAACCCGGATATCTCGCCCGACGCCGGCGTGGTGCGCTCCGCCGCCGTGGCGGGCATGAGCTACGTCCAGCTCATCGAACGACTGGCGCAGACCGCGCTGCGCCGCTACCGGCGCTAGCCGCCAAGGCGCCATCGCCGCCATCGCCGCCATCGCCGCCATCGCCGCCATCGCCGCCATCCATTTGTTCGCCGGCACTACCGTGCGGATTTTGGCCGCCAAGCCGCCAAGAGCGCCAAGGATCTGGAGGTCCCGTCGCGGATGTTCGCGGAGAACGCGAGGAATCCTGCCCGGGGTACGCCGAACGCTTGCGCGCACTTTTGCGCGCAAGCACATGACCGGCCTCCGCCGGTATGGCCGCGGGTCGCCGCGGTTGTGCAACCGGGAATATGGGTGACGTTTTAGACCGGCGGTCAGATTCGTCACCCATGTACCCGGTCTGCACCGACTGCCGCGGGTCGGCTTTAAAGCGAGCGCGCCAAAGTGCGCGCGAGGCAACGCGTACCTCGGGCAGGACACTGGCGTTCTCCGCAACATCCGCGACGGGACCTCCAGATCCTTGGCGCTCTTGGCGGCTTGGCGGCCAAAATCCGCACGGTAGTGCCGGCGAACAAATGGATGGCGGCGATGGCGACGATGGCGGCGTGGCGGCCGGTTCCGCTAGTCCTCTTCTTCGGCTTCCTCGCCCGCCAGGCGACGCAGCTTCTTCTGCAGGCCGAAGCGCGAGAGACCAAGAAGGCGCGCCGCAACCGTTTGGTTGTTCTTCGCACGCGTCATGGCGGCGGAGATGTAGGACTGCTCCGTGGCCGTGATCGCGGGCTTGAGTCGCAGGTCGTCCCCGATCGCGGGCTTCGCTGGCTCGGGCCGTGAGGCGATGGCGGCGATCTGCTCGGGCAGGTCGCCGATGTCGATCACTTCGCCGCCCATGGCCATGCCGCGCGCGAGCGCGTTCTCCAGCTCGCGCACGTTGCCGGGCCACCGGTGCTGCGAGAGAGCGCGGAGGGCGTTGCGCGTGAGGCGCGGTGCCGGCTTGCCGGGGGCGAGGGCGGCGAGGAGGTGCTCGACGAGGATCGGAATATCGCCGTCGCGATCGCGGAGCGGGGGAACGGGGATCAGGATGACCTCGAGGCGAAACCGAAGATCTTCGCGGAACCGGCCGGCGGCGGCGAGCTCGGCGAGGGTGTGCTGGCTCGCGGCGATCACGCGGACGTCGACCTTGTGGGTCTGCGTATCGCCGACTCGGCGGATCATGCCGTCCTGGAGGACGCGCAGGAGCTTGGCCTGCATCCCCGGGCTGGTGTCGGCGATCTCGTCGAGGAACAGCGTGCCGCCGTCGGCGACCTCGAACAGCCCGCGGCGATCGCGGTCGGCGCCGGTGAACGCGCCGCGCACGTGCCCGAACAGCTCGCTTTCGAGCAGTGGCTCGGGGACAGCGCTGCAGTTGATCGCCACGAACGGGCCCGCCTTGCGAGGTCCGGAGTCGTGGAGCGCGCGCGCGACCAGCTCCTTTCCGGTGCCGCTCTCGCCAGCGATCACGACGGGCAGCGAGGTCGAAGCCGCGCGATCGATGACGTCGAGCATCTTCACGATCGCAGGGGAACGGCCGACGATGCGCTCGTAGCGATTGCGCAGGCGATCGCGATCGGGAAGGTCGGCCTTGACGCGCACGAGCTCGGCATCGCGATCCGCGAGCTCGGCGGAGAGCCGACCGTTGAGCTCGTCGACGGCGCGCGTGGTGGCCTTGAGGCCGTCGGTGAGGCGCGCATTCTCGATCGCGATCGCCGCGATGTCTGCGAGCTCGCCGAGGACGCCGGCGGCGCCTTCGTCGAACGCACCGCCGCGCAGGCGATGGTCGACGTAGATGCAGCCGGTGATGGCGCCGCGCTGGCGCAGCGGGACGGCCAGCACGGAGCGCAGGCGGAGCGCGGCGACCGACGCCGCCATGCCGAATCGTTCATCGATGCCGGCGTCGACGGTGAGCACTGCTTCTCCGGTCTGCGCTGCGCGCTCCGCGATCGAGCGGCTGACCGTGGTGGGGCCCGAGACCGCGAGATCACCGGCGGAGAAGTTGCGCGCGACCACGGCGGCGAGCTCGCCATCGGGCTGGCGCAGCAGCAAGAACCCGCGCTCGGCCTGGGTCAGCTCGATCGCGGTGTCGATGACGTCGTCGAGGATGCGGGTGACGCTCGCCTCGGTGTTGAGCCGGCGCGACAGCGTGAGCAGCCGGCGCAGGTGACCGTGATCCGCGCCGCCGCCCGCATCGCGCTCGCGCGCGGGGGGCGCTGCGCCGGGGAGCCGTGAGAGATCTGGATCGGACTCGAGCGCGGCGCGGAACGCGGGCGCCGTGGCAAGGGAGATCGCGGCGTGCGCGGCGCGGGCGCGTTCGGTCTCGATGGTCGCGAGCGCCATGTCGCGGGCGCGTTGCGCGAGCGCCGCGGCGACAGCGTGGGCACGGAACGAGCGCTCGAGCCGATCGGCGTCGGCGGCCCGTGCGGCGACCTCGGCGCAGGCAGCCGCGAGCGCGGCCGCGGCTTCGGGGGGGACCTCGCCGGCGAGTGCGAGCTTGCCCCGCGCCAGCGTCCATCGATCACGGTCGTCGTCGCTCGCGCACAGCGCCTCGACATCGACGCCGTCCCCATCGCGGTGCCCCGCCTCGGCGAGCGCGACGTGCGCGCTGATCTGGGCGTGCGAGTCACCGCGCTCGGCGCCGATCGCGAGCGCCTCGCGATAGCTGCGGGCCGCGCCGCCTTCGTCGCCGAGCCGGCGGCGTGCGTCGCCGAGCACGAGCAGAGCGAACGCGCGCAGGTGTGGAGCGCCCTCGGCGCGCGACAGTGCGGCCTCCGCGGCGAGCCGCGCATCGTCGATCTGCCCCACGGCGAGGAGCGCGTTGCCGCGGTTGAGCTCGGCGGCGCACAGCTCGGTGGTGGCGCCGAGATCCGCGAACACGCGACCCGCGGCGGCGAGGCGGGGCAGGGCCTCGCTCGCGCGACCACGCTCCGACAGCACGGTGCCGAGATTGAGCTCCGCGACAGCCGCGGCGTGCAGCTCGCCGACCTCGCCGAGGCGACGCGCGGCCTCGCGATAGCGATCGCTCGCGAGCCCGAGCTGCCCGCGCTGCTGGGCGACCATGCCGCGCAACGAGCTCGCGCGGCCGACGGTGGCGGTGTCGTTTGCGGCCCCGGCGCCGAGCTCGAGCGCGGCGAACGCGGCATCGGCCTCGTCGAGCTCGCCGAGATAGAACGCGGCGAGCCCCGCCGCCTCCGCACGGAGGCCGACCAGGGGCCCGGCCATTGCGATCACCCGCGCCTCGGCGTAGCGCGAGCGCGTGACGAGCAGGCGTGCGTACGTGCCCGCGGCTTCAGCGTGATCCGGATGGGCGCGATGGATCGCGGCGAGCGTCGTCTCGGCCGCGTCGAGCTCGCCGGCGCGCTGCGCGGCGCGCGCGATCACGAGCTCGGCGGCGACGGGGTCCGCGCCGGCGGCAGCGGCCTGACGCGCCAGCGCGGTCGCATCACGGTGCGCGCCCGCTGCTGCGGCGGCGCGCGCAGCCAGCAGACCCGCGCGTGCAGGCGACGCCGCGATCGCCTTGCGCGCGAGCCCGAGGGCGTGCTCGGCGCGGCCGCGGGCGAGAAGCTGATCTGCGACGAGGCACGCGAGCTCGGCGCGCGCTGCATCGAGCGGTGCCCGCTCGAGCAGCGGCGCGATCCAGATCGGTGCGGCGCCCGGCGGGAGCTCGAGCGCGGCGAGTGCGGCGGCCGCAACGCTGGCAAGCCCACCGGCGCCGGTGACAGCGTCGATCGCATCGAGCGTGGCGCGCTCGATCGCGAGCTCCTCGCCGCGGCGGCGCACGAGCCCCGCACGCTCGAGCTCGGCGACATCGGCGAGCCCGATCGTGGTCTTGCCCGCATCGGCGCGCGCAGCGGCCAGCACGCGGTCGATCCTCGCGCGGCCACCCCACGCCGCGATCGCGCTGGCGACTCGCTTCGGTCCAGTGCCGAGCGCACGAAGCTGCTTCGCGCGTAGGTCCGCGCTGCCACTGGTGGCCCGCGCGGACCAGTCGACGCCTGATGGATCCTTCTCGCCGACGATCGACCGCAGCAGCTCGATCGCCGTCAGCGGCAGGCCACCGCTCGCAGTGCGCAGCGCGTGCACCCACGCCTTTGCCGGCGCGGTGCCGAGCATCGTCGTCGCGAGCGCGGCGATGCCGTCGTCCTCGAGGAGCGGGGCCGCCTGGATCGCCAGGCCGGCGCGCGGTACGGGCGCACGATCGACGATCGCGATCACCGGTCTCTCCCCCGGCGCACGCACGAGGGCGGCGAGCAGGTCGGCGGCGCGGGGATCGTCGCCGAGCTCCACCGTCACGAGCTCCGGTGCTCGGCGGGCCGCACGCGCGACGCGCTCGATCCAGCTCGCGGCGCTCGCAGTGGTGGCGATCTGGAACGCCGTCGCGAGCTCGTCGAGCGAACCGCTCAGCGCGGCGCCCGAACGCTGACGCGCCACCTGTGCGAGTTGCCAGCGCCGCGCGGCCGCGTCGACGAGCTGGCGACCACCCGCCGCGGCGACGCCAACCACCGCGATCACCGCGACGCCATCGCCCGCGAGCGCGCGACCGATCGCTTCGATCACCGGCGCAGCGCCGATCCAGGTCGCCGGCGCGGGCGGAGGACCGACCTTGGGGCGCGCGCGCCGTGTGGAGCCCGGCGCGATCGCGGGCGCGAGCTGATCGAGCTCGTCGAGCACCGCGAGCGCGGAGGCCGGCCGCGCATCCGGATCGCGCGCGACCAGGCGGTAGATCAGATCCGCGAGTGGCGCGGGCACACCCGGCAGCGGGCGCGCCGCCGCGCCGTTGAGGATCCGCTGCGCGAGCTCGCCGAGCGTCGCGCCCTCGAACAGCGGCTTCCCGGTCACGATCCGGATCAGCGTCACGCCAAGCCCATACAGATCGCTCCGCGGCTCGACGCGACCGGCGAGCGCCTCGGGTGCCATGTACGCTGGCGTGCCGCGCGCGCCGGTTCCGGACGCGAGGCCGAGATCGACGAGGACGGCGCGATCTTCCCCCGCGAGCAGGACGTTCTGTGGGGCGACATCGCCGTGGACCAGGCCGCCGGCGTGGATCGTCGCGAGCGCGCCGGCGAGATCCGCGAGCAGT
>JBBRBG010000179.1:0-18677 GCA_038206055.1 Haliangiales bacterium
GCCCACGAGATCAACACGCCCGTCCAGTTCGTCAGCGACAGCTGCCGCTTCCTCGGCGAGGGCGTCGAGCAGCTGACCGGCGCCCTCGACGATTACCGGCGGATCGTGAGCGAGCTCGGCGGCGGCAAGCTCGCAGCGGCCGACGCGATCGTGCAGACGTCGCGCATCGATGCCGAGCACGACCTCACGTACCTGCGTGACAACCTGGCGAGCTCGGCAGTGCTCGCGCTCGACGGGCTTGCGCGGATCGCCAACATCGTCGCTGCGACGAAGGAATTTGCGTATCCCCACCGCAAGGACAAGGCCTTGATCGATGTCAACAAGGCGGTCGAGTCCACGCTGGTCCTCTCGAACAGCCAGACCAAGTACGTAGCTGACGTCGCGGTTGACCTCGGAACGCTTCCTCCGCTGCTGTGTCACCCCGGTGAGCTGAATCAGGTGATCTTGAACCTCATCGTCAACGCGGCCCAGGCGATCGGCAGCGTCGTCAAGGACACCGGGACCCGCGGTCTCATTCGCATCAAGACGTGGGCCAGCGCGGATGCGGTCCGGATCTCGATCGGTGACACCGGCAATGGGATCCCCGCCGACCTCCTCGACAAGATCTTCGAGCCGTTCTTCACCTCCAAGCCCGTCGGCTTGGGCACCGGCCAGGGTCTGGCGATCTGCCGCTCCTCGATCGTGGACAAGCACGGCGGGACGATCGATGTTCGTACCGAGCTCGGGATCGGGACCACCTTCACGATCTGCCTGCCGACCTCTGGAGCCTGAACGCCAGCGTGAGCTGGTACGCGGGGTGCACGGAGGGCCCGGGATGTGCCTTTTAGCCTCGCGTTCGTCCCACTTCGGGGGCGATCGTGCGGCCGGGCTCGCCTACTGTGCCGGTGGGCCCACCGGGGCACAGCAGCGGTCGAGATGAGTGAGCTCGCGATCTGCAGGTACTGCGACACCGTCCATCGCCGTTCCACCGTCGTGGGACGCGCGACGGCGCGCTGCGTGGAGTGCAACTCCCCGCTCTATCATGCGAATGCCGATCTGGGCGCGATGCTCGCGGTCACGCTCACCGCGACGGTCGCATTCGTGATCGCGAATGGATTTCCCCTCATCACGTTGTCCGCCAGCGGCCACAAGATCGAAGCAACCTTGTGGGGGGCGATCGTCGCTTCGTACAATCAAGAGCTCCCGCTCGTCGCCGCGGCCCTGGTCATCAGCCTCATCATCGCGCCGCTCATCGAGATCCTGCTCTTGCTCTGGGTGCTGGTGCCGCTCTGCGCACGCACCCGGCCGCTCGGCTTCTCGTTGATCATGCGCGCGATCCGCATCATGCGCCCGTGGCGGATGGTCGAGGTGTTCTTGCTCGGCGTCGTCGTCGCCGTCGTCAAGCTCGCCGCACTCGCGGAGACCGTACCAGGGTGGGGATGCTTCGGAATTGTCGTGATGACCTTTGCGCTCGCGTCGCTCGGATCGTTTGATACCGAGGCCCTGTGGCGGCGCGCCGATGAGGTGCGCGCGTGACGCGAGCGATCGACATCGGGCTCGTTGCCTGCGAGAGCTGCGAGCTCGTGATGCGCGCGCAGGGCTCCGTCACTGGCACGTGCCCGCGGTGCGGGGAGCGGATCGAGCGTCGGAAGCCCAACACGCTCGCGCGTCCCCTGGCCTTCTTGATCGCTGCGGCCGCGCTGTACGTGCCCGCGAACACGCTACCGATGATGGTGACCGAGCAGTTCCCGCTCCACCGCTCGGACACGATCCTCTCCGGCATCGCGTTCTTGTGGAGCGAAGGGTCGTGGATGCTCGCCGTGCTCGTGTTCTCCGCGAGTGTTCTGGTGCCGATGCTCAAGCTCGGCGCGCTGGGGGCGCTGCTGTTGACCTCGGCGCGTCACTCGACCTGGCATCCGCGCGGCCGTACGAAGCTCTACCGGGTGCTCGAGCTCGTCGGGCACTGGTCCATGCTCGACGTCTTCGTGGTCGCGTTGCTCGCCGCGGTCGTCCAGCTGGGACGATTCGCCAACGTCGAGCCTGGACCCGCAGTGATTCCGTTTGCCGGCGTGGTCCTCATGACCATGCTCGCATCTGCCTCCTTTGATCCGCGAGCGATCTGGGATGGCGCACGACCGAGGAGCGCACATGGACGCGAATGACAACGAGTTCCCGGTACCCGTGGTTCACACCCGCAAGCGAGGGCGTCCGTCGGTCGTCTGGATCATCCCGATCCTCGCGATCGTGGCCGCGGCTGCACTCGCCATCAGGACCTATCTGCGCATCGGGCCCACGATCTACATCACGTTCGACAACGCCGACGGCATCGAGGCTGGCAAGTCGGAGGTGCGCTTCAAGAACGTTCCCGTTGGCAAGGTGACCTCCGTCGATATCAGTAGCGACAAGAAGCGCATCGTCGCGAGCGTCGAGCTGACGCGTAGTGCCGCCAGCCTGGCGGTCAGCGATTCGCAGTTCTGGGTCGAGCGCCCGCGCATCGGAGTCGGAGGGGTGTCCGGGCTCGGAACCCTGCTCTCGGGAGCCTTCATCCAGCTCGATGTTGGTACGTCCACCGACAAGGAGGACAACTTCGTCGGACTCGAAAAGCCCCCGGGCGTGACCCACGATCAACTGGGCAGGCGGTTCCGGTTGACCGCGAGTGACGCTGGCTCGCTGGCTGCGCAGTCCCCTGTCTATCTTCTCCGGACGAAGGTCGGAACCATCACGTCGCTCGAGCTTGCACCCGATGGCAAGTCCGTCGACATCGACATCTTCGTTTATGCGCCCTACGACCAACTCGTCAGCACGAACGTCGTGTTCTGGAATGCGAGCGGCCTCGACGTGACGCTCGATGCCAGCGGCCTTCGGGTCAATACGCAGTCGCTCGCGACCGTCGTCGCGGGTGGCGTCGCGTTCGGCCCTCGCGACCCAAATTTGGTCGGCAAACCTGCCCCGGAGGCCGCGAAGTTCGCTCTGTTCGAGGATCGGAGCCATGCGTTCAAGAGTCCCGACGAGGGAGGGTTTCCGCTGGCGATGCGCTTCCATCAACCCATCCGGGGCCTTGGCAACGGGGTCGGCGTCAACATCGAGTTCGAAGGCCTCCACTTCGGAGATGTCGTCGCGGTTCGTCCCGGTTACGACATCCCGACGCACTCGTTCTTCTTCGACGTCGACGCGAGGGTGTTTCCGGAGCGGCTGGGTGCAGCCTACGTCAGCCTTGTCGAGGAGGGCGCGAAGTCCGGGAAGTCCGGGCCGCAGATGCTGCAGGCCTTGGTCTCGCGGGGCCTGCGTGCGCAGATTCGTTCGGGCAATATCCTGACGGGGTCGTTCTTCATCGCGCTCGATTGGTTCCCAGCAGATCGCAGCAGTTCTGCGTTGCCGCCCGCTTCGGACGGGGTGTGGATCGTCCCGACCGTACGCGGTGGCACCGAACAGATTCAGGATACGGTGGCCAGCATCCTCGCCAAGGTCGACAAGATTCCCTTCGATGCGATCGGTAGTGATGTCCACGATGCGGGTCGGGCGGCGGCCACACTCCTCGGACATCTCGACCAGGACGTCGTGCCCCAGGCCCAAGCGTTGTTCGGGCGCGCCCAAGGCGCGATGGAAGCGCTACGCGAAGGGCTGACGTCCCTGCGCGACAACGTCGCCGCACCGGACTCCCCGCTCCAGCAGTCGACACGGACGACCCTCGAACAACTGGAGCGCGCTGCATTCGCGATGCGAGGTCTCGCCGACTACATCCATGGCCATCCCGAATCGCTGTTGCGGGGGCGAGCGCCGGGCCGCCAGCCAAAGGCGAGCCCATGAAGCTCCTTGTTCCTGTGCTTGCTCTGGTCGTGGCCGTCAGTTGTCGCTCGGCCACCGGCCGCTACTACACGCTGGTCGCGGCGCCCACGGAGGAGCCCGCCGTTGCGACGAACGAGCTCCAGCTCGACGTGCTGCCCGTCGACGTCCCACCGGAAGTCGATCGCGCCGAGATCGTCGTGCGCGAAGGTCCCGGCGAGCTGACGCCTGTCGACACGCGTTCGTGGATCGCGCCGTTGCCGCTCGAGATCCGCCGAGCGTTCTCCGACGAGCTCACCCGCAACCTCGGTGCGCGAGACATCAGTGGCGTGACATCGGACGGCCCTCCCACGTACCGGATCAAGCTCGTGGTGCAACGGTTCGAATCGTTGCTGGGCAAGCGAGCTGTGATCGACGCCATCTCGACGGTTCACGAGATGACCGGTAACTCGCCCGCGCTGGTGTGCTCGCATCACGCGAGCGAGCCTGCTCGGTCCGGCTACGACGGACTTGCCCAAGCTCACCAGAAAGCACTGGCGCATATCGCGAAGCAAGTGGCGGCCTCGGTGCGTTCGTTTCGCGCCGGCGCAGCCGTCTGTTCCAGGTGAACAGCGGGTGCGAGCAGAGCCCGGTCGTCCTGGCCTGCTCAGGAAATGTCGACGTGCTTCACGAGCTCGGCGTCGGACATGTGCGTGTACTCCGCGCTCTGGCTGTGGACGACGCAGGCCTCGAGCGGACCCTTGAGCTCGCCACGCAACTGACCGAGGAACTTCGGCGGAGCCACGAGCACGAGCCGTGTGAATCCTCCTGCCTGGCGCAGCTTCTCGAGCTCGCTGACGACGAGACGTGCAAAGTCGTGTTCTCCCCGGTCTTCGTGCGAGTCGCTACGGTGCGTGTTCTCCCGGCTGTGCTCGCGGTCGAGCTTGCGGTCGAGCCGCCACGGCTGATCGACATCGACGGTCTGAAACAGGCGAGCGTTGCTGCCATCGGCAACCAGAATCCAGGTTTGTGTCATGGAGTGCCATAGCACCCATCTCCGGCCTGGCAGGTTCGGCTACAGCGTGGACTCCCTCACAGTGATTCGAGGGGTGCGCGGGCCCGCGGCGTTTGCTGACGTGTCGATCAGAACACGCAGCCCGTATTTCGACCGATGTAGAGACCAGATCTCCACTGGACCAGGTCGAGCCGCGAGTCTCCGTCGTGATCGCTGAGCACGATGGGGTCGACGATCGTCGCGGTCCAGTAGTGGAACGCTCACGCTGCGCACCGTAGGTGGGACCGCGTCCGCAGGAAACGCCTCTTCCGTTCCGGCCGCTCCGGAACACCAAAGGCCTCGTATCGCTACGACGGGAACCGTGCTTCTGGGCTGCGCCGACGAGCCAACCCACCCGACGCACGGTGGTGGTTCGAGCATTGTTGGGCTCCGTCCACCTATGCGAGCCTCCGGCGGTGAAGGTCAAGCAGAAGCTCGAGCCGCAAGGGCCCGCAACCGCGTTCGTGCTCACCGACGCCCAGGTCGAGGAGCTTGGCGGCGGCAAACGCGCACCGGTGATCGTGACGATCGGGTCCAGAACCGCGCGGCTCCGTCTCGCCGTGATGGGCGGCCAGAACATGATCGGAATCTCGAAGGCGAATCGGGAAGAGCTCGGCGTCGAGATCGGGGACACCGTCACCGTGACGATCGAGCTCGATGGTGCCGACCGGGTCGTCGAGGTCCCCGACGATGCAGCGAAAGCGCTCGCGAAGGCAAAGCTCCGCAAGGCATTCGATGCGCTCGCGTTCACGCACCAGAAGGAGCACATCCGGGCGATTACTGACGCGAAGAGGCCCGAGACGCGAGCCAAGCGGATCGAGGGGATGATCAAAAAGCTCCGCGGCTAGCGACCAGAACCTCTGGTCCGCTTCCAGTGAGCCTGACCGAATGGAACGGATGTTGCGCGATGAATTGTTCCGCAACGCGCATTCTCCGCCGACGAACCCGGGGAATGATGTCGGGTCTCACGGCAACGCTGACGCATGAGCGAACGGTGCGCGGGAAAGGCGAACGCGAACGCCAAAGCGAAGACGCCGCCCTTACCGGACCGAGAAACGAAAGCCGTCGCGTCGACGAGAGGCGAAGCTCGACCTATGCAAGCCCTGAAGGTCCAGGTGAAGAACGGGAGGCTCGTGGTCGATCAGCCAACCGACGTGCCGGACGACAAGCTGACGCCGATCGTGCCGCCACACCCGATTCTACCAGGGGTTCTCACCACGACGCGCCTCCATTGTGCGGCAGGTGCGCGAACGGGAACGACTCCCACATGTTGATGCTGAACGTCCCCATTCCGTTGATTCCTGCGGGAGGACTGAAGTTGTCCTGCAGGCCGATGAACTTGTACGCGAGCGGATCGACGCCACCGGGTGCGGCCCAGCCGAACGGATCGAACACGCCCTGCCAGCCGTTCACGCCGGCGACGCCCATCGGGAGCGCCGCGAACGTGTACGACCGTGCGCCGGTCAGGTTGGTCAGGCGAAAGCCCATGAAGTCGAGATGCGCGCCGCCCGAGCAACCGGAGTCACCGACGTACGCGATCACATCGCCCTTCTTCACGACGGTGCCTTTCGGCGCCATCGGGCCGCCCCACTTCAGCCAGTTCGCGAGGATGGCCGGGTCCAGCAGGTTCGGGCTCGGGTTCATGTGGTGGTACGCGGCGACGAAGTGCTCGGCGTACTCGCCGGTGCCGACCTGCGTCTCGAGGAAGAGCTCCTGCTGAGGCTCGGGCCCGCACGACGACGGCACGTTCCGGCCGTACGACGCGCGGATGACGCCGTCGGCTACCGCGAGGAGCGGCGTGTCCTGGTCGACCGACCAGTCGTACGCGGCCTCCGGCACCGCGTAGGGATTGCTGATGGTGACATTCGAGCCGAGCATGCTCGTCCGCAGACCCGTGCGGTCGACCTCCATCGCGAGGAGTCCGCCGGGGCGACCGAATTCGCCGGTGTCCCACGGCGGTGCAATCCCCTCCTGGTTCAGGTGATATCCGAAGACCGACCCTCCGGTGATCGACAGTGTTCCGGCGACCGTGAACGGTGACGAATACACGGGGAGCTTGGTCGGCGAGATGATGAAGACGCAGTTCTTGTTCGCGCTCGTCACGCGGCTGAAGATCCAGTTCACCGCGCTCGCGCCGGTGCCGCGGCCGAAGAACAGGACGCCACGGTCGCAGCGCACCATCACGTTGTTGCTACCCACGGTGTCCCAGAGGCCCGCGCGCGCGACGACGGCCTTCGGTCCGACGGAGGAGCGCAGGTTGGTGCACGGATCACCGGCGGCGACCGCGCTGAGGACCCAGCCGCCGTTGGTCGGATCGGTGACCGAGCAATAGGTGCCGAAGCCCGGGGGGATCGGCGTCGTCGACACGTCGGGCAGGATCCCGGGGTCGGAGAGCAGCTCGTCCTCGTACGTGTCGACGTTGGGATCGTTCGGGTCGAGGCACCCTGCGACGAGCGAGAGGGGGATGGCTAGCAGCGTCGCGCGCAGTTGTTTCATGGGGTGGTGGAGAGCGATGAGGGGCAGGTGTCACGCGATTTCTTGGGGGTAGACACAGGCACCGCGGCATGAGACCCCCCCACACGTGCAGGGCTCGTCGAGCGATCCAGACGGGCTGTTGGCCGGGAGCACGGTCTCGGGCCTGGACAGCGCGCCGCCCGAACTCGATCCGCTCCACCGAGCGGTGACGCGCTCGCGCACCGAGGCGGCGTTGTTTGGCCGCGCCGCGTCGGTGAAGATCGGACGCTACACGTTGATCGAGCGTGCGGGTGAAGGGGCGATGGGCGTGGTCTGGTCCGCGTGGGATCCGGAGCTCGGCCGCGGCGTCGCGCTGAAGCTCGCCTCGTCGCAGGGGCCGGCGTCGCGGGCGCGTGCGCGTGACGAGGGCAGAGCGCTGGCGCGGCTGTCCCATCCCAACGTCGTGCCGATCTTCGATGTTCTCGAGACGCGCGAGGGCGTGTTCCTCGTCATGGAACTGGTGACCGGGGCCAGCATGACCACGTTCGCCGCCGAAGCGACGCGTCCGCTCGACATCCTCCGCGCGTATCAGCAAGCAGGGCTGGGCCTCGCCGCGGCGCATCGCGCGAGCTTGATCCACCGTGACTTCAAGCCCGACAACGTGATCATCGGGGCGGACGGGCGCGTGCGCGTGCTCGATTTCGGGCTCGCCCATGCGGTGACCGGGGACGAGCCGAGCGCGACGTCGGAGATCGCGGGTACGCCGCGCTACATGGCGCCCGAGCAGCGCGCCGGTCTACCGCTGACCGCGGCCGTCGATCAGTACGCGTACTGCGTGGCGCTGCGCGAGGGGCTGGGTGCGAACGTGCCGGCGTGGATGGTGCCGATTCTCTCTCGCGGCACCGCCGAGGCTCCGGGCGATCGCTACTCGTCGATCGACGAGCTCCTGCACGAGATCGCGAACGATCCGTCGACGCGCCGGCGCCGTCGGAGGGCCGTCGGAGGGCTCGCGCTGGTGACGATCGTCGCGATCGTGGCGGCCTTCACGCTGGGCCGCGCCCGGCGCGAGCCCGAGCTCGCGCAGACGTGCGGTGGCCATGACCGCGCGGCGGCGATGTGGCACGACGATCGCGACGCCATGCGCACCGCGGTCCTCGGCACGGGATCTCCGATGGCACCGGATGCGTGGGCGACCGTCGAGCGCAGGCTCGATCTGTACGTCGATCAGTGGTCGGCGATGCATCGCGACGCCTGCGTTGCGCGGTCCTCGGGGGCACAGAGCGAGGGGCTGGTCGATCTGCGCCTGCGTTGCCTGGACCACTCTCTCGAGGAAGCGTCGGAGCTCGGTCGGCTGTTGACGCGCGCCGACGTGGCGATGGTGTCGACGGTGTCACGCGGTGTGCTGTCACTGGACCGGATCACCGCGTGCGCGGATGTCGCCGCCCTCGCCGCCGAGACGGCGCTGCCGAGCGAGCCAGCCCGTCGTCGCGAGGTCGACAGGCTGCATTCGATGCTCTCGCGATCGATCGCGCTCGGCTTCGCAGGCCGTTACAAGGAGCAAGGCGAAGGCCTGGTCGTGCTGGTCCCGGAGATCCTCGCCCTGGGCTATGCGCCGCTCGCCGGGGAGGCGCTCTACGCGCAAGCCACTGCCCTCGACAAGACGGCCGAGTTTGCTCGCGCGGCTGACGTGATGCGACAGGCGGGGTACGCGGCGGACGAGGGCAAGGATCGGAAGCTGGCGGCGCGGGCGCGCGTCGAGCTCGTGTGGTTGGCAGGTCACGAACAGAGCCAGTTCGCCCGCGGCGTCGAATACGCCGAAGATGCCGCGGCGCGGATCAAGGGCATCGGCGGCGACGCGGATCTCGAGAGCGCGCTCGCGTCGAACCTCGGGGTCGTGGAAGGCGACATGGGCCACCGCGCCGCGGCCGAGACGCTGGCGCGCAAGGCGCTCGCGATCCGCGAGGCCGCGTTCGGACCCGACGACGTCCGGACCTCGATCGCCCGGATCAACGTTTCGGTCTCGCTGCTCGTCGCCGGAAAGTTCGAGGCGGCGCTCCTCCTCAGCCAGCGATCGCTCGAGGGGTACCGCAAGGTGCTCGGCGAGCACCACCCGCTCTACGCCCACACGTTGTTCGATATCGCGGATGCGGAGCGCATGCTTGGTCGCTACGACGCGGCGTTCGACCACGCCCGCGCGGCGCTGGCGCTGATCACCGAGATCCTTGGCCCCGAGCACAACCTGGTCGCATCCGCAGAGCATGTGCTCGCGCTCGTCGAGACCTCGCGCGGAAACCTCCGCGAGGCCGAGGGCCACGCGCGTCGGGCGCTGACGCTCGGCGAGCAGGTTCGGGGGCCGGCGCATCCGTACGTGGCAAACTACGCGCTCACGCTCGCCGATGTGCTGCTCGCCGCGAACCGACCTGCCGAGGCGCTAGCCGCCGGGACCCAGGCGAGCGAGATCTTCGGGAAGCTCGACGACAAGCTAGGGGTGGCCCGCGCCCAGGCATCGATCGGTGAATCCCGCGCGTCGGTGGGCGATCGCTCGGGTGCGATCGCGATCCTGCAGACAGCTATCGCTGCGCTGCAGATCGATCCCGCCGCCGACACGGTCTCCCTGTCGGAGGCTCGCTTCTCGCTCGCGCGGGTGCTGGCGACAGATCCGGCGACGTTGCCGCGGGCGAGAGCGTTGGCCGAGCTTGCGGCCAGCACCGCGAACGCTGTGGGCCGCACGCAGATCACGGCGTGGCAACGTGCTCATCCCTGACGGAACGATGCTAGCGTGGACGGTCTGTGGACTCGGACCGGGATGTACTCGACCGCTGGCGTGCCGGCGATCAGGCTGCGGGCCACGAGCTGTTCTCTCACCACTTCGATTCGCTCTACCGGTTCTTCTCCAACAAGTGCCGAGAGCCCGACGATCTGATCCAGTCGACGTTCCTGGCGATCGTCAAGGCGCGGGACCAGTTCGAAGGTCGCTCGAGCTTCCGGACCTACCTGTTCACGATCGCTCGCCACGAGCTCCATCGACACCTTCGCGAGGTCCGGCGGTCCGCGAGGTTCGATCCCGCTCTGTCATCGATCGCCGACATCGTGACCGGCGCTGGGTCGCGGCTGGCCCGTCACGAGGAACATCGTTCCCTGTTCGCTGCGCTGCGCACGCTGCCGATCGACACCCAGACGCTCGTCGAGCTCCATTACTGGGAGCAGCTCGATGCGCCGGTGCTCGCCGAGATCTTCGAGGTGCCGGCGGTGACGATCCGCATGCGGCTCAACCGCGCCCGCACGGCGCTTCGAGAGGCGATGGCGGGCAGCGGTGCCCCAACCGCTGCGATGCGCTCCGATGAGGACCTCGAGCGATGGGCGAGGACCGCGGTCGCAGCTCGCTAAGGCGAGTCGCCCGTTCTCCGTTACCCTCGAACCGGCCTTCGCCTGATGGCAGATCCGCTCGCGCCCACCGTTCCCGATCGGCCTCGCGCCGAGCCTGCGCCTGACGAGCCTCCCGCGAGCGAGGTACCGCACGGCTTGGGCGATGCCGTCGACGACGCAGATCCGATCTCTCGCGAGCTGGTGAGGGCCCGCGCACAGGCGGGGTTGTTCGGCGAACCCACGGCCCTGTGTATCGGCCGGTACCGCGTGATCGAGCGCGCCGGAGCCGGCGGGATGGGGGTGGTGTGGTCGGCCTGGGATCCCGAGCTGAACCGCGGCGTGGCGCTCAAGCTGGCCTCGGCCGGCGACGAGCGAGCCCGTGCGCGGGTGCTCGACGAGGGACGAGCCCTCGCGAAGCTGTCCCACCCGAACGTGGTCCCGATCTTCGATGTGCTCGATGCGCCCGAGGGCGTGTTTCTCGTGATGGAGCTGGTCAAGGGGAAGACGCTCCGCCAGCTCGCACCCGACGTGAAGCTCCTCGACCTCGTCCGCGCCTACCGGCAGGCGGGCGAAGGGCTTGCCGCGGCACACCATGCCGGCCTGATCCATCGCGACTTCAAGGCCGACAATGCGATTCTCGGCGCGGATCAGCGCGTGCGCGTGCTCGATTTCGGGCTCGCAGAGGCGGTGGACAACGAGGCCGCGCCAACGATCGCGGGGACGCCTCGATACATGGCGCCGGAGCAACACCAGGGCATCGCACTGACGCCCGCCGTGGACCAGTACGGGTTGTGCGCTGCGCTGGGCGAGGCCGTGCGCGCACGGGGAGCGGTCCCCAAGTGGCTCGTACCGATCCTCGCTCGCGGCAGCGCTGACCGCGCCGAGGACCGCTACCGATCGATGTCCGATCTGGTCCGCGCTCTCGCCATGACGCCCGCCGCGAAGTGGAGACAGCGCGCGTTCATCGGTGGCGGCGCGGTCGCGGTGTGCTCGATCGTCGCCGCGTTTGGTGTGGGGCGCACGCGTCGCGCCGAGGCGCCGTGCGAGAACGGTGCGGCGCTGATCGCAGTGAGCTGGGGAGGGGAGCCTCGGGCAAAGGCGATCGCGCATCTGCAGGCGCTGGCCAGCGGGTATGCCCCCGAGGCGTCCGCGCGGATCATCGGCGCGCTCGACGGCTACGCGGAGCGCTGGGTCGACGTTCATCGCACTGCTTGTCTCGCGCACGAGGCTCGCAGCATCTCGACGGCGATGTTCGATCGTCGTGACGCCTGCCTCGCTCGACATACCACCGCGCTCCGCAGGATGGGCGAGCTGGCCACCTCTGCCGTACTGGTCGACGTGTCGGGGCTTGTCGTCGCGGCCCGAAGCCTCCCCGAGCTCGCAGCGTGCGGCGACGATGATGGGTTGCTCTCGCCGATCGCTCCACCGCCGGCGGCGGCCGCCGCGCGGGCCGCGGAGATCGCCGACCAGATCGCTCGTGTCGACGTGGAGCGCGACGCGGGCCGGAGCGCCGACGCGACCCGCGATGCCGAGACGGCGGTGACCTCGGCCCGTGCGCTCGCGTACGAGCCGTTGATCGCGCGTGCGCTGGTTGCGCGCGGTCGCATCGCGCTCTCGCTCGCCGGCGCGGAGCGTGGGGCCGATGACTTCACCGAGGCGCTGCACGCGGCGCTCGCCATGGGCGATGATGCGCTCGCCGTCGAAGCGTACGCTCGCGCGGCCTACGCGATCGCCACCACCACGGACCCGCGTCCAGCGACCGACGGCCTCCCGTTGATCGAGGATCTCTCGCGGCGCGCCGGAGATCGTGGTGCGTTCGCGCGCTCTCTGCTCCACAACAACCTCGGATCGGTCGCGCTGGCCCGCGGGGACCGGCTCGGCGCTCGCCGCGCGTTCGAGCAGGCGCGGCGGGAGGCGCAGGGGCTCAGCTCGAGCGCGGCGATCGAGCTCACCGAGGTGATGATCAGCCTCATGACGGTCGTGGATGAGCCGGCCGAGCGCGAGCAACTGGGCGGTGAGGTCGTCGCGGCGCGGATCGCGATGCTCGGCCCGAACCACCCGCTGACGCTCGACGCGGAGATCGCTCGAGCCACGCTCGGCGTGCCCCCGGATCGCGTGCGGGAATCGCTGACGACGCCGTGCATCGCGAAGGCCACGCTACACCCGCAAGAGCGCGCGTCGATCCTCGAGTGCGCCTATGAGCTGGCCTGGCGAGCCGTGGTCGCCGGGGACAGGCCCGTCGCGGCCGCGATGTCGAAGCGTGTGATCGACTCCGCCGATGCCGACAGCGGGGACAGCCGCGTGGTGCGTACGGCGCGGGCCTATCTTCAGATCGCGCAGGGTGATGCAGACGGCGCGGTGGTGGCTCTCTCCGCGATTCCGCCGCTTCCGGCAACTGCGCCGTGGTGGCTGCGAATGACCTCCGTCGACGCCGCGCTCGGCCTGGCCGTCGCACACCTCGCCCAGCACGACGCCGCGGCGAATTTGCGAGACCTCGACGAGGCGGCTCGGCTGTGCGGTGAGCTTGCGATCTCGGCGCCGATCTACGTCGCGGCGCGACTCGATGCGGTGGCGAAGCTACGCCAGCAAGCTCACAGCGGAGCCGGGCTGTAGGTTCTGAGGTACGCGCCCATCCCGATCATCGCGGCTGCATCGAACGCGACGGGACACAGCGGCAACGCGTGCTGGGCCTTGTTGCAGACCGGGGTGTATGCGTCGGTCATGTCATTCGCACCTGCATGGAGGCGGTGCGTCGTGAGGCACACCGCTCCCTGCGAATTCCACATCGCCTCGGGGTGGCTGTAGCTGACGCTGCTCATCCAGCCGGCCGTGTTCACCCAGAGCAACGGCGTGCCCTGCACGGTGAATGCATCACCAGTACCGCACACATCGGACGTGTACATCTTCAGCATCGCCTGACGCATCTCGAGGGTGGTCGGGCTCGCCGCGGTCTCGCTGGCCGCCGTGTGGCGGTTGAGGAACAGCTTCGACATCACGTTTCCCGAGCACGCGATGTTGAACCAGGTGCCAGACGTTCGCGGCGTCGTGGCAGACACCCGGAGGGTGGTCCGGTCGTACCGGTCACCGGTGAACAGGATCGCTTCCAGCGGGGAGACGATCTGCGAGACGTCGGGATCCATCTTGTCGTTGGGTGGGTTGGTGCAGAGCGGTCGCGGAACCGTTGCGCCGGAGAGCGCCGGACGCCACTTCAGCTCGTAGGTCTCGAGTGACTGCGTCGGCGCGCGCCAGAACAGCTGCGAGTTCGAAACATGCGTGATCAGGATGTGAAACGACTCGCGGGTATTGTCGTTGGTCACCACGAAGTACGCATCGGTCAACGCCCCGCCGTGCAGGTCGGGGACGTTTGGTGTCGTCGATACGCCCGAGAGGACGCCACCGGTGACGATCGGTCGGTACGTGTCCGGAACCACGTTCGGCGGGTTGCGCTTCTCGAGAGAGAGCAGTCGAAATCCCTCGGCGTTCGCTTGCGCTCCGGTCCAGTCCAGCTCGTGGAACTCGGCGCCCAGGTACGGCGAATTCGAGCCGCAGCCGAGCTTGGGGCACGGATCACCGTTCTTGTCGTAGAACGTCAGCGCCGAGGTTTCGGTCGACGTCGACGCTGGTTCCGGATCGATGGCACACGCCGAAACCGCGAGGAGTGCAGACGCGAGCAAGGATCCGTTCAGGAATAAGTCCATCGCCCCTGGTAGAGACGGCTCGGTGCCCCTCGTAACCAAGTTTCGATGAAGCTCTGGAGACGGGCTCCAACTAGCTGGAAGTCATGCCTTGTCGGCAACCGCGGGGACCGTGCGTACCCAGCGTTCGAGGTCGTCGTCCGAGCGGAGCGCGGCGGCCGGGGCGCCTTCCCCGGTGGCCATGGCTTCCCGGAGTGCGGTCCGTGCGCGGCTGAGACGCATCCGAATCGCCTGCGCAGGCACATCGAAGATCTCCGCGAGTGCGCTCGCATCGAGGTGTTCCCAGTAGTGAAACTCGAGCAGCGTCTGGTGGTCGATCGAGAGCGTGCGCAACGCGCTAAACAAGCAGCGGTGTTCTTCGTTGCGCACCAGGCGCGAACCGGCGCTGGTCACGATCTGCGCGATCGACGAGACCTCGGGGTCGAACGCCTCGGACCGCTTGAGCTCGCGCACGTGGCGGTACAGCTCGTTGCGGGCGATCACGAACAGGTAGGTCCGGAAGCTCGAGCGGCCGGCGAACTGATCCTTCGATTTGACGATCGCCAGGAACGTCGACTGGATGAGCTCGTCGGGCTCGGAGCACTTGTTGGCGAAGAACCGATAGAGCGGCCTGAAGTACCGCGAGAACAGCTCCTGGCCGGCCGCCTGGTCGCCGGCGCGCCAGCGATCGAGTACATCCTGATCCGAATCCACGAGCCGTCCACACTAGCATCTCCGGTCAATCGACCGACAGTCCGTTGTGGGTGAACCGCGCGTTGATCGAGACCCGGAACAGGCGCGCATCGGTCACGGTCGCGGTGCAGGGGCGGGCAAGCGAGTGCAGGCTTGCCTTCCGCACCTCGACGAGCGACTTCTCGATCGCCTGCACCGGATCGAGGCCAACGACGTGAGGCTGGACATCGATGCACGCCACCGGACCGGCGTTGTTGAACACGGAGTTGTTCAGGAACCACACCGGCGTCGTCGCGCTCGCCTTGACCTTGAATAGGCCGACGGCGCTCGTCGGGGTCTGGACCAAGGGAGTGAGCACGTACGGACTCCCCAGCACGCCGGGAGACCAGTCGGCGACCGGGACGGGGGAGGGCAGCGCGTTGTTCTTCGGCGTGATCTGATACTTCTGACAGTCCACGATCGCACCGGGCGCGGGCGACACGAGCGGCCAGTTCAGGTCATCGACACCGGGCGAGGTGCCGCTCGTGGGATAGGCCGTGGCCGGCCCGTTCTCGTTCCACCAGTTCCGGATCGAGGCCAGCTCGTTGGTCGGACAGACATCGTTGACGAGCGGCACCGGACAACCCCAGACCCATTGATTGCGGTAGTAGAGGCCGAACGCCATCACCGAGGTGGGGTTGGGCCCGGTCGGGACCACGTTGAGGGGCATGTTCGTGTTGATGCCGAACAGGTTCACCTCCCCCTTGAAGTCGCGGATCACCATCTGCACCGGATCGGTGTATGCCGGTGGAGTGGTGTTCGGCGGGATCGGGCCACCCTGGATGACGACGGGCGTACGCCAGGTCGTGCCGATCTGCCTTCCGTTGATCAGCGTGAGCCGACCGGAAGGATTCGCGGCGCGCTCGCTCGTCAGCTGGAACCCGTGGGTCGCGCCTTCGGAGGCCACGCCGCTGAGGTAGAGGTTGCCGTAGTTCGTCAGCTCGTACTGGGATTTGAACACGCCGGTCACCGTCGGTCCGTAGAACCGCACGGCGGTCACGCTATTCATCCCCGGTGCTCCACCGCCCGCGCCGCGCACGCGGATCGCGACGTCGCCACCTGCCACCCCACTCTGATCGGCCACGACGTTCAGGTGGTCGAGCCCCGAGAACGACATGCCGACGTTCTCGGTCGGATCGCCGTCCAGGTGGTTCGGATCGACGAAGTTGAGTGCGACGTTCGGTGCATTCGACGCCCCGACATCGGATGCGAGGACCTGGTTCAGGTAGATGATGCCCGTCGGGTCGTCGCTCGACTTGATGTGGATCCCGCGGCCGGTCGTGTACGCGTTGGGGCCGTCGGCGCCGATTCCGCTGTAGCTGAGCTCATTGACGATGCTGAGATCGTGGATGGCCGCGCGCGCCGGCGCGGGGAGATCGAACAGGTACCGATCGGTCTGCCCGATCCAGCGCAGCACGGTGCCGCCCTGCCCCTCGCCGTCACCGAAGAGCTCGACGGTCGAGCCGGCCGGGAACGTGAGCGTCGTGCCGATGTTGTAGACGCCGGCGGGGAGGTACACGACACCGTGCCCGCCGGGGAGGGTGGCCGCCTTGTTGATCATCGCCTGGAGCGGGCGAGCCTCGTCGCAATCGAGCGTGATCGGCTGGGCGGGCGGTACCGGCGGAACGAGCGGGTGGGCCGTGGGGTCGAGCTCGGTCCCGTTGGCATCGGTGCACTGCGTGGTGGCCACGAAATCGGCGGCCTTCGCCGTCGGCGTGGGCACGAGGAGCGGGAACGAGACCGACGCGGTCGAGTTGAACGTGTTCTTGTAGAAGTAACCGCCGCCGGCATACGAGCCGGCCGGGATGCCGCCCGGCACCGGGCCCGAAGGCAAGGGTCCGTTCGCGACCTCGACGGAAGGCGCGCATGCGCTCTGGAGTCCCCAGCCTGCACGAAGAATGCAGATCGCGGATGACTCGGGTTGGTCGAACGCGTTTCCCGTGATGATCACGTTCGGGGGTTGCAGCACGTCCACCGCTGGCGTTCCGGGGATCGTTGCGTGATAGTCGCCGACGATGATCGGCGCGTGCGCTGGATCGGCCGTCGGCACGGGTGGGTTCAACTTCGGTTTGATCCGGATGAGGTTGTCGATCACCACGGCCGACCGGGGTGCCATCAGCTGGATGGCGGTCGGCGAGGTGACGTCGACCTTGTTGTTCTGGACCAGGAACGCACCCGCGCCGGGCGCGAGCAAGAACAGTGGAGATCCGATCGAGGTGTTGCCGAGGATCGTGTAGTCCTCGGCGCCCTGGACCCAGATGTCCTTGTCGACCGACGAGCGGAACCGGCTGTTGGAGACGTTGATGTTGACGCCCGAGTGAACCCCGATGCCGCAGCCGTCGAACGACGAGTCCCAGATGTTCGTGTTGAGCGGATTGCTCCCCGCGGAGTCAAAGCCGGTTCCGAGCACCGAGAAGTTCACGCGGCGGATCGTGTTGTGATCGTTGCCCGAGTCGGTCGCGCCGGTGAAGATGCCCGTGTAGATGCCGTAGGCGGCGTTGCTCAGGCGAAGATCCTCGAACGTGTCGCCGGTTGCCTGGAAGTTCACGTCTTTCACGAGCGCGGTGTATTCGCGGACGAGCGCCGCGGCCTGGCCGCTGCCGTCGAGGGTCATCCGCTTGAAGTGGACATAGCTCGAGCCGTTGAGGTGGAACATGTCAGCGGCGGGGTCGTTGGGAGAAACCGCGGGCGGACCGGTCCACCGGAGAACGACGCCGTCCCGACTCTCGCCGACGAAGGTCATCCCTTTGATGCCAACGGCCGATAGCGTGGCGCTGATCGGATAGGGCGTCGCGCGGTTGGGGAAGTAGATGATCGGACTGAGCGGGTGCCGGAGCGCTGCCTGCTGCGTGAGGGCGGTCGCGTATTGCAGCCGGTCGAGGCGCTTCTGAAGGCACGCCGTCAGCTTTGCGTCGTCCGGAGGGCAATCGGTCGCGACGTTGAACCAACCCGGCGCCACGTCGGGAGGAGCCAGCGGCCCGAGGGCCGCGAGAGGAAACACCGCCGGAACCTGCGGCGGGCTGTAGGCGAGCGAGTACTCGATCGGTGCGGGTGAACCGCAGATCGCTTGCTCGGTGACGTCGAGCTGTTCGGAATCCTGCGGCGTGGTGCAATGAGAGGCGGCGAGGGCGAAGCCCCCTACGAGCCAACGGGCTCGCGATCGCGTGGTCCTTGGCATCGGGTGAGCTCCTTCTCCAGGTAGAGATGGATCCCGTCCCCGCGTAACCGAGTTTGTCAGCGAGGCCGGCGCTTCGCCTGATGCTCGTGTAGTTGCCGTCGAAGAAGGTCACGTTGCTCGCGCCATCGGGGAGATCCTCGAACGCGAGGATGCCTGTGACGACGCGGTCCAGGAACCACCGATCTGCTCCCCAATTCAGATTCTCCAACGAGGAATCTGGTGAACGGTGGAGAGTGCTGGCGCAGTCGACGCGGTCAGCTCGCCAACCTGGCTACTCGGTGCGGAGTGCGTGCTGTTCCCGAGAAGCTCCTGCACTATTCACCACTCGCTGCGCTCCCCGCGCTCCGCAACTCAGCTGCACTTGCGAGCGCACTGCGCACCAATCCCAACTTGCTCGACTGGATCGATCGAACGACCAGCCCGCTCGAAGCGCTCGAGCTCCTCGGCGCGAGCAGCGAGATCGCACAGCTCACGGCAG
>JBBRBG010000180.1:0-18671 GCA_038206055.1 Haliangiales bacterium
CGCTTCCGGCCCTTGGCGCGGCGGCGGCGGAGGACTTCACGTCCACCACGGGTCTTCTTGCGGGCGCGGAAGCCGTGCGTGCGCTTGCGGCTCTTGTTATGCGGCTGATAAGTACGCTTCGACACGGTTGTTCTCCGGGGCCAGACTTTGCGGAGGGCGATCGATACTCAACGGCCGTCGGGAAGTCAAGGCGCGGGTCGTTTCCGACGAGAATCAACGCTCCGGAATCGGTGACGGTTTCGCTGCCGTCCGGAGTTCAATTGGCGACGTTTTCGGCTTGCACACCGAAATCGGAAACTGCTACCAACGCAGCGTTTCCTCGCCTGTGGATAAGCCGTGCGGCTTGGCCATGGGAGAGAACCGGAGGTCCCTGTGGATAACCTCTGGATTGGATGTCCTTTGCCTGTGGACCGTGACGAACAAATGCTCGAATACGCAGGACAAAGTCCTGGAGACAGGGGAATGACCGTACAGCTCTGGGACGAGGCGGTCGGACGGGTAAAATCCCGGCTCACCTCACAGAACTACGATATGTGGCTGCGACCGATCGAGGTCCGGTCGTTCGACGGCTCGACGCTCCGTCTGCGCGCCCCGAACAGCTACATCCGGGCCTGGTTCGAGCAGAACTTTCTCCCCACCGTGATGGAGGAGATCCGGGAGCTGGGCTCCACCAGCCAGGTCCGCGTCGAGTGGGAGCCGGATGCCCCCAACGAGCGCCCGGTCGTCGATGACGCTCCCCCCGTGATCGAGGTGCTGACCTCCCGCCCGATCCCCGTTCCCCCGGTCGCCCGGCCGACACCCGTGATCACCGCCAGCGAGCCGATCGAGGACGTGATGGTCGCCCCCGAGGCGGCCTCCCTCAACCCTCGCTACAACTTCGAGACCTTCGTCGCCGGCCCGTCGAACCAGCTCGCGTTTGCCGCCTCGCAGGCCGCCGCGTCCAGCTACCCGCCGAAGTACAACCCCGTGTTCATCTGCGGCGGTGTCGGCCTCGGCAAGACCCACTTGCTCCACTCGATCGGTCATCAGCAGCTCGCGAATCGCCCCGGCGCCCGCATCGTCTATCTGTCGAGCGAGCGGTTCATGAACGAGTACGTGCAAGCCATTCGCACCGGCAAGATGCACGAGTTCCGTCGCAACTACCGAGAGGGCATCGACGTCCTGCTGATCGACGATGTCCAGTTCCTCGCCGGAAAAGAGAGCACGCAGGACGAATTCTTCCACACATTCAATGCGCTCCACGAGAACCACAAGCAGATCGTTCTCACCGCCGACCGCAAGCCGCACGAGATCTCGGACATCGCCGATCGCCTGCGCACGCGGTTCGCGTGGGGCCTGCTCGCCGATATCGAGCCGCCCGAGCTCGAGGTACGCATCGCGATTCTCCGCAAGAAGGCCGCCGTCGAGGCTGTCCATCTCCCCGACGACGTCGCGCTCTACATTGCCTCGTCCATCAAGAGCAACGTCCGCGAGCTCGAGGGCGCGCTGATTCGCCTCGCCGCGTACGCCTCGTTGTCGAAGCGCACGATCGACCTCGAGTTCGCACAGGAAACACTCGGTGCTGCGATCACGCGCCCACGCGAGATCATCACCGTGGATGGCGTCATCAAGAGCGTGGCGAGCTACTACGGGCTCAAGCCGTCGGACATCAAGAGCGAGCGCAGACACAAGTCTGTGGCCACGCCACGCGCTGTGGCGATGTATCTGTCGCGCCATCACACCAAGGACAGCTACCCGGACCTCGCGCGAGCGTTCGGCGGCAAGCACCACACCACGGTCATCTCGGCCGTGCAAAAGATCATCGAACGGCTCAAGGACGATGCTTCGCTTCGCTCCGAGATCCACGCGATCGAGTCGACGATCCTCCGATGAGTGCTGTGTCTAACCCTGTGTCGCCGGCTGTGATCTCGGCGTGGACAGAATGGGTCGTCCGATTTGCCCACAGCTTGCCTGCATGTCATCCACCGATCGCTCCCCACGATCCGCGGGGTGTCAGACTGACTGATTAGTCTGGCGTTACAGAAGCTTGTCGCGCTATCCACAGCATCCACAGGACCTACTGTTTCCTACTACTTAAAGATCTTTTAACTCTCTAAAGAGATCAGAGAGACGACGAACGAACGAAGGACGAGGGTGACGACCATGGAGTTTCGAATCGCAAAGACCGAGTTCCTTCGCGGACTGCGCCTCGCGCAGGGCATCGCCGATCGCAAGAGCACGATGCCGATGCTCGCCAACGTTCTGCTTCGGACACAGGGAAAGAATCAGCTCCTCGTCGCAGCAACCGACCTCAACGTCTCGCTCACCGCCGAGCTGAAGAGCAGCAACACGAGCGAAGGCGGCATCACGCTCGGAGCGAAGAATCTCTACGAGCTCATCGCGAACGCTCCTGGTGACGAGATCACGCTCAAGAAGGCCGATAACCACTGGGCCGAGATCAAGAGCGGGAAGGTCTCGTATCGCATCGTCGGCATGCCCGACCGTGACTTCCCGAAGGTCCCCGACCACCGCGAGGCCACGTACGCAACGCTCGAGAGCGCGGTGCTCCGCGAGATGATCGAGCGCACGCTGTTTTCGGTCTGCAACGACGAGACGCGGTTCCACCTCAACGGCGTTTACTTCGAGAGCGACGGCAGCAAGAGCCGCATGGTCTCGACGGACGGTCACCGCCTCAGCAAGGTCGAGCGCACGATCGCGAACGGTCCGAAGCTGTCTGCAGGAATCATCATTCCGAAGAAGGGCCTCCTCGAGATCCGCAAGGTTCTCGATTCCGGTCCGTCGTGCAAGCTCGCCATCAAGACCCCGCACCTGTTCCTCGTCCAGGACGACATCGCCATCGCGGTGAAGCTCATCGACGCGCAGTTCCCGCCGTACGACCAGGTCATCCCGAAGGAGCACAAGAAGGTCATCACGGTCGACCGTGGTCGCTTCATCGATGCTCTGCGGCGTGCGCAGCTGATGTCGTCGGAGACCCGCGGCGTGAAGGTCGCTGCCACGAAGGACGGAATCACCATCACGAGCGACAACCCGGACCTCGGCGAGGTGCGCGAGGAGATGGAGGCCGAGTACAGCGGCGAGCCCATCGCGATCGGCTTCAACCCGAAGTACGTCGTCGAGCTGCTGACCCAGATGACGTGCGACCAGATCACGATCTCCCTCGGTGGCGAGCTCGACCCGGGCCTGATCAGGCCGCTGACGGGCGATGACTACCTCGGCGTCGTGATGCCGATGCGAATCTGAGGACTAGCTGCGCGTCTTCACACTCGTCGCCGACGGGGTGCGGAACCTTCGCCCCCTGCAGCTCCAGCCGCGCGAGCGGTTCAACGTGTTCGTCGGCGACAACGGACAGGGGAAGACGAACCTGCTCGAGGCGATCTACACGATCGCCACCCTGCGGTCGTTCCGTACCGCGAAGCTGACGGACCTCATCGCGTTCGGCTCTCCAGAGGCACGGCTGGGTGCACGCGTCGTCAAGGACGAGCTGGTGCGCGTCTACGAGGTGGATCTGGCTCCGGGCTCGCGCAAGGTCCGGCTCGACGGCAAGGCCGTCCGGCCGCTGGCCCGCTACTTCGGCGGGTTCAATGTGGTCGTGTTCACCCCCGAGGACCTGGCGCTGCCTCGCGGCACGCCCGGTGACCGGCGGCGGTTTCTCGACCGTGGCGTGTTCAACTTCGAGCCGGGATATCTCGCGATCGCGTCGGACTACGACAAGGTCGTCCGCACCCGCAACAGCGTGCTCAAGCAAGCAGGGCAAGGGCTACCGCACAAGCAGGTCGAAGAGCTGCTCGGCGTCTACGACACGCAGCTCGTGCAGCTCGCCGTTCAGATCATCTCCGCGCGCCAGAAGTTCCTCGCGTCGCTCGGTCCAGAGCTCGAGAAAGCGTTCGCCGCGATCACGCGGACCGGACTCGCTGCGAGTGCACGCTACGTGTCGAAGCTCGTCGATGAGCGCGGTGTTGGCGTTCCCGCGGTGATCATCGAGGACAAGCTGCGCGAGGGCAGGGCGCGCGACCTCGCATCACAATCGACGCAGCTCGGTCCGCATCGCGACGACGTGGTGCTCGAGCTCGATGGTCGCGAGGCGGGCAGCTTTGCATCACAGGGTCAGCTTCGCGCGATCATGCTCGCGTGGAAGACTGCCGAGCTCGAGATCCTCGGCCGTGCGCATGGCGATCAACCGATTCTTCTCCTCGACGATGTGTCGAGCGAGCTCGATCCGGCGCGCAACGAATACCTCTTCCACCACCTCGCTTCACTCGCCGGTCAGTGCTTCATCACGACGACCGCGAGCAGCCACGTGCTGCTGTCCCGAGATCGTGCCGATTACCGGATACAGGGCGGCCAGATTCTCGAATAAATCCGGTCGCTTGATTCACCGCGAAAGCCCCTCGCAACCCTTCTCTGCAGGGGTGCCGTGTGGTACCAAGAGTCCGCAGTTTTCGAATGGCAGATCCCACTGGAACCGAGCCTCCTGCGCCGCCGGAGCCCAAGCTGGCTTCGGCTACTTCGGACACCTACGACGCTGGATCGATCGGCGTCCTCAAAGGCCTCGAGGGTGTTCGCAAACGCCCCGGCATGTACATCGGTGACACCGATGACGGCACAGGCCTGCATCACCTCGTTCACGAGGTCGTCGACAACTCCGTCGACGAGCATCTCGCGGGTCACTGCAATCGCATCGAAGTCATCATCCACTTCGACAACTCGGTGACCGTCGAGGACAACGGCCGCGGCATCCCGACGGGCATCCATCCGATCGAAGGTCGCTCGGCCGCCGAGCTCGTGATGACGTCCCTGCACGCCGGCGGCAAGTTCGGCGGCGGTGGCTACAAGGTCTCCGGTGGTCTGCACGGCGTCGGCGTGTCCGCGGTCAACGCGCTCTCCGACTGGTTGAAGCTCGAGATCCGGCGCGACGGCAAGGTGTACTTCCAGGAGTACGCCGCCGGCATCCCGGTCGCCGACATCAAGCAGACCGGCGTCACCGAGCGCCACGGCACGAAGATCACGTTCCACCCGGATCCCACGATCTTCAAGAACATCCTCGAGTTCTCGTTCGACCAGCTCGCCCAGAAGCTCCGCGAGCTCGCGTACCTCAACAGCGGCCTGACGATCGTCATCCACGACGAGCGCACCGAGAAGAAGGCGGAGTACGCGTTCTCCGGCGGCATTGCCACGTACGTCGTGGACCTCAACGCGAACAAGACCGTGGTCTCCGACGTGGTGTCGTTCAGCGGCATCTACGGCGAGAACGTCGAGGAGTGCACCGTCGATCTCGCGATGCAGTGGAACGACGGCTACTCCGAGCTGACCACCTGCTTCACGAACACGATCAAGAACCGCGATGGCGGCACGCACCTCACCGGCTTCCGCCAGGCGATGACGCGCACCATCAACAACTACGCGAACGAGTACAAGTTGCTCAAGGATGCCAAGGGCGGCATCTCCGGCGAGGATCTCCGCGAGGGACTCACCGCCGTGATCTCGGTGAAGGTCGGCGATCCGAAGTACTCGAACCAGGCCAAGGACAAGCTCGTGTCCTCCGAGGTTGGCACCGCCGTCTCCGCGGTGATCTCCGAGAAGCTCGGCGAGTGGCTCGAGCGCAATCCGAAGGACGCTCGCAACATCATCAACAAGGCGCTGCTGGCGTCACGCGCCCGCGAGGCTGCTCGCAAAGCGCGCGAGATGGTGCAGCGCAAGGGCGCGCTCGAGCTGTCGTCGCTGCCGGGAAAGCTCGCCGACTGTCAGGAACGAGACCCGGCGAAGAGCGAGCTGTTCATCGTCGAGGGCGAGTCCGCAGGCGGCTCGGCGAAGCAGGGGCGAAACCGCGCGTTCCAGGCGATCCTCCCGCTCAAAGGCAAGATCCTCAACGTCGAGAAGGTGCGCTTCGATCGCATGCTCTCGTCGCAGGAGCTGACCACGCTCATCACGGCGCTCGGCACCTCCGTCGGTGACGAGAAGGACATCGGCAAGCTCCGCTATCACAAGATCGTGATCATGACGGACGCCGATGTCGACGGAAGTCACATCCGTACCCTGCTGCTCACGTTCTTCTTCCGGCACTTCAACGAGCTGTTCGAGAACGGCCACATCTTCATCGCGCAGCCGCCGCTCTACAAAATCAAGAAGGGCAAGACCGAGCTCTACTTGAAGAACGAGCAGGCGCTCGAGGACTTCCTCCTCGACAGCGTGTGCCGCGAGACCATCCTCAACCGCACCGGCGCCGGCCCTCTCACTGGCGATGGCCTTGCAACGATCGTCAAGCGCATCAACCAGGCGCGCCGTCTGCGCGCCCAGCTCGACAAGCGCACCGACGGTCGCATCACCGCACAGTTCGCGGACTCGGGCCTCACCGAAGACCACCTCAAGAACCGCGAGAAGCTCGAGCTCCTCGAGGCGAAGGTGATGGCCGAGGTCTCGCGCCGCTATCCCGAGCTCGGCCAGGCCGCCGCCGAGTACAAGCAGGATCCCGAGCACGGCACCTGGGAGCTGCGCTACGGCGCGGGCCAGCACGGCGTTCGTCGCCACACCACGCTCAACACGGACCTCGTTCGCTCGGCGGAGTTCGTCGAGCTGCGCACGCTCAGCGCCGAGCTCCGGTCCTCGCTCAGCGAGCCGCTCACGCTCGTCCACGAGAAGGACGAGCCGCGCGAGATGAAGGGCTGGGACGAGATCGCCACGGTGATCGAGGAGCTCGGTCGCAAGGGCCTTGGCATCCAGCGCTACAAGGGCCTCGGCGAGATGAACGCGGACCAGCTGTGGGAGACCACGATGGATCCCGTGAAGCGCCACCTCCTTCGCGTCAAGGTCGAGGAGATGGAAGAGGCCGACGGCATCTTCACGAAGCTGATGGGCGATCTGGTCGAGCCGCGCCGCGAGTTCATCGAGCAGAACGCGCTCAACGTGCGCCGCCTCGACGTCTAGCCGCCAAGGGCGCCAGGCGTCGCCGCCAAGGACCGTGCTCGCTCGTCGTCAGCAGCAGCTTGCCGTCAGCAGCAGCTTGCCGTCAGCATTTGCTCGCCGGCATTTCCGTGCCGGGTTTGGCGGCCAAAAACCAGCACGGAAATGCCGGCGTGCGAACGCGCGAAAGTGCCGGCGAGCGAATGCTTGGCGGCGCAGACAAGAGGTGGCGGTGGGGTGCTTGGCGGCTAAAGCGCTTTGTGCAGCGCCTCCGCCAGTAGCGGCGACGCGTGCTCCGAATCATTGAGCCGCACGAGCTGCAGCTCGCCGATCGATGGCCCCGACAACACGTTGAGCGTCGCCGGCGCCTGCCGGAACATCCACACGCGCGACAGCGGCAGGCCGAGGACGCGGCAGAGCAGAGCGCGATTGACGGCGTCGTGCGCGGCGATGAGGGCGGTGTCGTTCGGCCCGAGGCGGGCGACGGTGCGAACGAGCACGGGCCACGCGCGCTCCTCGACGTCGCCGAGCGTCTCGGCTCCAGGGCCGGCGGGGACGTCGCGGGCGGGGTTCGAGCGCCAGGTGCCGAACATCTCTGCGTGCGAGAGCTCGATGTCCGAGGCGAGCTTACCCTCCCAGTCGCCGTGCGAGATCTCGAGGAGGCCTTCGTCGAGCTCGAGCTGGGTCGAGCGGCCCGCGAGGATCGCCTCAGCGGTGCGGCGAGCGCGCGACAGGGGAGACGCAACGGCGAGCGCGATCGGCAGGTGCGCGAGGCGCTTGCCGAGGGCCGTGACCTGCGCCTCGCCGTCGGGAGACAGCGGGACATCGGTGCGGCCCTGGTAGCGACCCTCGCGATTCCACGAAGTCTCTCCGTGGCGAACCAGCAGCACGTTCATGGGCCGAATGTAACGTGTTGCGCGGCGCGTCACGCGGCGCTGAGAGCGCGAACCGTCTCGATCTCGACGAGGCCCACGTGGTAGCCAAGCTTCCATGACTCATCGCAGCCGCATCCTCGGCATCGGTATGGCGCTTCCCAAGCGGATCGTGACGAACCACGACCTCGCGGCGCAGATGGAGACGTCGCACGAGTGGATCGTGGAGCGCACGGGCATCGAGCAGCGCCACTGGGTCTCGGACGGTGAGACCGGCGCTTCGATGGGTGCAGAAGCGGCGAAGCAGGCGCTCGAGCGGGCGAAGGTCGACGTCAAGGACGTCGATCTGATCATCTACGCGACGTTATCGCCCGACTTCTTCTTCCCGGGCACCGCGGTGTTCGTGCAGCGCGCGCTCGGTCTCAAGGATATCCCCTGCCTCGATATCCGGCAGCAGTGCACGGGCTTCATCTACGGTTTGTCGATCGCCGACGCGTACATCCGCACCGGTAACTTCAAGAACATCCTGCTGATCGGCTCGGAGGTTCACTCGACTGGTCTCGATGTCTCGACCGCGGGCCGCGACGTCACCGTGCTATTCGGCGATGGCGCCGGCGCCGTACTGATCGGTCGCGCTACCGACGAGCAGCACATGATCCTCTCGACCCACATCCACGCGGATGGCACCGAGGCGGAGATCCTGTGGACCGAATATCCGGCGAGCGCTCGCGATCCCCGGATCAGCGAGGCCGCGATGGCCGAGCGCAAGCACTTCCCCGTGATGAACGGCAAGAAGGTGTTCAAGCACGCCGTGATGAAGATGCCGGCCGCGATCATGGAGGGCATGATCACGAACGGCCTCAAGCTCGAGGACATCGACATGATGATCCCGCACCAGGCGAATCTGCGGATCAACCAGATGGTCGCGCAGATGATCGGTATGCCGGTCGAGAAGACGCACAACACGATCATGAAGTACGGCAACACCACGGCCGCCTCGATCCCGATGTGCATGAACGACGCGATCGAGCTCGGCAAGATCAAGCCGGGCAACCTGGTCTGCCTCGTCGCGTTCGGCGCCGGCCTGACCTGGGGCTCCGCGTTCGTGCGCTACTGAGCGCTACGCAACGGCGACGGCGAAGATCGTATCGACTTCGGCGAGGATCTTGTCCTCGCTCACGCCCTTCGCCAGGGCAAGCTCCTTCACGAGCAGGCCGCGCGCGGTCTCGAGCATCTTGCGCTCGCCGAACGACAGGTCCTTGGTCGCACGGAGAACGGAGAGGTCGCGCATGACCTCGGCAATCTCGAACACCGACCCGGTCTTGATCTTCTCCATGTACTCTCGATAGCGGCGGTTCCAGGTCTGCGTGTCGCGCGGGACATCGCGGGACTTGAGGATCTCGAACACCTCTTTCACCTGCTTGGAGGTGATGAGGTCACGCAGGCCGACCGAGCCCGCGTTGACCGTGGGGAGCATGATCTTCAGCCCCGTGTCGATGATCTTGAGGATATAGACCGCGGTCTGGCTGCCGCCGATGTCGCGCTGCTCGAGGGCGACCACCTCGGCCACGCCGTGCACCGGATAGACGGCCTTGCTGCCTACGGTAAATGCTTGCTTCGACAGATTACCCCCAGCACAAAGCTAGCAGCCGAGGGAGTGGCTGTCAAACTACACCACCGCACAACCAGCCGATATCATTGATAAAGCCGTAAGCAGGGCTACCGAGACAGGGCGTATTCGACCATCGTTGCGACCGCAAAGCCGGTTCCGCCCTTGGGCTGCGATGGCCGCGCGCTCGAGACCGAGGCCGGCCCCGCGATGTCGACGTGAACCCACGGGGTGTCCTTGGCAAACGTCTTGAGGAACAGGCCCGCCGTGATCGCGCCGCCGAACCGGTCGCCGGTGTTGCGCATGTCTGCGATCGGGCTCTTGAGCTGTTCGCGGAGTCGGCCGTTGAGCGGCAGGCGCCACATGTCCTCGCCGGAGCGCTCGGACGCGTTCATCCACGTCTTGAGCAGCGCTTCGTGATCGGACATCACGCCTGCCGTGTACGGTCCGAGAGCGACCATGCACGCGCCCGTGAGCGTGGCGAAGTCGAACATCTCGTCGGGCTGGATCTTCGTGCGGACGTAGGTGATCGCATCGCCGAGCGTCAGGCGGCCTTCCGCATCGGTGTTGTTGATCTCGACCGTGGTGCCGTCCATCGACGTCAGCACGTCGCCGAGCTTGTATGCGTGACCGGAGACGAGGTTCTCGCAGCACGCGGCGACCGCGTGAACCTCGATGTCGGCGCCGAGCGTCGCGATCGCGTCGATCGCGGAGATCACCGCCGCCGCGCCCGACATATCGACCTTCATGTCCTCCATGCCCTGCGATGGCTTGAGCGAGTAACCGCCGGAGTCGAACGTCACGCCCTTGCCGATGAACGCGACCTTCTTCTTCGCCTTCTTCGCCGGCTTGTAGGTCAGGTGGATGAACTTCGACTCCTGGCCGGAACCCTGCCCGACGGCCAGGAACATGCCCATGCCGAGCTCGGCGCACTTCTTCGCGTCGAGGATCGTCGCGGTGACCGTGCCCTTGTGCTTCTTCGCGATCGCCTGCGCATCGGCGGCGAGAGCGGTGGGCGTGATCACGGCGGCGGGTTCGTTGATCAGGTCGCGGGCGTGATTGATCGCGGTGGCGATCACTTCGCCGCGGGTGACCGCGGTGGCGAACAGCTTCTGCGCGGATACCGAGGGCTTCTTGCCGGCCTTCGGCGCGGCATCGGTGACAATGCCGAAGCTCCTGAGCGAGGTGGGGCGCTTGTGGTCCTCACCCGTGAGGTAGCGACCGAACTTGTAGGTGCCGAGGACCACGCCTTCGGCCACGTGCTGGATCAGCGCAGCCTCCCGGTTGCCGCTGATCGCCGGCAGGAGGAACGCGACCGAGCCGGCCGACGCCTTGTTGGCGGCCTGGGCGATCGTGGCGGCCAGATCGCGCGCGTTCGGCGTACCGAACTCGCTGCGCGCGCCGGCCCCGACCACGATCATCCGACGGGCCGGGATCCGGCCGTGCGTGTGAACGCTGATCGACTGGCCGATCTTGCCCTCGAACGACTCGCCCTTCGCGACGTCAGACAACACGCCACCCAGGGCCTGGTCTGCTGATTTGAAAACGGGGTCTCGGGTCGGGTCGCCGAAAGCGACGAACGCCACAAGATCGACCGGGGCCTGCAGCAACGGACCTGCGAGGTGGGTGACGGAGACGGTGCCCTTGTCAGCCATAAATTCTCGAAACTCCAAGGAAAGATGCGGTGTTTATAAGGTGCAGATTTGCGGAAGTAAAGGAATCAGATTGCCTACATTGACAGTCGAAAGCGTGGATCCGTAGAGTCACTACACACCAAGACTCCGGGGGAGTTTGAATGCGATCCAAGGTGATGACTGCGCGCCCCGCGGCGCGTAAGGGAAGCGGTAGTCGCACGAAGAAGACGGTGGCCGTGGCGTCGAGGAAATCGGAGCCAATCATTCAGATGGTGGAGAGGAAGTCCTCTCGCAACATCCTGGAGGTGCCGAAGAAAGCCGGCGAGCTTCCGATTCCGACTGCGACGTTCGTGTTCTAGACAATTACTCCTCGACCGCACTCTCGAGAGTTTTCTTGAGATTCCGGGCGTCTTGCCATCGCGAGGGGGACTCGAAGGCGATGGCCGCCGTTGGCAGCTCTGCGTAGTGCTCGATGAGCATCACCAGATCGTCGATGCGTTCGCTCCGGAGCGCACCTGAACGGCCAAGCCCGGCGATCCGCAAGTACAGCGCGGACACGTCGAGGTCGTAGTGCACTTCACGGGGCTGCCCGGGATCGCGCACGAGCGGGTCGAACGCGCAAAGCACGTCGAGCTCGTTCGCGAACGCGACCGCGGTGCGGAGGTCCCACAGACCATCGGGCACCCAGACGCGGGTCGTGCCGACGGCCTCCTTGGTGGCGATCTCGCCGAAGAACTTCTTCAGCGCATCGCGATTGGCGGCCGACGCAGCGAACAGCGTCGGCGAGCGGAATACTACGTATCCGGCCTTCACCTGCTCGACTGCGATCCTGAGCTGGGCGAGCGCGGCGCGGCCCGGAACGCTATCGCGAAAATCGCCGACCGTGGCGTCGTGTGGCCACAAGGTCGTGGCCTTCGGCGGCTTGCGATGCGTGAGCACCCACGGCGCGACGAAGGCGATGGCGCCCTCCGGAGATCCCGCAGCCCACTTCGCGATCGCACTCGGCTTCAGCGGTCCCGCGTAGAGCGCGGTGGTCTCGAGGAGCGAGAGATCTTTGAAGTACCGCTCCCGCTCCATGCGGTCGGGAAGATCGACGGTACCGATGCGAACAGAGGTCATGAGGTGGTATGGGTTAGCAGCCGGCGCACGCTACGTCCTCGTCGGCGGTCGCGCAACGGAGGGATCCATGAAGTTCTTCATCGATACGGCAGAGATCAAGGAGATCAAAGAGGCCGCCGCCATGGGCCTCGTCGACGGCTGCACCACGAATCCTTCGTTGGTCGCGAAGAGCGGTCGCAAGTTCCGCGAAGTGCTGCTCGAGATCTGCGACGTCGTGAAGGGCCCGGTCTCGGCCGAGGTCGTCTCGATCACGCACGACGAGATCATGAAGGAGGCGCGCGAGCTCGCTGCGCTTCGCACCAACCTCATCGTCAAGATCCCGCTGATCCCCGAGGGGCTCAAGGCCGTGCGCACGTGCACCAACGAGGGCATCAAGACGAATGTCACGCTGTGCTTCTCGGCCACGCAGGCGCTGCTCGCCGCGAAGGCGGGCGCCACGTACATCTCGCCGTTCGTCGGCCGTCTCGACGATGTCTCGACCAACGGCATGCAGCTGATCGGCGAGATCGTGCAGATCTACGACAACTACGGCTACGAGACCCAGGTCCTCGTCGCCTCGGTGCGCTCGCCGATGCACGTGCACGAGGCCGCGCTTCTCGGCGCGCACGTGATGACCGCGCCGCTCAGTGTGCTGCTGCAGCTCAGCAAGCACCCGCTGACCGACCTCGGTCTCGAGAAGTTCCTCAAGGACTGGGAGAAAGTCCCGAAGTGATTCGCGGCTGGCTGCTCGTCATCGTCGCGGTCTCTGGCCTTGGTGCCTGCACCGACGAAGACGGACCGCGGCTCGACGCAGTCACTCCGGCGGCCTCCGCCCGGAACACGATGGTGACCTTGACGGGACAACGTCTCTGCGGCGCAGTCGATGACTGCGCGCATGCCACCGGCTCGATCGTTCTCGGCCTGTCGCCTCCGCAGCTCCAGGCGAACGTCGTCGCCTCCGATTCCACCTCGGTCCGCGTCGTCATTCCGTCGCTCGCCGAGCTCGGCGCAACTCATCTGATCGCCACCGTCGACGATCGCTCCTCCAACGCGCTCGCCTTCGAGGTCCTGCCGTGACCGACTCCGCGTCTCCCCCTGCTTCTGATACTCCCGCGCCTGCCGTCGAGTCCGCGCGTCGGGCCTTCTCCGTCGCGGTCTACGCGCGTCGCGGAACACAGATCCTCGTGATCGAGCACAAGCGCCTCAAGACCTGGCTGCCGATCGGCGGCGAGGTCGAGCCCAACGAGACCCCGCTCGAGGCGGCGCGCCGCGAGCTCCGCGAAGAGACCGGCATCGAAGGCACCTTCCGCCCCCTGCGGGACGCCCTCGACGGCGTCCCCGCCGGCCTCATCGGCTACGAAGAGCACCAGGCCGGATCCAAGGGCCTGCACATGAACTTCGTGTTCGTGTGCGAGGTCGCTTCCACTGCCGACGTCACGCCCAACGAAGAGTTCAGCGCCTGGCGCTGGCTCCACCGCGCGGAGCTCGATCGCCTCGAGTCGCCGCTCAACGTCCGCCAGTTCGGGTACCTCGCGCTGGGCGCCGTGTTCGCCGAGCGGTGACGTCGTGCGGATCCGCCAGCACGTCAATCCCCATCAGGCTCACTTCTCCCGGTTCCGCGGCGATCGCCCTCCACTAGACGGCCGCCTCGTCGAGCTCGAGATTGGATGCGCCGACGCGCAGTTCCTGTTCGAGCGCGCGGCACTCGATCCGTCGCGGCTCTACGTCGGCGCCGAGATCCGCGAGGACCTCACCCTCCTCGTCAACCGCCGGGCGCGGTCGCTCCGCGTCCCGGTGCACGCGGTGTTCTGCCAGGCGCAGCTCCACCTGACCGAGGTCTTCCCCTCCGCCTCGGTCGAGCGCGTCTACGTCAACTTCCCGGACCCGTGGTTCAAGCGTCGCCACCGCGAGCGCCGCATGGTCGACGAGGCACTGTCCGCTCAGATCGCGCACGTGCTCCGCCCGGGCGGCGAGCTGTTCGTGCAATCGGATGTCTGGGACATCGCGCTCGATGCGCTGGCGACCTTCGACAGCGATGCGCGGTTCACGAACGCGACGGACGAGTGGTGCTTCTGGCGCGGTGGGAATCCGTACGGGGTGCGGTCGTGGCGAGAGCAGAACGCGGAGGAGACGGGCCTGCCGATCTGGCGGATCTTGTATCGGCGCAGCTAGCGCCTGGCGCCTCGCGCAGGCGGTCCCCGCGCGCCCTCCTCCTCTGCGTTTGGCCCACTCTCGTGCCCAGAGATTTAACAGGAGACACGGAGACACGGAGCGGAGGGTTTAACGAGGGGGGAACACCCGGCGAACTCCTTCGACCAAGGTCGGGACGTTGAAGTTCAAGATCAGGCCAAGGGGCAACTGCGTCGCCTTGAGGTAGGAAATCACCTGGGCGATATGGACACTTGCGAGGGACTCGACGGCCTTGAGCTCGACGACGATCGTCTCGGCGATCACGAGGTCGAGTCGAAACTCGCCAACGTTTCGTCCTTTGTACGAAAGGCCCAGAGGGACCTGACAGCGAAACGCGAGACCAGTTAGTTCTAGCTCGGCTTCTAGTGCGAGCTGGTACGTTCGCTCGAGGTATCCGGGACCCAGCTCACGGTGTACTTCGATCGCGCAACCGATCACTCGGTGTGACAGCGCATTGAGCTCGGGGGACGGTTCTCTATCGAGTTGAGCGCGCAACCGGTCTTCATACGTCATCCACCGCCTATCGACCGGTGCGGCGCGCGGTTGCGTATTCCGAGCACAAACTCGCCATCCCTAACTTCTGCTCCGTGACTCCGTGTCTCCTGTTAAATCTCCGGGGCACCGAAGCGGGGTAGGCGAGGGCATGAGCGATGAACCATGGCGAAGCCGGGTCGCATGCAGCTCATCGCACGTCGCTCGCGACGACACTCCCGCTACACCGGGTTCGGATCCATCACGGTCGCCTGCTTGATCTTGTCGAGCCGGAACTGTCGATCGTTTCCGGTCTCCAGATCGATGCAGTTGAGCAGCGTGATCTGCCGATCGAAGACCAGATTGCGAATGCGCACGAGCCGCGGCGTCAGCTCCCACGCCTTCTTCTCGTAGACAATGCGCAGCGCGCGCGATTCGAACCACGCTGTCTCGATCGCATCGCGTACGGAATTCGGGATCGGCAGGGCAGGGACGCCGACGAGCTGCAACTCGCCGATCAGCGAGAGGAGCTCGCGCTGCGCGGACGTGGAGAGAGCCGCACGGACTTTGTCTGCTGCCTTTTCGATCGCATTGGGGAACGGGATCAGGCGCTGCTCGATCGCGAGGCGCGCGAGCGCGACGAGGAGCGCGGCCTCGCGCGCCGTGAAGTTGATCGGCGGGAGCTGGTAGGACTTGTCGAGGGCGTAGCCGCCGCCGCGGCCGCGGTCGGCGCGGATCGGCATGCCCGCGTCCTGGAGGGCCTCGAGGTCGCGGTAGATGGTGCGCAGGGTGACGCCGAAGCGCTCGGCGAGCTGGCCGGCGGTGACCCCGGTCCGGCGGGCGCGGAGGGCCTCGGCGAGGGCAAACAAGCGGGTCTTGCGGCGCATCGGGCTATCTACCTTCGCAACGCTTCGCGTTGCTGCGCGCCCCACGGCTGTGGGGCTTGCCTAGCAGAACAAAGCTGACAGAAGGCTGTCACGAAGGGGGTCCAAGGTCGAGACAGAAAGGACGAATCGCCATGGCTACCATGAGTCCAGATCGAGCGCACTACGCCTGGTGGCAGTGGCTCGCGGCGATCGCTCCGCCAACCAACAGAGGAGATTGCCGTGAAGCTCTACACCAGCCAGATGTCGTCGAGTGCCCGCCGGGTGAACCTGACCGTGGCCCACCTCGGGATCGTGATCGACCAGAAGCTGGTCGACCTCCGGAAGGAAGTCGATCGCGCGGAGCTCGGAGCCGCTAACCCGAACCGGAAGATCCCGGTGCTCGCCGATCCGGCGAACGGGCTCACGCTGTGGGAATCGCACGCGATCATGCAGTACCTGTGCGATCGCGATCCCGCCGCGAGCGCAGGCCTGTATCCGACGGATGTGGTTCAGCGCGCGGACATCAATCGCTGGATGTTCTGGGTCAACGCGCATCTCGCGCCGGCGATCGGTCCGATCAACTACGAGAAGATGTGGAAGAAGTTCGTCGAGGGCCCGGACGCGCAGCCGGACGAGGTGCTGATTGCACGGCACGAGAGGTTCGTGCACCAGGTGATGGCGGTTCTCGACAAGCATCTGGAGAACCGGACGTGGGTGGTCGGTAAGACGCTGACCCTGGCGGACTACTCGATCGTCGCGACGCTGATGTATCGAGCACCGACCCAGCTCCCGCTCGATGCGTATCAGCACGTGATGGCGTACGTGGCGCGGGTCGAAGCCCTGGACGCGTGGAAGGCCACCGAGCCTCCGAAGTGGGGATAGGCTAAGGTGTCGACCGTGGCGAGCTACCGAGGCAAAAAGGCGAAGCGCAGTGACGACGCTGCGCCGGTGCCCGACCTTCCCGTGCGCGCGGAGGGCGGGTTCCGGCTCGTGTCTCCGTTCACGCCGGCGGGCGATCAGCCGAAGGCGATCAAGGAGCTGATCGAGGGCATCGACCGCGGCGACGACGCGCAGGTGCTGCTCGGCATCACCGGCTCGGGCAAGACGTTCACGGTCGCGAACGTGATCGAGCATGTTCAGAAGCCGACGCTGATCATCGCGCACAACAAGATCCTGGCGGCGCAGCTCTACGGCGAGTTCAAGGAGCTGTTCCCGGATAACGCGGTCCACTACTTCGTCAGCTACTACGACTACTACCAGCCCGAAGCGTACGTTCCGACGACCGACACGTTCATCGAGAAGGACTCGATCGTGAACGAGGAGATCGATCGGATGCGGCACGCGGCGACGTTCGCGCTGCTATCTCGCAAGGACGTCATCATCGTGGCGAGCGTGTCGTGCATCTACGGCATCGGCGCGCGCGAGACGTACGCGTCGATGACGTGCGAGATCGATGTGGGGACGTCGGTGGATCGCGATGCGGTGCTGCGCCGGCTCGTGGAGCTGCAGTACGAGCGCAACGACATCGATTTCCATCGCGGCACGTTCCGCGTGCGCGGCGACACGGTCGAGGTGTTTCCGGCGTACGAGGCCGACACCGCGGTGCGCATCGAGTGGTTTGGCGATCAGGTCGAGGCGATGAGCGAGATCGATCCGCTGCGCGGAGGGATCAAGCGCAAGCTCGATCGGACCGTGATCTTCGCGGCGTCGCACTACGCCACCCCCGACGACACGATGCGCAAGGCGACGCAGAGTATCCGTGTCGAGCTCAAGGGGCAGCTCGAGCTGCTGAGCGCGCAGGGCAAGTTGCTCGAGCGGCAGCGGCTCGAGCAGCGCACGATGTACGACCTCGAATCGATCGAGCAGATGGGCTTCTGCTCCGGGATCGAGAACTACTCGCGGCACCTGACCGGCCGCAGCGTGGGCGAGCCGCCGCCGACGCTGATGGACTACTTCGGCGATGACTATCTGCTGATCATCGACGAGTCGCATCAGACGGTGCCGCAGGTCGGCGCCATGTTCAACGGCGACCGCTCGCGCAAGGAAACGCTCGTCGAGTTCGGGTTTCGGCTGCCGAGCGCGCTCGATAACCGTCCGCTGCGGTTCGACGAGTGGCGCGAGCGGGCGAAGCGCACGATCTATGTCTCGGCGACCCCCGCGGACTGGGAGCTCAACCAGGCGAAGGGCGTTGTGGTCGAGCAGATCATCCGGCCGACCGGGTTGCTGGATCCCGAGGTCGAGGTGCGGCCCGTGGCGCATCAGGTTGACGACTTGCTGGCGGAGATCCGCGAGCGCACCGCGAAGGGCGACCGCGTCCTGGTCACCACGCTGACGAAGCGCATGGCCGAGGATCTGACCGAGTACTACCGGGAGATCGGCGTGCGGGTGAAGTACCTGCATAGCGACATCGACACGCTCGAGCGCATCCAGATCATTCGCGATCTGCGGCGCGGCGAGTTCGACGTGCTCGTCGGCATCAACCTGCTTCGCGAAGGTCTCGATATCCCGGAGGTGTCCCTCGTCGGCATCCTCGATGCGGACAAGGAAGGGTTCCTGCGCAGCTCGCGCTCGCTGATCCAGACGATCGGACGCGCGGCGCGGCACATCAACGGCCGGGTGCTGATGTACGCCGACAAGCAGACGGATTCGATCGTGCACGCACTCGGCGAGACGAATCGCCGGCGCGCGGTGCAGGCGGAGTTCAACAAGGCGAACGGCATCGTTCCCAAATCGGCGACGCGCACGATCCTCGACGTGCAACCGGCGGAGCCGATGCCCGCGAAGGGGCGGCGTATCGTGCAGATCGCCGGTGTCGAGCTGAAGAAGCTCGACAGTCTCGATGGCGTGCGCGCGGCGATCGAGAAGTTGCGCTCGGAGATGAAGCAGGCGGCGTCGGATCTCGAGTTCGAGCGCGCGGCGGCGCTGCGCGACAAGGCCCGCGAGCTCGAGCAGCTCGAGCTCCAGATGCGATGACCCCGGGCGACGCGATTCGTGGCTTCTACGCCGTCCTCGATCGCGACGACGAGGCGCTCGC
>JBBRBG010000181.1:0-18514 GCA_038206055.1 Haliangiales bacterium
AAGTGCTTCCGAGAGGCAGACGTCGAGGTCACTCACGATCGACGGAGAATGATCCTCCGGAACGACCGAAACCAGGGCCTCGAACATCTCCCCGAATTCCGGAGCAACGTCAGAGGCTTGCCGCTAAGTGATCGGCATTGCGACTAGGTCCGCGTAGGTCATAGACCTGCGCGAGCGGCAATCCGCAGTGCCGGATGCGAACCGCAAGTCCGCTGGTTCAGGTGAGCCCCAAAGGCCCAAAGGTCGCGAAGCAGAGTCTTCTCCAGCAGGAGAAAGCCTCTCCTTAGGGTCTTCGAGAACTTCGGGGCTCATCTTTCTGGAATCACGGTCGCGTGGATTCGTCGCCGTCCGTCCGGCCGGGGCGCCCCTAGGTCCGCATGGCCGCTAGCTAGGCCGGCGGGAGAGGCGCGGCCGCGGTCGTCTCGTTCGGCACGTTGCGCGACGGAGACGTGGAGATCAGCTCCTCGTACATCACGAGCACTTCGTTGCCGATCGCGGCGAGCTGGTCGCCGCTCAGCAGCTTCTTGAGGAGAGGGAACATCTTCTGCTCCTCCTCCTTGTGCGCGTGGTGCGAGACGTACTCCTTGAGCACCTTGAGCTTCGCCTTGAACTGATCGTCTTCGAGCCGCATCGTGATCAGGTCGGCGAGCTCGCGCTTGATCCCGAGGTGCTCCTCGACCGACTCGTGGAGCATCGACTTCGTCTCGGCCGACATCACGGCCGGATAGAACACCTTCTCTTCGACGGTGGCGTGCGCGGCCAGCATGTCGGCGAGCTCGATGAGGATCGCCGGGCGATTGCCCTCGCCCTTCTCGATCCGCTCGAAGAGATCGTCCATCTGCTCGTGCTGCGCGGTCAGCAGCTCGAGAACGTTGGTGGAGGTGGTGTCACCGAACAGTCTGCGCAGGATTCCCATGCACCATCATCGTAGCAATCGCGATACCAGCCGATCAGGACCGGCGACGCGCGTTCTCGACCACGCTCTTGATGGTGATCATGAGCTCGAGCGCGCCGACCGGCGTTGCGAGGTGGACCTGGAAGCCGGCGAGCAGCGCGCGGGTCTGCTCGAGTGGATCGATGCGCCCGCTCAATGCGATCGCGGGTGTCCAGCCGCCTTCGTGCTGCGTTCGACTGCGCACCATACGCATGAGCTGATAGCCGTCGCCATCGGGCATGTTGATATCGCTGATGATGATGTCGGGGCGCGCGCTCAGCATGCGGAGCGCGGAGAACGCCGAGTCGGCGAGCACCACCTCGGCATGTGCTGCAAGGAACAACATCGCGAGCCCGTCGCGGGTGTCGGCCTCGTCGTCGACCACCAGGATCTTCATTCCCCGAAGGTCGACGACCGGGTTCGAAAGGGCCGACTGGACGCTTACGGGAGTGGAAGGGGACTTTTGGATCGCCATCGGCCGGTCCTCCGATTTGCGTGTGGCGTGCCAGCACACTGCGCGTTTGTCGGACGTGCGGCGGGGGATCGTCGGCCGGAGTTGTTGCGTCCGGGCACGGTGTCTCGCTGGCGCTCGCTCACCGGCCGGGTTGCAGCGTGACCTCCGGACCGGCGGCGAACCAGTCGAGCGCGAGCTGGGGGTGCTCGACCAGCGCGATCCGCGTGGTCAGCCAGTCCTCGCAGGTAAGGGCGATTCGAGAGCGCCGTCGCGCCCACCCAGCGCTCCGGTGGAATGAGACACTGCGACGTCGAGAACCAGCCCGTGTACCTCCCATGACCGAAACTCCGTCGCCCGAGCTCCTCGATGATCCGCTGTGGTTCAAGGACGCGATCATCTACGAGATTCATATCCGTGCGTTCCAGGACTCCACGAACGACGGCATCGGCGACATCAATGGGCTCATCGAGCGCCTCGACTACCTGAGCGACCTCGGCATCACGGCGATCTGGTTGTTGCCGTTCTACCCCTCGCCGCTCGAGGACGGTGGCTACGACATCGCCGACTACACGGACGTCCACGAGCACTACGGCACGCGCGCGGACGTGCAGCGTATGCTGCAGGAGGCTCACAAGCGGGGCATCCGCGTCATCACCGAGCTCGTGCTCAACCACACGTCGTCGGACCACCCGTGGTTTCAGGCGGCGCGGCGCGCGGCACCGGGCAGCCCCGAGCGCGAGATGTACGTCTGGAGCGATACGCCCGCGCGCTACGAGGACACCCGGATCATCTTCAAGGACTACGAGACCTCGAACTGGGCGTGGGATCCGGTCGCCAAGGCCTACTACTGGCACCGCTTCTATTCGCACCAGCCGGACCTCAACTTCGACAACCCGGCGGTCCACGAGGCGCTGTTCCGCGTGATCGACTTCTGGATGGAGATGGGCGTCGACGGCGTACGCCTCGATGCCGTGCCGTACCTCTACGAGCGCGAGGGGACGAGCTGCGAGAACCTCCCCGAGACGCACCTGTTTCTGAAGAAGCTGCGCACGCATATCGACGCCAAGTTCAAGAACCGCATGCTGCTCGCCGAGGCAAACCAGTGGCCCGCGGATGCGGCCGCGTACTTCGGCGACGGCGACGAGTGCCACATGAACTTCCACTTCCCGCTGATGCCGCGGATGTTCATGGCACTCGAGACCGAGGACAGCTTCCCGATCGTCAACATCCTCAAGCGCACGCCGACCATTCCGCCCATGTGCCAGTGGGCCACCTTTCTTCGCAACCACGACGAGCTGACGCTCGAGATGGTCACCGACGAGGATCGCGACACGATGTACCGCGGCTACGCGGCGGAGCGCGCGGCGCGGATCAACCTCGGCATCCGGCGCCGGCTCGCGCCGCTCCTCGGCGTCCGCCGCAAGATCGAGCTGATGACGGCTCTCTTGCTCTCGCTGCCGGGCACCCCGGTCCTCTACTACGGCGACGAGATCGGAATGGGTGACAACATCTATCTCGGCGACCGCGATGGCGTCCGCACGCCGATGCAGTGGAGCTCCGATCGCAACGGCGGGTTCTCCCGCGCGAACCCGCAGAAGCTCTACCTGCCGACCACCATCGACCCCGAGTACCACTACGAGGCGGTCAACGTCGAAGCGCAACAGAGCAACCCGGCGTCTCTGCTGTGGTGGATGAAGCGCCTGCTCGCGAAGCGCAAGGAGCACCGGTTGTTCGGCCGCGGCTCGATCGACTTCATCTCGGGTGACAACCCGCGCGTGCTCGCGTTCGTCCGCGCGTTCGAAGGTGAGAGCGTGCTCGTGGTCGCGAACCTGTCGCGGTTCGTACAGTGCGCGCGGCTGAACCTCGAGAAACTGAAGGGCACGGTCCCCATCGAGCTGTTCGGGCGGATGAAGTTTCCCGAGGTCGGCGAGCAGCCATACTTCGTATCGCTCGGAGCGCACGACTTCTACTGGCTCGCGCTCGATCGGCCCCAGATCTCGGACGCCGTCGAGCGACCGCCGCTGGTCGCAAAGTCGGACTGGACCGAGCTCCTGGCACCGCAGCGCCGCACCGAGCTCGGGCGCCAGTTGCTCGCCTACGCGACGCCGCGGCGCTGGTTCGGCAGCAAGGCCCGCGCGTGCAAGCAGGTCGCGATCAACGACGTGATCTTGTTCGGCGCCGAGGCACGCTACGCGATCGTGCTGCTCCAGATCGAGTACGACCTCGGGCCGGCGGAGACGTACGTGCTGCCGGTCGCGTTTGCTGAGGATGCGGAGCCCGCGGAGACGGGGCGTACACAAGGTGCCGTGATCTCCCGCGTGTCGCTGACCGACGTGCCGGGCCGCGGACCGGTCCAGGGCACGCTGTACGACGCGTTGTGCGTCGATGGCTTCAATACTGCGCTGCTCGCGCTGATGACCGGCGGGAACCCGGCGTCAGGGCGCAACGGTGCCGTACGAGGCATGGCCTTCTCCGCCCTGCGCGATGTCGGCGATGCAGCGGGGCTCGCACCGCGTGCCACGGTGTTCGACCAGAGCAACAGCGGCGTGATCTACGGCGATCGGTTCATCCTCAAGCTGTTCCGGGTGATCGAGGAGGGCCCCAACGCCGAGCTCGAGATCGGCAAGTTCCTCGACAGTCGCAAGCCCGCCTTCGCCGGCGTGCCGCATCTCGCCGGCGCGATCGAATACCACCCGGTGGGCCGCGAGCCCGCCACGCTCGGCACGCTGTTCGAGCTGGTTCCGAACCAGGGCGATGCGTGGCAGCTCGCCCAGGACTCGATCGACCGGTTCTTCACGCGCGTGCTTGCCGACGAGAAACGTCCCGAGGTGCCACCCGTCGAGGACGGTACGCTCATCGAGTGCGCGCGCCGTGCGTTGGCGGATCGCGCGGTGGACTGGATCGGCCCGTTCCTCGACCGCATCCGGTTGCTCGGCCGCCGCACCGCCGAGCTCCACCTCGAGCTCGCGGCCGAGCCGAACGATCCGATGTGGGCGCCCGAGGCGTACGACATCATGCATCAGCAGTCGATCTACGGCTCGGTGGTGGCGCACGCTGCACGGACGTTCGAGCTCCTGCGCAGCCGCCTCGGCACGCTCGGACCCGAGCAGCGCGCACTCGCCGACCAGGTGCTCGCGCGCGAGCCCGAGCTCGATCGCGTGCTCGCGCGGATCACGCGGCGACGCATCGATGTGGTGCGCACGCGTCTGCACGGCGACTTCCACCTCGGCCAGGTGCTGTGGACCGGCGACGACTTCAAGATCATCGACTTCGAGGGCGAGCCGGGCAGGCCGCTCTCGCAGCGGCGGTTCAAGCGCAGCCCGCTGCGCGACGTGGCCGGCCTCCTGCGGTCGCTGCGCTACGCGAGCATCGCGGCGCTGCGCACGGGGCGTCACCGTCCGGACGATGCCGTGAAGCTCGAGCCGTGGGCGCGCGCGTGGTCGCTGTGGACCAAGTCGGCGTTCCTCGGTGGATACCTCGAGCGCGCGCAGGGATCGCGGCTGACGCCGAAGACCGACGCCGACCTCCAGCTCCTCCTCGACTTCTTCCTGCTCGAGAAGTGCGTCTACGAGATCGGATACGAGCTGAACAACCGGCCGGCGTGGCTCGAGATCCCGATGCGCAACCTGCTCGAGCTGCTCGGGGGCCACGCGTGAACACGAAGCGCATGCGCCGGGCGACACCCGCGCTCGACGCGAACGCGTTCGGCGCGCTCGACGCCCACCTGTTGCGGGAGGGCACGCACCCGCGCCTGTACGACAAGCTCGGCGCGCACCCGATCTCCGGCGGTACGCGGTTCGCGGTGTGGGCGCCCCACGCCGACGTGGTCAGCGTGGTCGGCGACTTCAACGGCTGGATCCCCGGCGCCACGCCGCTGGATCTGATCGCCGACACCGGCGGCGTGTGGACCGCCGACGTGGCCGACGTGGGCGAGGGCGCGCTGTACAAGTTCCACCTGCGGCGCGGCGGCGCGGCGATGTTCAAGGCCGATCCGTTCGCGCGGCGTAGCGAACGCGAGCCGCAGACCGCATCGATCGTGTGGGCCGCGGAGCACGCGTGGAACGATGCGGACTGGATGGCCACGCGTGCCGCGCGCTCGCGGCCCGATGCGCCGGTCTCGATCTACGAGATCCACCTCGGATCGTGGCGGCGGGTTGCCGAGGACGGCGATCGCTCGCTGACCTATCGCGAGATCGCCCCGCTGCTCGTCGAGCATGTGACGCGGCTCGGGTTCACCCACGTCGAGCTGATGCCGATCACCGAGCATCCGTTCTTCGGCTCGTGGGGCTACGAGACCACCGGGTACTTCGCGGCGACGGCCCGCTACGGCACGCCCGAGGATCTGATGGCGCTCGTCGATACGCTGCACGCGGCGAACATCGCCGTGATCCTCGACTGGGTGCCCGCACACTTCCCGACCGATGCGCACGGGCTGGCGCACTTCGACGGCGAGGCGCTGTTCGAACACCCCGATCGCCGGCTCGGATTCCACCCGCAGTGGAACACCGCGGTCTTCGATTTCGGTCGCCCCGAGGTCCGCAGCTTCCTGTTATCGAGCGCGCTGTTCTGGCTCGAGCAGTTCCACATTGACGGGCTGCGCGTCGACGGTGTCGCCTCGATGCTGTATCGCGACTACGGCCGCCCCGAGGGCGACTGGATCCCGAACGAGCACGGCGGCAAGGCGTACTACGAGGCGGTGGAGCTGCTGAAGCGGCTCACCGCGGCGATCTCGCGCGAGCAGCCACAAGCGGTGACGATCGCCGAGGAGTCCACGGCGTGGCCGCATGTCACCGGCACGGAGCAAGGCGGTCTCGGGTTCTCGTACAAGTGGGACATGGGCTGGATGCACGACACCCTCGCGTACCTCGCGCGCGATCCGATCCACCGCCGGCATCACCACGGCGAGCTCACGATGCGCGGGCTGTACGCGTTCGACGAGCGGTTCGTGCTGCCGCTGTCTCACGACGAGGTCGTTCACGGAAAGGGCTCGCTGCTCGGCAAGATGCCGGGTGATCGATCGCAGAAGCTCGCGTCGCTGCGCCTGCTCTACGCGTACATGTATAGCCAGCCGGGCAAGAAGCTCCTGTTCATGGGCAGCGAGCTCGGCTCCGAGCGCGAGTGGGACCACGATGGGAGCCTCGACTGGCAACTCCTCGACGATCCGGCGCACGCGCGCCTATCGCTCCTGATCGGCCAGCTCAACCGGATGTACCGCGATCATCCCGAGCTCCACGAGCTCGATTGCGATCCGGCGGGGTTTCACTGGCTCGACGCCGACGATTCCGAACGCTCCGTGCTGGTCTACGAGCGGCTCGCGCGCGATCGCAGCGCGATCACGATCGCGCTCAACTTCACGCCGGTGCCGCGGCCGAACTATCGGATCGGGGTCGCCGCGCCGGGCACGTACCACCAGCTGCTCAACACCGATGCGGTCGAGCTCGGCGGCATCGGGCAGGGCAACCTCGGAGGGCTGACCGCGCAGCCGGTGCGTGCGCATCGCCGCGATCTGTCGATCGAGGTGACGCTACCGCCGCTCGGTGCCGTGTTCTTGCGCCGCGAGCGCTAGGTCGACCGCGATCCCGAGGTCGATCGCCGAACCATGAGCGAGCCGCTCCGCGTGCAACTCCGCGAAGCTCGGTGGCAGGCGCAGGGTCCAGTTCGCGGGGTCCACGAGCCCGGGCATGTTGAACCGCTCCTCGAGGCCGAACAGGTCTGCGAAGAAGATCGAGACGTTCTCGGCGCGCGACACGAACAGCTCCGCGAGCATCGCCGTCGCGAGGAAACCCGGCTGGGCAAGGCGTTCCGGTGCGGCGAGGTGAAGCCGCGCGGCGAGGTGGCGCGCCCATGCCTCGTGCTGCGCCGGCGCCCACGAGCGGATCAGCGCGAAGATCGGCGCGGTGTCGTGGTTGCCGAGCATCACCCAGTCGCGCGGTGACGCATTCTCGGTGCGATAGACGTCCGCCGGGTCGTCGAGCTTCGCCTTCTGCGTGATCCGCCAGCGGCCGAGGCCGTAGCGCGCGAGGACGTCCGCGAGCGGCCGGGGCATCGTGCTCAGGACCTCGCAGCTCAGATCCTCGGGAGCGCGGCCATTCCGGCGGGCCGATGCGACGAGCGCGTCGAACACGATCGAGTAGCGGTCGATCTGCGCGGCGTCGAGCTCGGTGACCCAGTGGTCGGCGTAACGCGGCAGCGTGCGGTCGATCTGCTCCGCGCGTGCGATCGCGAACCGCGCCAGCGTCGGATGGTCCGGGAGATCGGGGGACTCGTACAGCCGTGCACCCGCCCGCACCGCAGCGCCGGGATCGGAGGTGTCGGCGGCGTAGACCCACGGGCAGATCAGACCGTGCGGATGATCGATGCGCAGGCTGTCGTACTCGGCGAACGCTTTCTCGGCGCGGCTGATGACGAGCGCACGCGCCGCCCCGTCGAGCTGATCCGGATCGAGCACGGGATAGCCCCACGGCTGGCCCTCGGGGTTCGTGCGACTCGGAGGGGCGCCCATCCGATAGCCGCGCAGGAACACCGACGCGAACGACCACGCGTCGCGATCCGAGTAACCGACCTGGAGATCGCCGTAGAGCGCGAGGCCGAGCTGCTGGAGGTCTGTGCGGACCCGGTCGTGCTCGTCGTGGACCAGCAGCTGGCCGAGTGCGAAGCGCTCGATCGCGGGCTCGTGTGCGGCAACCAGCGCGTCCCGCTCGTCGGCGCTGCCGGTGACCCACAGATCGCGATCGTGTGCAGGCCAGTGCAGGTACCCGGCGCCGCCGTACACGGCCGAGAGGCCCTCGTACAGCCCGTCGCGCTCGATCCACGAGCCCTGCCAGCGGCGAAACGCGGCGAGTCGCGCGCGGACGGTCGGGTGAGCAGCGAGCCCGGCGTACGCCACCGCGAGCAGTCGGTGGTGGGCATCATACGCGTGGCCGTGCCGCGCGGGCCCCCCGGGCTCGGGGAGGAGCGCGCGCGCGAGCTCCGCGGGTTCGACGAGATGTGCGAACGCTGCGAGCGACGCGTTACCGATGTGTCGTGCGAAGATCGTTCCGTCGTACGGCGAGGGGTTGTCGCGCGTGGTCTGGCCCTGCGGCCCGAGCTGGATGCCGGTGAACCCGAGCCCCTTCGCGTACGCGAACAGCCGGCCCGCCGCACGCGTCGCCGGGCTGCCACGTCCGACATCCTCGTCGGCATCGCTCGGAAAGCTGGTGTCCTGGATCGCGAGCAGCAACCGCCGAACACCGAGGCGCTTCAATCCTTCGGCGATCGAGGTCACTGATGTTCGATATCATGGAGATGGCGGGCATCGGCGAGGCCGCCGTTGATATCTCCGCCGGAATGAGAGGTGGGTCATGCCCATCCATTCGTGGTCGTTTTTACGAGCGGAGGATGATCTTCATGACGTCGTCCTGCTTGTGCATGAACATGTCGTAGCCCTTCGCCGCGTCATCGAGGTTCATCTGATGCGAGACGACGAAGCTCGGATCGATCTCTCCGCGTTCGATGCGCTCGAGCAACGGCTTCATGTAGCGGTGAACGTGGCATTGGCCGGTCTTGATCGTGAGCCCGCGGTTCATCAGCGCGCCCAGCGGGAACGCGTCGACGAAGCCCGCGTATACGCCGAGGATCGAGACGATGCCGGCGCTGCGGCACGCCATGATCGCCTCTCGCACGGCCATCGGCCGATCCATCTGGATCTTCGCCTTCTGCTTGAGGTTGTCGTGCGCGAACTGCAGGCCGTGACCGTGCGCCTCCATGCCCACGGCGTCGATGCACGCATCTGGTCCGCGGCCGGCGGTGAGGTCGCGCAGGACCTCCTGGACGTCCTGCTCCTCGTAGTTGATGACGTCGGTTGCGCCTGCCTTCTCGGCGGCGAGCTTCAGGCGATACGGGAGCCGGTCGATCGCGATGATCCGTTCCGCGCCGAGCATCTTCGCGCTGGCGATCGCGAACTGTCCGACCGGGCCTGCGCCCCACACGGCGATCACCTTGCGCGGCGTGATCTCGCAGAACTCGGCGCCCATGTAGCCGGTCGGGAAGATGTCGGAGAGAAACAGCACCTGCTCGTCGGTCAGGTTCGACGGAACCTTGATCGGTCCGAAGTCCGCGAACGGTACGCGCACGTACTCGGCCTGGCCGCCGGCGAAGCCGCCGGTCAGGTGCGAGTAGCCGAACGCGCCGCAGGTGGCGTGACCCATCAGCTTCTCGGGCATCCAGCCGTTGGGGTTCGAGTTCTCGCAGCACGAGAAGTTCCCGAGCTCGCACGATTCGCAATTGCCGCACGCGATCGCGAACGGCACGACCACGCGGTCGCCGACCTTGAGGTTCTTGACGCCCTTGCCAAGCTCCACGACCTCGCCCATGAACTCGTGGCCGAGGATGTCGCCCTTCTGCATCGTCGGCATGAAGCCGTTGTAAAGGTGAAGATCCGATCCGCAGATGGTCGTGGCGGTGACCCGGATGATGGCGTCGCGCGCGTTGAGGATCTGCGGCTCGGGAACCTGCACGACCTCGACCTGCTTCTTGCCCTGCCAGGTGGTCGCTCTCATCGCGTGACACCCTTCTCGGCCGTCGTGGTGTTGGGAATGAACAGCTCTGGCTGCTTGTCGTGGGTCTCCGACGGCTGCGCCGGGTGCGGTGCGGTGTGCTGGCTTGCATCGCTCATCAGCACCTCACCGGTCTCGATCACCTGCTTGAGCCTCCGCAGATCGCCCTTGATCTGCGGCTTGGCGAAGTACTTCGCGAGCAGCGTGCTCGGATGCATGCCGCTGAACCCGAGCTTCATCTCGACCCGCACCTCCGTCATGTTGCGGCCCGGGGTCTGCGCGAACGTGACCCGACCCTCGGTCGTGACGTTCGAGTCGATGGCCTCCCACGCGATCGCCTCGCCGGGCGTGTCCTCGGTGATCACGGCATCCCACTCCACGGTGCCGATGGGGAGCTTCGCGACCCAGTGCGACCGGGTCGGACCGACCTCGGTCACGGACTCCAGCCAGTCCATGAACATCGGGAGCCGCTCGAGCTTGCGATAGAACTCGTAGAGCTCGCGCGGCGGCTTGTTGATCGTGACGGAGAAGATGATCGGCTGGTTCGCAAGGTCGAACGCCTTCTGCGCGCGGCGAGCTGCGAACACGTCGAGTGCGAGCACGCCGGCAGTCGCGGCGACCGCTCCGGCGAGCCGAGCGCCGCTCATGCGCTTCGTCCCGGCGGCGACCCCGAGCAGGCCGAGGTCGACGAGATCACCGGCGACGCGCGACCACAGGGGCGTTGGCCGCTGCGGCTGCATCAGCACGTTGAGGCTGGAGATGATTCCCTTCGCGCCGAGCAGGCGCATGACGAGCGGTGTGACACCGTCGTCGCCGACGCCGATCAGCTTCGCGAGCTTGCGTGGTGCGACGACCTCGCTGACACCGAGCGCGAGCGTGAGCCATCCGAGGCCGCGCGACAATCCTGTGGGCGCGGCGTCGGAGGTTGCCCTGCTCCTGAATTCCGAAATCGACTTCATCTCCACTCCTGTTCTTGGGTGGAGGTGGTGGGAGCAATGTGCATTCCACATCGCACATCGGGGCCGGGCGACGCGCGCTGCGTCGAAGCGGCGTGCCGAGTGCCCTGCGATCCCACGGGCGCCACGGTCGCGGCGCACGGTCCGATGGACGAAACTGCGCGCCAGAGACACGCTCCCGCGATAGCCAGTGATCTCGGGCCTCTGCCAATGCCTCGAGGAGACTCGCACGCCTTCCGGCACGCGCTTCGCAGCCCGGTCGTGCGATGCGCGCTGGATTCCGGATGTCCACCGTCGAACCAATCGACGACGAGTCCCCCGATCTCGACTGGACGCTCGCGCTCGCGGGTGGGGAGAGCGCGCGACTCACGGAGTACGTGCAGCGCCGGTTCGGCAAGAACATCCCGAAGCAGTATTGCCGGCTGCTCGGCAATCGCACGATGCTCGAGCACACCCTCGAGCGAATGAACAAGCTGGTCCCCCCGTCGCGCACACTGACGGTGATCGGCACGCACCACGCCGACCTCGCGCTGCCGCAGCTCGTCGGGAAGAGCTACCACGTGTTCCGCCAGCCCGGCGGTCGCGATACCGGCATGGCGCTGTACGTCGCGCTCGCGATGATCAAGCGCTGGACGCCGAACGCGATCGTCACCATCACGCCGACGGATCACTATGTCGCGCCGAGCGCGAAGTACGTGGAGCAAGTTCGGCTCGCCAGGCAGGTCGCGTCCCGGCTGCGCGACACGGTGGTCATCGTCGGTGCGCGGCCGACCGAGCCCGATCCGAACCTCGGCTACCTGTCGCTCGGTGAGCGCCTGACCGAGGTCCCCGAGGTGCGCCGCCTGGTCGCGTTCGTGGAGAAGCCTTCGGTGACCGCGGCGATCGCGCTCAACGCCAGTGGTGCGCTGTGGAATACGATGGTGACCTGCGCCAGCGTCGACGCGCTGTGGTCGCTCGGCCAGGCGACCGAGCCGCAGCTGCTCGACATCCTCGACTCCCTGGTGCCGTTGATCGGCACCGAGGACGAGGACGACGCGATCGAGCACATCTATCGCGCGTACCTCCCGGTCAGCTTCTCGCGCGACATGCTCGAGCGCGCCCCGGAGCGGCTCGCGGCGATGGAGCTCGATGGCGTCGAGTGGAGTGACTGGGGCAAGCCGGAGCGCATCGAGACCGTGCTCGCCCTCCGCCGCTCGCGCGTCCTCGCTCCGACCCGCGCCCGATGATCAGGTCGGCCGCGAGCTTCAGCCGGAACCTGGCGCGATGTGCTGTCCGACACTGCCCATGCGGGTGGGACGCAGGACGTCACCGCGGCGCGCGCGAGCGCGTGCGCTCGCAGTCGGTGGCTCGCAAGTGACCAGAACCCTGTAGGTACCCGCATACGGGCTCCGGTGGCAGTTCTGGCACCATCCGTGAAGTACCTCAAGGCATGCTGACTTCCACCGAGACCGTCGTGAGTACCCTGGAGGCCGGCGAGGATCTTCGCCCGCGCGCACGGACCCTGTCGTGGATGGCGTCGCTGTCCGTCGCTGCCGGTGAGATCCGGGCGGCCGAGGGTTACCTCCTCGAGCTGCTGGCCTGGTGTGCGTTCGCGGACCGCGATCCCGATGCGGAAGCCGTCACCGACGACCCGGGCATCTGACGAAACCGCTTGACCGCGTGGACGCGGGGCGCGACGTTCCTGCCCGATGAGGGCATCCCGCTTGCGGTCCGCGCTTGTATTCATGGCGACCATGGCTCTTGGCTGCGGGCCAGGGAACCGGGACACCGGGCCGAACTGCACCGGCCTGTGCACCTCCTTCGGCTTCCAGCAGTGCCACGAGGACGGCTCGTTCGATCCGCCGGTGGCGTGTCAGGCCGACGAGACCTGCGATCCGGTGGCGGGTTGCGTGGTTTGCGTCCCCGACGAGCTGTACTGCGGCGGAGCGACGTCGCAGGACGTGCTTCGCTGCAATCACGATGGGACCGGCGGCACGTTCGTGGAGACCTGCCCGGCGACGAACGTGTGCTCGGGCGGTGCGTGCAAGACGCCGTGCGAGGCCGCCGAGGATCATCCGTCGAACGTGGGTTGCGATTTCTGGGCGGCGGATCTCGATAACGAGGCCTCGGGCGGCATCATCTCGAACGACGCCGCTGCGCAGCAGTTCGCCGTCGTCGCGGCAAACAACAACGACTTCGCGATCCAGGTCACGGTGACCAAGAACGCGGCGAACGTCGGCCAGCCCGTCAACGAGATGGCGATCCTCCAGGTCACGGTGCCGCCGCGCACCGCGCAGCGCATGGATCTTCCGCAGCGCGAGGTCGATGGATCGATGGGCCAGAACGGTACGTACGTCAAGAACGGCGGCTCCGGCACGTTCGTGTCGCCGCACGCCTATCACGTCGTCTCGAGCGGCCCGATGGTGCTCTACCAGTTCAACCCGATCATCCAGCAGTTCTCGAACGACGCGTCGACGCTGATCCCGAAGAACGCGCTTGGTATGGACTACATCGTGGTCGGGTTCGAGACCGCGAACCCGTGCGCCATCACCGGTCTGCCGTCGCCCGACGCGAGTATCCCGGACCATGGCGCCGTCACCATCATCCCGATCGAGGACGACACCCACGTCACCGTCACCACCTCCCACGCGATCAAGGCGTCGGCGGGTCCGAGCGGCATGGCGATCGCGCTGACGCCGAAGGGCGGCACCCTCAACCTGACGCTGTCGCGCTACATGGTCGCGAACCTCGAGTCCGAGATGACGACCGGAAGCATCACGGAGTGCGCCGCCGCGGTCAACGGCGGTGCCGACGGCGACTTCACCGGCACCTACGTGAAGTCCGACAAGCCGGTCGTGGTGTTCACCTCCAACGAGCGCGGCATCGGCTTCGGCGGCGCCACCGTGGAGTACCCGCCGGGCTGGGACACCTCGTCGGGCGGCGATGACATCTGCTGCACCGATCACCTCGAGGAGCAGCTGTTCCCGGTGACCGCTCTCGGCAAGGAGTTTGCGGTCGCGCGCAGCCCGATCCGCTCCACGCACGCGACCTGGAAGGAGCCCGACATCATCCGCGTCGTCGGCACCGCCGATGGAACGACGATCACCACGAACCTGCCGGCGCCGTGGGCGTCGTTCACGCTCAACGCGCGCCAGGACAAGACGTTCGCCGCGACCACCGGCTTCACCCTGTCGGCGAGCGCAGCGGTCCAGGTCAGCTCGTACCTCGTGCCGCAGCACTTCGTGAAGTACGGCTACACCGGCGACCCGAGCCAGATCATGATCCCCGCCGCCGAGCAGCACCGCAAGGACTACGTGTTCCTCGTCCCCGCGACGTTCCAGTACAACTACGGCGTGTTCGCGAAGCCGGTCACCGCTCACCTGATGGTCGATGGCGTGGCGCTCGATGGCGTGGAGTTCTCGACCTGCGTGAAGGCGCCGATCGGCACCGTGATGGGCACCATGTACGAGCAGGTCACGTGCCCGCTCGCCGCCGGTCACCACCGCGTCACCGGCGACATGCCGTTCGGCCTCTCGGTCTACGGCTACTACAACGTCGGGTCGTACGCGTTCGTGGGCGGCAGCGACGTGAAGATCATCAATCCGATCCTGTAATGCCGCTCGTGACGTTCGTCGCCGCGAAGGACGAGACGGGGGACCCGAAGCTCGTCGAGGTGCTGGTCGGCTCCACCTTGTTCGAGGCCGGTGCAAAGATCACTGCCGGCATCGACACCGCGTGCGTCGGCAAGGGGACGTGCGGCCTGTGCCGCGTCAAGATCCTCGCCGGTGCCGAGCACCTGAACGCGTTCACCGAGGAGGAACGCAAGCACCTCGGCAACGTCTATCACATCACCAAGGTGCGGCTCGCGTGCCGCTCGAGGCTCACCGGCGACATCACGATCCAGGTGGTGCGGAAGCGGAAGTAGTCGCTCAGGGTTGCTTGGTCGAGCACACGTTCGGCCCGGCCTCGGTCACGGTGCACGATAGGTCCCACTCGACCTTCGCCGGCGGATTCTTCAGGTGCAGCTTCACCACGCCGACCGGGAGCCGGAACGGCTGCGCGGAGCCCGCACCTGCCTGGCCGAGGTTCTTGCCGTTCAGGTAGACGTCGCCCCAGCCGTTCGGGATCCGGATCTGCACGGTGCCGAACTTCTGGCTGGCCTTGAGCGTCTTCGTCAGCTCGAACGGCTTGCCGGCCTCGAGCGTGATCTTCTCCGAGTAGGGCTCGAAGCCGGTCTTCGAGAGCGTCAGCGTCGCATCCTTCACCGCCGAGAGATCGTCGCGGGTGAGCGGCGTGACACCGAGGCTCCTGCCTGCGAGCGTGACCGTCACGCCGAGCGGCTCCGTGCTGACGTGGAGCTTCGCGGGCGCCGACGCGAACGTCAGCGGCAGCACCTGGCGGTCGCCGGCCGTGATCTCGATCTCGTAGTCGATCGGGATGTAGCCCTCGAGCTCCAGATGGATCTTCGCCTTGCCGGCGGGGAGGTCCTTCATGCGGACGGGGGTCGGGTTCTGGATGGGTTGCCCGTTGACCGTTCCGGTGGCCCCGGGTGGAGTGGTCAGCAGCTCGAGCTGTCCCGTCACCGGGGCAACCACCGCCGCATCTCTCGGCGCCTCGACGATCGGCTTGTCGGCGGGCTCGCTCTTGCGGGTCAGCGCGAAGATCCCGGCGCCTGCACCGCCGAGCACGAGCACACCGAGGACGAGCCACTTCGCATTGCCTGGCTTCGCGTGGCCGACCTCGGTGGTCACCGACTTCGATCCGGTACCGGTGCCAGTACCGGTGCCGAGCGCCTTCGGCGCGTCCGCGTCGGGCGGGACCTCGAGATCCTTCGGCACCGATCCCGTCGGCGGTCCCCCGACCTCGGTGTGCCGATCGCGATCCATCGACTGCTCGTAGAGCCGGTGCGCCTCGGTATCGCCGGGCATGATCGGGACCTGCTCCGAGGCGCGACGCGCGCGCGGGGCAGCGACCTTCGTGTTGTCGACCTCGAGGCGCGACAGGCCGTCATCGCCGAGCTTGCGGAACAACCCCGTCGACGTCGCGGGCTCGCCGCTGTTCGTCTCCGTCGGCGCCGGCTTGCCATCCGTGATCGCGGTACGCCGCGCGGCCGTGGGCTGATCGTAGAGCTGCTTGCGGATGACGTCGTCGAGCGCGCCGCGCCCACTCTGCCGCTTCGCGGGGATCACGGTCGCCAGCGCGTCCGCCACGTCGAGCGCGGTCGCCATGATCGACGACTCGTACGACAGCTCGATCAGCGAGCGCAGCACGGTCGCCGGGCGGCTGGGCCGATCGATCGGCTTGCGCGCGAGCGCCTGACCCATCACGTCGTCGAGTCGGGACGGCAGCCCGGGCCGGAGTGCGGCCATCCTCGGGATCGTCATCTCGTGGATGTTCTTCGCGATGTCCTCGGCTTCGTCGCCGGGGAACAGCTTCTGACCGGTGAACAGCTCGTAGATCACGCTCGCCGCGGAGAACAAGTCGCTCCGTGTATCGAGCGTGTCCCCGCGCGCCTGCTCGGGCGACATGTAGCGCCACTTGCCCATCACCTTCCGCGGACCCGGCCCGCCGCCGCGGTGGGGCTGGGCGGCGACCGCGATCCCGAAATCGGCGATCTTCACCTCGCCGGCCCGGGACACCAGGATGTTCGAGGGCGAGACGTCGCGGTGGACCACGTTGTGGCCGTGGGCGAAGTCGAGGGCGCGGATGATCTCGATCGCGATGTGGAAGGCGGCGGGCAGGGGGACCTGGCGGCCTTCGTCCTTGAACTTGCGCAGCATCGCCGCCAGGTCGAGTCCGTCCACGTACTCCATCGCGATGAACAACGACTCGCCGATCCGGCCGAAGTCGAGCACCTGCACCACGTTGGCGTGCGACAGCCGGACCGCGACCTTGGCCTCGGCGATGAACCGCGCGGCGAATTCCGGGTCGCTGGCGAGCTCGGGGAGGATGCGCTTGATCGCGATCGTCTTCTCGAACCCGTGCGCTCCGTAGGCCTTCGCGAGGAACACCTCGGCCATGCCGCCGACCGCAATACGGTCCAGCACGTCATAGCGTTCGAGCGATTTCTGGAGCGGTTCTTCCATGACGTGGCATTCGCCACACCCAGACGGGACCGTGACGGGCGTGTGCCCGACCCGCAAGGTGCCCTATAGTAAGGGAATGTCGCCCCGCACGGCGGCCCGATGGGCATTGGTGTGCGCCCTCCTGATCGGGGGGACGATCGCGCGTGCCGATCGCCGGCCGGTCGCCGTGATCAACCTGTCCCAGGAAACGCAGACCCGCGAGATCGCGGCGGCGCTCGACGGCGAGCTCGCGATCCACCCCGATCTGCGATCACTCCCGAACACGACGGCGTCGGCGCTGCTCGAGTACACCGACGACGATCGGGTCCCGATCGATACCGCGAAGATCCAGCTCGGCCGGGCGATCAGCGAGCTCGGCGACGTCAAGTTCCCCGAGGCGATCAAGGAAGCCACCGAGGGTGAGCGCGCGCTGTGGACCGTGTCGCCGGCCGAGGCCGCCAAGCTCTACGCCGATCTCTCGCTCGTGATCGGCCAGGCCTACCACCTCGCGAGCCCGCCCAACGACAAGGAGGCCGCGGCCGCGTTCGCGCTGACCAGCAAGCTCGATCCGCGCCGCGTCCTCGATCCGGTGCTGTATCCGCCCGACGTCCGCGATGCCTACAAGGCGGCGAGCGCGGCGAGCGCGGCGACCGGCACGCTGTCGATCACCGGCGCCGGCACCGCGTGGATCGACGGCCAGGAGGTCGGCACCGCGCCCGGCACGTTCACCACCTCGCCGGGCACCCACGTCGTGTGGCTGACCGGGATGGAGCGCGAGACGCGCGGTGCCGCGGTCGTCGTCGATGCGGGGCGCGAGACGGCGGTCGCGATCCCCGACGTCGCGGCCTCCGACGCGCAGAAGCTGCAGCGCGCGCGGCTCGCGCTGTCGCGCGCCACCGATGCGTTCACCCGCGCGGCGGCGATGAAACACCTCGCCGACCTCGCGAACGTGCACGACGCGATCTTGCTGTCGACGTCGGGCGGCAAGGTGATCGTCCAGACCTGGCGCGACCGCGCGCCCGGGTTCTCGGCGCTGCGCGAGCGCGGCAACGAGCGGCCGATCGATCTGCTCGCGCCGCTCGCGCCGCCGAAGAAGATCGCGGTCGAGCCGCCGATCCGGGTCGTGCCGCCGATCGTGGAGAAGCGCTGGTATCAGCGGAATTCGGTGCGCGCGGGGATCGCGATCGGGATCGTGTCGGCGATCGTCGGTGGCATCGTGTGGGCGAACGCGGGGCCGGGCTTCCAGCCATGGAACCGGGATATCACCCGCGGGGGGACGCTCGGCCGATGAAGCGGTTGTTGACCCTGGGGCTGATCGCCGCGTGCAACACGCCCGCGCCGTCGCTGCATCTGCAGCTCGCGGGTCCGACCGTTCAGGAATGCCCATCGACGGATTGCGCGCAGGTCCAGATGACCTGTGCGAGCTACATGAGCATCCGCATCATCGATCCGAGTGACCCCGCGGCGCCGTTCCTGTCGCAGTGCACGGAGATTCCGCCGAACCGCAACAAGGACATGTGCTCGCTCAACAGCGTCGATCTCGATCAGACGCCATTGCCGATCCGCGAGCTCGAGGTCCGGGTCGCGATCTA
>JBBRBG010000182.1:0-18374 GCA_038206055.1 Haliangiales bacterium
GGCCTGTGCGGGAAGACGACGAACTTGCAGTACATCTACAACAAGACCAATCCCGAGGCGAAAGGGAAGATGATCTCCCTCGCCACGGAGACGGAACGCACGCTGTTCTTCGACTTCCTCCCGCTCTCGCTCGGCGAGATCCGCGGCTTCAAGACCCGCTTCCACCTCTACACGGTGCCGGGTCAGGTGTTCTACGACGCGAGCCGCAAGCTGATCCTGAAGGGAGTCGACGGCGTCGTGTACGTGGGTGACTCGCAGATGGAGCGCATGGAAGCGAACATCGAGTCGCTCGAGAATCTCTCGTCGAATCTCCAGGAGCAGGGTTACGACCTCGCCAAACTCCCGTACGTCGTCCAGTACAACAAGCGCGATCTTCCGAACGCGATCCCGATGGCCGAGCTCGAAGAGGCGCTGAACCCGACGAAGGTTCCCGCGTTCGAGGCCGTGGCCCCGAAGGGCATCGGCGTGTTCGACACGCTGAAGGCAGTCGCCAAGCTCGTGCTCACCGAGCTGCGAAAGGGCAGTTGATGCAGACACAGGACCGCCCCGTCTTCCGCCAGGACCTCGTCGCCGAGGCGATCGAGGAGCAGGGCGCGAAGTTCATCGACGTGATGGATCCGGACAGCGGCAACGTGTTCCGGTTCTTCGAGGTCGAGTACTCCCTCGCTTGCGCGATGGACGGTCAGCGCGATGTCGCTGGCATCGTCAAGTGGGCGCAGGAAGAGCTCGGGCTCACGCCGTCGCCGAAGGAAGTGCAGTCGGTCATCGCGACGCTCGCCGATCTCAAGTTCATCGAGACCGGCGCGACGCGCCTCTCCGATGTTCCCGAGGCGAAGGCGCAGGCCCAGTCGAGAGGCGGCGGCGGATTCGATAGCGAAGCGACCACCATCGGCTCGTCGCCGATCATGGACGAGGATCTCGCTCCCGGAATCGTCGTCGGTGCAGCGGCACGCGCGCCGGCGTCGCAGGACGTCGAGCTCGGTCACGCCGGTACCGCGAAGTCGGCGCCGGTGAAGGACGACATGCCGAAGGCGGACTTCGATCTCGGCGCGCCCGGCGCGGCGGCATCGCCCGCTCGCCCGCAGAAGGTTCCCGTCGAGGATGTCGCGCTCGGTGCATCCGGAGCACGCGAATCAGGTCGTCCAGTAGCCGCGGCGGCAGCTAAGCCCGCTGCGGATCTGTCGATGGACCTCAGCCTCGACCTGCCGGTCAAGGCATCCGACGTCAAGGAAGCCGTTCGCGCCTCCAAGGTGATGTCGGCCGTCGACGTTCCGAAGGAGCTCCAGGACGAGCTCGACAGGCCGGCGGCGAAGCCCGCTGCCAAGGCTGCCGAGAAGGCGCCGGCTGCAGCGAAGGCCGCCGAGAAGGCGCCGGTTGCAGCGAAGGCCGCCGAGAAGGCGCCGGTCGCCGCGAAGGCTGCCGAGAAGGCACCAGTCGCCGCGAAGAAGCCGGCCGTCGAGCTGCCGAGCAAGGCCCCCAACAAGCAGCCGGTCGCGCCGCCTGCTCCACGGCAGAGCGTCAACCCGGTGCTCGTGGTGCTGTTGATCCTCGCCGTCGTCGGCGCCGGAGCATTCGCGTTCTGGAAGTTCGTGCTCTCGAAGCCCGACGCCGGGGAGAGCACGCAACAGCAGCCACCTGCGCCGCCACCACCGCCACCCGCGCCGACCGAGGCCACCTCGAAGGTGGCGCTCGACACGCCGCCGGCGCAGGAGCTCAAGGCTCCCGCTGGCACGCTCGAGACGGTCGTCGCCGACGGCATGGACGTGAAGTCGGGAGACGTGCTCGTCACCCTCACCGGTGCAAAGGCGCTGACCACGGAGCTCGCGAACATCCAGAAGGATATCGACAAGGGCACGCCGACGATCGAGGCCGCGCAGAAGGAGCTCGCCGACGCGCAGCAGAAGGAGAACAACGCCGCCGGTGTCACCGCCGCGCAGGCGAAGCTCGATCGCACGAAGAAGCCGATCGACGACAAGAAGGCCGCGCTCGCGAAGAAGCAGGCCGACCTCGACAAGCTGACGCTGAAGGCGCAGACCGACGGCAAGCTCGCGACCACCGCGAAGGTCGGTCAGAAGGTCGTCGCCGATGAAGTGATCGGTACGGTCGTGCGCGCCACGGTGCCGACCGCGACGTTCAAGATCCCGCCGACGGTGAAGCTCGCCGCCGACGGCAACGTCTCGCTCACCGCAGGTGACAAGACGGTCGTGTGCACGGTGACGGACGCGCAGACCGAGTCGATCAAGGTCACGTGCCCGGCGGACTCCGGCCTCGCGAGCGGGGCCGACGTGAAGTTCAAGTTCCCTAGATAGCCGCCAAGCTCCGCGCGCCGCCAAGGCGTACGTTGCACCCGGCACTGGCGGCCCGCCGCCAAGGGATTCGCTGCATCGCGGTGCGCCGCCACTGTCGTGTGCGGTTCACACGCCGGCACCGCGGCGCTGTTTGCACGCCGGCACTGCGGTGCCCCGGAGGTGTATGGCCGCCAAGCCGCCAAGATCGCCAAGGGAGATTTTGAGTCCCGTCGCGAGATCTCGCGCGAATGCGGCTTCTCTGCCTTCGATCCTCGAGGGCTCGCGCGCACTTTTGCGCGCTCGCTCAAGTCCTTTTACGGCGGGTGTGTTCACTCTCATCGCGATGCACACATGCTGGGCCGGAATGTGCCGGAACAAAACGGGTTCGGTGCGAGTGCGCGAAAGCGCGCGCGAGCGATGTGTGAACGACGGCAGAGAAGCCGCGGTCGCGCGAGCTTCGGCGACGGGACTCAAGTCTTCCTTGGCGCTCTTGGCGGCTTGGCGGCCATAACCGAGCACGGAAGTGCCGGCGAGCGAACATCACGGAAGTGCCGGCATGTACTTGGCGGCGCACTTGGCGGCGCACTTGGCGGCGCGCTTGGCGGCGGTGGCGGCTACGCTCGGTCGCGGCCCATGGCGGCCAAGGCCACCGTGATGCGCGAAAACGTGCCGGCCGAGCTGGCCACGGCGCACGCGTCGAACAGCGCGGCGTCGTCGAGGCCGTGGCTGCGCAGCGTGGTGAAGGTCGCATCGGCGAGCTGCCACGGTGCGAGCGTGACGACCTCGGCGAGCTGGCGAAGCGCGGTGTCGATCGGGTTCGCGGTGAGATCGTCGGGGGACGAGATGCCGCCGTCACCGAGGTAGTGCGAGACCCAACGCGCGAGCACGGTGCGCTGGCGGCGAGTCAGCGGCGCATCGCGATCGAACATGTACGTGCGCCAGGCGGCGAGTGCCGCGACGGTGGCAGGGCGGCGTGCGGGATCGATCGCGGGGCGGCCGGTCACGGCGACCGGGGAGGGCGCGAGTGCGGGAACTCGCGGATCGGTCGCGGGCACGGTGAGCTGGACGACGTAGTCGAGCGGGACCGCGACGGCATCGGCGATCCGGTTGAGGTGACCGAAGTATGCCGACAGCATGATCGCGTGAAGGATGTCCTCGTCGGTGAGGCCCTCGGCGAGCCACGCCTGGTGATGCAACCGCGATAGTGCCCATGGCTCGAGCGTGACCCGCACTGCGATCTCGCCGAGCGCCCGCATGCGCGGATCGGCGTGGACGGTGTGCGGATCGGCGATCACCGCCGCGGGAAGTGCAGCGTCACCACCAAGCGCGACACGCAGAAACTCTGCGTGACAGGCCGTTCAATACAGACACTGATTCAGGCGCGACGTGGTCGCGTTGATCAGCTCGCGCTCGGGCCAGGCGAGCGGGCCGGCCCCGTTGAGCGTGGTCGAGGTGCCGAACACCTTCGGGATCAGCGCCGGATCGAGGCTGTGCGCCTGGATGATGCCGGGCGCGCCGCCGTGCGCCGGGCGGTAGACCGGCGGCATCGGCCGCTCGCGCATCCGATCGTAGATGTCGCGGAGCATGCCCGTCGACTCGGCGTACCCGAAGTACGGAAGCCCCATCGCTGCTGAGTGTCTCAGAGTGCGTGCAGCTTCTGCACATCGAAGTGCGGGCCGGTCATCCCGATGCCCATCGCATCCTTGTCGACCTTGCCCTCGAGCTCGGCCTTCATCCCATCCTTGATGCCGTCGAGCTTGCCTTTGAGCTGGTAGGTCTCGCCCTTGTCGGTCTCGACCGTCCAGTGCCCACCCTCGAGATCATTGCGGTGGATGGTGCCCTTGAGTTTCATGTCTGCACGATAGCCGCTCCACGCCTGACCGGCCATTGCACCTTCCGATCGCTACGGGAGGTACCGGCTATTGGATCAGCCGACGCGATCGAGAGCCCGGTGATAACAAGACGTTAGCTTGTGAAGGTGGTGGCGCACGAAGTGCAACCTCTCGCACCATGCGCAAAGCCATCGCCCTTGCCCTCGTCGGAGCACTCAGCTTCGCCACCGCTTGCGCCACGGACGCCTCTGACGGTGACCAGGGTTCTGTCGATGGCGGAGACGGCAAGGCGGACGGTTCGCCGAACGTCACCTGGAAGTCCTCGATCAAGAACATCGTGCCCAAGAAGGTGCACGAGTACCTCGAGAAGTATCAGTGGGGCGACTACCACATCGTCTTCCACATGAGCCGCAAGTGGTTCCTGCTCGGCGACTCCGGTCGCGGCTGGCTCAAGCGGGTCGGTGAGGCGAGCGCGGATCTGCAGGAAGGCGATCCGGGCCAGGGCCTCGAGTTCCTCGCCATGCACCGCGCGATGATCTCGCACCTCAGGGATCGCTGGGGCACCGAGAAGGTCACCAACGATCCCGATGGGCGGACGTCGTTCTCACAGGTGCTCGACGGGTGGACGACCGACGCCGACGTCATCAAGGCGCTCGAGAAGCAGGGCGGCGACGTCTTGACCTTCAAGGCCGGCCTCACCAAGATCAACAACTTCGCGTCGTTCGCGACCGAGGACGACTTCGGCAACTTCATCCAGACCACGCTCCGCCTGTCGACCTCGCCCGACGAGACCGACTTCTCGATCCGCAACTACGACCGCGACAAGACGGCCGGCGCCGGCATGCACAACTGGCTACACGGCCAGTTCATGGACGACAGCTCGCCGATCGACGTTGGCAACCCGCAGACGAACCTCTCCAACATCATGTTCTGGCGCATTCACGGCTGGATCGAAGCGAAGTGGAAGGCGTTCGAGAAGGTGCACCACCGCACGCCGTTCGAGATGATGGACTACGACCAGCAGCTCGAGCGCTTCCTGCTCCACATGCAGCTCCACTCGGACTTCTCGACGAGCCAGCACGCGGTCAACCGCCCCTCGAAGTCGCTGGTCAAGCAGGTCAAGGGCATCCTGTTCTCGAACGACCCCGACTGCACCAAGCTCGCCGACAACACGACGACCAGCAACTGCCCCTAACCTCGGCGCCGGCGACGCAGCCAGTACAGGCCGTAGCCGATGCCGATGCTCGCGATGAGCGGCAGCGTGAAGTACGCCAGCGCAGCGTGATTCCGCGCGTGGTCACCACCGAGACCGCCGAGCGAGAAGAACACGCCGAGCACCACGCTGACGGTGATGCCGACCCCGACCGCAACGGCCAGGATTTGCCGGTCGTGCCGCGCGCGCACCAGCTCCTCGACCAGCGGGTCCGGGTCAACTCCCACCCCTACAGGTTGGCGGGTACCACGGGCGCGTCAAGGGGGGATGCGCAAGTCCTGTGATCAGTACGTGATCCGGTCGTCGAGGTACTGCTTGTCGACGGTCAGCGGCTGCTTGTAGATCTCGTTCGCGTAGAGGTACCGGTAACGCGCGTAGTTCTCGGTGACCTTCTTCATGTACTCGCGCGTCTGCGTGTACGGCACCAGCTCGACGAGCTCGTCGATCTCCCGATCTCCGTATTGATCGATCCAGCGCATCACCGGGCGCGGGCCGCTGTTGAACGAGCCGGCGCCGAGCGGGATCTGACCCTTGAACTTCTGCAGGACGTGTCCGATGTACCAGCTGCCGGTCTGGATGTTGTACGCGGGCTCGTAGAGGCGGCCCGCGTCGTACGGAATGGCGAGCTCCTTCGCGACCCGGCGTGTCGTCGCGGGGATCATCTGCAACAGGCCCTGCGCATCGGCGTACGAGAGGTCGTGCGGGTTGAAGCCGCTCTCCTTCCGCATGATCGAATAGAGGTAGTCCTCGGGGTTCTTGCCGAGCGCCTGGTGCTGCTCGATCAGATCGCGGTATGCGCGCGGGAATGCGTTCTCCCACCAGCGGCGCGCATCGTCCTCGGGCGGACCGTCGAGAGCGGAGCCGCTGTAGCTGACGGCGAGCAACCACGGGCGGTTGAAGTTGCCCGCCTTGCGATAGCGATCGAGCAGCATCGCGAACGCAGCGCCTCGATCGTTGCGCTTGAGGAAGCCGCCCTCACCGCGCGCGAGCTCGGTACCCGCCTCGACGGTGAGGTCGGCCGCGATCAACAGATCGACGCGCCGGATCAGCGGATCGGTCGCGAGCTTCTCGTCGATGGTGGCGGCTAGCTTCGGACCGCGCGGCTTCGGGGCCGCGACGCCGAACGGCGGAACGTCGCCGCCAAGTGCGGCGAGGCGGGCATGGCCGAGCAGCGCGTACCAGGAGAACGGGTACTTCGCGATCGTGGCCTTGTAACCGGCGATCGCATCGTCCTTGTGATCGAGCCGCTGTGCGATCCGCGCGAGCCAGTACATGCCCTTGCCGCCCTCGAGCGAACCGCCTCGCTTCGCGAGCGCCTCGAGCCGGCCCTGCGCCTTGTCCCACTGGCCGAGGAAGTAGTGCGCCATGCCGAGCGACCACAGCGCGTCGTCGACCCACTTGGATTTCGGATAGCGCCGCAGCGAGTCCTCGAGCGGTGCGATCGACGCCTTGTAGTTGCCGCGATTGAGCTCGAGCCAGCCGGAGAGGTACGCCGCTTCCTTCGCGTATTCGCTACCGGGATACTTCTCCACGACGCGGCGGTACCAGCGGATCGCATCGTCGTCGCGATCGGCGCGCGACAAGGCCCGCGCACCGTGGAACATCGCCTCCGCTGCGGAGCCGCCCATCTGGTCGTAGATGTCGAGCAGCTTGATGCCGGCCTCGCCGTAGCGCCGGCGCATCTTGAACAGGGTGGTCGCCATCCAGTAGTCGCGCTGGACACCCAGCTCCTTGGGGAGCTTCTCGGGCAGGAGAGAGAACTCGGCGATCGCCTCGTCCCACAGGTGCGCGTTGGATAGATTCTTCGCGCGGTCCAGGCGATCCGCGTTCGTCAGCGCGGGTGCGCCGAGCTCGGCGAGCTTCTGCAGCGCGCGCGGGGCGAGTGGGTGGGACGGATGCTCGAGCACGACCGCGCGATACGCTGCGATCTCCGCCGCTCCGGACTTCGTCTCGGCGATCCGGAACTTCGCCGTACCGACATCGCCGACCTCGCCGGCGGTCTCGGAGGCGACGAGCTTCGCGTACGCCTTTGCCGCCGCCTCGCGCTCGCCCTTCGCCCACGCAACATCGGCGAGCCGCCACGGCACCTCGCGCGCGAACGGGGAGCCGGATTGATCGCGGAGCGCCTCGAAGGCGGACTTCGCGGTCTCGAGCTCTCCGGTGCGCAGTGCGACCATCCCGCGAAGCCACAGCACGTGATCGCGCACGGGCGCGAGGTCGTTCGCGTCGACCCGCTTCAGCTCGGCCTGGGCGGTGGTCAGGTCTCCCGCGTCGTAGGCGCGATAGGCCGCGCCGAGGCGCTTCGGGGCATCATCGGCATGCGCGCGCGCAGCCAGACCGAGGACGACCACGACCGCGAGTGAGAGCCGCATCCTCGTCGAGTATGACGGGCCGCGTACCCTGCGCCAGTTTCTGCGTTATACGTGCGCCATGGCGTACGCAGCGCTGGATTATTACGGCATCGACGAGCTGTTCACCCACGAGGAACGCATGGTGCGCGATACCGTGCGCGAGCTCGTCTCGACGCGCGTGATGCCCGGCATCGGCAAGCACTGGTCGGCGGGGACCTTCCCGCACGAGCTGGTCCCCGTGTTCGGCGAGATGGGCCTGCTCGGTCCCTCGCTGACCGGGTATGGCTGCGCGGGTATCAGCCCCACGGCGTACGGCCTGATCTGCCAGGAGCTCGAGCGTGGGGACTCGGGCGTGCGCTCGTTCGCCAGCGTGCAGGGCTCGCTGGTGATGTATCCGATCCATGCCTTCGGCTCCGAGGAGCAGAAGCAAAGGTGGCTACCCGAGATGGCCGCGGGGCGCGCGATCGGCTGCTTCGGTCTGACCGAGCCCGATTTCGGCTCGAACCCGACGGGCATGCTGACCACCGCCACGAAGACGCCCGGCGGCTACCGTCTCAACGGGACGAAGCGCTGGATCACGAATGGCTCGGTCGCGCACGTCGCGCTGGTCTGGGCAAAGCTCGAAGGTAAGGTCCACGGCTTCCTCGTCCCGACGAAGACCAAAGGGTTCACGGCGCGCGATATCCACGGCAAGTGGTCGCTGCGCGCGAGCGTGACAAGCGAGCTGATCATGGAGGACTGCGAGATCCCCGAGGACGCCATCCTTCCCGGGGTGGCGGGAATGCGCGGACCGCTGTCGTGCCTGTCGCAGGCGCGGTTCGGCATCTGCTACGGCGCGGTCGGCGCGGCGATGGCCTGCTACGACGAGGCGCTCGGCTACGCGAAGGATCGCGTGCAGTTCTCGAAGCCGATCGCGGGATATCAGCTCGTACAGAAGAAGCTCGTCGACATGGTCTCCGAGATCACGAAGGCGCAGCTGCTGTGCCTGCAGCTCGGGCGGCTCAAGGAAGCCGGGAAGCTCCAGTCGGGGCAGATCTCGCTCGCGAAGCGGAACAACGTCTCGATCGCCCGCGACATCGCGCGAGACGCGCGCGACATCCTCGGCGCGAACGGCGTCACTGACGAGTATCAGTGCGGCCGCCACATGCTGAACCTCGAGAGCGTGTTCACGTACGAGGGCACGCACGATATCCACACGTTGATCGTCGGCCAGGACATCACCGGCCTCGCGGCGTTCGACTCGTGAGCGCGCCGTATCGCGATACGTCCGGCGGGGCCGCGCTGCCGAACGTGCTGATCTGCTCGGCGCTCGATCCCTCGGGAGGCGCCGGCTTTCTCGCAGATACCAGCGTCGTGCGCGCACTCGGCGGCCGACCGGTCGGCGTGTTGACCGCGCTGACCGTGCAGGACACACAGGGAATGCGTTCGTGTCACGAGCTCGACTCCGACGTCGTGGGCGCACAGCTCGCCACGCTGCTCTCCGACGTCGAGGTGCGCGCGGTGAAGCTCGGCATCCTCGGATCGAGCTCGGTGGTTCGCGAGCTCGGCGAGCACCTCTCGCTCACCGCCGCACCCGTGGTGTGGGATCCCGTGATGGCGCCGACCCAAGGCGAGGTCACGTTCGGCAGCGATGTGTTCCGCCTCGCGCTCGAGGAGCTCGGGCCGCACCTCACGTTGATCACGCCGAACTCCGAGGAGCTCGGCCGCCTTGCAGGGACCGCGGTCGGCAATCTCGCCGAAGCCGTCGAGGGCGCGAAGGTGTTCGCGCAGATCGCGAAGGTCGCCGTGCTCGTCAAGGGGGGGCACCTGGGGACGGATCAATCGGTCGATGTGCTGTGTCACGCCGGCGGCATCGAGTACTTCAAAGGCCCGCGCCTCCCGCGGAGCGATGTCCACGGCACGGGCTGTGCGCTGTCGTCGGCGATCGCGACGCACCTCGCGCTCGGGCTGCCGATCGTGGAAGCCTGCCGCGCTGCGAAGCAGTTCGTCGCCCAGCGCATCGCGCAGGCGGTGGCTCCCGGCCGCGGCGCACCGGCGGCGATGTAACGCGATGTCCGAGACGAGCGTCCAATCCCTATGAAGGTCGTCGTCACCGGAGCCACCGGCTTCATCGGGACGGCCCTCGTCGCAGCGCTGCGTGCGCGAGGCGATACGATCACGGTGCTGTCGCGCGATGCGGAGCGCGCGAGGGCGAAGCTCGGCGACTACGTCACGGCGGTGACCGCGGATCTCGAGACGCCCGGCGCGTGGGGCGATGCACTCTCTGGCACTGACGCGATCGTGCATCTGGCGGGTGAGTCAGTGGGCGCCAAGCGGTGGAACGCGCGCGAGAAGCAGATCATCCGCGATTCGCGCGTGGAGGCGACGCGCACGCTCGTCGAGGCGATTGCCAAGCTCCCCAGGGAGCGTCGCCCGCGTACGCTGGTCTCGGCGAGTGGCGGCGACTACTACCCGTTCGCGCTGGACAAGGACGACTTTGACGACGACGAGGTCACCGAGGCCGATCCACCGGGTGATTCGTTTCTCGCGCGCGTGTGTCGCGACTGGGAGAAGGAAGCGCGTGGCGCCGAGGCGCACGGCCTTCGCGTGGTCTGCATGCGCAGCGGCATCGTCCTCGGTCACGGCGGCGGTGCGCTCGACAAGCTGATCACGCCATTCCGGATGTTCGTCGGAGGGCGGATCGGCAGTGGGCGCCAGTGGTTCTCGTGGATCCACCGCGATGACGCGGTGGCCGCGTACCTCGCCGCGACCAGCGACACGCGCTACACGGGCGGCATCAACCTCGTCGCGGGCTCCGTGCGTAACGCAGAGCTCGCTACGGAGCTCGGCAAGGTCTTGCACCGCCCGAGCTGGCTCCCGGTTCCGGCGTTCGCGGTGAAGCTCGCCGCCGGAGAGTTTGCCGAGTACATCCTCAAGGGGCGGCGGATCGTTCCAAAGAAGCTGCGCGAGCTCGGGTTCGTCTGGACGCATCCGACGCTGCCCGACGGGCTCAGCTCGGAGTGAACACGAACCACCGGTCTGGGGAGACGGGCGTGAAGCCGGGGGAGAGCGCGTTGAGATCGGTTCCGCACTGCACGCTCTTGCTCTGCGTGCTCGTTGCGGCCTGGACGCCGATCGTGGCCGAGCACCCGCGATGGCGATCGAGGCCGCAGTCGCGATCGAGGGTCGGCGCGGTGCGCGGGCCGTACTTCATCTCGATCACACCGGACTCGTGGAGCACCAGCCGCTGCGTCACCCGCAGGTTCTGCTGGAAATGGTTGTTCCCTGCGCCCGCCAGGAAGTATGCGTCGAGGTCTCGCCATTCCACCGCGAACCAGCGATCGGCCCCCGAGAGATCCTGCGCGTAGTCGACGGACCCCGACGGCGAGATCGCCGCGTTCGAGAACAGATCATCCCAGAACACGGCGATGGTCGTGGCCGGGCTCGTCGCGTCGAGCGGGCAATCGTTGATGAACGCATTGACCCCGGTCGGTGGCGGACCGAACGTGACGAAGCCGTTCACGCTGATGGACATGCTCGAATAGCTCGTGCCGTAGAACGGAAACGGGAACGGCAAGGTCATCGCGTAGCTCTCGTCGTCGGCGCCGACGACAAACCCGGGAACCGTAGCGGCACCCGGCAGTGAGCCATAGGTCGCGCTCCCCGTCGTGACGACGTATCCGGGGCCCGCAGTGGCATCGGTTTGGGACGCGTCGGGATCGCCTGCGCCCTCAACGGCGTCGAGACCATCGCCATCGGCGTCCGCGACCCCGCCATCGGCTCCGCCAAATCCCCACCGTCCACAGCCTGCGGCGCAGACCAGTAACAGGAGGTAACCGCTGCGCACTACGTGCCATTGTACGCCCGGTCGGAACTTCCGGTGGAGCAATCTCCGCGTGCCGATCGTGACCAGATGTGGGCGGTCGCCGGGTAGGTGGCCCACTGGGGAAACGAGTGCCACCTGTGGAGGTGCGGGTGGTTGGCGCTGGCCAGGTCCTTGCTCTGAGTCTTCAGCGTGAAGCCCATCGCCCACCTCGCGGTCGCTCTCGGAGTCATGAGCCTCGTTGGCTGCGCCGCCGAGGCCGAGCCCGCGGACTACGCGGATGGCCTCGGGACGCACGAGAGTCCGATCCCCGGCGACGGGTCGTACGCCGTGGTGTCGCGGCTCCACCTCTCGCTCGCGCTGCCGGCCGTCGACCAGGCGGTGGCGAACCTGCGTGCGTTCTCGCAGAACCCGGCGCATGACCTGCTCGCAGGTACCGCCGGGACGCAACTCGCCGCGACGCTCCCGTCGGCGCTCCGCGCCAGCCTCGAATCGTGGGTAAACCTCGAGGTCGACAAGGCGCGGATCGGCACGAAGACGGTCCGGCAGTACGCGACCGATGTCGCGGCGATCTCGCAGGCCGTGCTCGGCGACTTCACGATCGAAAGCTCGTTGTCGATCGCGCCGGCGTCCGCGGTGCACTCGTTCACGAATCTCAACTTCACACCCGAGAACCTCGACATCATCGTGCCGATCGGAGGACTGACGGCAGACGCGCTCGTTCAGAAGCCGAAGGTCGAGGTCGGTGTCGGTGGCGCGCTCTCGCTCGGCGAGCAGCGGTTCGGTCTCGGTCTTGGCGCCCATGCATGGCAGGGCATCAACCTCGCCAGCACCACGCTGTACGGCGGTGACCTCTCCGTCCTCGCCGTCGCCGTCAACTGCCGCACCATGGCGCAGATCGTCGCGGCGAAGTGCATCTCTGGATCGTGCGTCGGTCATGCGCCCGAGCTCACGGAGCTGTGCGTGAGCGGGGTCGCGTCGCTGATCGATGACCTGCGCAGTCAGATCGCACCGGTCAACGTCGAGGTGATGCTATTCGCGCACGGTCGCGCGCGTCTCGTCGATGACGACGTCGATGGCATCGCCGATCGGATCATCGACGGGACGTGGGATGCGCAGACGGATGTCGGCTCAGGTCTCGCGGCGGCGACCGCGACCTTCGTGGCCCACGACTGAGCTCAGTCCTCGAGCTCGAACTCGGCACGTACGATCGTGATGATGTCCTTCTCGTAGGACGTCCGATCGTTGTTGCCCTCGTTCGAGGTCTCCGTCGAGTTCGCGGGGTTGATGTTGATGATGCCCATGTTCGCGACGACGAGCCTGCGGATGCTCGCGCCGCCCGTCGACTTGAGGATGTTATCGGCGCGGGCGCGTGCATCCTTGCCGGCGGCGGCGAGCATCTCGACCTTGAGCTCGCCGAGACGCGTGTAGAAGTACGACGGCGCGCCCGACGTGATCGAGAGACCCTGCTCGAGGAGCGACGTCACCTCACGCGAGGCCTTCTCGACGGTCTGGACATCCGTCGAGCGCACCATGATCTGCGCGCGCGTGACGAAGCCCTTCGGCGTCTTCTTTTCGAGCTTCGTCGGTTCCTTCGCGCCGGGGAACACCTTGAACTCGTAGCTGACGTCGAACTCTTGCTCGAACGTCGCGGACTGCGGCTGGATATCGTTGGGCTTGATCCCGGCAGCCGAGAGGAACTTCACCGTGGTCTCGGTGGCCGCCCGCAGCTGCTTGTACGCCTCCGTGCGGTCGGGCGCGCGGGCCTCGAGCACGGCGTCCCACTCGATGAGATCGGAGACGATGCGTTTCTTCGCCGAGCCGATGACCTTGATGGTCTTCTTCTCGGGCTTCACCTTGATGCCGCGATACGTGCCCATCACGATCGACGTGCACCACACGGCCGCGATGGCGAGGGCGATCAGGCCCAGCGGACGCAGGTCCAGCCACGCCGGCAGTGTGCGCGGCGACTTCTCGCTGATTCTCTCCATCTGTCCTCGCTCCACGTGTCCTCCTTGGTGTTGACGCCGGGCAACGCGGAGCGTGGGAGGGCTATTTCATTCGAGCTGATACTTTTGAACGAGGCGGATCAGGTTTCTGCGCGAGACCTTGAGCTCCTCGGCGGCGCGCGTCTTGTTTCCGCCGTGGCGGCGCATCGCGGCCCCGATCATTCGCTTCTCGAGCGCCTCGACCGCAGCGGGCAGCGAATCGGGCTGCGCTTCGATCTCGGTCTCCTCGGCAGGCGCCCACTGGCGGATGCGCGGCGACAGCAGCTCGGGGCCGATCATCGGCTCGTCGCCCGCCAGCACCACGACGCGCTCGATCTCGTTCTCGAGCTCGCGCACGTTGCCGGGCCACGGGTACGCGAGCATGCGCGCGGCGGTGTCGGGCATCAGGCGCTTCGGTCGCTGGCGTCGGTGGCGGGCGAGGAAGTGCTCGATGAGCAGCGGGATGTCGTCGCGGCGCTCGCGTAGCGGAGGCAGCGTCACGTTGATGACGTTGATCCGGTAGAACAGATCCTCGCGGAACTGACCGGCGGCGACCATCGCCTGCAGATCGCGGTTCGTCGCGGCGAGGATGCGCACGTCGACCTTGCGCATCTCGGTATCGCCGACGCGGTTGAACGTGCCCTCCTGCAGGACGCGGAGGACCTTCACTTGAAGCGTGGGCGACATGTCGCCGATCTCGTCGAGGAAGAACGTGCCGGCGTCGGCCAGCTCGAACAAGCCGGGCTTGTCCGCGACGGCGCCGGTGAACGCGCCGCGCTTGTGGCCGAACAGCTCGGAGTCGAGAAGGTTATCGTTGAACGCCGAGCAGTTCGTCACGACGAACTTGCGATCACGGCGCTCCGAGCCCTCGTGGATCGCACGCGCGACGAGCTCCTTGCCGGTCCCATTCTCGCCCTGGATCAGCACGGTCGCATCGCTCGGCGCAGCGCGATCGAGCATCACGTACATGTCCTGCATGTTCGCGGCGCCGCCGATGATCCCGTGGTAGCTCGTGCGCCGGCCGGGTGGCTCGAGGTCGGGCTCGTCGCGCTCGCGCAGCGCGGCCGCCACGTCGAGCGCGGCTTCCTTCAGCATGCTCTCGACGAGTGCGATCTCCGCGTCCTCGAGCTCGGCCGCCATCACCGCGAGGCCAGCACCGGCGGGCTCGTCGATCGCGAGCGCCGCGAACGCCGCGGTCTCCATCGGCTTGCGCTCGACGAGCGTGAGCTGCAGGCCGCGACGGCGCAGCACTCCCCGCACGTGACGAAGCACGCGCAGATCGAGGCCGATCCACCAGGGCGATCCCATCCCGAGGCGCAGTGTGACAAGTCGTCACACCGAGAGCAAGTGTTAGTCGGGCAGGTCGACGCACCAGCGCAGCGCGCTCCGGGTCTCGAGCCAGGCGGCTTCCTCGACCAGGAGGTACGGGCTCTCGAGCGTGATGACCTCGAGGTTCTGCTCGCAGCCGTACTTCGCGCCGAACGAGCCGGGCGTCGGATAGCCCATGTCGCTCTCGACCGGATAGCCGCAGCGCTCGGCCATGTCCTTCGCGAGCTGCTCGCTGCAGCCGTCCCAGTTGACCATGCGGTACGTCGCGTGGACGGTGATGATCCGGTGCGGCTTGATCTCGTCGATCAGCTTCACGAGCGCCTGGGTCTCCGGCTGGTCTTCGGCGCTGGCGCCCGGGTTGTAGCCGGGACGGCGCTGCTCGCCCCACGTCTTCGAGGTGAAGTTGCGATTGAGATCGATGTCGTTCGCGTTGTTGCGCGTGCCGGCCATCAGGCCGTCGACGTTGACGACCGGAACGATCCACGTCTCGCGGCCGGGTGGGCGCTCGACCAGCTCGTCGGCGAGTCGCTCGAGCATGAGCTGGGAGACCGGCTCGTCGCCGTGGATCGCGCCGAACAGAAGTGCCGTCGGGCGCGGCTTCGCGTAGCCGGCCGGCTGGAAGCACACGGCCTGGATCGGCCGCCCGAGGACGGTGTGCCCGATGACGAGCTCGCGACGGTCACTCACGGCTATTCGAGCTGCTTGCCGAGCACGGTCGCGCCACCGTACGCGGTGATCGCGAGATAGGCCACACCGAGGCCGAGGCCGCCGCCAAACATCGCGGCCATCTCGCCGCCTGCACCACCGCCGGCACCACCCGCGACCCACGCCATCGCGCCCGCGTACGGCGCGTGGGAGATGATGCTGGGATCGCCGACGAGGAACAGCAACGCGGCGTGCATGATCAACGGATACAAGATGAGCATCCATGCGATCGGCTTCGCGCCGCCGCTCGCCGGAGCGGGCAGCCACGTGAGGAGCGACAGCACGACCAGCGTGATCTGGCCGAGCATGAGGATCAGGATGATCTTGAACGCACCGGGCGCCTCGATCACGGCCTTGAACAGCTCGACCAGGATCACCGTGCCGTTGACCGGCACGACGAACGGCACGAGCGTGCATAGCGCTCCGACGGTGACCAGGATCCGCGGCAGCGATGCCTCGCGATATTCGTGACGCGCGAGCAGGCTCATCGGCAGCATCACCATACCGACCGTGGCGATGATCGATTGCCACGGCGGAACGGCGCCGCCGATGAACATCGGCACGAAGATGCCGGTGAGACCGAGGAGCAGGGCCATCATGCCGCGTGCACCGGCGGCGAGCGGGATCGCGGCCATGGCAACGGTGAGCAGGCCAACGGCCGCGAGGATCAGCGGCCCGAGCTTCTGCGCGCCCTCGCCGTGAATGATCGCATCCCAGTTGAACGCCATCGGATCGGTGGACAGCGGGGTGACGAACGCGGCGATCAGCAGGCCGCCCCAGATGAACATCATCATGGGGAGCGCATCTTTCCACGGCTCGATCGGCCGGCCCGCGCGGGCAGCGGTCTGCGAGGCGAGGTACGGCGGCGAGGCCTGCGCGACCGGAGCGATCGGCTGCGGCTGATACGCCTGCGCGCTCGGCATCGGCAGCTGATTGGCCTGCGCCTGCACGAGCGTTGCTTGGCTCGGCGGCGGAACGTTGAACGCACCGGCCTGCGGCGCCGGCTGCATCGGACCACCCATCGGCTGACCCATCGGGCCACCCATGCTCGGACCTGGGCCGCCGTCGACGAACATTGTCTTCGCGTTCGCGGCGGACGCGGGTGCGAGCGGCTGCGCGGAGGGCGTATGCGGGCGGGGTGGCGTGTAAGGCGCGGGTTGCGGCGGCGAGTACGGCGCGGGCTGCGGCGGCGAGTACGGCGCCGGTTGAGTGGCGGGCGGCGACGACGGTGCCGCGTTGCGCGCAGCGGCCTGTGCGCGAAGAGCTTCGAGCTCCTGCCCGCCGTAGCCCATCACCGTCTTCGCGTTCGTCGGCTGCAACGCGGGCGACGGTGCCTGCTTTGCGCCGCAGAACACGCAGTGCAGTGCCGCGTCCGGCAGGTCCTTGGTGCAGCTAGCGCATTTCTTCACGAGTCCCTCAGCCCCAGAATATAGGGCCGTAGCCGAGCGCGCTGCAAACCACGGTTCGACCGATCGTGTACCGTAGGCGAATGGTCTCGCTCGGCGACGTGCGACGTAGCGCTGCCACGCTGTTCTCCCAGGGCCAGCACCTCGCCGCGCTCCGGCTCTACGACACGATCGTCACCGCCGCACCACTCGACTACGACGCGCGGATCCGGCTCGCCGACTGCGCGCTCGCGATGGGCGATGCGGGCGCCGCCCGCGTGTACCGCACGGTCGCGCAGTACTGCATCAAGTCGGGCCACCCCCTCGCGGCGCTCGTGTGCACGCGCGTGCTCGAGGCGCACGGTGCCGATGCAAGCGATCTGACGACGATGCTCGTCGTCGCGTACGGCGTCGAGTCCGAGCTCCTCGGCAAGAGCGCGACGCGGATCTCGTTGCCCGTCGATAGCCTCCCGGTCAACGTACCCGATGTTCGCCTGCCGGCGTCGGCCGATATCGTCGCGCAGGCGATCGCGCGCGCCGAGCATGCGACCGCGACGTTCAAGGACTATCCGGAGGCGGTCCACCCGATCCCGCTCCTGTCCTCGATGTCGGAGGCGGCGTTCAAGCGCGTGCTCACCACGCTCGTGCTGCGCCGGCTCCCCGTCGGGGCGAACGCGATCGCCGAGGGCGAGCCCGGAAATTCGTTCTTCTTCGTCGCGGGCGGTCAGCTCCGCGTGTACGCGACCGATGGCCTCGGCCGGCAGACCGATCTCGCGCAGCTCGGCGAGGGCGCGGTGTTCGGCGAGATGGCGCTGCTCTCGGCGCAGCCGCGCTCGGCCACCGTCGGGTGTGTGACCGACTGCGATCTGCTCGAGGTAGGGCGGCAATCGCTCGCGTCGCTCGCCGACGAGCTCGGCGCGGTGGCCGAGGCGCTCCATGGCTTCACCCGCGAGCGTCTGCTTGGAAATCTCATGGCCACGTCGCCGCTGTTCAAGCCGTTCACCCGCATGCAGCAGCGGGACCTGCTCCGCCGGTTCACCAGCCACGATGTCGCCCCCGGCACCCATGTGATCAACGAGGGCGAGGAGGGCCGCGGCCTGTTCGTCGTGCTGTCCGGCGAGCTGGACGTCTCGCGCCGCGCCTCGGATGGGACCAGCGTTCCGCTCGGAGGACTTCGCACCGGCGACGCGTTCGGCGAGATGTCACTGCTACGGAATGTGAAGACCTCGGCGACCGTGGTGGCCCAGCGGCCGGCCACCGTGCTGTTCCTCGCGCACGAGTACGTCAGCCGGATCGTCGCCGCGATGCCCGAAATCAAGAGCTATCTCGAAGCCTTGGCCGAGGATCGCGAGATCGACAACCAGCTCATGCTCGGTGAGGACGAAACACCGGCGGACGAGCGGATCCTGATTTGACGACCTATACTGATCGTCATGGACGAAGAGACCCAACCGAAGCGCGGTTCTAGCCTCGGCAAGATC
>JBBRBG010000183.1:0-18339 GCA_038206055.1 Haliangiales bacterium
CGATAGCTGCGGAGGAGACCCCCATCGGGTGCGCGCAGGTGCGTCCACACGAAGTCCGCGGCCTTCGCGGCGATACGGAGGTCGTCGGCGCTGTCGTAGGCGAACCCGGCGCGCGCGAACGCCGAGATCGCGAGGCCATTCCAACCCGTCAGGATCTTGTCGTCGCGCGCCGGCGCCGTGCGCTTGGTCCGCTCGCGCCGGAGCATCGCCCGGGAATTCTCGAGCTCGGACACGAGCTGGAGCGGATCGGCGATGCCGAGCGTCGCCGCGAGATCCGCGAGCGTGCGCGGGGTGTGGAGCACGCTGCGGCCATCGACCGCCGCGGATCCGCCGACCGCGTACCAGGCGCGCGCGTGTCCACCGGCCTCGGCGCCGAGCACCGCATCGACCTCCGCTGGCGTCCACGTGAAGTAGTAGCCCTCGGAGAGCGTGCCCTCCGGCGTGCGGCTATCCGCATCTGTTGCCGAGTAGAACCCTCCTTCGGGCGAGGTCATCTCGTCACGCAGATACGCGAGCGTGGTGGTCGCCGCATCGCCGAACGCCTGGTCACCGGTGATCTGGTGGGCCTCGAGGAACACGCTCGCGAGCTGCGCGTTGTCGTACAGCATCTTCTCGAAGTGCGGGACCAGCCAGTTGCGGTCCGTCGCGTAGCGATGAAAGCCGCCGGCGAGATGATCGTGGATCCCGCCCGCCGCGATCTTCTCGAGCGTGAACGTCACCATCGCGAGCGCATCGGCATCGTTCGTGCGGCGGAAGTAGCGGAGCAGCAGCTCGAGGTCCGGCGGGCTCGGGAACTTCGTGCCCTGGCCGAACCCACCCGACTGCGGATCGAACGCGCGCGCGAGATTCCGCGCCCCTCGCTCGATCGCCTCGGGGTCCGGCAAGCCTGCGCCCGTCATCTCCGGCCGCTGGAGGCTCGCGACCAGCTCCCTCGCCGTTGCGTCGAGCCGATCCGGATCCGTCGTCTGCAGCGCGCGGAGCTGGCGCAAGAGCCCGAGCAACTGCGGCCTCGACATGTACGTCGCGCCGAACACGGGCCTGCGCTCCGCATCCGTGATGACGTTCATCGGCCAGCCGCCGCTGTTCTTCATCGCGAGCAGTGCGCTCATGTACACGGCATCCACATCGGGCCGCTCCTCGCGGTCGACCTTGATGCAGATGAAGTTCGCGTTCACGTACGCCGCGACCTCCTCGTTCTCGAACGACTCGCGCTCCATGACGTGGCACCAGTGGCACGTCGAGTAGCCCACGCTGACCAGCACGAGCTTGCCCTCACGCCGCGCGCGATCGAACGCCTCGTCGCCCCACGCGTACCAGCTGACCGGGTTGTGCGCGTGCTGCAGCAAATACGGACTCGTCTCGAATGCGAGGCGATTCGTGAACGGATGCACGGGCTCGCCATGCGCAGCGTTGGCCGCTGCGAGCCGCGCCGCCAGCACGGCATCCGGGATCGCGACGCCGGGAAGCGGAGGGTCGCCGGTCGCGGCGCTCCCGCCGCTGCACGCGGCGACCACGAGCAGAGCGCTCCACCGCATCGCAGGTAGCCTACATCCACGGAGGTCCTCGCCGTGCGTTCGCCGCACACGGCAACTCCAGCTGTCGCCAGGCCGCTCGGCCGTTCACGGTTGGCACTCATAAGTAGCCGAACCTGCGGGGAGATCTTGGGGTAGCTACCCGGCACGGATGCTGCTCACAGAAGTGGGCATGGGCCGCATTCTTGTCGCGATCGCGCTGTGCGCCGGGATGGCACGGATGGCCGTGGCCGACCGCATCGTCGTCACGTCCTCGGACTCGTCGGAGGGCGCCCAGACCGCGGATGATCGCCGCGCGAACGCGGAGACGATCAAGGCCGTGCTCGATGCATGGGTGAGCAGCGAATCGCTCGCGACCGATCGGCAGATCGATGTCGGCGTGGTGAAGCTCACCGTGGATCCCACGGACGCAGACGTCTCGATCGTGGCCGAGCTGCGGATCGCGATCTCGGACGCCGAGGGCAAGATGGTCTCGGTGGTGTCGGGCACGTCCACCGTGACGGTGACGAGCCGCATGGCCCGATCGGAGAGCCTCCCGCTCCTGCGCAAGGACGCGCTGGTCGCCGCGACGCGCGCGATGCTGCCGAAGCTGCGCACGCACCTCCACGTCACGCCGTCGGCAACCGTGCAGAGCTGGAGCCTCGTGCACCTGCTCGGTGAATGGTTCGCGCGCCTGACCCCGCAGACCTAGTCGAGACACGGGCGCGTTCTCGCGGTGTACGATGGCCCATGCTCGGACGCGTGCTCGCCTGCATCGCGGTGGTCGCGGCCTGCAAGAGCGAGCCGGCCCGGGACGAGCCGTGCAGCTGTACGCCGTCGAACACGTCGCGCACGAAGACCCTGCACGAGGATGCGCCGATGGATGGCACGAGTCTGCTGCTCCGGCTGCGCCGCCATCAACAGGACGTGGCGAACGGCAAGAACCCCCGCGACATCAAGGTCGCCGACGACGAGCTCCGATTCGCCATTCTCGAGTTCTGCCAGCCGTGCGGGGGGTGGGTGCGAGATCGCCTGACGGTCGAGGAGATGTTCCCGCTCGGCCGGCTCGGCGAGGCCACCAAGGGCGTCTGCATGGGCCTGGTCCTTGGCGACGGCACGACCGCCTGGGGCGATGCACGGCCGCAAAACTGCCGGTGAAACCATGAAGTTGGCCGCGGTCGCCCGGCCATGAGAAACTCGGGTGCCGGTGGACTCCAGACTTCAGAAGGCCATCGCCACGCCGCGCATTCAAACGCAGGCGGAAGAGCTGGTGCGGCTCGCATTACGCGCGCTCGATGATCTGAAGCGTCTCGACGAGAGTCTGTACGAGCGCTTCGTGGGCAGCCGCGACGCGCCGATGGACAAGTCCGAGAGCGCCGTGAGCTTGCGCAAGCTGTGGGCGACCACGTTCAGCGGCCTGCTCGCACTGCTCGAATTCATCCGGTCGCTCGAGAGCGAAAAGCAGCCAGGTGCCACGCCGGTCGTCGACGAGAACGTGAGCTTCGACTTCGGCGACCTCGAGGGCGGCGGTCCCGCTTCGCCCGTCAGCTCCGACCTCGATCTCGGATCACTCGACGTCGGCAACCTGCTCGAGGGCTTCAGCGAGCAGGGACCGGAGGGCGATACGGAGAAGTGGACGCGCGTGATCGACAAGTGTCTGTCGATCGAATACGGCCTGCGCTCGCAGCAGACCGATGCGCTCTCCCGCATGGACAACGCACTCGCCGCGAACGAGACCAACCAGGTCCTCGGCCTCCTCGACGACACCTGCAGCTCGGCGAGCGAAGGCGTGCACGCGCTGGTCTCCGCGGTGTTCGAGACATTCGTCCCCGAGGTCAACCCGGCGACCGTGGTACCCGGCTACCTGACCTCCCTTGGCCGCGCGCTGCTCGTGCGCCGTGGCCTCGCCGAGCTCGCGACGAACCTTGCCGAGCCCAACGCGGTGCTGCAGAGCGACTTCACGATCGCGCACCCCGACTCGCTCGCCACCATCCGCGACATGCTGAAGACGTTCTGCGGCTCCGTGGTGTGCCGCGCGATGCGTCCCGCGGATCGCTGGCAGATGGTCGAGTTCGAGCACGATCTCAGCTCGCAGCCGTCGGCGGTGGCGCGGCTGACCAGCGAAGGCCTCGTGAAGTATCTCGACTCGCTCGGCTCGATCAACCAGCGCGAGGTGCTGCTCGTCCACGACCAGCGCGCGATCGAGCAGATGCGCGAGTCGATCGCGAACGCGCGCCAGCTCGTCGATATCAGCCCGCGCACGGCGGCGGAGATGATGGACCGCGCTTACCAGGCAGCGCAGCGTCTGCGCGGCCGCCACCCCACGACCGATCAGCTCGTGGTCCAGCTCGAACGCTACGCACCTACACCGTCGAACCCCGCCGATAGCAACCTGTTCCTCGAGCGGCTCGAAGCAGTCCTGGCAGCTTCCGGCTGATTACTGGACAGCGAGGCCGGTCAGCGCACCCACGGGCACATCGATCGAGAGCAGCAGCGAGCGCAGCGCGACGCTCGCGGTACACGTCGCCGGCTGATCGCGATGGTGGTCACGGAGCCAGACGCACTGCTCGCCGTAGCCGACCTCGAACGCGCGGCTCTGGCCGGCGACCTCGAGGAGCAACGGGCCACTGGGCGCGCTCATCCAGGCATCGAGCGCCGCATCGCCGACCTCGCCGATCTTGCCCGAGGCGTCGACGGCGAACTTCTCGCCGGAGATCGCGAGGGTCATGCCCTCGGGGCAATCGCTGCGCACCGGCGTGACAGCGGTGACCTCGTCATGGCGGTAGATCTCCTTGCGCGGGATGAAGAACAGCCCCGTTGTTACCAGCGCATCGACGGCGAGGAACCCTCCGCCCACCACGTAGCCGGGCTTCTCCGAGACGCTGCTGAGCATCACGGCCGCGAGCGCGCCCTCGACGAGCACCATCAGGCCCGACGTCCACTTCCACCGCTTTCCGTAGCGAAACGCCGAGTGATAGACGAGGTCCTTCGCGCGCTGGTCGGTGCGGCACGACAGCGCGAACGGCAGCGCCGTGGCTGGAGTCGTCGATGGCTGCGACCCAGCCGCGACCTGCGCGTACTCCACGACGAGCGGCAGGCTGACCGCGAGGCGCTCCTGGATGCCGGCGACCGGAACGGTGACCTCGCGGACGCCTTCGTCGAGTGTCTTCTGCGTGCCGAACGCCTGGGTGGCGATCCACGCGGTGGCACAGCCGGAGAGCTGTGCGGCAACGGCCATGGTGATCAACGCGCGCATCAGCGACCTCCTCCGATCCGCACCCAGCCGCCGGGGATCAGCACGTGGACGCGCCCGCGCGGTCGCCACTCCGGCGCGCGCCACTGCACCCGCGGCTCGGGACGGAGCTGGTACGAGCCGGGGATCCACACCCACGAGGTGCTGTTCCACTGCCAGAAGCCACCGATCCACACCACGGCGGCGGCCGGCGACGGCGGCGCGACCTCGGCTTGTACCGGCGGCGGTGCGGCGGGCGCGGTCGTGGTCTGCTCGCTCGCGATGTCCTCGTCGGGCACGCGCCACATTCCGGCGAGCCACACCCAGCGCCCCGACGTCCACTCCCAGTAGCCCGGGCGCCAGTCGGCGTGAACGCTGAGCCGCGGCGGCGTGACCTCGACGAGCGCCGCCGGTGGCGGACCATCGGGCGGTGGCGGCGGCGCGACCGCGGACCGCGCGCGCGCGTCCCACACCGCGCGACGCTGCGACCAGTCCTCGGAGGTCCAGCACCGCGCGTCCTCCCGGTGAGTCGCGCAGTACTGCTCGCGCTCGCGACGATGGCGCTCGAGATCGAGATGAACCTCGAGGCCGCCTGCGCCCCAGCACCCGGTATCGCGCGGGTGCGCAGCGCAGTGCTCCTTGCGGCGCAGTGCACGCTCCGCCTCGGCCGCCTCGCGCCGCACGCGCGCCGCCTCGCGCTCGATCTCTCTCGCGCGCTCGGCCTCGACATCGACGTGGACCGTGACGACGGCCGACGCGTTCGCGCGCGGCGGGTGCTTGCGTCGCCAGTCCTCGTCGGCGATCCGCTGTTCCTCGATCAACCGGAGCCGCGAGCGCTCCGCCTCCTCGACCTTCCAGCGCAGGTGCGCGACGTACTGCTCCTCGCTCACGTTCGGGTGCTTGATCACGTGGATCACGCCGAAGTGCACGTCCTGCAGATCGTTCGGCTCGATCGACCAGAACCGGATGCGGATCCGCGGCACCCGTGCGCCGGGCACGAGCTCCGGCAGCTCGAAGCTGAGGAGCGTCGCGGTTCCAGTGAGCCCACCGGTCTCGAGATCGAGCCCGGCCCCCGGCGCGGGTCGATCGGGCGGAGGCACAACGAGCGTGCCGGGCTGCGCCGGCGTGCCCGGAGGTCCGCTTCCATTGCCACCTGCCGTCCGCAGCACGAGCCGCTCCTTCGCATCGACGATGCAGCGCGCGTTATCGGGCTTGCCCTGGATGCGGCCACTCGCGTCGAACACGGCATCGGTGCTCGTCACTTCCTTGTCGTCGACGATCAGCACCGCGTGCAGCGCGACCTTGCGCGGTGTGGCGAGCATCAGATCTACGCCCTGCCCCCACCGCGCCTCGGCGGCCGGGACCTCGATCTCGTACGGGCCCTGGGCGCAGGTCGTCTTCGCGCGATACCACTGCTGCCCGACCACCGAGGTGACGAGCCGCGGAAGGGCCAGCTGCGGCTGACGCGGGCCGGTTCCACCGCACGCGGTGACGAGCGTCGCGATCACAACCGTGCGGAACATCCTGCGCATCATACCGCCGCACGAGCACCCGCCGTGCCAACCGCAAAGCCGGTCGTTCAGCGCGGTTTCCGCGGCAAAGCGTGAACGCGCGGTCTCGACCGTCGTTGCACGCTCGATACGTTCTGACATGCGACGGTCCGGCCTCGACGGCGACCGCGCCCGGCCCTAGGTTCCGGTCCGTGGAGCTCCGAGACAAGGTCGTCGTCATCACGGGTGCGAACATCGGTATCGGCCGCGCGGTCGCGGAGGATCTCGCGGGCCGCGGTGCGCACCTCCGCCTGCTCTGCCGCTCGCTCGACAAGGCACAGCCGGTGATCGCCGACCTGCGTGCGCGCGCCGGTCACGACGATGCCCTGGCGATCGCGTGCGACCTCGCTAGCCTGTCGAGCGTGCGCACCGCGGCCGCGGAGCTGCTCGCGCGCGATGAACCACTCCATGTCCTCGTCAACAACGCGGGCGTCGCGGGCCAGCGCGGCCTGACGAGCGATGGGTTCGAGCTGCATTTCGGCGTCAACCACCTCGGCCACTTCCTCCTCACCAACCTCCTGCTCGATCGGCTGCGCAACTCCGCGCCCGCACGCATCGTGCACGTCGCGAGTGGCAGCCACTTCAAGGCGAAGGGCCTCGACTGGGATGCCGTGCGCAGGCCCACCGCTTCGATCAGCGGTCTCCCGGAGTACGCGGCCTCGAAGCTCGGCAACGTGCTGTTCTGTGCGGAGCTCGCGCGACGTCTCGAGGGGACCAACGTCACCACCTACGCGGTCAACCCGGGCCGGGTCGCCTCCAATATCTGGCAGCGCCTGCCATGGCCGATCCGGCCGCTGTTCAAGCTGACGATGCTGACCACGCAGGAGGGCGCGTTCTCCACGATTCGCGCGGCCAGCGATCTGGACGGCGAGAGCGGTCGCTACTTTGACAAGCGCGCGCGCCCGCAGGCCGCGAGCGCACCGGGCCGCGACACGGCCCTCGCGTCGGAGCTGTGGTCGCGCAGCGAAGCCTGGGTCGCCTGAGCGCTATCCGGCGCTGCTGCGAAGCATCGCCATGTACTCGGTGCGGCGTGACGGATCCGTGAGGACCGTGTACGCGATCACCACCTGCGCGAACACGCTGCGCGCATCGTGGCTCGAGTCGGCGATGCCGAGCTCCTTGAGCCGCTCGGGTCGCAGGTAGCGCGCCATCTCGACGTACGCGGCACGCACGTCGGCGACCGACGCATCGAACGGGATGCCGAGGAACTCGAAGTGATCGCAGCCCGTGCCGAGCAGCGCCGCGCGGGACGTGATCAACCGCTTGACCTGGGCGAACGACAGCGGGCTCGGACGTTGCGTCGTCGATTGGATCTCGAGGAACGGATCGGTGAACGCGCGATACGTGACCGCTCGAGGGACGCTGGGCGGGCGCGTGGGCGCCGACGTGCGCACGGGCTTGATCTCCGGATCCTCGCCGATCACCACGGGCACACCGGCCGACGTGCTCGGCTGGCGCGGCGTCGGTACGCGGGTCAGCGTGGGCTCGCGGGGCGTGGGCGCGCGCGATAGCGACGCATCCTGCGGCGTGGGGACGCGGGTGAGCAGCTCGGCGTGAACGATCGCATCGCAGGCGGCGAGCGCGACCATCACCGCGAGCGTCATTCGCGGATCGAGCTCGCGATGCGTGGCCTCGAGCTCCGGGACGCTCGTTCCTTCGCGCAGCGCGTCGATCACCACCTGCTCTGCATCACCGAGCTCGAACCGCGCGAGGTCGGCCTGCGCGTCGCCGCGCATCACGAACCGGGTGCCGAGCTGCCGGAGGTCCGTGGTCAGGCGGTCCTGCGACAGGTTCATGCGAACGCCGAAGTAGATCGCGGCGCGGATATCGACCTCGACGCCGAGTAGCACGGGGATGCCGATCCGGTCGTCGACCTGGTAGTCGCCGGCCTCGACGTCGAACGTGCGGGCCGTGCGCTGGATGATCACACGCCGCTTGAGCAGCTGGATCTGCGCGGCCGGCAGCCCGGTGGCCTCGGCGAACCGATCCACGTCATCGGCGGCGGCCTTGCCGAACGTGCGCGTGATCTGCTGGGCCTGCGTTGCACTGATCATATGGTGGGCGAGCGCGATGCGAGACACCGAGTCGGCGGCCAGCGGCGAGCTCGCCCCGACCACGATGCCGTGCGAGAACGCGATCCGGTAGACCTTGTGGTTCGCGGCGCGCAGGGTGAGCTGACCCGAGCGTCCACCGATGCCGATCGCCGCCAGGGTCGCTGCCCACGGACGCTGCAGGACCGTCCCGCGCGTCACGACCGCAGGGCGGATCGGCGTCGGTGACGAGGAGGAAACGGGACCCATCTCCTCAACTACAGCCCTCGTGGAGAGCCTGCGCAACCACTACCGACCGCAACCGTCGGGCCGCGCAAGCGACGTAGCGGAGAGCACCGGAATATCGGTTCTCGTCGAGAATCGATCGTGAGCGGGCCAACGGCCGCTATGGGCTCCTCGGGGGAGAGGTGCGACCTCAGCTCCACTTCGAACGTAGGAAAAACACGAGCACGATCACCAGGACGATGGCGATGCCGACGGTGTGGAGGATGTACGTCTGCTGAGGCTTGCCGCTGCTCACGGACCGGACCCTACCCCATGTCGCTCGCAGTAGACAGAGCCCGTGGGGCGGAGTCCCAGACATCGCGGAAGCCGCACAAGCCACCACCCGCTCATTCAGTTCGCGGAGATAGCCTCGGTGCCGCATGGCATTCGCGCTGCACATCGATCGAACCATGCAGACCATCGACATCGCATCGCTCGAGCTCGTGATCGGTGGCGCCGCCGCGGCGCCTCAGCAGCAGGAAGACGGACCGCAGGCCCGCACGTGGGGCCAGGTCGGCCGCGAGTACTCCGCCGCGTGCGTGACGGGTGCGGGCCAGGCGTTGATCTACGGCGGCCGTCCGCGCAACGTGAAGACCGGCGCGGTCACGGCGGCCATGGGCTGCGCGATGGGCGTGGGCATGAAGGCCGTCGAGGACTTCAGCGGCCGGATCTCCGGCGAGTGATCAGGTCTCGGCGGGCGTGCGCTGCGCTTCGAGCCGGCGATAGATCGAGCGGCGATCGATGCCGAGGATCTGAGCGGCCTGGGTCTTGTTGCCACCGACGGCGGCAAGCACCTGGCGCACGTACCGGTGCTGCATCTCGTCGAGGGTGAGCAGCTCGGCGGGCGATGCGGTCGAGATCTCGAGCCGCGTGCTCCGGTGCTCGATGATCTTCTTCGGCAGATCATCGACATCGACCTCGTCACCGCGACACAGCGTGGCGGCTCGCTCGATGCAGTTCTCGAGCTCGCGCACGTTGCCGGGCCAGTCGTAGTCGACGAGCAGCTGCGATGCGCGGCGCGAGATGCCGCGAAGGAACGTCTGCTTGCGCGAAGCGGCGCGCTCGAGGAATGCATTCGCGAGGAGAAGCACGTCGCCGGTGCGCGCACGCAGGGAGGGCACCTGGATCGAGACGACGTTGATCCGGTGGAACAGATCCTCGCGGAACCGGCCTTCCTCGACCTCGGTCTCGAGATCGCGGTTGGTGGCGACGATCAGGCGCGCGTCGAACGGCACCTCGCTATTCCCGCCGACGGGTCGCAGGGCACGCTCCTGCAGCACGCGGAGCAGCTTCGCCTGCATCTCGAGCGGCATCTCGCCGATCTCGTCGAGGAGGATGGTGCCGCTGCCGGCCTGGAGGAACAGTCCTTCGCGCGACGACTTCGCATCGGTGAACGCACCCGCGACGTGGCCGAACAGCTCGCTCTCGAGGAGCGGAGCCGGCATCGCGCCACAGTTGACCGCGACGAGCGGCTCGTTCTTCCGTGTGGCCGAGAGGCGGTGGAGCGCGCGGGCCACGGTCTCCTTGCCGGTGCCCGACTCGCCCTGGATCAGCACGGTGGCATCGGTCGCGGCGATCCGGCGGATCATCCGCTGCAGCTCGCGGATCGCGGTGGAGTCGCCGAGCATGTCCTCGATCGGCTCGGTGGAGGCGCGCGCCAGCTCGAGCCGCTTGACCTCGCGCTGGAGGGCGAAGTGCTCGAGTGCTCGGTCGATCGCGACCTCGAGGACCTCGCTCTTGACCGGCTTGGTCAGGAAGTCCCACGCGCCCACGCGAAGCGCGGCGATCGCGGTATCGAGCTGGCCAAAGCCGGTAAGCACGATCGGCGCGCAGTCGGGATAGCGGCGGTAGAGCTGATCGCACAGCTCGATGCCCGTCATCCCGGGCATCTGGACGTCAGAGATCACCACATCCACGGGATCTCGCCGCATGTACGCCAGGCAGTCGGCGCCCGAGAGGACAGCGTCGACGTTGAAGCCACGACGTCGCAGGGCGTCGCGGAGAAGGAGCGCCGTGTCCTCCTCGTCGTCGACGATCAAGATTCGAGCATCCGCGCGGCTGGTGGTCATCCGAGCCAACACCCTAGCCTCCCGTCGGGAAACATCGCGCGTCTTCACGGTAAGCCGAGAGTGAGATACGGGCGGACGACGATCGGCGTCCGGACCGGCATGACCGATACCGATCCGGGCAGGTCGACCGCGGCCGTTGGCGAGACGTGTCATGATCCTCGCGTGGACAGCGCGGTGCGCACGGTGGAGGCGCGCGGATGCCCGTCCGACGACGAGCTGGCCGGGTTCGTCGAGCACGCCCTCGACCCCGTGCGCAAGCGCCAGGTCGAGGCGCATCTGGACCGCTGCGAGACCTGCCGGGAGGCGATCGGCCACGTCGCGTCGACCGCGGCCGAGGGTCCACAGCAGATCGGGCGGTACCGACTCGACAAGAAGCTGGGCGCCGGCGGAATGGGTGTGGTGTGGCAGGCGTGGGATCCGGCGCTCGAGCGCGCGATCGCGATCAAGCTGCTGCACCCCGAGCTCCACGACGCGCAGGGCCGAGAGCGCGCGGTCCGCGAGGCCCGTGCGCTCGCACGCTTGTCGCACCCGAACGTGGTCGCCGTGCACGATGTGGGCGAGCACGAGGGCGATGTGTTCATCGCGACCGAGCTGATCGATGGCGAGTCGCTCGATCGCTGGCAGGTAGGCCGGAGCGCCGCGGAGATCATCGCCGCGTATGCGCAGGCCGCGCGCGGACTCTCGGCGGCGCACGCGCTCGGCCTCGTTCACCGCGACGTCAAGCCGAGCAACATCCTGATGGGGCGCGACGGTCGGGTGCGCGTCGGCGACTTCGGGCTCGCGACCAACGCGGCCGCGAGCTCACTCGAGCGTGCTCCGACCGTGACGCCGCCGCGCGCCCCGCTGCCAAACCTGACGCACGATGGCGAGCGGCTCGGGACGCCGGCGTACATGGCGCCCGAGCAGCAGCACAGCGCACAGGTCGATGCGCGTGCCGATCAGTACAGCCTCTGCCTCGCGCTCGCGGAGGCGCTCCTCGGCAAGCAGCCCGGCATGGATCGGACGGCGGAGGAGCTCGCCGAGAGCGGTGTGCTCGCGCCGTGGGCAGCGATCGCACGCGGGCTCGCGACGCGGCCGAGCGATCGGTTTCCGGATCTCGCGCCGCTCGTCGAAGCACTCGAAGGCAAGCGCGCGCATCGGACCGCGCGACGAGCGTGGATCGGCGGCGGACTCGCGGTCGCCGCACTGACCGGCGTGGTCGCATGGCGCGTGACTGCGCATGACGACACGCCGCGTGCCTCGGAGACGCCGGTACCCGCGCTCGCGGGTGGAGGCAGCACGACGCGCACTGCGCCGGCGACGGTGGCGATGATGCCGCCGTGGACGTGGACCACGCCGACCACGGGGCCGTGGCGACTGCCGACCGACGCGTACGATGTGGCGATCATCGATCCGCAGCACGCGGTCGCCATCAACTTCGACGAAGCGATGGTGATCGATCTCGCGACCGGCGCGGTCACCGCCCCGAAGCAGATCCTCACGAGTGGAAAGTTCGACGGCCTCGTGACCGTCGGGGGTCGCGTGCTCGCGTTCGGCATGCGCGACGACAAGCCGATGGCGTGGTCGATCGCGCTCAAGCCAGACGTGGTGGCCACGGAGATCCCGCTGACGGATCCGGTCCCCGAGAAGCCGGGCGCGGTGTGGGGGGGCGGGGTTGTGCTCTCCGGCGATGGCGCGCGGATCGCGATCTGCCAGCACTATCGCTGGCCCACCATCCGCGACGCGAAGACCCTCGAAGTGATCCGCGTGTTCAAGGGGTTGGAGTGCCGCGACCCGTGGTTCCCCGATGCCGGGCACGTGATGCTCGGCGAGTTCACCGCGATGAAGCTCGTCGACCTCGCGACCGGCACGGTCACCAACGTCGCCGACGACGCCACGCGCAGGTTCCAGGGACCGAACGGGATGACGTTCTCGCTCGCCGAGAAGTCGTACACGATCTCGTCGAAGACAGGCGCCGCGCTGCGGCACCGGAACAGCAGCACGCACTACGAGACGGTGAAGTTCACGCCCGACGGCAAGTACGCCGTGGGGCTGCGGCTCGGTACGCTCACGATCCGGCCAGCGAACGACGACGAGTCCGATCGCGAGATCGACCTGCCCACCGCGGTACCTGCGCTCGCGTTGACGAACCGGACGGCGCTGATCACCGCGGAGAACACGGTGATCGCCGTCGATCTCGAGAACGGCACGGTCCGTCACGCCACCGGGAGCCTCGAGCTGATCCGTCAGGTGGCGCCGCGCGGCGGTGCAGTGGTGGTCGCCTCCGACAAGCTGCGGCTGTGGCGCGAGGGGAAGCTCGTGGCGACGACCGACGCCGTCGACGGCTTCGCGGTCGGTGGGCCGACAGGACCGATCACGGTCTCCACGATGGAGCACGTGGGTCTGTGGGACCCGAGTACCGGCGAACGCCGTATCGTACGGACCTACGCGGGTTTCTCGCTGGACGCGCTGCTGACGCAGCACGGCGACGACTACGCGTTCACCGATGGGCCCAGGGTATTCCGCGGCAAGGGCGATGCACCGCCGACGCCGTGGTTCACGTTCCGCGAGGATCTCGAGCTCGTCGCGCTCGACCTCGTGCACGGGCGCGTCGCCTGGAAGGCGAAGGACGCGCTGTACGTCGCAGAGCTCGCCGCGAAGACCGTGTGGGCGCTGACCGTGCCGGCGTTCACCGAGGGCGAGTGCGACGCGGGCATGGGCCTCGAGTTCGCTCCTGACGGCAATCAATTCGCGGTCGACACCGCCGGCGAGGTGATCCTGTTCGACATGGCGGCGCGCAAGCGGATCGGCGAGATCGACCTGCCGAGGATGATGTCGCTCAAATGGAGGTTCCTGCCGACCGGCGAGATGCTGTTCGCCAGCGACACCGAGGTCGCGATCTGGGATCCGAAGACGCGTAAGGCGATCGGCTGGAAGACGCCGCTGCGGGTACGCCCGGTCGAGATGGCGATCGATTCCGCCGGGACCGAGCTGGCAATCGGCTACGCGAACGGAAGCCTGTTGTGGGCGGATATCGCGCAGCTGCGCCTGCACGCCACGCATCGCGATGCGGAGCTGAAGCCGTTCCCTGGCTGCGCCGCGAAGCCGGTTCCGCAGCCGCAGTTCGAGCAGCTCGTCACGAAGCCATAGGCCGGTCGCGGAACACGCGGCGCAGCGACAGATCGATCTGGCTATCGAGCTGCTGGATCGCACTCTCCAGTCCATCCGGCGCGATGCCGAGCTCCGCGATCACCAGCTCGCGCGTGGCCTCGTGCAGTTGCTTGCGCGCGGACGCGAGCGTGCGCGCCACGGTCACGCGATGCAGCTCGTAGGTCGCCGCGATCTGCTCGAGCGTCAGGCCATCGACCGTGGCGTGGCGGAGGAACGTGCGCTCGCGCGCCGGCAGCTCTGCGATCGCGGCCGCGAGCGCGCGCTTGATCGCGCCGATCAGCTCCGCGCGCTGCGCGGCCTCGCGCGGATCATCATCCTGGTCGACGAGCGCGAGGAGCTGCTCGTCGGCGAGCTCGTCGGTTCGCTCGCGGCGCTTGCTTCGCGCCGCATCGAGAAACGTGCGCACCGCGATCACCTTGTACCAGTTCTGCAGGAAGCCGAACCCGGAGTACTCGAGGACGCGCGGCGATGCAGTCTCGCTGCCGATGAACAGCTTGATGCGCAGCAGCTGGGTCAGCTCGTCGGGGTCGAGGCGATGGAACCGGCGCAGCAGCTTCGCGAGGTCGTCCGCGTGCGCCGTCTCGAACGCCGCGATCGCCGCAGAGTCGCCGCAGCCCGCCCACCACGCGAGCGCGAGGTCCTCGATGCGGAGGCGCGGCAGCGCGACACCGAGATCGGGCTGGCGCTTGGCTCGCTCGCGCAGGTACGCGACGAATGATCCATCGAGGGCGGGCAATGCCGGCCAGCGCGCATGTACCGACGCTGCCGCGGCCGCGACACGCTCGGCAAGGTCGTCCCCCATGCGCTCATTCTACGATGAGAGGTAGGCTCCCCGCATGATCACGATCCTCGGTACCGGTCTCCTCGGCTCCGGCTTCACCCGCGCGCTGCGCAAGCAGGGCCACGAGGTCCGCGTCTGGAACCGCTCGCCCGACAAGGCGCGCGCGCTCGAAGCGATCGGCGCCACGGCGATCGCCGATGCCGCCGAAGCCGTACGGGGTGCCGAGCGCACGCACCTGGTGCTGTCGGATGACGCGGCCATCGACGCCGTACTCGAAGCGGCGGCGCCCGGGTTCGCGCCGGGTGCGCTCGTCCTCGATCACTCCACGACCTCCACGGCCGGCGCGCGCGACCGGACTGCGCGCTGGCGCGAGCGCGGCATCATCTATCACCACGTGCCGGTGTTCATGGGGCCGCAGAACGCCGCCGACTCGACCGGCCTCATGCTGATCTCCGGAGATCGCGAGGTGGTGGCGCGGGTGTCGCCGATCCTGACGCCGCTCACCGGAAAGCTCGTCGACCTCGGCGCGCGCGTCGATGCCGCGACGGCCTTCAAGCTGCTCGGAAATCTGTTCCTGATGGCGCTGACGGCCGGCTTCACCGACATGCTCGCACTCGGGAAGGCGATGGGCGTGCCGCCAACGGAGGTCGCGACGCTGTTCGAGCACTTCAACCCGGGCGCGTCCGTGCCGACGCGGTTCAAGCGGATGACCGAAGCCCACTACGACGATCCATCGTGGGAGCTCGGGATGGCGCGCAAGGACGCGCGGTTGATGCAGGCGGAGGCCGACGGCGCCGGCGTGCCGCTCGCGATGCTCCCGGCGGTGGCGGCGCTGATGGACCGCTTCATCGCCGACGGCCACGGGCACAAGGACTGGACCGTGGTCGCGAAGGACTTCGTCGGCGGTTTGAAGTAGGGTCACGCGATGCGCCGCTCCGTACTCGTCGTCCTCGCGCTCGCCGGCTGCGGCGACGATGGGGCGAAGATCCTCCCGCCGACCAACCAGGACGAGCTGCTCTCGACGCTCGGTGACCTCGCCGCGATGGGCGAGAAGAAGGCCGGCACCGCCGCCGGGCAGCAGGCCGCGGCGTACATCGAGGACCGGTTCACGGCACTGAAGCTGACCGACGTGCATCGGGAGCCGTTCGCGTTCCCGCTGTGGCAGCTCACGAACAAGTCGATGACGATCACCATCGACGGCGCGCCGCTGACGCCGGGCTTCGACGTGTTCGAGGCGTCGGGCGGCGGCAACGTCGTCGGACCGATCGTCGATGTCGGCACGGCGACCGACGGCGACCTCGCGGGCCTCGACCTCACCGGCAAGGTCGCGATGGTGAAGCGCGACCCGAGCTTCCACCGCTCGGCGCAGCTGCGCAACGTGACCGCGAAGGGCGCAGCCGCGATGCTGTACCTCTCGGTCGCGCCGGAAAATCTCCGGCAGGTCGGCTCCGTGCGGTTCGACTGGGAGGCCGCGGACACCATCCCTGCGATCACGGTCGGCGCGATGGATGGCGAGGTCATCCGCGGCGCGGTGATGGCGGGCAAGGCGGTGCAGGCGCAGATCAGCGTGGCCGTGACGAGCACGATCGGAACCGGTGCGAACGTCGTCGCGCGGATCCCGGGCGAGCGTCCCGAGACGATCGTGATCGGCGCGCACTACGACACCTGGTTCACGGGCTCGTCGGATAACGGCAGTGGCGTGGCGGAGTTGCTCGCGGTCGCCGGCCGGCGCATGCAGCGCGGCAAGGCGAAGTACACCATCGTCGTCGTCGGCTACGACGGCGAGGAGATCGGGCTCTATGGCGGCTACGACTACCTGCGCAAGCACAAGGACGCCGCCGGAGAGCCGATCCTCGCGGTGATCAACTTCGAGAGCCCGTCGGCGAACAATCCCGACATCGCGGGCCTCGTGCACTCGAACCAGCCGAAGCTCGACGAAGCCCTGCAGAAGGCGCACCTGCGCCAGCTCTACGGCGTGTACGCCGGGCTCGAGATCGTGGCGAAGCTGTTCGGCGGCATCATCCCGACCGACATCCAGGGCCACTACCGCGGCGGCATCCCGACGGTCACCACCGCGGTGACGAACCCCTACTACCACACGGTCAAGGACACGCCCGACAAGGTCGACCTGCAGCTCCTCGCGGACTCGAGCGATGGCTTCGACACGGCGCTCGACTACCTGATGGAGATGACTCCGGAGGACTTCGCCGTGGTCGATCCGGCGATCTGGACCGCACAGGTGACCACCGCGCCCGGGCCGATGTTCGCGGTGACCGCGGTGGTCAAGGACGGCATGGGGATCCCGCAGGCGAACGCGAAGGCGACCGCCGCGGTCCTGTTCGACGACTTTTCACTCGCCGGGACTCAGTACGCGACCACGGATGCCTCGGGCACGGCGCACTTCGCGTTTCCGACGAGCATGACCACGATGGGCGCGGGCTCGCGGTTCCTCCATGTGAGCGCCGGCCCGACGTATCCGCTGGTCGAGCAGATCATCGCGCTGCCCTGAGATTGCCGATGCCTCGGCCTTGATCGATACTTTGGGTGGGTGACGAAGAAGCGCGGCATGGACTCGCGGCAGGAACCGGCTCAGGTCGGGAATCCACCGGAGACGAATAATCGCGTCGATCGCGTGTTCGGACCGCAGCCGCGTGTTGCCTCGCAGGTCGCGTCCGAGCTGCTCGAACGGCGGCGCGGAAGCAGTGCGACCACGCCTCCACTGCCAGTGGACCCGGATGCGGAGCTGTCGCTGCGGCGTCAGCTGTCGCGGTTGCAGCGCCAGCTCGCCGAGGCGCAGAGCGAGCTCGCGAACAAGGACGACGAGCTCGCCGCCGAGATCGAGAAGCGGATGGAGACCGTCGAAGCGCACGATGCCGCGCTCGAGCAGAAGCGCCAGCTCCAGGAGCGCGTCGACAACCTCGTCGCGTACGAGACGCGGACCGCCGGTGTGGAGCAGCGGCTCCAGGAGGCGAATGCCACCGCCGACGAGATGGCACAGTTCCTCGAGCGCGAGCGCGAGGCACGGATCGGCGCTCAGGCGAAGGTCGACGAGCTCACGCTGTCGTTCGACGAGACGCGCCAGCTGTGGAACGCCGAGCGGCAGATGCTCGAGGAGCGCGCCGCGGCGGAGGTCACGCAGCTCGAGGCCGGGCGCAAGGCAGCCGGCGAGGCGGCCGAGCAGGCACTCGCTGCCGCGACGAAGCGCCTCGACGAGACGCACGCGGCGGAGCTCGACGAGCTGAAGGCCGGGCACGAACGTTCTCTTTCGGCGCTACGTGGCGAGCTCGAGCCCCGCGCGCTCGAGGCCCGCTCGCTGGCCGAGGAGCGCGAGCGGCTGTTGGCGAAGATCACCGCGCTCGAGAACGATGCGGTGCGCGAGAGCGCCGCGCGCGACGAGGCGCATGCGCGCGAGCTCGCGCAGGCCGGCGAGGCGTACGGCGTGGAGCAAGCGGCCGCCGCGCGGTCGCACGCGGCCGAGCTGTCGAAGGTCACCGCCGACCGCGACGCACAGATCCTGTCCCTGCAGCAGAGCCTGCGGAGCTCGGAGGCGCTGACCAAGGGGCTCGAAGAAGGCACCGCATCGCTGCGCGAGACCCAGCTCAAGGTGCAGCGCGAGCTGACCGAGCAGAAGGAGCGCGCGGCGCAGCTCGAGGCAAACCTCCGGACGCTCGAGGAGCGCCTCGCCGCTGCGACGGCCACGTCCGAGTCGCTCGTCGACGACAAGCGCGCTC
>JBBRBG010000184.1:0-18299 GCA_038206055.1 Haliangiales bacterium
CAGATCGACGATCTCGAGATCGGGCAGTGCACCGCACGTCCCTGGGCCGGTCGCAGCGAACTGCGTCTTGAGCGCGGGCCACAGCGGTGCGCACTGCGTCTCCTCGGTGGTGCCGGCTGCGCACTCGACCGGACCGGCGAGCTCGACGAACCGGAACAGCTTCTGCCATGCGAGCGGCTGAGATGCGCGGCCGACGGCCATGTAGTCGGGCGCCCAGTTCGCGCCGCAGCCGATCAGCGTGCCGTCGGCTTTCTGCGCGATGCAGCCGAGCTGCGGCGGCTTGATGTCCTGCGCGTTCGGCCGGGTCATCCCGAGGCGCGAGAACGGGCTCTGCGGCCCGCCCGACTCGAAGGTGCCGCCGCTGGCGGTCGCGATCAGTGCGGAGCCGTTCGAACGCACCACGATGTCGCGCACGCGATCCGTGGTCACGGCGACCTCGGTGAACGTGGTGCCGCCATCGGTGGTGCGATAGACCTTGTCGCCGCCGGGCGGGTTCGCGTCGAGGGACGTCAGGTAGAAGTGATCCGGGTTGCCCGGGTCGACCGCGGTGATGTGCACGATCGGCGTTCCACCGAACTGCACGTTCGCGGGCAGCGGCACCGCGGTCCAGCTCGCGCCGCCGTTGTCGGAGCGCTTCACGCTCACCTGCGCGGTGGGTGCGACCTGGTAGCCGGTGACGTAGATCCGCATCGGATCGGACTTCGAGACCTTGATGCTCTTCCACCACACGACGGGCGACGACAGTCCCATCGCGGTGAACGTCAGGCCGTTGTCGGTCGAGCGATAGACGTCGTTCGCTTTCGCACTCTCCGCGGTCGCGACCCAGACGTTGCCGCTCGGGCTGATATCGATCGCATCGATCCAGATCTCGGAGATGTTGCCGGGATCGCCGGGCGGTTTCTCCGACGTGGCGGTCGTCCACGTGCAACCGTTATCGCGGCTGACGCGGAGGCCGGTGAACGTGGTCGCGAAGATCGTGCCGTCGGTGGCGATCGCGTACTTCGGATCGAACTCGCCGCCGTACCCGATCGCCTTCTCGCACACCCAGCGGAACGAGCAGCCATCGTCGTGGCTGATCAGCAGGCCGAAGGTGGTGCGCACGTACAGCGAGCTCGGATCGCCGGGCTTCAGGAACACCCCGTTCGTCAGCGGCGCACGACCGTTCGCCGCGGCAACGGCGGGCAGGGCAGCGAGCAGCGCGAGGACGAGGGGGCGGCGCACGCCCCGACTATAGTCCGAAGGTCGCGGTGACCGGCGCATGATCGCTCGCGTCCTGGCCCTTCCGCGCATTGCGGTCGATCACACACTCGGTGCAACGCGCGGTCATCGGTGCGCTGGTCAGGATGTGATCGATGCGCAGGCCCTGGTTCTTGAAGAACGAGACACCTCGGTAGTCCCACCACGACCACACACCGCCGTCGGGGGTCTTCGTACGGAACACGTCGTCGAGGCCCCACGCGCGCACGTTCGCCAGTGCCTCGCGCTCGGGCGCGCTGCAGTGGATCTGGTCCTTCCACGCCTCGGGCGACCATACGTCCTTGTCGTCGGCGGTGACGTTCATGTCGCCGCACACCACGACCGGCTGATCCGGCGTGGTCGTGCGCTCGAGGAATGCCCGCAGGCGGCCGAACCACGCGAGCTTGTAGGGATAGCGATCGGAGGTCAGATCCTGGCCGTTCGGCACGTAGAGATCGACCACGCGTACGCCGTGCGTGGTCGCGGCGATCACGCGCGCCTCGTCGTCGGGGACGTCGTCGCCGAAGCCGTGCGTCACGCCTTCGAGCGGCTGCGTCGAGAGGATCGCGACGCCGTTGTAGGACTTCTGCCCGTACATCGCGACCTGGTAGCCGAGCTTCGTCACCGCCTCGAGCGGGAACAGCGGATCCTCGACCTTCGTCTCCTGTAGGCACAGGACGTCGGGGCGATTCGCCTCGAGCCATGCGACGAGCCGAGGGGTCCGCGCGCGGATCGAGTTGATGTTCCAGGTGCAGAGCTTCATCGCGCGCCGAACCTACATCGCCGCACCCGGCGAAAACCATGCCAGCCGGCAACTGGAATGCGGGGCCGCTGTCTGAGGTTAGACCGTCAACATCCGTCGAGCGTGAGGATCACCATGAAGGCTTCGAACGACCTGTCTCTGTGGAGCATCATCGAGCGCCTGCAGCGCCGCCTCGAGCGCCAGGGTTTGACCGCTGCCGCGGCCGATAAAGCCGTCGCACTGGCGGTCCGCCAGCTCGCACACGCTCGGTAGCTATTCCTTCGGTAGCTCGGCGACCGCGTTCTTCGGGTCGAGATACTTCGCGAGCTTGCTCTGGATGTAGTCCCGTGCGCGAGCGCGCACCAGGAACCCGGGATCCTCGCCCTTGAACAGCGCGCGGCTGTTCCCGAGCGACAGCTCTCCTTCGATCTTCACGAGGAGGTAGCGGCCAGAGAAGCGAGCGCGGGTCTCGTCGACCCACGTCACCTTGATGCCGTGCTTGTTCTGAAGGTACTGCCCGAGAAGGTCGAGTCGCTCGCGGGCCTCCGAATCGGAGAGCACGTACTGAAAGTCGATCTCCATCCCTAGGTCCGATCGTGTACCACGGAACTCGTCACTTGGAATCTCCCTCGGTGTCTTCACCGCGCGCTGAACGATCGAGGGCCTGACGCTGGACATCCGTGAGCTGTTGCTCGCACGCCTCGAACGCCACGCGGTCGTTGGCATCGACCAGACATTTCCGGACCGTACCCGTCCACTTCCCATCACCGCAGACGTGGACGATCGAATCGCGCATCGCCGGTAGCTGTGCCTCGACGGCGCGCCGCATCGCTTCGTCGACGCCCTTGTGCTCGAGGTCGTCCTTTGCCAGCGCCATGAACTTCGCTCCGACCGAGCCGCACGGCGGACCATCGGAGGGGCCATGGCTGCACCCGGCCCCGGCGACGAGGATGGCGACGAGCAGGGCGCTGCGATTCACATCGTGGTTTTCGACTCGCCCTGCCCTGGTGTCAAGGCGTCTATAGTCGCGACGTGACGTCCCCGCGATCGCTTCCGCTGGTCGCGCTCGCCCTTGCCGTCGCCGTGCTCGTGGTGCAGGCGCGCGTGATCGCGGGCGGCAAGACGTGGGACGACATCCGGTACCACACCGAGATCGCACCGCCGCGCCTCGCCGCTGCAGAGCTCGTGCAGCACGGGGCGCTGCCCGCGTGGTGGGATGGATCGGGCCTCGGCGTTCCGCTCGCCGCCGAGCCCCAGCACGGCGCGATGTATCCGCTGACGTGGATCGCCGCCACGCCGCGCGCGCTCGACTACGTGTTGCTACTCCACCTCGCGTGGGCCGCGTTTGGTGTGGCGGTGTGGGCACGACGCAAGGAGCGCGCGAGCGATCCGGCCGCGCTCGTCGCCGGGATCCTCGTCGCGAGCAGCGGCATCCTCGCGAGCGCGGCGCTGCGTGGCGCGTTGCCCGCGCTCGCGCACCTGCCGTGGATCGGCGTCGCCGCGGGCATGCTCGAGTCAGCGCAGGATCGCCGCGGGAGGGCGCGCGCGGCGATCTCCATCGCGGTGCTGCTCGGGCTCGTCGGGCTCGGCGGCGAGCTCGCGGTACTCGTGGATGCGCTCGCGCTCGTGATCGCCTTGACCGTGCGGCGCGTTCCGGTGGGCTGGCTCGCCGCGGGGATCGGCGGCGGCCTCGCGATCTGCGCGGCGCAATGGCTGCCCGCGGCGCTCGCGCTGATCGCCGGCGAGCGCGCCGGGGCGCTCCAGCACGGCCTGCCGCTCGCGCGGATCGTCGAGCTGATCGTCCCCGGCAGCTTCGGTTCGTTCGATCCAGATCGATCGATCGCGTCGCTCTCCGGCGCTGCACCATGGGCACCGAGCCTGTTCATCGGCGCGCCGCTGCTGGCGCTCGCCACCGTCACCACGCCCGCGCGGCGACTGCTCGGCGTCATCCTCGCGTTGATCGCGCTCGCGCTCGTCACCGGGCGCGGCGGCTGGCCGGCGTGGCTCGGAGCGCCCGAGCTCCACATCGCGGCGCTCGCGCTCGTGCTCGGCGCACACGCTGGTACCGGCCTCGATGCCTTGCTCGCGGGCAACCGCCGCGCGGTGCTCGCGCTCGCCGTGGGCGCGGGTTGCACGGTGCTCGCGCTCGGCGCGCTCGGTGCATTGCGGGCTCGCCACCCCGATGCCGCGCCTGCGATCGATCGCGCGCTGCTCGACGGCGGCCTCGGGGTCGCGTGCATCGCGCTGGTGATCGGCTTTGCGTGGCGCGCGCCGAAGAAGGCGATGCCGTTCGTGCTCGCGCTGCTCGTGCTGCCCGGCGTGGGGGCGATGAATTCGGTCGCTCCGGTCGCGTCGCGCGCGCTCGTCGACGAGCCGTCGCCGTGGGTCACCGCCGCGGAGGCAGCGCCGCGGCCCGCGCGTGTGTTCCGGCCCGTGATCATGCCCGACGTTCCGGACACCCTCGCCGATGGTCTCGCCACCCTGCGTGGCGCATCGCCGTGGAAGTGGGGCATCGCCGCCGCGCGCAGCGAAGATCCCGCGCGCCTGCCGGATCACGACGAGGTCTGGCTGGCCGCTGCGCGCGAGGGCGGGGCGCTGCTCGACCGGTTCTCGATCGAGCTCGCGATCCTGCCGAGCACCGTGGTCGGCGCGAACAAGATGACGGAGCTCGGCAAGCGCGGGCGCTGGTCGCTGGTCTCGCTGCCGGTCGCGCCGGTCGCGTCGGTGCTCCGCGGCTGGCAGTGGGCGGCGGCGCCCCGCGATGCCATGGACCTGATGTTCGCGGCCGCTGGCGGGACGAACGTGCTGCGGGGGACCGTGGTGCTGAAGGGCGGCGGCGAGTCGCACGGGGACCGCGGACCGCCGGTGCCGTGCAGCATCACCACGTGGGACGCGGGCGACATCGACCTGGTGTGCACGCCCGACGTGGATGGCTACGCGGTCGTGACGTCATCACCGTCGGTGGGCTGGAGCGTCACCGTCGATGGCAATGCCGCCGAGTGGCTGACCGCCGATGTGCTTCGCCGCGCCGTCAAGATCGACGCGGGCATGCGCCACGTGCACTGGCGCTACGCGGCGCCGGGGATGCGCGCCGGCCTCGTGCTCGCGCTCGTCGGGCTGCTCGGCCTGCTCGCGCTGTGGCTCGGCACGCGCAAGTTCCCGCCGCCTGCCGACGTCAACTAGCTCGAGATGGCCGGCGTGCTCGCGCGATCGTCGGGGCCGCAGACGCGATCGAGCAGGTCGCGCGAGGACTTCTGCTTGCCCTTTGCGATGTCCCAGACGGTCTCGACGATGCGCTGGTTCCACGGCGTGGACAGACCGTGCTTCTGGCCGAGGGTCACGATCTCGCCGTTGATGAAATCGATCGCCGGCGTACGGCCGCGCTCGATCGCCGCGAGCATCGACGAGCGCATCCGCCGGTAGCGCAGGCCGACGGCGAGGAGCAGCGCGTGCTTCGCGGTCAGGCTCATCGAGACGGTGGCCGTGCGATCCGCGTCCGACAGCGAGACCCACTCCAGATCGAGCGTGCCGGCGACCTTCTCGAGCACCACGCCTTCGGCCTTCGCGACCATCGTGCACTCGGTCATCACTTCGAGCGCGAGCCGGCGGTAGCGGCGCTGCCGCACGAGCGTGCCGAGCTTCTCGCCCGCGATCGTGCCCATCGAGGAGACCGCGCAGTTGAGCGCGAGCTTGCTCCACCGCGCGCCGCGCAGGTTCTTCGTCAAGGTCACCGGGCCGATGCCCTCGAGCAGCTCGCCGATCCGCCGCAGGTCTGTATCGATCAGCCCATCGAGCCGGCCGAGCTGGAACCCTCCCGCGGCGGTGCGCTCGTAGCGGCCGGGCTCGGGCATCGAGGCGCCCCACGCGACGATCCCGCCGACCACTCGTTCGGCTCCGACGATCGCGCCGACGCGGTCTTCGCACAGCCCGTTCTGCAGGACCACGACCCGAGCGTCTTCGACCAGGTGTGGCAGCGCCGTGCGCGCGGCATCCTCGACGTTCGGTGGCTGGGTGGCGAGGATCGCGAGGTCGTACTTGCCCTCGGGGGCCGGCGAGACCCAGCCGCGGACCGTGCGCTCCTCGCCGTCATCCGTGACCCGGAAGCCGGCCTTGTCCACGGCGGCGCGGATCAACTCGTTCGTCGACACCGCGGTGACGGCCGAGCCCACCTCCATGAGGGTCGACGCGACGATCCCGCCGATACCGCCGGCGCCCATGACCAGGATCCTTGGCTGGGGATTCATGACTACTTCAATAACGTTATCCCCCCTGACTTTGGGTAAATCATCGGGAGGGGATACAATTCCGGCGTCTCATGCAGATCACCTTTTGGGGGGTCCGGGGCAGCTACCCCGTACCCGGCGCAGCCACCGTGCGCTACGGCGGCCAGACGTCTTGTGTCGAAGCCCGCTCGGCAAAAGGTGAATGCATCATCGTCGACGCTGGCACCGGGTTGCGCGCACTCGGTAACAAGCTCATGCGCGAGGCCACCGGCCCGCAGCAGTACAACGTGCTCCTCTCGCACGTGCACTGGGATCACATCCAGGGCCTGCCGTTCTTCTCGCCGGCCTACGTCCCGGGCACCCGGATCGCGGTGCACGCGCTGCTCACCGCCGCCGACGAGCTGAACTCGGTGATCGGCGGCATCACCCGCCACGAGTTCTTCCCGATGCCGCTCGAGGCGGTGCCCGCCACGTTCGACTTTCATCAGGTCGAACCCGGGGTCGAGTTCGACCTCGGTGGGTTCCACATCACCCCGATCGCGCTCAACCACCCGTTCGGGTCCGTCGGCTACCGGCTCGATTGCGATGGCGTGTCGTGGGCGTACGTCGCGGACACGGCGCCGTTCGATCAGGTGATCCACAAGCAGCACTTCTTGAAGGGGCCCGAGCCGCTCTCCGACGACGACAAGGTCAGCCTCGTGGCGATGCGCGCCGCGCTCGTGCGCCGCCTCGTGGGCGTGGACACCGTCGTCTACGACACGCACTTCCTGCCCGAGGAGTACGCGCGGTTCCCGCACTACGGTCACTCCACGCCCGACCAGGCGCTCGAGATCTGCGTCGAGGCGAAGGTCCGCCGGCTGGTCCTCTATCACCACGCGCCGTCGCATGGTGACGACCAGATGGATCAGATCGCCGCGAGCTATCTCGCGAAGGGCGAGGCCGTCGGCGTCGAAGTGCTGACGTCGTTCGAGGGCATGACGCTCCCGATCGGCGACGACTTCGTTCCGCCCGAGCGCACCAATCCAGGTGTCGGTCCAGGAGTCGGCTCCACGTGAAGATCCGGTTCTGGGGTGTGCGCGGGTCGTTCGCGATGTCAGGGCGCGACTTCCTGCGTTATGGCGGCAACACGTGCTCCGTCGAGCTCGTCGCTTCCGGCGGTCAGCGGCTGCTGATCGATCTCGGCACCGGCGCGACCGAGCTCGCGAAGCAGCTCATGAGCGGCGAGTTCGGCAAGGGGCAGGGCCGGCTCCCGATCCTGCTGTCGCACACGCACCTCGATCACATCCAGGGCCTGCCGTTCTTCACCCCGTTCTTCATCAAGGGGAACGAGATCCGCATCCTCGGCGCGAAGCCGAACAGCGGTGCGTCGCTCGAGGGCACGCTACAGAACCAGCTCGCACCGCACTACTCGCCGCTCAACGGCCTCGAGAACCTCGCCGCCGGCGTCTCGATCGACGAGATCATTCCGGGCCAGAAGATCGTGCTCCCGGGCTTCGAGGTCTCCACGATCGCGGTCCCGCACGGCAGCATGTGGACTACCGCCTATCGCATCAAGGGCGACGGCAAGGTCGTCACGTACCTGTCGGACGTCGAGTATCCGGATCTCGATTCTCCGCTCCCCGAAGCGGTCGAGCTCGCGCGCGGCGCGGACCTCCTGATCCACGATGCGATGCACGCCGATCACGACTACGACGTGCGGCGCGGTTGGGGCCACTCGCCCGCGCGTGCGGGAGTGGTCGTCGCGGAGCGCGCCGGCGCGAAGAAGCTGGCACTGTTCCATCACAGTCCCGATGCGACGGACGAGATGATCGACGAGGTCGTGCAGCGCACCTCGTCGAGCACGGCCGTTCCCGTGTTTGCTGCAGCTGAAGGAAGCTACCTGGAAGTATGAGCGAAGAGCGACCCGATCCCGAATCCCTCCGCGAGCTCGGTGAGAGCTCCACCAATGTCGCGAACGCGTGGGCAGGCGCCGACGAGTACCTCTCGCAGGGCCTCGTCACCTGGGTACGCCGTCAGCTCGCGACGGACCAGACCAAGGCCGTCAAGGCCGCGATCGCCGCGTGCCGGCTCGTCGTCGAGCACTACCCCACCGACGGGGCGGACGCGCACGCGCCGAAGCAGTACATCGACGACATGCTCGCGAAGGTCCAGCGCTGGATCGACAACCCGTCGAACACCAACAAGGAAGCCGTGCGCTCGTCGATCGATACGACACGCCAGCTTCACGCCTGGCAGGGTCACGAGAAGAGTGCGCACTTCTGGATCCTCGAGGCCGTCGACCACGCATCGCTCGCCGTGTGGGCGGGAGAGCGCAGCTCGTACATCGTGCCGCTCGACTACACCACGTGTGCGGCGCGCTCGATCGCGTGCGTGCTCCACGCGATGTTGCTCGCGAGCTTCACCGAGCAGCAGGCGATCGACACGCTGACCGGCGTCGTCAGCCAGTAGCTCACTTGCCCGGGAACAGGGCGCGCTCGATGAAGTCGGTGAGCGCGGTCTTCGCGCGTGTCGCGTCGATCGGTGCGGGGCCGACGTGCTCGGCGAGGCCGTACGCGCATTGCATGGCGCTGCCGTAGAGCACCCACGCCGTGGCCTCGGGATCGGGGACGATATCGCGCGTGACGATCGCGCTGATCAACTCGCTCAGGCGCCCGACGCTGATCTGCTCGAACGCGCGGCGCAGCTCGGCGACCTGCGGATCGCGAAGCGACATCTCGGAGAAGCTGCGAGACATGTGCGGGCGCGTCAGTACGTGCTCGAACAGCAGCGAGATGGTGTGCTCGATCGTCTCGCGGCGCGCGAGCCCGACGAACCGCGCGGGCGTCAGACCCTCGATCGTCTCACCGTAGGCGGCGACCATCGAGCGGCGCGCGATCTCGAGATAGACCTCGTGCTTGTCATCGAAGTACCGGTAGAAGGTGCCGACCGAGACACCTGCGCGCTGCGAGATCTCCGGTGTGCCCACGCTGTCGTACCCCTGCTCGCCGAACAGCTCGGCCGCCGCCTCGATCAGGGCGAGGTAGCTGCGCCGTGACCTTTCCTGGCGAAAATCCGGCTCTTTCGTCGCGCGCAGGATGTCCTCGGGAGTTCTGGCTCCCGGCTTCGCCTTGGCTCGTGTGGACGCCATGACCCCACAATGCTCTTGACGCGGCGTTGCACGCCAGTGCAAAATGAAACAAGTTTCAGTTTTCCACGGGAGGACGTCCATGGCTGCCACTGCCGCTCCGCCGACGCTCGCTGGTCCATCGATCGAGACGCTCGAAGCGATCCTCGATGTCACGTACACGTGGGGCTACACGGAGACCCGCGAGAAGCTGCGCGACCTCTACGACAAGGCCGTGCGCGCGCAGTGGATCTCGGATGACGTGCTGCCGTGGGATTCCGACGTCGATCTCGAGAACCCGAACATGGGACCCGAGCAGCTGATGCCGCTGTTTGGCTCCGACCTCTACAACCGGATGACGCCGAAGGAGAAGACCAGCATCAAGGTCGAGACCTTCGCGTGGACGCTGTCGCAGTTCCTCCACGGCGAGCAGGGCGCGTTGCTCGCGACCGCCCAGCTCGTGGACTCGGTGCAGGATCTCGACAGCAAGCTCTACGCGGCGAGCCAGGTCGTCGACGAGGCGCGCCACGTCGACGTCTACAACCGCTACGTGCACACGAAGGTCGGGTTCTCGTATCCGTGCAACCCGCATCTCAAGACGCTGCTCGACATGATCCTCAAGGATTCACGCTGGGACATGAAGTTCCTCGGCATGCAGATCATGGTCGAGGGGCTCGCGCTCGCTGCGTTCGGCATGATCCGCGCGAACACGCAGGAGCCGCTACTCAAGGAGCTGACCGCGTACGTGATGGGCGATGAAGCGCGCCACGTGGCGTTCGGCGTGCTCTCGTTGCGAGACTACTATCGCGACCAGCCGGAGAGCGTGAAGCGCGAGCGCGAGGACTTCGTCTACGAGGCCGCGCGTCTGATGCGCGACCGGTTCCTGTTCCAGGAAGTGTGGGAGAAGGCCGGCCTGCCCGTGAAGCAGTGCACCGAGATCGCGCTGCACAACCAGGGGCAGGTGATGTTCCGGCAGATGCTGTTCGCGAAGATCGTCCCCGCGATCAAGAAGATGGACCTGCTCTCGGATCGCCAGCGCGAGCGGTTCACCGAGCTCGGGATCCTCCAGTTCGAGAACTGGGAGGATCCGGTCGCCGCGATGTCGCAGGCGCCTTCGGGCGGGACCTCCGCTCGCCTGTAGCGCCCCGGCGCGCTATCGTCCGCGCATGCGGATCTCGCTCGTTGTCGCCGTCTGTCTCGCCCTCGTTGCCTGCAAGAAGGACGGGGCTGGCGAAGCCGCCAAGGCCGCACCTCCGGCAGCGCCGGCCGTGGCCACCGATGGCACGCGCGTGGTGCCGATCGAGGCCGGCAAGGATGGCTACGCGCCCGACAAGATTCCGGGCAAGCCCGGCGAGAAGCTGAAGCTCGTGTTCACGCGCACCGTCGATAGCGAATGCCTCTCGCAGGTCAAGGTCGCGGGCGGTGCCGCGGTCAATCTGCCGATGGGCAAGCCCGTCGAGGTCGCGGTCACCGTGCCGGCGACCGGGCAGCTGACGTTCGCGTGCGGCATGGACATGTTCACCGGCGTCATCGTCGCCGACGGCAAGTCGTAGAAGTCGTACTCGTACGATCTATTGGGCCGGCTGCTGCCAGCGCTTGTCGTAGCCAACGGCGGCGCGGCAGCGCGCGACGCGGCTCGCGCCGTACTGCGACGCGACGAGAAACACGACGCCGGCGACGACCGCCGGCAGCGTGACCGCGTACGTCAGCGCGCCGGTGGTGCCGTCGCTCTGGACGCGGCGATCGTAGTACGCGACGCCGAGCCCGCCGGCGACGAGTACGCTACCGGCGACGAGGTCCGTGATCTGAGAAGCGCGACTGGTCGTGCACTCCAGGTACTTGCCGGGTGTCGAGCGCGGGCCGGTCACGGTCGCGAACGAACACGCCGTGAGGACCGCCATCGCCATCGCCATCGCCTTCATGCGCCCTCGATGTTTGCACGACTCCGTACCCGTCGCGCCAGTTAGTGACCTACCTGAACGGTAGGTGTCGGATCACCTTACGCGGAAGCTGATCGCGAAGCAGGCGGGTGTCGGAACCCCAGACTGTTTGTAGGGTGCGTACTGCCAGGTCCGGATCGCATCGACGAGATCCGAGGCGGACCGGCGCTCGATCTTCGTGATCATGTCGGCGGATGTCACGCGGCCGGCGGCGTCGATACAGACCTTCGCTGCGACGACCGCGGGCATATCGGTATTCTTGGTCTTCCCGATCTGCGGTGGGTTGCCGGACAGCTTCGTGACGGCGCTCGGTGGCACCGTGATGGGACCACGCGCCGCGGCGGGGGCGGGGACCGGCGCCGGGGCAGGCGTGGGCGGTGGCTCCACCTTCACCGGCGAGGCGATCTTCGGAGCGGGGACAGGCGCCGGCGGGATGACCTTCGGCGCTTCCACCGGGACGGGGCTTGGCACGGGCGCCGGTGCGGGCGGCGGCGTCTCCGCAGCCTTCTCCGGCGTGACGATGGCCTCGGGCTCGCTCGCGCGGACCGGCGCGGGGCGCTGCTTTCGCGGATCGGTGCGCTCGGCGCGCTCGCGCTGATGCGCGGCGTCCATCACCGGCGAGAACTCGTAGTTCGCGCTCGCCTTGGCGACCACGTCCTGACGCCACACCTCGACGCCGTCCTGCTGGACCACGATCGAGTGCGCGCCGACGGCGAGCGGCATCTTGATCGGGGTCTTTGCCGGCAGCAGCTTGCCGTCGAGCATCGCGTCGAGACCCGATGGCGTGGTGCGGAGGATCAACGTCGCGTCGGCGACGATCGATGCAGCCCCGAGCGGCTCGAGCACCACGCGCAGGGTCTGCGTCTCCGCGGCAGTGAGCTCGAGCGACGTCAGCCACGCTTTGTGATCCTTCGCCTCGATCTGCAGCTGATGGGCGCCCGCTGCGAGCTCGGTCGCCCAGGGCGAGCCGGTGTGCGCGAGCTTGCCGTCGATCGTGATCTGCGCGTCGGCGGGCTCCGTGTTGAACTTGACGGTGCCCACGCTTCGCGGCGCCACCCGCGGTGCTGGCTCCTCGCTGACGGTCTCGACGGTATCCTGGCCACGCGTGACGTAGAGGGTGATCGCGGTGGCGGCCACGCCGCCCGCGACGATGAGGGCGGCGAGCACCCACCACTTGCGAGGATCCTTCTTCTCGCGCTTGAGCAGCGCGCTGCCGATCGGCGGCGGCGATGTAGTCTTCGGCCGCAGCCGCTGCGACGTGATCTTCGGCGCGTCGTCGGTCGACACCGCGGCCGTTGCCTTCGCGGGCGAGTAGCCGGGCTTCGTGCGCACCGCCTTCACCGGCTGGCCGAGCGGGATCACGACCGGAACGGTGATCGGCGGCGACGTCTGGATCGACGGCTGGATCGTCGGTGCCTTGAACCGGATCGTCGGTGACTTCGGCGCAGCGGCGGAACCGACCGCCGGCATGTCCTGCATCGTCTCGTCGGCGGAACCCTCGAGCACCAGCTCGGCGAGCGACTTGCTCCCCGACTCGGACGACACCGCGTCGCTGCGGCCGGAGATCCGATTCGAGCTCGGCGCTGGCGTATGGCCGGGCTCGGTACCGCGGCGCGAGCGCGGAGGATTCGATCCGGAACCGCCGGGCAGCGGACCCTCGAGCACGGGCGGGAACGACAGGCCCGAGTCGCGCTGCGATGGGAGCTCGCGCGGGACCGATCCATGGGACGGCACCGGTGTGGGGATATCGTCGTCGAGCTCGACCTCGATCTCCTCGTCGTCCGCGTAGGTCGGCTGCGAGGGGGCCAGGTGCTTCTCGGAGACGTCGGGGACGTCGTCGAGCACGACCGGTCCCGCGTCCTCTTCCTGCTCGTTGCCGCCGCCCCACGCGATCTCGACCGCTTCTTCCTCGTCCTGCCGGCGCGGCGGCACGTCGACGACCTCGCTGTGGCCGGTGTTGTCGAGCGTGTGCTGGCCCGAGAAGCCCGCGGTGGGGATCTCGAGCGAGAACGCCCAGTCCACCCACGCGGTGATGTCGCGGTAGCTGGTCTGGAGGTTGTACTGCTTCTTCATCGCGATCAGCTCGTCGCGCAGCTCGGTGGCGCTGCTGAACCGCTCGTCGGGATTGCGTGCGAGCGCGCCGAGCACGATCGCGTCGAGCTCGGGCGGGCACGCCTGGTTGAACGTCGACGGCGGCATGATGTCGCCGCGCTGGACCTTCAGCAGGGTCTGATACTCGTTCTTGCTCGCGAACAGCGGCCGCGCCGTCAGCAGCTCGTGCGCGATCACGCCGACAGCGAACAGGTCGGAGCGCGCATCGAGCTCCTTCCCCGTGATCGCCTCGGGCGCCATGTACGCGAGCTTTCCCTTGACGCGGCCGGTCTGCGTGCGGAGCTGCGACGACTGCGCCTTCGCGATGCCGAAGTCGATGATCTTGATGTGGCCCGCGCTCGTGACGAGCACGTTCGACGGCGAGACGTCGCGGTGCACGAGCTTGAGCGGTTGCCCGTCCTCGTCGCCCTTGTTGTGCGCGTAGTCGAGCGCATCGCAGAGCTGGATGAGAATGCCGACGGTGATGTTGATCGGCGGCGGCCCGGTGACCTTGCGCGCGTGACGCAGGATGCGACGGATATCGCGTCCGTCGATGTACTCCATCGAGATGAAGTACTCGGTGCCGACGCGGCCGAGCTCGAAGATCTGGACGATGTTGACGTGGTTGAGCAGCGACGCGAGCTTTGCTTCGCGCACGAACGCCTTGATGAAGCTCGCGTCCTCCGCGAGGTGCGGAAGCAGTCGCTTGAGCGCCACCACCCGCTCGAACCCTTCGATGCCGCGCTCGAGCGCGCGATGCACTGTGGCCATTCCGCCCACGCCGAGACGTTCGTAGACCAGGTACGGTCCGAACGGCTCTTCGGCTTGTTCGGTCTCGGCCGCCACTTCCGTGGAGATTACACCGACTTCGCGGCCTCGTCGGGGGTCTTCACATCGAGTGTGAGCGCGTGAATCGGTCCCTTCATCTCCACGGCGAGCGCGGCCATGACCAGCCGGTGCCGCTGGATCAGCGACATGCCTGTAAAGGCAGCCGAAATGATCGAAGCCTGCCAGTGGTCCGACGTTCCCGTGAGGTCCTTCATCTCGACGACGGCGTCGGGGATCGCGACCCGGATCTTCGCAATGATCTCGTCGGCCTTCATCCCACCGTCTCCAGCACGCCGAGCTCCTTGCCGACCACCCGGAAGCCCTCGATCGCCCGATCGACGTCCTCGAACGAGTGTGCGGCCGAAAGCTGCACCCGGATTCGCGCCTGGCCGCGCGGCACCACCGGGAACGCGAAGCCGATGACGTAGATCCCGTGGTCGAGCATCTTCTGCGCCATGGTGACCGCGAGCTTGGCGTCGCCGAGCATCACGGGAGCGATGGCGTGCGTGCCCTGGCGGACCGCGAGGCCAGCCGCCGTCATGCCGGCGCGGAACCGCTGGGTGTTCGCCTCGAGCTTGTCGCGCAGCGCGGTCGACTCGCTGATCAGCTTGATCGCCTCGATCGAGCCCGCCACGATCGGCGGCGCGAGCGTGTTCGAGAACAGATACGGGCGGGAGCGATTGCGCAGGAGATCGACGATCTCCTTCCTGGCGCTCGTGAACCCTCCGGAGGCACCGCCGAGCGCCTTGCCGAGCGTCGACGTGAAGATGTCCACCCGGTCGAGGCAGCCGCGCAGCTCTGCCGAGCCGCGGCCGGTCTTGCCGACGAAGCCGGTCGCGTGGCTGTCGTCGACCATCACCATCGCGCCGTACTTGTCGGCGAGATCGCAGATCGCATCGACCCGCGCGATGTCGCCGTCCATCGAGAACACGCCATCGGTGGCGATCATGCGCAGGCGCTTGCCCTGCGTGGCTTTCAGCTTCGCCTCGAGGTCGTTCAGATCATCGTGCTCGTAGCGGTGGCGCTCCGCCTTGCACAGGCGAATGCCGTCGATGATCGACGCGTGGTTGAGCGCGTCGGAGATGATCGCGTCTTCCTCGCCAAGGACCGTCTCGAACAGGCCGCCGTTCGCGTCGAAGCAGGAGCCGTAGAGGATCGTGTCCTCGGTGCCGAGGAACTTCGAGATGCTCGCCTCGAGCTCCTTGTGCTTGTCCTGCGTGCCGCAGATGAACCGCACGCTCGACATGCCGTAGCCGCGATCCTGGAGCGCCTGCTGCGCCGCGCCGATCACGCGCGGATGGCTCGATAGACCGAGATAGTTGTTGGCGCAGAAGTTCACGACCTCCTTGCCATTGCTCTGGATGTGCGCGGCCTGCGGGGACGTGATCGTCCGCTCGTGCTTCCACAGGCCGGCGCTCTCGATCTCCGCGAGCGTCGCTGCGAACACCGACTTCGCTTGCGTGTACATCCGCGGAGATTCTCACAAGGCTTGTCACGCTGGGCGGGGCGGCGCGTTTCTCTCACCGTGACCACCCGGACCAAGCTCCTCCTCGCCCTCCTCGCCATCGCCGCGGCGGTGCTCGTGACGCGCCTGCTCGGCGTCTGGGGCGGGAGCGGCACCGCGAAGGCGCCACCTGCGGTTCGCCAGGGCGCGGGCTCGGCGATGGCACCGGTGAAGACCGCGTCGGCGGGGGCCACCGCCGCGATGCAGCGCACGGCCGACGTGGCCTACGACGACGATCCGATCGGCACGATCCGGCTCGAGGGCCAGGTCATCGATGCGAAGGATCAGCCGATCGCCGGTGCGCGAGTCGCGATCGATAGCAACCCGCCGAAGATCGTGATGACCGAGGCGGATGGCGGCTTCGTGCTCGACGGGCTGATCGCGCGCACCTACGCGCTCGAGGCGACGGCCGAGGCGGGCTACGCAGGCCCGGTGCGCGTTCGGATCGGCGCGAAGCCCGAGCCGGTGACGCTACGGATGAAAGCCGCGGGCACGGTCGAGGTCGTGGTCACCGCGGACGACAAGCCCGTCGCGGGCGCCAGCGTGGAGCTGCGCTCGTCCTTGTTGTGGTCCGCGAAGACCGGCGCAGATGGCGTGGCCACGCTGACCGGCGTGGGAGCCGTGTGGGCCCCACTCGCGGTCCATGCAGAGGGCTACTCGCCGGCCGCGATGATGGCTTGGTCGTCGGGAGATCCGGCCGTGCCGTCACGCTTCGTGGTCGCGCTCGCGAAGGGGGCACCGATCTCCGGCACGGTTGTCGACGACGCCGGCAAACCCATCGGTGGAGCACGTGTGGTGGCGGCCGCCATGGCGGAGCCATTCCCGGTGGTCGATCTGCGACGCGATGGCGTGGAGACGAAGGCGGATGGGACATTCTCGCTGCCGGCGCTGGCGGCGGGGACGTGGCGGTTGACGGCGACGCAAGCCGATCGCGCTCCGGGCTCGAGCACGCCAATCACCGTCGACGGCGTGCACGCGCGCACCGGGGTGAAGCTCGTCCTCGAGGCTGGCGCGGTGCTGCGTGGCACGGTCAAAGATTCGGGCGGAGCGCCGGTCGCGTCGGCCGACGTCCGCGTGGTCGCACGCGGCTTTCTTCCGTGGCGCGCGCGTCGCGAGGCGTTCACCGCGGCAGACGGGACGTTCACGATCCGCGGCCTGCCGCGCCGCGCCGTGGATGTGGTCGCGTCGCACGAGCACGGTGCCTCCGCGATCGTGCCCGCAGATCTCGCCGCGAAGGCCGAGGTCGACATCATGCTCACGCTCGACGTGACCGGCGCGATCGAGGGCAGCGTCGTCGATAGTGCGGGCCAGTCGATCGGCGATGCGCAGGTCAGCGCGGAGCCGGTGTGGAGTGGGGGCACCGCCGATCGCGAAGCCTGGAGCGTACGCGGCAGCAGCAACGCCGTCACGGATCAGGGCGGTGCGTTCCGGTTCGCCGGCCTGCCCGACGGTCCGTACAAGATCCGCGCGGCGCGGCCCGGTGGATCGGAGGCAGCGCTCGAGCTGGCCGCGGTGACCCTGGCCAAGCCGAACGGCCCGAAGCTGAAGGTCATCTTGCCCGGCGATGGTCACGTCACCGGCAAGGTCGCGTTCGCCGACGGCAAGGTGCCCGTCTCGTTCACCGTGGCGCTCGGGGCGAGCGCGCCGACGCCGTTCGCGACGAAGGACGGGACGTTCACGGTGCCCGCCGTGGCGGGAACGCACACGCTCGTCGTCGATGGCCGCGGCTTCCTGGCGAGCAAGGCCAAGGAGGTGACCATCATCGAGGGCAAGACGACGGACGCGGGCACGATCACGGTGACGCCCGGCCGCTCGGTCTCTGGGCGCGTGCTCGACTCCGCGGGCATGCCGGTCGCGAAGGCGAAGGTCGCCGCGGGCATGCTGCTCTCGGGCGGTGGCGCGGAGCTGTACATTCCCGACGAGAGCGTGGGCGCGAAGGACGTCGAGACCGACGCCGACGGCCATTTCACGCTCGAGGGCTTCCCGCCCGCGGCGATCACGATCGTCGCCGGAAAGGCCGACATCGGCCGCAGTCCGAGCCTGCGCCTCCCGGCGAGCCCAGACAGCGCGACGCTCGAGCTCGTGCTGCAGAAGACCACCGGTCTCGAAGGGACGATCACGCGTGACGGCAAGCCGCTCGGTGACACCGTGGTGATCGCGAACCCGCTCGGCGCGGTCAGCTCGAACTTCTTCGTCGTCACCGGCGCCGACGGCACGTTCGCCCTCGATACGCTCGCCCCCGGCTCCTACGTCGTCTATCCGATGATCGGCGGCGGTGGCAACCGACCGAAGGACATGTACATCCGCAGCGTCACGATCGCGGTCGGTGCACGCGCGAAGCTGACGATCGATGCGACCCCCGGCCCGGTCACGCTCACCATCAACGTCAAGACCACCGCGGGTGCCAAGGTGCCGATGGCGCAGCTGTTCGTGATCCAGGCAACCATCGCGCCGCACACCGTGAGCGAGCTGCGCTCGATCGATCAGCTCGATGCATTCGGCGCCGATCCGATCCCGATGCACATGCGCTCGGCCATGGGCGGCGCCGCCGAGATCACCGGCGTGCGGTCGGGGCAGTACACCGTTTGTGCGGTCCCCGTGTTCGGTCCGCCGCCCGATGACCCCGACACGC
>JBBRBG010000185.1:0-18204 GCA_038206055.1 Haliangiales bacterium
GACCGTGACCTCGATCTCGCTTCCGGATCCGGAGAGAGAGCGCTTGTAATCAGCATCGACCGTGGTGGGAGGCAGCACGGTCGCATCCGCCACCTGGCTCGCCGCAATTCCGAGCTCGTCGTACCGCGCCTGAAGCCCGCGATTGCGCACCAACGCGATCCGCACAGCCGCGTCGAGATCGAGCGGCTTCGTGAGCAAGGCGTCGATCGCCGCGGACGTCTTCTGATCCTCGGACCACGCGACGCTCGGCCCGACGCGACGCTGGACCTCCTGATCGACCGGCCCGAACACCGCCGATTGCGACGGAACGCAGCCCGCAAGCAGGGCCGCAGCAATCCAGAGTCGGGGCATCGTTGCATGATGCAGCACGACGCGCGCCAAGTTCCGGCCGAACAATTTCAATAGGATGGCCATCGAGTGACGCTGGTATCTGTAATCGGCCGAGTTACACGTGACCCGACTGATCAGGCCGGCCCTGGAGAAGCCTCGTATCCGGCCTGTTCGAGGGCGGCGATCAAACGACCGGTGCTGATGCGCGCCTCGTGATCAACGGCGACCGCGCCGTCGTCGATCCGCACGTCCACGTTCGCGACCCCGTCGAGCGCGAGCGCTTGTTTCACTCCTTGCGGCCGGATGTCGGCTCGCAACAACACGACGCAGTGGCCGCCAGGCCATTACACTCGCTGTATCTTCTGCGCACCCAGCTGCCACGGGCTCGGGGGCGGCCCTCGGTGTAGGCTTGGCGCGTGGCGACCTGCCCGTCCTGCAAGGGCGACTTCGAGGCGAGCTATTGCCCGCGCGACGGCAATCGCCTCATCAACGACACCGTCCCGGTCCTCGGCGATCGGTATCGGCTGCTCCGCAAGGTCGGCGAGGGCGCGATGGGCGAGGTCTTCGAGGCGGAGCACGTGCTGCTGAATCGCAAGGTCGCCGTGAAGCTGTTGCAACGTCGGATCGCCGCGGATCCGGAAGCGAGCGCACGGCTTCAGCGCGAGGCGCGATCGACGACCGGTCTCGGGCATCCGAACGTGGTGGATACGATCGACTTCGGGTTCGCCGATGGCCAGGCGTTCTTGGTGATGGAGTGGCTCGACGGAGAGAACCTCGACGCTCGCATGACCCACGGTCCGCTCGACATCGCGACAGCGCTCGACATCGCCTCTCAAACGTGTGCGGGGGTCGCCGCGGCGCACGATCGCGGCGTTATCCATCGCGACCTCAAGCCAGCCAATCTATTCTTGACGCGCGATCATCGCGGCGAGCTCCTGATCAAGGTTCTCGACTTCGGCATCGCGAAGCTCGCTCTCCACGAGACCAAGCTCACCGCAACCGGTGTGTTGATCGGGACGCCGAACTACATGGCGCCGGAGCAGGCGGAGGGCGAGCCGATCGACGCTCGCACCGACATCTATGCGCTTGGCGTCATTCTCTACGAGATGCTGACCGGCACCGTTCCGTTTCTCGGGGAGACGCCGCTGGCCGTGCTGCACCAGCACACGTCTCGGATGCCGATCCTGCCATCGGCGCGCGCGCCGGGCCGCGGGATCAGCGACGCGCTCGACATGATCGTGATGCGCTGCCTCGCCAAGGTGCCCGACGAGCGGTTCACGACGATGCACGAGGTCGCCACGGCGATCGCGGAAGTGCGCGGCTCCGCATTGCCCGCACGCCCGCACGTCAACAGCTCGACGGCTGCGGTCGCGACGCGGTCACCCGAGCATGACGCCGCCGACGATTCATTGCTCGTGGCTGCCGGCGCACGTCGCAGATGGATCGTACCGGCGACCATCGGAGGTCTCGCCCTCGCCGCCACCGCACTTGTCATCACCATCGCACTGCGGGGCGGCGGAACCACGGCCACGGCGCGCGATGCTGGGTTGGTGGCGACGGCGCACGGCGATGCGGCCGTGGCCATTGTGAGCGCGGACGCAGCGACCGCAGACTCGGCGACCACCCCGGTCGCAACGGATGCACGAACACTCGATGCCGCCGCAATGGTTCCCGGGGCGACGTTTGCGATCAACGGTCGCGGATTCGCGGGCACGCTCGTGGCGCGACCGGCGATCCCGATCGCGGGAGAGCCGGTCGAGCTCTCCATCGAGCTTGGATCACTGGAGTCCGGTCTCCGCGAGGCTGCGGCGACCGGCAGACTCACGGCCACGATCGAGGTCCGCTACTTCAAGGACCACTCGCTCGTCGAGGAATCGAGTCACGTCCTCGATGCGACGGGTCGGTTCACGGTAACTCCGCTCTTCGCGCACAGCGCGAAACACCACGCGCACATCGATCTGCTCGTCGACGGAAAAGAGGTCGATCACGCCAAGGTCGACCTGTTTCCCGATCTCCGGTGATCGACCGCGACGTCACCTCGACGGGAGGCGGCGCGTCGGCGCACGAGCCCCGGATCGCTCAGCTTTCAGAGCAGAAACCTACCGAAGGTCTGCCCGGCTGCGGTCACTAACGTACTGCTCCGAATGATCAGGCCTAGGTTTCACTTCGCGATGACCCTTGTGGTCATCGCAGAACTTCCCCCCCGTTGCGATCGGCTCCGCGACACCGATGCAGGCGTTCATCGGCGATCAGGTCGAGTTTTCGTTTGCGTCCTCGATCGACGATCCGTTCTCCCTGGCGGCATTCCCGCTCCTTCTCGTCATGCTCGTCCGCTCGCGACGCAAGCGGGGTCGCGCCTGAGGGTTTGATGTGACCGGCGCAGTCACATGAGTCTGCCGGGATGCGAGCTGTCAACCGACCGTAGCGGAGCCTGAGGAATCGTCCGTTCGAAGTCCCCGAACCCACGTTCGCGTCACGCGGGCACGCCCGCTGCACGAAGGCAATGCATGTACGACCTCACCGCGATCGAGTCCATCAACGTGGAGCAGCTGGCGACCGCCACGGATCGGCTCCTTCTTCGCGGTCGCTTCACGAAGCGGCGCCCGAGCACCGCATCGTTCGCTCGCATCGAGCGCCCAACTCCGAGCCCTGTTACCGGTACGGGGCATGGTCGCCTCAAGGCCATGGCACTGATGGTCTCGATGTTCACGATGGCGATGCTCGTGACGACGCTGTTCTGATCGCTGTAATCGGCACGGTTACCCGTGATTTCGGCAGTTACGTCTCTTCGAGTAGACGAGGACGCCTCCCCACCCTCATGGGGGTGAGGCCACATACGTGATCCGATTGGACAGTCTCGGTGGCACGAGCGCTGCTCTTTGTCTGGGCTCAGCCCCCACAAGGAAGTCAGCCATGTCCCACCACGACGAGCTCCCCAGCATCGACTCCGCCGCCCTCGACAACGTCACCGGCGGAGTCACCGTCCCGGCCGCTGCTACGACCCGGCCGCCGAGCGGTAGCCAGAACGCCGGGCCGCTTCAAAAGCCAATGCCGGCGATGTTGATGAACGGTGGCAAGAGCGCCGCCGGCGGCGCGTGCCCGTGCGGTTGCGGCATGGCCAGCTGCCTCCCTCGGTAGGTTCCCGATGCAGCCCGCACTTCAGTCGATTCGAACCGTCCCCGATCTCTGCGGCCTGGCTGATGCTGGGGACGTCTCGCCCGACGTCATCGCTGCGCTCGCGCAGATCATCAGCTCGATCGAGGAGCTACAGAATCGTCGTTGTCAGGAGGTCGACGCGACGACGATGATCATGTTGCTAGCGGCAGCGCGAAGCCGAGGCGCTCTCGCGCCGGTTCCGAGCGACGCTGAGATCGGACAGCGTAGCAAGGACCTCATCGCGGCCCTGGATCGTGGCGACGTGTCGGCCGTCGATGCGGCTCTGGCGCCCAGCTTCATCCAATTCCTCGACGGGAACGCTTACGATCGCGACGCCATCCTGCCGAGTCTCGAGTACCACCGGTCCCACGGGCCGGACATCACTACACGAGTCTGGGACGATGAGCGCGTGGTCCACAAGGACGGTGCGCTCGTGTTCACGGGCAAGGCACACGAGGTGCAACGCGGCAACGAAGCGCACGGTTGCTACACCTACGACGGTTCGTATCTGGTGCAGTGGGTGCACGTTGGCAACGCCTGGCGAGTGCAGCTCCTGACGTGGCAGAAGAAGAGGAGCGACCGCGAATGGTTTGACGAGATTTTTCGCAAGAAGTGCGGATTCTCTCGCGAGCCAAACGGGCTATTGGTCGACGTGGTCAAGGACACGAAGCCGGGCACCGCTCTGGACCTCGCGATGGGCCAGGGCCGCAATGCGCTGTATCTCGCATCGCAGGGTTGGAGCGTCACGGGCGTCGACATCTCGAACGAGGGTCTGCGCATCGCTCGCGAGCAGGCGGCCGAGCGCGCGCTAACGATCCAGACGATCAATGCCGACCTCGACGAGTACGAGCTCGGCACGAGCCGCTTCGACCTCGTCACGATGTTCTACGTCGGTGAAGACGCGAGGTGGATCGACAAGATCAAGGCGAGCCTTTGCCACGGAGGACTGTTCGTCCTCGAAGGCTGGGCGAGAGAAACACCCGATAGCCGTTTTGGATTTGGTGAGGGCCAACTCGCGAAGCTGTTCGACGGCTTCGAGATCCTGCGCGACGAGATAGTCGACGGCACGCCTGACTGGGCCTGGGACACGGGCAGGCTCGCGCGCTTCGTTGCCCGCAAGAACTAGCACCATCGATCGCGTCAATGTCGCTCGCGAACGTGGATCGCGCGGCCTCGCACGAGCCCGGAGGCGCTACGCATCGCGCAGATGCTACGAGCTTTGTCTCGTTCGGTCTGTGACTGCGCGGGGCACCGTATTGACAGGGGCGCGCACCCCTCTGTGATCCTGCCGGTCACAGACAACGACGACATTGGACGGTACACCAACGACATGGCCGGATTTTCAGGTTTTGGCGGTGGCGGCAACAGTCGGGCGAATCCGCGTAATTCGGTCATACGTCGTGCGTCGAGTGGTCATGCAGTCCAGCAATGGAGCGACCATGGCGCCCGGTAGCCAACATCCTCACGCGCACGTGTCGGGTCCCCCGCTCCCTGAGCCAACAACTACCGTCAAGGATCCTGTCTGCGGCATGAACGTGACGCCCGGCAAGGCGAAGGGCGGTAGCGCCACACACCAAGGGCACGAGTACTGGTTCTGCAATCCCAAGTGTCGCGAGAAGTTCGTCGCGGAGCCCGGCAAGTACATCGCGCCGCCGGCTGCGCCCAAGCCGGTCACCGCGGAGGAGGCGAGCACGATCTACACGTGCCCGATGCACCCCGAGGTGAGGCAAAACGGCCCGGGGAGTTGCCCGAAGTGCGGCATGGCGCTCGAGCCCGAGATGCCGACCGCCGAGGAAGCTCCGAACCACGAGCTCGTCGACATGACGCGGCGGTTCTGGATCAGCGCGGCGGTTGCGATTCCACTGCTCGCACTCGCGATGGGCGAGATGGTCGGATTTACTCCCCTCGGTCCTGGCGTTCGCCCATGGGTGGAGCTCGCTCTCGCGGCGCCGGTGGTGGTGTGGGGTGGGCTCCCGTTCTTTCAGCGGGGTTGGGATTCGATCCGCAACCGCAGCCTGAACATGTTCACGTTGATCGCGCTCGGTACCGGCATGGCGTTCGGTTACAGCCTGCTCGCGACCCTGGTGCCGTCGTTGATTCCGCAAACGATGCGCGGCCACGATGGCGCGGTTCCCCTGTACTTCGAAGCAGCCGCCGTGATCGTCGCGCTGGTGCTGCTCGGGCAGGTGATGGAGCTGCGAGCGCGCAGCGCGACGTCCGGTGCGATCCGCGCGCTGCTCGGACTCGCACCGAAGACCGCGCGCCGCATCTCGGCTACTGGTGTCGAGGAGGATGTTCCGCTCGAGCACGTGCAGGTGAACGATCGCCTGCGCGTTCGTCCCGGCGAGCGGGTTCCGGTCGATGGTGTGGTGCTCGAGGGCTCCAGCAGCGTCGACGAATCCATGATCACGGGTGAACCGATCCCCGTGGAGAAGGGACCGGGCGACAAGGTCACCGGCGGCACGCTCAATGCGACCGGCGGCTTCGTGGTCACCGCGGAACGCGTCGGGCGCGACACGCTGCTTGCCCAGATCGTCAAGATGGTCGCGGAGGCCCAGCGCAGCCGCGCGCCGATCCAGCGACTCGCTGATCGAGTCGCCGCGTGGTTCGTTCCCGTGGTCGTGATCATCGCGGTTGTGACCGCCATCGTGTGGAGCGTGGCCGGCCCCGAGCCTCGTCTCGCTCACGCGCTCGTCGCCGCGGTGGCGGTGTTGATCATCGCCTGTCCGTGCGCGCTCGGACTCGCGACGCCGATGTCGATCATGGTGGCGACGGGCCGCGGCGCCGGCCTGGGAATCCTGATTCGCAAGGCGGAGGCACTCGAAGCGCTCGAACGTGTCGACACGATCGTCGTGGACAAGACCGGGACGCTCACGGAAGGGAAGCCACGCCTCGCATCGATCTCGACACGTCCGGGAACCACCGAAGACACGGCGCTCCGGCTCGCCGCCGCGCTCGAACGTAGCAGCGAGCACCCGCTCGCGGCGGCGATCATCGATGCTGCCAAGGAGCGGAGAATCGAGCTCCCGCCGGTTCAAGACTTCAAGTCGATCACCGGCGGCGGTGTGCGGGGCACGATCGACGGCAAGTCCGTCGTCCTTGGAAATGGCCGATTCGTGACTGCCTCGGGGATCAACATCGACGAGCTCACTGCGAAAGCAGACACGCTACGAGGCGAGGGACAGACGGTCGTCTATCTCGCGGTCGATGGCGCCGCGATTGCTGCGCTCGGGGTCGCAGATCCGATCAAGGCGACAACCGCAGAGGCGATCCAATCCCTTCACGCCGAGGGCTTGAAGATCATCATGCTCACGGGCGACAGCAAGGTCACGGCCGCTGCCGTGGCGAAGACGCTCGGGCTCGACGACGTGATCGCCGAGGTCATTCCGGAGCAGAAGCGAGGCGTGGTCGACAAACTGCGACAAGAGGGCAAGGTCGTCGCGATGGCCGGCGATGGCGTCAACGATGCGCCGGCCCTCGCGGCAGCGGACGTTGGCATTGCGATGGGAACGGGTACCGATGTCGCGATCCAGAGCGCGGGGATCACCCTTGTCAAAGGAGATCTTCGCGGCATCGTGCGAGCTCGGCAGTTGAGTCGCGCCACGCTGCGCAACATCCGACAGAACCTGGCGTTCGCGTTCGCCTACAACCTGCTCGGCGTACCGATCGCAGCGGGCGTGCTGTATCCGGTGTTCGGGATCCTGCTGAGCCCGATGATCGCGAGCGGTGCGATGAGCCTCAGCTCGGTCTCGGTCATCACGAACGCATTGCGTCTTCGCCGACAGCGCCTCGCGTAGCGCGCCTACCTCTTCGCCTGCTTTCGCCGGCCGTACTTCGTCAACCCGCGAGGCTTGATGATGGATAGCGCGGTCGCTACAACCAGGACCAGGATTGCGGCGGTGGCATCTGCGATGAGCTGAACGCGGATGTCGTGCAGCTCGGGGCCCAGGACCGCCGTGGTCGCCGCGCGGTCAGCCACACGGCCGATCGGCATCATGTGGAGCAGCAAGACCGCACTCGCCAGCACGTTCAAGACGAGCTTGATCAGGATCCAGTAGTGACGGAACAGGCCCCACTCGGTACCGAGTGACTGGATCAGGCCGGTGACGAACGAAGCGATGCTCAGCGGGACGATCACGTACCAGCCGACCATCTCCATCGCGAGGTACGCGCCGCGCACCCGCAGAGGATCGTCTCCGATCAGGCCCGCGATCGAGAGCGCGAGGAAAGCGCACACCGCGCCGAGCCAACCGACGGAGGACACCACGTGGGCAAGGAGTGTCAGCTTGCGGACGGCCGGCTTCACCTCTCCGTCCTAGTGATGGCCATGGAAGCCCCCACCGAGCAAATGGACCACTACGAACACGACGACTACGACGGCCGCGATCACGCCGAAAACCTTCAGCCAGCGTGGCATCGCCGGTTCGCCGTCGAGTTGTTTCGTCATGGTTGTTCCTCTCGCAAGTTTTCCGAGACAGAGTGTATGCGGTCAAGCGCGAATGTCTCGTGTATAGTCGGCGCGTGCCGAAGCTCTGGAACGACACGATCGAGGCGCACCGTCGCGAGGTGCGGGACGCGATCCTCGATGCGACCGCTGCTCTCGTCGGCGAGCACGGCCTGTCGTCGGTATCGATGTCTCAGATCGCAGAGTCCTCCGGGATCGGACGAGCGACGCTGTACAAGTACTTTCCAGATGTGCAGGCCATCCTCGTCGCCTGGCACGAACGCCAGATCAGCGGCCATCTGGCGCAGCTGATCGAGGTTCGAGATCAAGCCGGAGATGCAACGGAGAGGCTCGAGACCGTTCTCGAGACGTTCGCCATGATCTCACACGAGCATCACGACACCGAGCTCGTAGCACTGCTGCACCGTGGGGAACACGTCGCCCGTGCCCACCAGCATCTGAGCGCGTTGGTTCGCGATCTTATTGCGGAGGGTGCCAAAGCAGGCGCTCTTCGCGATGACGTCAGCCCCGGTGAGCTCGCGACCTATTCTTTACACGCACTGTCTGCCGCGAGCAGCCTGCCGTCGAAGGCGGCCGTGAAAAGACTCGTCGCGGTCACGCTCTCGGGACTGCGCCGCTCGAAGCGATAGCGGAGGCCGGTCGACGGGCGAGCGATCACTGCGGTGCTACTGGAGCGGAAGCACCGCTCATCGGGTCGGCTCAGTGCGGAGACGCGGTGACATCTAAGTCCCAGCAGCGAGAGCCGCGGAGTGGTCGGGGCGATTCCAAAAGGAGAAATGAGGGAGAAACGCGTGATGTCAGCCTATATCCCCCTGTTTCGGCAGGGCTTTTAGCCCGTACTTCTCCATCTTGTAGACGGCCTTGCAGGGCAGAGCCACGCGCTCAACACTGTTGCGCTTTCTCAACGCGGTGAACGCTGGCAACGAAACTCTTTCCTCGACGAGGAACCGCTCGCGGGAGAGAAACGGGATACGCCGAGCCGGCGATTTCGTGCAGCTCGATCGTCGCGATCATCCACGAGCGGCGGCCGCGATTGGCCGGCCAACCGGTTCGTGATCGCCGCTCGGCGGTCGCGCGATCCTCGCAGCTCCCACGACGGAACGCGAGAACCGCCGCGGTAGCGGCGCACGGCGCGCTCGCATGCAGCGGTCCACCTGCCGAAGGGCGCGTCGCGGCCTTCACCCGCTCCGATCACCTGTCGCGATGAGAGATTCGAGCGATGCCCGCACATTCGGAAGCGCGATTCCATGTGCCGCTTCGAGTCTTGCTGCATCGACGAGTGCGGCGCGGTCGTGCTTTCCTTGGCTGCATGACCGTCGCCGCCACGCGGCCGGATCATCGAGATCCGCGAGTCGTGCGGACGAATCATGGACCACACGCACAAGCGGACGATACGTGCTACCAGAACCTGATGAGTTCGCCTCGGTGGATCATCGCCTCTGTCGCGATGAATCTGGTGGCTGCGTGTGAGGGTCCTGAGGTCCGTGGAACGGCCGAGCTTGCACCACCGGAGGAGGTGCCGCGGATTGCGGCAGGCGCAATGCTGGAGATGACGATCAAGTCACAGCTCCAGCGCAAGCGTGATAATGGATCGCTCGTTGGGCAGTCGAGCAGCGGTCCGCACTACGACAAGGTCGAAGCGTGGGTCGTGATGGCAAGCGTGGATCGCGCCGGGGTTGCGGAGGCGCGGCCACTTCCAGGATCCGAGCGGAACCTGCGATTGACCGGACTCACCGCCGGTACGGCCACGGTGTCGATCCGCGGTGATGTGAGCGGTCGGTGGAGCGAGCTCCAGTTCGGGATCGAGGTTGTCGATGCTGGATCAGTCGCGTACGAGATCTTCACGGATCAATCGCAGTCGGCACTGCTGTATCGAGGCGGTGAGGTCGCGACGCTTGCTCGCGGGTATTGCTACGAGCGCATGGTCCAGATCTTCGACGAGCAGGGAGTATCGCTCGAGTACGCGTGGCCGAGCGGGATCTACCTCGTACCGGCGAAGCGGCGCGAGTATTCGTGCGGTCACCACGGCATCATCGGGTCGGCCCTCGGACGCTACGCGCTCCCGACCATCGGGAAGGCGAAGGCGGTGGAAGCAGAGTTCATCGATCCCACGTTCCAGGTGAAGTGGAATCCGGTCACCCAGAAATCAGGAGACCTCGACCGCGGCACTCCGTACCAGGCCGAGGTCGTGGCCACCGATGCGAAGGGCCAGCGCATCCCGTTGCCCTTCGGTCTCGAACTCCAGGTCGCCGTCGAAACACCAGCCGCCTGCGAGCTGGTGAGCGGGAAGGTGATCCAGCGGCCATCGCACGAGGAGTGCCACGTGACCGTTACCGTGCCGCGCGGATCTGGCGAGCCTTCACTCGCATTGACCAGCCGCCTGCCCTAGCTCACTTCGTTCCCAGGCTGATCGCCTTGACGATCGGCGCACTGAACGTTGGCGAGTGCAGGAAGTAGTTGACGAAAGAGAGCGACGTCTTGTGATCCAAGACGTTGAGCAGGCCAATGTTGTTCGTGAAGATCACCCACGTGTCCTTGTCGATGAGATGGGAGTAGCGAACGAGGTGGGCGTCCAGATAGAAGTGCGGCACCTGGCCCCCCGACGCGAACTGGCTCTTCGGAACTGGATAGACCTCGGTCGTCTTCTTGTACGCCTCGTCTTTCGTGTCCGCGAGCGAGGCATACGCGAGGATATTGATCATGTCGATCTTGTCGAGCGTGTTGTTCTTCAGGGCGCTGCTCGTGAACTGCTCGATGTCGTAGTAGCTGCCCGTCGCTGCGCTACGAAGAACCCCGGTTGCGTGAAACGCATAATGAACGTCTCCCGAGAGGATCGCGACCTTCGACGGCCGCACCGCCGTGTCCAGGAAGTTGAAGAACTCGTACTTCCCGCGCGGATTTGACGACCAGCTCTCGTAGTCGTTGTCGTGTCGCCCCGTCGGCCTCGGCCTCAGACCTGCGACGACCGTCTCGGTGTTGAACGTGTTGTCGACCATGTGGAGCTGGCCGAGCTCGAACAGCTTCGATCCGAGGATCGGCGTGGGGGCGCAGAAGATGATCGGCGTGCCCTTCCTGTACTTGGCGGCGACGAGGAGTGCCGCGATCTTGTCGAACGCGACCTGGGACATGAGGCGAACGGCACGGAACTTCTTGTCGTCGTTAAGAGCGGTGTAGTAGTCCATCGGCTCCTCGGACCCGCGGAGCGTGCGGTTGTCGAGAAAGACGCTCGGTGGATTCGTCGGCGCGATAAACGCCCAGTCCTGAAACCCGAGAAGAACGTCCTCGTACCTCTTGGCCTTGTCGGCAACCTCGGCACCCTTGTTCGCGAGCGGTGCGAGGAGGTGCTCCTTGATTGAAGCGATGAACGACGGAGGAAAAGCGGAAGGGTCGTTGCCCCACGCCTGAAAGGCCCAGAATGCGCCCAGACCATTCGCAAGCATTCTCCGGCCGGTCACGGACCGCTTCTCGACGGCGTCTCTCCAGACCTCGTCGTAGTTCCATTCGTCTGTGACCTCGTGGTCATCGAAGATCATGTACGTGGGAACGTTGGCGAACAGCCGCGCGACTAACCGGTTCCCTTCGAACGGTCCCTCGAGGTTGTGTTTGTAATCATCGGGGGACGCCGTCCCGAACTTGTAGCCGAGGTGCAACAGCCTGACCCACGCTTCGGAGCCGGGCGTCACGATCGGGAACGATCCCCAGTTGATCAGGTAGAGCGCGACAAACTCGCCGAACGAGATCGCATGCCCTTGGTCCATGGTGGAGATCGACGCATTTCGCCGCAAAAAACTCTTTCGCTCGTTGAACTTGATGCTGTTGACCTTCTTCGATCGCGTAGGCATCTGCGTTCGCAGGTATTCGCGCGGCAGTACCTCGTTGAGATCGGTACGCGGAAGTCTCTTCTTCCGCTTGGTGACGAGGCCGGTCTTCTGGACCAGCTCTTCAATCGTGATCGTGTCGGCAAGCAGAGCGTCGACGAACTGCTGAGGAAGCACCTCGGCCCCGAGGTATGCCTTCATGAAGACGCCGACGTTGCGGCGCCGCTCAGCGGGGATGGAGGTCTGTTGATACGTGCTCTTGGCCGGAAGGCTCAGATCCTCGATCCGGTACCTCACATCGAGCGCGACGTACCTTTGCAAGAAGATGACGAGGTCCTTGTCTGTGACCTCTGAAATCTCGATGCCCCCGGTGGCGTACTCTTGGATTGACTCGTCGTACCCCATGAGCAGACCCGCCATTGCCTCCATCGCGAGGAAGACCTCCTCGATCACCTCGTCGGCGTAGATCTGATCGCCGATCAAGAAGAGCGAGTAGTCGGGCACCTTACCGACGCCGCTCGTCAGGTAGTTCTTCCATTGCTCCGCGAGCAGCTTGTCGCCCGCATTCAACGCATCGCTGCCGGGCCCGTGCACTTTCCGACACGAGCCGTAGAGGATCCGCGCACCCGCCGTCGCAGGGTCGGCGATGACGAAGACCGGCAGCGGCATCTTCTCGTACGAGAACTCGCCCTTGGCGTTGTACTCCTTCGAGAACCAGAGCTCCTTCGGACCGCCGTTCTTCGAATCGGTGTCCTTCACGTTCCGGAGGACTTTGTCCTCCTTCCGGAACGTGAACTGGACATCGTAGCCATACGGCACGAGAGGCGTGAACTGCCCCGTGTTCGGCGTGACCTCGAGCAAGATCACGAACAGCCGCGCACCGAGCTGGTGAACGTGGGAGGTCGTGACCGTGGGAAACTGCGGGCCCAGCTCCAGGCTCTTGCTCGCCGTCTTCACGAGTGAATTCACGCGAACGTCGAGCGCGGTGGGTGCGATCGACGTCGCGAACCAGATGCAGACCTTCGTCGGCTCGGCACGTCGTAGGATGGGACCGCAGAGAATCGAGTACAGCATCAGGAAACGATCAACGAGGAGCTCTCTCTTTCGATCATGACGAGGTTCGTGGGCACTTTCACTTCCCAGGGCTCACCTACGAGCTTGGCTCCCATCGAGTAGCGCAGGCCGGTCTCGCCATCCTGGGTGTACTTGGTTGTCAGGCGGATCTGCGTCGCACTGATGACTTCCTGGATCACAAACGTCTTGCCACGAATGATGATCCGCTTGTCTTCATCATCCTTGGTGAACGTCGTGTCCGTGCCTGTGACCATGGCGTCGTTCTTGGTGACCGTCATGCGACCGTTGCCTATGACCGATTGATTCCCGAGCTGCTCCTTGATCTCGTCAAGGACCGAGACGTAGAGATCCTCGCCTTCGTCGCTGTCGCCACTCACCAAGGAACCGTCGCCGAACCACACGTTTCGAATCCCGAGGAAGTTGATCAGCGAGACCTCGAAGCCGGGGCGCACCGGAACCTGCACGCGGGCCGCACCGGCTTGGAGGAAGCGTTCGTAGACCGGGTCGTTATCGGAGATCTGAGAGCTGCTGATCCAGAACTCCTTCTTGCCCCAGAAGTACGGATAGAAGACGTACGTCATGTTCGTCCACTCGAACGCGTTCTCGAAGAACTGGATGTAGCGGCCTTCCGCTTCCGCATCTGCAAACGCGAGCTCCGGATAGCCGTGCGGAGCGACACCGCGTCTCATTGCATCGAACGCTTCGAAGCTCTGCCCGGTGAGGAGCGAGACACACGCCTTGCGGAGCTCGATCTTCTCGCGCTCGCGATTCGCCGCCGGGTTGGTTCCGGAAACCGTCGTGAAGGTGGCGCGGATCCGTGACGCCTCCATCGCGCTGTCGAAGCGCGACTTCAGCTCCGTGTACGCGTTCATGATCGACGTGTAGGTCTTGAGTTGCCACTCCTGGTACTTCTCTGGCGTGATCATGCAGAAGACCGTGGCGACCACGGCATAGCGCTCGAAGTTCTTGGTGACGACCGCCACCGGAATCTTGTCGGTGACATCGCTCTCGAGATTGACCGTGAACGTCGCCCGTTGGCCGACGATCACGCTCTCCTTCTGGATCTGAATAGCGAAGGTCGCCGGGAAGGTGTCGCGCGCGACGTTCCAACCTTCCGCCGTGACGATCGCCTTTGTCGGTTTGTACCCGTTCGGGACCTTGAGCTCCTTGAGCTCGGAGGCTTCGTAGATGTCATCGGAGAACTGCGACTTCGTGCCTGGCGTCTCGTTGATCAGTACGCCCGAAACGATCTGCGTGTTGCTCGGCGGCGGTGCCACGTCGTTGGCGAGGTACTTTGCCGCCCAGAACAAGTACGTCTCGATGGAGATGTCTTGCGGCTGCAGCTCCGCGAACACGCCGTTCTGACAGTAGCCCGGCGCCTCCGGCTTGACCTGCGTGACGCCTTCCGCCGGCTGGCGCGTCATCGCATGCCGCAAGAACGCCGCCGGCTCGGGGACGAGGAACTCGAGCATGAAGCGTTTGCCGTAGCTGACTACCTGGGCGTTGTAGATCTTGTCGACGAACCGATAGACGCCCGAAATATTCTCCGCGTCGTTCTCTCGGTTCTCGAAGCTGTGCTTGTTTTTCTCCTCGACTTCGTTGACGGTCCGCGAGAAACGCCGCTCCAGCGCGCGCGTCTGGATCTTCGAGGTCGCCTTTGTCGTCGTGTCGCGGGCAAACGTGTTCGAGGCGCGCTCCGATGCCTGCTTGGCCGTGTTGCTCGCGAAGTTGAAGTTCGCGGTGACGTCGACCGTGGGCCCGTAGGAGGCGCTGACCGTGACGCCGGCCGCCGTACTCGTGCTCTCGTTGATGACCTTCTCGGATTCCGTCTGGAGCTCGAAGCGTTCCGAGGTGGCCAGGTCCTTGGAGTTCTCCTCGGTCCGCTCACTCTCCGTGGTCGTCGAGGATTCGGTCGTCGTGGCGGTGCGGAACTCTCGCTCTCGGAGCTCGCCGACGAGCACGTTTTCGACGTGCGCGATCTCGCCGAGCTCGTAGCGCAAGAGCTCTTGCTCCACGAGCATGAGATCCGCAAAGCCGAGGACGCGTGCGTCCCCGTGGGTCGTCCACAGGGGAACCGTCACCTCGGCACTGGCCTCGGCGGCCGGGATGGGCGGACACGGTCCGGGATGAGCGAGCGCGAGCGTCGGACCGTCAAAGACTCCCGGGCGCGGGCCGACAAGCGCGTCACTCGGCACGAAGCTGTTTCCGATGTTGACCAGATATCGGGAGGTGTTGCTGCTCGAGAATAGCTTGTTGCTGATCTCGTTCGAGCGCTTCTCGATCATTGACGTCGTGCGCGCGACATCAATGGTGCCCGCGATGCCCGCGGTCTCGATGACCTTCCGCGTGTTGACACTCAGACGATCGGCATCCGTATCGGAGAGAACGAATCCCCCGGGCCCCGTGGCTCCGGCGTCCGAGGCCGTGAACATCGTGACGGCCCGGCCGGGACGAAACGACGCCTTCTCGTACGTTGTGAGGATGTCGTGGATCGCGGCCTTGTTCGCAGACAGCTCCTCCGCGAGCTCGACGAGCTTTTTTCGATCGGCGGCCGCCCTCGTCCGCCGCTCCTCGTCCGCGCGGGCGTCTCCCTCGCTGTCATGCCGCACGACGGGCAGCGGAAAGACTCCTTCCGGCAGGACGATCATCTGCTCGTAGAACGCGGACCGCGTGTAGTCGAGCCTCTCCGACCTGGCGAGCTTGATCAGCAGGCCGACGGTGCGCGCGAGGCCGACCAGCAGGCCTCGCAGCTTTGCGCTGACCGACAGGTCGATCGCTGCGGCGACGAGACTGTGCGTGAGGTCCGAGTACAGCTTCCCGAACTCGCCGCTGTCGACGACCTGGCCCGCCGATGCGCCGAGCGTGCGCGCAAGCGCCTCGCGGACGTTGTCCAGGAACCCGCGTTCATCGAGATCGTGAACAGCCTCGTGAAAGGCCAGGAACTTCGGGTAGACCTTTCGCTTCGACGTGATGAAGGACTCGTCGCGCGCAATGAAACCTGCGGCCGCCTGCTCCATCCCGTCCCGAGAGCCAGCGTTCTTCTTTTCGGCGAGCGACGTCAGGAAGTCGCTGCGAGTGGCGTTGAGCTCGATGGCGTTCTTGCCGGCCGTCGAGGGAGCGGCCTGAGGCGGCCGGAGGGTCATGAAACGAAAGACTTCGACGGGCACGATCACGAGGCTAGCCGAGGTAGCGAGGTCTCGTCTCGCGTGCGCTCCACATGCGGCCACGAACGACTCGTCGGCGACTCGCCAGCGTGGGGGGCGTGCATCATTTTGCGGCAGCCATCCGCACGACTATCCGGATCGCGAGCTGTCAGCCCTCGCGGAGCGGAGGAGGCGCCTTGAGGCCGTACTTCTCCATGTTGTAGACGGCCCTGTAGAGCCACGGTGGGCAACATCGTTCGTCTTTCACAACGCGCTCAACGCTGGCAACAAGGATTTCTCGTCGACGAGGTACCGCTCGCGGGAGAGAAGCGGGATACGCCGAGACGGCGATCTTCGCCGCCTCGATCAACTCGAGTGCGGCAGGTAGCTGATCCCGAGAACGCGTAGCGAGATCGGGACGCGGCGAACGTACGGAGAGTAGACCTGACCGACGAGCTTCATCGCGTCAGCGCAGCTTCGCCTCGCGGATCTCGCGGATCATCTCGTGGGCGAGCTCGATCTCTCCGAACGGTGCGCTGATCGCGCGCTGGACGTAATCTTCTGCCTCGTCCCAGCGCGCCTGGTTCTTCAGGAGCTGCGCGAGGAACATGTAGCGAGTGCCGAGGATGTTCGGCGTGAGCAGCCCGTGATCGATGTCGAGGGACTGCTTGATCAGGGCCTCCGCGTCGCGGAGCTCTCCGATCTCGAGCATGAGCTCCGCCATGGACGCCGCCAGTTCGCCGCGCTTCGGGTCGGTTTCGGGCATGGTCGCGAACATTGCCCGCGCATCGGTCGCGAGCTCGTGTCCGACCTCGACGTTCCTTTTGCTGGTCAACCGCCAGATCGCCTCCGATCGTTTTCCGTCGATCTCGAGGTACAGCTTGGAGCTCATTCCCATCCCTTTTTCTTGCGCTCACCCTGTGCAGCACCGACCGGGACGTCGGCCTCGTTGTAATCGATCTTCATCGGCTTCGCGGGGTTCATCTCCTCCGGCTTGACGGTCATCTGCCGGTACTTGTAGTCGAGGACGCCGGGCTGCCGAGGCACACCACCGACGTCAGAAGGAATGACATCTCCGTTCGCCGAGCCGACGATGCGGTGAACACCCTCCATGGCGCCGACCTTCCGGTCCGTCATGACCGTGGCACGTGTGGTCGTGGAGTAGTTCCGGCCCGGCTTCGGTTCTGTCGCTCCCACGCTCGCGCCCTCCGAGCGGAACCGGATCCGCTCCGTTCCGTCAGGGCTCTCGTACCTCACCCACTCGTCACCTTCCATATCGACGATCTTCGACCCTGGGGGCAGCGACTTCGCGAGTGTGGTCGGCGCCTGGACGACGCGGTCCGGTGCCGGAATCGAGCCCGTGATTCAGCCATCTGCGCGGGATGGCGCCGCTTTCAGACCGTATTTTTCCATCTTGTAGATCAGCGCACGGCGGGAGAGCCCGAGCCGGCGCGCGGCGCGGGTCTGGTTGTTGCTGTCGGCCTCGAGTGCGGCGACGATCGCGGCGCGCTCGACCTCGGCGAGGTGACCGCGGACGTCGCTCGATCGCGAGATCGGGCGGACCTGGCGCGCCGCGTCGTGCATGCGCTCGGGGAGGTCAGCGGCCGTGATCACATCGGAGGCGAGCACGAGGGCGCGCTCGACCGCGTTGCGCAGCTCGCGGACGTTGCCGGGCCACGCGTAGGCGGTCATCTGGTCGCGCGCGTCCTCGGTGAAGTGCGGTGTGGCGCGACCCTGCTCGGCGGCGGCAGTGCGAGCGAAATGCTCGGCGAGCGGCATGATCTCCGTCGGGCGATCGCGGAGCGGCGGAACGACGATCGTGAAGCCGCCGATCCGGAACAGCAGATCCTGGCGGAACCGACCGGTGCGGACGTCGGCGTCGAGATCGCGGTGAGTGGCGGCGATCAGCCGCGCATCGGTAGCAACCTCGGTGGTGCCACCGACGCGCGTGATGACCTTGCGCTCGAGCACGCGCAGGAGCTTGGCCTGCAGCGTGAGCGGCATGTCGCCGATCTCGTCGAGGAACAGCGTGCCGCCGTCGGCGGCCTCGAAGAAGCCGATCTTGCGGCGGTCGGCGCCGGTGAACGCGCCGCGCTCGTGGCCGAACAGCTCGCTCTCGAGCAGCGTCTCGGGGAGAGCGGCGCAGTTGAGCTTGATCAGCGGCCGATCGCGCCGGCTGGAGCGGCGGTGGATCGCCTCGGTGACGAGCTCCTTGCCC
>JBBRBG010000186.1:0-18024 GCA_038206055.1 Haliangiales bacterium
CTTGCCCCAGATGTACTCCATCGCGATGAAGTGCGAGCCGTCGATCCGGCCGAGCTCGAAGATCTGGCAGATGTTCGCGTGCGCGAGCTGCCCGGCGATCTTCGCCTCGTCGATGAACATCTTGATGAAGTCGCGGTCCTCACCCATCGTGGGGAGAATTCGCTTGATCGCGATGATCTTCTCGAAGCCCTCCACGCCATAGGACTTGGCCTTGAAGACCTCTGCCATCCCGCCGACGCTGATCCGGTCGAGCAGGAGGTATTTCCCAAATGGGACGGGCTGCCTCACTCCATTTACATCGTAGCTGGTCCCCCAGCGCGATCTCAATGTCGAAGGGGCCTATATGCCAAGGCTCCCAGACATCAGTGCGATCACCGAACAGGTGTCCCGTGGTTTCACGCCCAGGGCTTTGTGCCCCCAGGTCGGATGTAGGCCTCTCAGAAGACTCCCGCAACCCCGAACAACGACTCGCCATGCACCGTGGTCGAGACGAAGGGCTGCATCGATTGCTCGCGGGTTCGTCGTCGATAATTCTTCACACCGTCGTACACCGAGTAAGCGTAGGTGAGGATCGCGCCGACCCCGCCGATCGCGTTGATCACGCGAAGCGTCGGCGCGCTGCCGTAGTGGTTGTTGCCCCTGTCGTCGCAGGTCAGGCTCGAGCCGGCATCGCCGGTCACGCGCGTGCACCACGAGCGCAGCACGAGCGCGGACGTCAGGTTTGCGGCGAGGAACACACCGATCGCGCTGCCGATCACGATGCCCTTCGTCGTCTCACCGTTCTGCCACTGCGCCGCGATGGGGATGAACGTCAAGAACCAGTAGCGCCGCTGCTTCGGGCGTCGCGCCTTGAGCTCCGCCGAGTACTTCGCCTTGAGGTCATTGAAGAACGTCACCACCTCCGGCGGGTACAGCGCGGGATCGAGCTGTCCGTCGAGATCGATCCGCAGATACGCGACGAAGTGATTCTCCGCGTCGAGCCGGCGGCCCTGGAAGAAGGCGGCGAGGCCGGCGAGCCGATGTGCCTCGGCGAGATCGCCGGGCGGGAGCTGACCGCGCAGCAGCGGATCGACGAGCTGGCTGACCTGGAGCCAGTCGCCCGCCGTCGCCGCGCTGTTGCCGCTACGCAGCACGTCGGCCGGCGACCCCGCAGTGTCCTGCGCGTGGGCGGTCGGCATCGCGAGCGCGAGCGCGACGAGGAGCGCGACGACCCTCACCGCCACGCGTTGACCAGCCGCTTGAGGTGAGGCCGCAGGATATCGAGGACCTCGCGCGCGACGCGGGCGGCCATCACATCCGTCTTGATGGCCTTGTCGCCGACGACCGAGTCCGTGATGACGACGCGGTCGAACAGCACGCCGACGGCATCGGCAACGACCACGTGGACGCGCGCGCGCCCGATCGGAATCGTGTCGTTCGAGATCGAGAAGCTCTTGATCGCGAACGCGATGCCGAGGTCCGTACCTGCGGCCTTGATCGCCGTCACGGCGCTGTCCGCGTGCAGGAGTGTCGCCTCGACCTGCTTCGACTCGCGGCCCTGGCGCGCGGCCCACGGCGAGACCTGCGCGATGAACGCGTCCTTCAGCGCATCCTGCGATGCCGAGGCCGAGCTGGTGCTGATGCCGACGAGCAACGGCCGCATCGACGGCTCGGGCGCGACGACCACCACGTGCGCGTCCTTCGGATCCGGCGGGGTCACGACCTTGGGCTTCAGCGCCTCGAGCTTCTCGCGCACGATCGGCAGGATCTTCGCCGATAGATCGACGGCCGCCTTGTCGATGTTCGGCAAGCCCTGCACCTGCGACTGCGTCGTCGCGAGCGTGGTGCCGTCGACGGGGTTGCGCACGCGGAGCGTCAGCGTGACGAGGTCCGCCTTGCTCGCGCCGATCGTCCCGTCGACGATCAGCTTCGCGCGCTCGGGCATCGCCATCTTCGGCCCGACGACGACGACATCGATGCCACCCGCGACGAGTGCGCGCGCGATCTCGCTCGCGACCGGCTGGCCGTAGATCGCGAGGCGCGCATCCGCATCGAGCGGCAACAGCGCCACGGCTTCGCCTTTCGGAGCGTCGGCGTGCGTGGGAACGGACAGCGTCAGGACCGCAAGAGCGAGAAGAAACCGGATCCCGAGCATGCGCCGATCCTACATCGCTGCCGGGTCAGGAACGGCGAGGCGGAACGATCCGTGGCCATCCGTGGCGACCTCGGCGATCGGCCGGCTCTTGTCGACGCCGGTGCAGCTCTCGCACAGGAGCTGTACGGATGCGCCGACGATGGGGTTCGAGCTGCCGGTGATCGTCACGTCGCCGCTGACGTAGACGGCCGGGGGCAGCGCGTAGCTGGTGTCGATCGTGGTCTTGTTGTACGCGACCAGCGGACCGCGCCGACCCTGCGGATCCGACCACCGCACGTCGTAGGTGCCACCGGTCGGGATGCTGCCGGCCACGCGACCGCTCGAATCCGCGATGAAGTGGAGCGCCGGCGCGTTCGCGGCCGCGAGCTCGTCCTTCGGGATCAGATCGAGCGTCACCCCCGAGAGCGCATCGGCGCCGCCCGCGCCGATCGTCGACAGCGTTGTCATCGCCGGCGCATCGATTGCGGCCGGCGTGCCGGCCGCAACGCTTCCCACCGCGAGGTCACCCGGCGCGACGGTCGTCACCGCGAACAGGGTGGTCGCGGGCGCCAGCACCGACGGCAGGTTGCCGCCTGCATCGGTGGTCGTGGGAATCCGCACGTAGCCCGTCGTCGAGGCAAGGCCCGCGATCATGCTCGTCGAGCTGACCTGACCGACGATCACCACGGGACGATTCGGCAGCGCACTCGCGCCGCGCCGCACGGCGACACCGCTGAGGTTCCGCAGGGTAATGCCCGCATAGTTCGCGTCGATCGCGAGCTGCGTGCTGAGCATCCCGCTGGCCTCGAGGCGAGGCAGTCCGCTCGCCGCCGGCGGCGTGATCTCGACCTTCACGAGCTTTCCCGGCGCGGCGTGGTGGCCGAGCACGGTGTACGTGCCGTTCGCGGCCGTGGTGGCCAAGGTCGTCGGCACGCCATCGATGGTGAGCTGCACGCGCGCGCCGGAGATCGGCGTCGCACCCTGGTGCACGGTGCCGCTGATCGAATCGGGCGCCGACAGCATCGGTAGCGCGCCGGTCGTCGTGTAGTTGGTGAGCCGCTCCGGGGCGATGTTCGTCGCCGACGGGATCACGATCACGTCGTGCGGCTGGAGCAGGAGGCGCGCGGTGAACGCACCGGTGCCGCTCGCGAACGTCTCGACCATCGCGCCGGTCATGCCCAGCGGATAGAACTGCACGTACGCGGGGATGCCGACGCCGCTGGAATTCCGCACGGTGCCCGACGCGAGCGTGCTGGCCTCGAGGACGACCGGGCCGATGTCGAAGTCGGTGCCATCGTGGACCTGGATCAGGCGATCCACCGTGGGCCCCATCGCGGTGATCGGCGGCACGATGTGCAGCCGCATGGTCTCGAACGTCGCATCCCTCAGCACGTTGACGGTCGCGTGCGCCTGCGGGCAACTGCCGCCGAGCGTCGCGACCACGTCGAGGGTCACACTGTACGGGCCCGCCGCGTCGGCGATGAACGTGACCTCGGAACCATTGCCTTGCGCATCGGTGGTCGGCACGAGGATGCCGCCCTTGAACACGGTCCACGTGTAGCTATGAGCTCCTGACGAGTTGGTGACCGCGCTGCTCAGCCGGACCTCGCTCGTCGGACCCGCGACCGGCATCGACGGGGTATAGGTGATCGAGACGTCACACTGGCCGCCGTCGTCGCCGGCGGGACCCAGATCTCCGGCGCACGCGCCGAGCAGTGCGAGGACGAGAGCGAACGCGGTCTTCATCGGACCTCCACGCGCCAGGTCTGGCGCTGGATGCAGCTCGGCTGCGAGATCACCGAGCACGTGGGATCCGTGGGCAAGCAGTTCATCGGCGTGTTCTCGCGGTCGTAGATCTGCACGCGGATCTCGACGATATCGCCCGGCGTGTAACCTGCGGGATCGAACGAGAACGAGCTCGCGGTCGCGTTGTCGACGACGGTGTGCGCGGGGGCGCCGGGGCCTTTGAACCACCACTCGAAGCGCGTCACGCCGAGCGCCGGATCGCCGCTCTGCGCCGGGAACACGTCGAGGTCATCGACGACGACGGGCACGCGGAACAGCGTGGGATCCGTGATCGGCAGCGCGGCGCCGCCGGTGGGGACGATCGGCGCGAGCTGAGCGATGCACGGCGGCGGCGGTGGCACCACCGTGAACATGAGGCTCTTCGTCGTGGACCTGTCGAGAGGATCGGTCGCGGTGACGCGGATCTCCCACTCGCCGACCGTCGACGGCGTGAATGTCTTCACGAACGTCCTGATCTTGTCTGGCATCGGGTCCGGCGGCGGCATCACGACCGGGTCCGCGAGCGTGCCCGGCGTCTGCGTCGGCGCGAACACCTCCCATTTCGGCGTGCCCAGCGAGGCCGGACCGTCGTCGAGATCGCTGACCGCCGCAGAGATCGTGATCGCGCGGTTCGGCGTCATCACGAAGTTTCCGCCGCGCTCGAGCTGGAGGCCCGGCGGACGATCGAGGGTGACGATCACCAGCTCCTGCATCGGCTTCGCGGTCGCGCCGAGCTCGTCCTTCGCCTCCAGGATCACGCGCACGTTGCGCACGGGCAGCCCGCCGTCCCGGATGAACGGCACGGTGAACCCGGCGTGGTCGAGGATGTCGCTGTAGAACGGCTCCGTGTCGCAATCCGCGCCACCCTCGCCGTCGGTGCACGCGTACGCGCGCCAGGTGAACTTGATGAAGTGGCCCTCGGGGTCGTCGTGGGTCTGGGTCAGCGCGACCTTGTCCCCGCGGTAGACCTCGTCGCCGATCCCATCGATCGCGATCGAGGGCCGCTGGTTGATCTCGTCGGTGTAGAAGCACCCGGTGGTGCCCACGACGGCGAGGATGGTGAGGAGCCGATTCACTGCATCCAGGCTGCTGCAACCACCCTGCCACGCGCAAGTGCTGGAATCACGGTCGCCCTCGGCCCGGATCACGACAGGGATGTCCTGGATCACGGTACGGGGTAGCAACCGAGCTCCGGGGTCAGCCGGAGCTGGCACGGTCCGAGGAAGCTGAGGGTCCGCTCGACGTTGCCGGCCTTCACGCGAAGGCGGCTGATCTTCAACCGCGCGGTCGACCCCGCCTTGTAGGCGCGGCCATCGATCGTCGCGTCGGTCTCGACCTCGACGTCGATGAACCCGAGGACCGAGCCCTCGGCCGTCACGCTGCCACCGGCCGGAACCACCACGGTCTTCTGCCAGCGGTGCTCGAGGCCATTCTGCTCGCACACCACCGTGTGCTTCCCGGAATCGACCTCGACGGCGAAGCGCCTACCCACGCGCTGCTCGCCCTTGCCTTGCTCGTCGATGGTGACGTTGCACCACGAGTCTGCCTTGACGACGATCGTGCCCTTCGCCGCGAGTGCCGCATCGGGAGCCGCCGCAGGCATCGCATCGAGCACCGGCGCGACTTGCGCGTCGAGACCTGCCGCCATCCCGACCGCCGCGTCCTTCTTCACTGACACGCCGGCGTCCTTCGACTTCGCCACTGCCGCGTCCGGGATCACGACCACGGACGCATCGTCGAGCGCGTCCACGGGAACGGCCGGCGCTGCATCGGGTGCGGCGTCCGCGACCATCGCGACCACCCCTGCATCGAGCACAGGCGACGACTCGCCAGCGCCCGCAAGCTTGATCGCGAGCACGGTGCCGCCGCCGGCGAGCACGAGGCCGAGCGCGCCGATCGCGAGCACGCGCCTGCGCCGTGTCGAGCGGCCGCTATCGGCGACCTTGTCGAGCAGCGTGGTCACCGCCGGGTCGTTGGGCGCCAGCGAGCTCGCGCGATCCGCGAGCGCCATCGCGCGCGGCAGCTTCGCTTCGGCGAGCGCCTGCTTCGCGGAGGCGACCACGCTCGCCACGATCTTCGGCGTGCGCTGCTTCACGTACGCATCGGGATCCGCGAAGTAGGTCACGAGCTCGTCCGCCGGCTCACCGAGCCCGCCCGCCGCCGCGATCGCGCGCAGCTCCGCCGAGGCCTCCGCGGCCGAGCCCACGCGCTGCTCCGGCTCGGTGGCCATCATCCGCTCGATCAACCGCGACAGATCCGGCCCCACCGACGCGCGCTTCTTGACCGGCGGCACCATCGTCCCCATCGCGATCTGCGCGAGGACCTTCGCCGGACTGCCCGCATACGGCAGCGTTCCCGTCGCGAGCTGATAGAGCGTGGCGCCGAGGGAGTACAGATCGCTCTTCGCCGTGGCCACGTCACCGCTCGCCTGCTCCGGGCTCATGTACGCAGGCGTGCCGAGCAGCGCGCCGGTCTTCGTCACCAGCGAGTCCTCGGTCTCGAGCCGCGCGACGCCGAAGTCCGTCAGCAAGACGCGTCCGTCGTGCGAGATCATCACGTTCGCGGGCTTCATGTCGCGGTGGACGATCGAGGCCTTGTGCGCGGCGCCGAGCGCATCCGCGAGCAGGGCACCGACGCACGCACAGACCTCTGCGAACATCGGCCCGCGCTGCTCGATCTCGCCGAGCAGCGAGCGCCCGCGGATCATCTCCATCACGATGTACGGCGGGTCATCGCCCACGGCGCCGCCGACGTCGTAGATCCGCAGGATGTTCGCCTGCTCGAGGCCTGCCGCCGCGCGCGCCTCGCGCTGGAACCGGCGCACGATCTCGTCGCGTCGCGCGAGGTGCGGGAACAGGACCTTCACGGCGACGTCGCGCCGCAGCTCCTTGTCGCGCGCCTTGAACACCTGCGCCATGCCGCCCTCGCCCAGCTCCTCGGCGAGCTCGTAGCGGCCGAGCGTGTCTCCCGAGCGAACACCGCGCGGGCCGCGACTCGCCGAATGCGAGGGACTTGCGTCGGAGCCGCCGGCGGAGGCGTGTGTGTCGGCGACGGCGGGATCGGTATCGTGCGGCTTGTCGTTGCTGTCGCCGGCCACGCTCAGCTAGCCGACCACACCACGTGGCCGGTCTTGCCGTCGGCCTTCGCCTGCTTCATCGCCTTGCCGAGGCGGCGGCCGAGCTCGTCGGCGCCCGTGTTGAGCGTGAGCCCCTCGGTATGCGCGATCGCGGCGACGAGATGCAGCGAGGTCGCATCGCCCGGGAGCGTGGCGCGCTTGTCATCGAACGCGGCCTCGGAGCTCGCGAGGAACGGCATCGCGTGCTCCGGCGCCATCACCGCGATGAAGTCCGAGCCGCCGATGTGGCCGACGAACGCGCCGCCACCGGAGGCCGCGCGCGCCGCTTCGAGCAGCCACGCGCCGAGGTTCTTGACGGTGTCCTCGGAGGACACGATGCCGATTGCGTCGGCGTACGCGTCGAAGTTGAGGATGTCGATATGGACGACCGCGGTGGGCTTGCCGCTCTTCAGCGCCCCCTCGATCCCCTCGTCGATCGCGTTCGAGCCGGGGAGATTCGTGGTCGGGTTGCGGTTGCGCTCGCGCCGCGCCGAGCGCACGAGCGCCTTCACGCGCGCGCTCATCTCGCGGAGGTCGAACGGCTTGGACATGTACGCATCGGCGCCGGCCTCGAGACCCTGGACCTGGTCATCGGTCGACGCGAGCGCGGTCAGCATCAGGATCGGGGTCCGCGACCACATCACGTCGGCCTTGAGCCGGCGGGCGACCTCGAGACCGTCCACGCGAGGCATCATCACGTCGAGGACCAGGAGGTCCGGGTCGTGCGCCTTGACGAGCTTCAGCGCCTCGTCACCGTCACGAGCACGCAAGCAGAGAAAGCCGGCGTCGCCGAGCGCCATGTTGACCATGTGCGCGATGGCGTCGTCGTCCTCTGCGATCACGATCTTCTTGAGAAGCATCGGGGACACCCGTGTGATACCGCTGATCTAGAGACCGCGTCAATGAAAGCTCGCCCCCCTCGCTCGACATGAAAGCTCGGCCCCCTCGACTCGACCCCCAGGTCGAGACCTCTCGGCTTGCCAATGGGCTTGCGGTGACCACCGTCACCCTGCCCCACCTCCACACGGCCGTGGTGACCCTGTTCATCAAGGTCGGGGCACGGTTCGAGACCCCGCGCGATAACGGGCTGTCCCACTTCACCGAGCACATGCTCTACCGCGGGACCGAGAAGTACCCGTCGTCGCTCGCGCTCAACACGGCGGTGGAGAAGCTCGGTTCCACCCTCCACGCCGAGACCGGCCGGGATTACACGCTGTTCCAGCTCGGCCTCGAGACCGAGCACGTGCCCGCCGCGATCGCCGTCCTCGGCGAGCTGATCGGCCGGCCGAAGTTCTCCGAGATCGAGCTCGAGCGTGCGCTGATCCTCGAGGAGATCAACGAGGACTACGACGCCGACGACAACGAGATCAACACCGACGACATCGCGCGCGGTCTCGTGTTCGGCGACCACCCGCTGGGCCAGCGCATCATCGGCCCGCGCGCAAATGTTGCGCGGTTCTCCGCGAAGGACGTGCGCCGCCACTTCACCGCGTTCTACGGCGCCCGCAACGCGCGCCTGTGCATCGCGGGGCCGATCGAGCACGCGCGCGTGGTCGATGCGGCCCAGAAAGCGCTGGCGAAGATCCCCGAGGGCACGCTCGCCCTGGCACCTGCCGCTCCCGCCCCACGCCCGGGCCCGAACCTTCGCCACGTCCCGGATGCCGGCTCGCAGACCTCGCTGGCGGTGCTGTTCCGCGCGGTCGGCGAGCACGACCCCAGCTACATCCCGCTCGTCACGCTGCTGCGCATCCTCGACGACGGCATGTCCACACGCCTCCACTACACGCTCGCGGACCAGAAGGGCCTCGCGTACTCGATCAACGCCTCGATCGAGCCGCTCTCCGATACGTCGCTGTTCGAGATCTCCGGCGCGACGGCGAACACGAAGGTGCCCGCGTTGATCAAGGAGCTGCTGCGCATCCTCGATGGCCTGCGCGCCGGCAAGATCACCAAGGACGAGCTCGCTCGAGCGCGCGTGCGCTATCGCTACGAGACCCTGGCGTCCGTCGACGACGCCTCGGCGATGGCCGGCTGGTTCGGCGGCACCGCGCTGTACTTCGAGCCCCCGAAGCTGTCCGAGCGCCTCGCGCAGATGAACGCCGTCACCATCGACAAGCTCGTCGAGGTCGCGCGCAAGGTGCTCGCGCCTGAGCAGCTCTCGATGGCCTCGGTCGGCACGCTGTCGCGCGCGAAGCTCAAGGAGCTGCGCGGCACCGTCGAGGACTGGCGCTAGTTATTGTCGATGCTACACTAAGCTGATGACCCTCGGTGGTTACCGCAACATCGTCGTGCTCACCGGCGCCGGCATCTCGCACGCAGCGGGGCTGCCGACCTATCGCGGCCCGGGCGGGCTGTGGAGCGATCCGAAGCTCGCGGCCCTGACCGACGCCGACGCGCTCGTCTCGCGCCGCACCGAAGCGACGGACATGTTCTGGTCGTTCCACACCGCCATCCAGGGCGTGGCCCCGACGGTCGCGCACCGCGCCCTGGCTGCCTTCGAGGAGCGGCTACCTCCCGGTGCGAAGTTCACGATCATCACGCAGAACATCGATGGCCTGCACCAGGCCGCCGGCTCGAAGACTGTGTGCGAGTACCACGGCAGCCTCGCGCGCTGGCGCTGCGAGAAGTGCAACACGGTGCTGGCCCCACCCGCGGGTGCGGCGCCCGAGCATTGCGGCGAGCGCATGCGGCCATGCGCGGTGCTGTTCGGCGAGATGATCCCGGTCGACGCAGAGCGCACGGCGAAGCACGCGCTGCGCGACTGCGATCTGTTCGTCGCGATCGGCACGTCGGGCACCGTCGCGCCGGCGTCGAGCTTCGTGTCGTGGGCAGAGCTCAACGGCGCGCGCCGGATCTTGCTCAACCTCGAGATCGGAGATGGGGCGCGCCGGCTGTTCAGCGAGTGCCACGCCGGCCCCGCCGACGAGCTCGTCCCGAAGTTCTTCGTCTAGCGCGTCGGCGGCCGGACGAACTGCGACGAACTCCCCACGACCGTGCTCCGGAATCATGCGCCCCAAAGTTCCCGAAGCCCCTGAGGAGAGGCTTTCTCGTCCAGGAGAAGACTCTGCTTCGGGACCTCCGGGGCCTTCGGGGCTCACCTGAACCAGCGGACTTGCGGTTCGCAGCCGGTATTGCGGATTGCCGCTCGCGGAGGCCTCTGGCCTACCGCTCCTAGCGCCGACCGCCGCCGCCGCCACCGCGCCGACCACCGCGTGCGCCGCCACCACCGCCACCGCCGCCGGGACGTCCGCCACGGCCACCGCCACCGCTGCGCTGCGGGCGCGGCGCGCTGCGGGTCGTGTGGTGATCGTCGCGCGCGCTCCAGCCCTCGGGGGCGGGGGTACGCGACTCGTACGGGTGACCCTCGACGACGGGGATCGCCTGACGCGTGAGCTTCTCGATGTTGCGCAGATCCGGGCGCTCCTCGAGCTCGCAGAACGTGATCGCCATGCCGGAGGCGCCGGCGCGCGCGGTGCGGCCGATCCGGTGCACGTAGGTCTCCGGGACCTCGGGGACGTCGAAGTTGACGACGTGCGTGACGGCGTCGACATCGATGCCGCGCGCCGCGATATCGGTCGCGACGAGCACGCGCACGCGGCCGTTCTTGAATCCGGCGAGCGCGCGCTCGCGGGCGTTCTGGCTCTTGTTGCCGTGGATCGCCTCGGCGCCGATCCGCTCCTTCAGCAGATGCTCCGCGATCCGGTTCGCACCGTGCTTCGTGCGCGAGAACACCAGCACGCGGTTCATCGCCGTATCCGCGAGGACCTCGACGAGCAGCGCGCGCTTGTCGGCCTTCTCGACGAAGAACACCTCCTGATCGACACGCTCGACGGTGGTCGACGGCGGCGCGACCGCGACGGTCTCCGGGTTCTTGAGCAGTTGATCGGCGAGCTGCTGCGCTTCGTGCGGCATCGTCGCGGAGAAGAACAGCGTCTGGCGCACCTGCGGCAGGCGCGCGATCACCTTCTTCACGTCGTGGATGAAGCCCATGTCGAGCATGCGGTCGGCTTCATCGAGCACGAACACCTCGAGCGGCTTCAGATCGACGAGGCCCTGCCCCATGAGATCCAGGAGGCGACCAGGCGTGGCGACGAGGATGTCCATCCCGGAGCGCAGCGCCTGCTTCTGCGCGTCCATGCCGACGCCGCCGAAGATCACCGTGTTGCGGAGCGGCAGGTTCTTGCCGTAGGTGGAGAACGACTCGCCGATCTGCGACGCGAGCTCGCGCGTGGGCGTGAGGACCAGGCAGCGGATCGGGCGGCGCGCGGTGATCGTGCCGTGGCTCGCGAGCCGCTGGAGGATGGGCAGCGCGAACGCCGCGGTCTTGCCAGTGCCGGTCTGTGCGAGGCCCAGGAGGTCACGGCCTGCGAGCACGTGCGGGATGGCCTTCTCCTGGATGGGCGTGGGCGACTCGTAGCCCTCTGCGGCCACGGCCTGCGCGAGAGGTGGGATCAGACCCAGTTCCGAAAACAACATCGCGGCGACATACCACGATGCCGCCGCGACGAAAGGTACCGAATCGCGCTTAGTTGGAGGCCCTACTTGAGCTGCTTCTCGAGGGTCGCCTTGACCTTCTGGTCGAAGCCGTCCTTGCTGCCTTCGGGCGCCTTCTTGAGGAACTCCTCGCGCTCCTTCGCCACCTTGGCGAGCTCGGTCTGCGCGGTCTTGCGCGCGGCGACGCGGTTATCGAGCTCCTGCTTGAGCTCGGCCTTGTCCATGCCGCGCAGCTCGGTCGGCAAATCGCCCTGGTGTAGAGAATCGACGCTGACCGTGCCGCTGCCGTAGCCGCTGACCACGTCCTCCGCGGCGCGCGCCTCGCCACCCTTGAAGTACATCGCGCGATCGGCCTTCGCCGGCGCCGGCGCCGCAGCCGCCGCTGCCATCTTCGCCTCGTAGTTGCGGCGCACGCCCTCGTCGCCCGCGATCACCGCGGTCGAGTCGATCGTCGCCGAGAGCTCCGCGAGCTTGTCGTCGTACGGCGTCGCCACCTGCTGCACGCCGCCGTCCTGCTGGATCGAGCTGAACTCGCCCTTGCCGAGCATCGCGATGCGCTGGAACGACGCCATCGTGTCGCTGTCGTGGCCGGCGCGGATCGCGTTGATGATGATCTGCTTCTCGCCCGCCTCGCGCGCGAGCACGTCGAACGTCGGCACGTCACCGCGGCTCGCCGGAGGCGCATCACCGACGAGGAACACCAGCTTCTTCGCGTCGACGCGCCACTGCATCTTGTGGAGCGTCACGTCGAGCGCCGCGTCCACGTCCTCCGGGGTGTCGCCACCGCCGGCCGCGCGATACGAGGACAGCTCGGCGAACACCGCATCGAGGTCGCTCGTCAGCGCAAACTCCTTCGTCACGTAGTCATCGCCGACGTCGCGGTACGCCACGAGGCCGATGCGCAGCTCCGCGTTCGGATCGGTATTGCGGATCGAATTCGCGATCGACCACACCGTGCGCTTCGCGCCGTCGATCAAGCCGCCCATCGAGCCCGTGGTGTCGACCGCGAATACGACGTCGATCTGGTGCTTACCCGAAGCGACCGGGGTCGGCTTGTCGACGTCGACGATGCCCTTCTGCTGGGAGCGCGTGAGGAGCGCGGCGAGGACGATCGTGGCAGTGGCGGCGGCGGGGATCCCGTACGAGACGATGCGCTGACGAGTGATCATGGATGTGTTCACGCACGACCGGGCCGTTCGATCTTTGCCGAGCGACTCGCAACTAGCTGATTCTTCGACCCAAAGAATCGCCGAGAGCCGGTGTCAATCGGTGCCGGCGTCGCCGGGCGAGCTCGGCGGAGTGGCCGAAGCTACCGAGACCACTGCGGTTCGCCGGACATCGATCGGCTTGCACGACTTCCCGCCGCACAGCCAGAACCGGATCCGCAGCTTCACGGTGTGCTCGCCGTCGGTATCACCGCGCACCGCGACCGCGAACCGCGGTGCATCGGCTTCGGGATCCACGGCATCCGGGCGGCCGAGCCGCCGCTTGCGGAACGTCAACCCCGGCTCGAGTGCGAGATCGAGGATGACCTGCGCATCGCGCGACACCGAGAGGCCGCGATCGACGGCGATCGAGACGGGGATCGTCCCCGAGGCACCCGGCGCCAGCACGACCTTGTCGCCGACGCGAATCTCCCACCCCGGCTGCCGTTGCGCGTCCGCGCCCGTGCCGATCACGAGCGCGAGGATGGCGAGGCGCTTCACCCCACCAGACTACAGGATCTGCGTCGCGAGCTCTGCGAGCGGCGAGCGCTCGCCCTTCGTCAGGATCACGTGGCCGGCGATCATCTCGTTCTTGAACCGCTCGGCGACGGTGGTGAGACCGTTGTTCGACGAGTCGAGGTACGGATGGTCGATCTGGTAGGGGTCACCGGTCAGGATGATCTTCGTGCCCTCGCCGGCGCGCGTGACGATCGTCTTGACCTCGTGCGGCGTCAGGTTCTGCGCCTCGTCGACGATCATGAACACGTTCGGCAGCGAACGACCGCGGATGTACGTCAGCGGCTCGATCTCGACGAACCCGAGGTCGACGAGCTCGGCGTAGCTGCGGCCTTCCTTCTTGTCGGACTTGTTGAGGCCGAGGAGCAGCTCGAGGTTGTCGTAGATCGGCTGCATCCACGGGTTCAGCTTCTCCTCGATCGTACCGGGGAGGTAGCCGATGTCGCGGCCGAGCGGGAAGATCGGGCGCGAGACCAGGAGCTTCGAGTACACCTGATCCTCGGTGACCTTCGTCAGGCCCGCCGCGATCGCGAGCAGCGTCTTGCCCGTGCCGGCCTTGCCGACGAGCGTGACCAGCTTGATGTCGTCGTTGAGCAGGAGGTCGAGCGCGAAGTGCTGCTCCTTGTTGCGCGGCTTGATGCCCCACACGCCCTCGCGCAGCTTCTTGACGGGGATCGCCTTTCCCGCGGTCTTGTCCCAGCGGGTGAGCGCGGACTTGCCGCCGTCATCCTTGAGCGTCAGGTACTCGTTCGCGTGCAGGCCCGGCGCGTCGACGACGACGCTGCCGTCCGCGTAGAACTTGTCGATCGTGCCCGACGGCACGAGGAGCTCGCGGTTGCCCGGGTAGAGCTCGTCGATCGAGATCCGCTCGGGCTCGAAGTCCACGGAGGCGAGTCCCAGCGCGTCGCCGCGGACGCGCATGTTGACGTCCTTGGTGACCAGGACGGTGTGCGTCTTCGGGTCGGCATCGCGGACCTCGATCGCCATGTCGATGATCCGCTGATCCATCGAGCGCGAGTCGCTGCTCGGGTTCTTCGGCGGGTTCTTCGACAGCGCCACGCGGACGGTGCCGCCGTTCTCCATCTTCTGCGGGTGCGACAGGCCACCGTCGCTCCGGAACGCATCGAGCTCGCGCGCGATCTGGCGAGCGTTGCGACCCAGCTCCGACTGGTCCTTCTTGAACGTGTCGACCTCTTCGAGGACGTAGATCGGAATGATCACGTTGTTGTCTGCAAATGCGAAGATCGCTCGCGCGTCGTGCAGCAGGACGTTCGTATCCAGGACGTAATTCTTGACGGCCACGGCGGGACAATCCGACCCGCCGTCGGCGGTGTCAAACCATGCAGCCGTAAAACGCGGACTTAAAACGCGCCGCTGATCCCGACGCCGACACTGTTCGCGCTGGCCATCGGTTGGAGCTCGACCCTCTCGCGCGGAGCGGTCACGAACAAAACCACCGCGGTAGCCGCCAGCAGACCGCCGCCGATGGTGAACGCCGTGGCGAGATTCGCGCGCGTTCCGGCGGAGTTGACCTGATCGGCGCCTGCCTGGTTGCACACCAGCTTGCCGGTGGTCTTCGAGCATTTCATCGAATCGATCGCGTCGTTGTACGAGGACCGCGCCGACAGCGTGAGGATCCCGCCGACGATCAGCGCCGCACCGCCACCGACGCCGAGCCCGATCGCGAGCTTGACCCGGCTCGGGCTGCGGTGGGTCGGGATCGGCGGCACGGGACGAGGGTGGAACGACCGATCCGGCGGCGGCGGCGGGGGGCTGCCATCGCCAGCCGCGAGCGGCGGGATCTCCACGATCACGTTCGCGCCCGCGGCGGTGCGCGCGGTGCTCGAGAACGCCGTGCGACCCGGTGCGGTCGCGGTGACCTCGATCGGGCCCGGCTCGTACGACTCCACCATCTCCGCCTGCGGCGGGAGGCTCTCGTTCGCGATCTTCACGATCAGGCTGGGCAGCTTCGGCTCGGCGACCTTGACGATCAGGGTGCCGAGCCTGGGCGCCAGTGCGGTCGCGCGCTCGCGGGCGAACTTGCCGCGCGCGTCGCCGAGCTTGTCGAACTCGCGCGCGGCGTCGTCGTACATCTGCCACGCCTTGCGCAGCTGACCGAGCTTCTCGAGGCAATCGCCGTAGTTGAGCGAGGTGCCCGGCGCGCGATCGATCGCGAAGCTCTTCTGGAACGCTTCGCACGCCTCGGCGAACTTGCCGTCCTTCGCGAGCTCGCGTCCCTCCTCGAACAGGCGCGTGCCCTCGGCCTTCGGCTGCGCGCGCGCAACGCTCCCCGCACACAGCATCACCAGCACCAGCGCGATGCGGCCCATGGATCGAGAATAGCTCAGTGCTGGCAGGACATGGGATCGGCCTTGCACGGATCGACCTTCGTCGTCTCGCGCGGTGGTCGCCCGGTCTTGGGCCGTGATGACAGCTCGGTGCCGTCGCGCTTGCACTCGGCCTCGAGCACCCCGCGATCGATCTTCGCCGCGCGCAGGATCCACTGCTTCGCCTTCGCGACATCGCCGACCTTACAGGCGAGGCGCGTGCAGACGAGGCCGAGATCCGTGGAGCTCGCGACCCCGGCGCAGGCGGCGAGACCCTCGGCGAACCGGCCCTGCGCGAGCGCGGCCTGCAGCGGCGCGAGCGGATCCTCGGACGCTACCACCGTTGGCGCCGCATCGATCGGAGCAGCCGCCGGCGCGGCGGCGTCGACGGTCATCGCCACGACGGCCGCGTCCGGCGGCGCCACGACAGCGAGCGTCGCGGCATCTGCCGGCGCGGCGGCGAGCTCGTCGATCTTCGGCGCGTCGCCCTTGTCGCGCACCAGCAGGAACACGCCGAGCCCCACGCCGAGGCACAGCGCCGCGACCGCCGCGATCACCTTGACGTTCGTGCCGCGGCCGATCTGCGACGGTGCGACCGTCGGTGCGGAGTGCACCATCGGATACGGGATCATCGCGGAGCCGCTGCCGGGCTGGCTCGCCGAGGGCGAGAACACGTTCGGCACACTCGGTGGCCCCTGCACCGGGTTGCGGTACATCGGCACCGTCGCGAGCATGTCGGGCGTGTGCGACGGCGGCGGGGGCAACGGGATCGGCGACGAGTCCGGCGCGGGCCGCATACTCACCGTCGGGCGCACGGTGTTATCGAGGATCGGCACCGCCTGGCCGGTCATCATCTGCGACAGCGGCGCCATCGGCGGTGGAATCGATTCGCTCGCGGGATCGCGCTGCGCCGCGTACTGCTTGCTGAAGTCGCGAACCTGGCGGAGCTGCTCCTCGAGCGGATCGCTCACGCTCGACAGCTCGATCGGGATCGGCTCGCTCGTCACCGTCACGCCCTCGGCGGCCTGCGGCGACTCGATCTCCACCCACGGCTCGGGCCGCTGCCCGAACAGCTCCTTCATGAACCGCCCGAGCGCTCCGCCCGAGAGCACGAGCTGGTTCTTGGCGCACACCTCCTCGATCGCCTCGATCAGCTGCTCGGCGCTCTGGTACCGCTCCTCGGGGCGCTTCGACAAGAGGCGCATCGAGAGGAGCTCGAGATCGCGCGGTAGACCCTTGCGATGGATCGCCGGCGACGGGGTCGGCTCGGTGACGATCGCCGACATGTTCTCGAAGTCGCTGTTGCGCCGGTACAGCCGCTCGACGGTCAGCATCTCCCACAGCACGATGCCGAGGGAGAACAGATCGCTGCGGCGATCGACCGGTGCGCCGCGGCACTGCTCCGGTGACAGGTAGCTGATCTTTCCCTTCACCGCGCCCGAGCGCGTCTCCTGCGCGCGGTTCTCCGCCTTCGCGACCCCGAAGTCGACCACCTTGACGCTGCCGTCGTAGCTGATCATCAAGTTCGACGGCGAGACGTCGCGGTGGACGATGCCGAGCGGCCGCCCGTCGATGCCGATCCGATCGTGTGCGTGGTGCAAGCCCGCCGCGGTTCCGGCGATCACCGTGAGGATCATGCCGAGCGGGATCTCGCGGCGCAGCGAACGCGCCCGCTGGAGCAGGCCGCGCACGGTCTCGCCGTGCACGTACTCCATGGTGAAGAAGTAAGAGTCGCCGAGCTTTCCGATGTCGTAGACCTGCGCGATGTTGGCGTGCTGGAGCTGGGCCGCGAGCTTGGCCTCGTCGAGGAACATCTGGACGAAGTGCGTGTCGTTCGCCTTGTCGCGGATGATCCGCTTGAGCACCACGTAGCGCTCGACACCCGCGGTGCTGACGCCGCGCGCGAGGAAGATCTCCGCCATCCCCCCCATCGCGAGCTTCGCGAGGATTTGATAGTTGTTCGCGGTCGATCCGACCTCGGCGACCACACCAGGCACGACCCGCTGAGCATAACCGAGCGCCGCCCCGAGGAAGCGGTTCGCCTACCGCACAGCGCAGGGCAATCCCGGGCGCCTGCGTCAACCGCGCGACATGATGGGGACTGTCCCGCGGCACGTCCGTTGCTCATCTGCTTCTCGTAACCAACCAGGAGCACCCAGATGACGAATCAACTCAACACGATCTCCCTCGCCGACCTCTCCAGCGTGACCGGTGGCGTGGCCGTACGGAATGTCGGCGGCGTGGTCAACGAAGGCGTCGTGGGCCGCGGCGTGGTCCCCGGCGTGAGCTCGGTGGGCGTCGGCTCGGTCAACGCGGTCGGCTCGGTCCCCGTGTCGCGCGGCGTGCGCGGCGTGGGCGTGGTGAACCAGCCGGTCGTCAACGCCGTTGGCGAGTGAGCTACTAGCTCGCGCGCGCGGTCTTCGCCGGTGACTCGACCACCTTCAGCTGACTCGCGGACTTGGCTGCCAG
>JBBRBG010000187.1:0-17921 GCA_038206055.1 Haliangiales bacterium
ACATCTGCTATCCAGGGATCTGCCTCTGATCTAGGTGTGCACGCCCGCTCGTCGGGAAGCCCGAAGGATTATGTGGAGCCCACCTACGCACAAGCGTAGGGGATGGAAAACCTCACGGTCGGACGGTCGTGCTCATTTTGAGGCGCAGCGGTGACAACCCGCTGCGCCTCCTCTTTTTTCGGCTACTGTGGTGGTGAGTGAAGGCTGCCGAGGGCGCTATCGAGGCGGGCACCGTTCTGGTCGGCAAGTACCGGATCGAGTCAGTCCTCGGGCGAGGCGGGATGGGGATGGTGTATCGCGCTCAGCACCTCGCGCTGGGTGAGGACGTCGCGATCAAGGTCCTTCGCCGCGATGTGTCACTGGACGAAGAGACCGTCGTGCGCTTCATGCGTGAAGCGCAGTCGGCCGTCAAGCTCAAGAGCGAGCACGTGGCGCGCATCCAGGACGTCGGGGCGTGCGACGACGGACTCCCGTTCATGGTCATGGAGTTCCTCCAGGGCGCGGACCTGGGGCAGATGGTCGACGCCCACGGGGCGATGAGCATCCCGGTCGCGGTCGATCTCGTGCTGCAGGCGTGCGACGCGATCGTCGAGGCCCACTCGCTCGGCATCGTTCACCGCGACATCAAGCCGAGCAACCTGTTCGTCTCGTTCCGGCCGGATCAGTCCGCGATCGTGAAGGTGCTCGACTTCGGCATCTCGAAGTCGGCCAACGGATCGGACATGTCGCTGACGCAGACCCAGTCGATGCTCGGCACGCCGGCGTACATGTCTCCGGAGCAGATGCGGTCGGCGCGCAGCGTGGACGCACGCACCGATATCTGGTCGCTCGGGACCGTGCTCTTCGAGCTGGTCGAAGCGCGGCGCCCGTTCGAGGCGGAGTCGTTCTCGGAGATGTGCGTCATGGTCGCGGTCGATGCGCCGGCGCGGATGACGCTCGCGACCGACGTCGAATCGATCATCGCGCGCTGCCTCGCGAAGAAGCCGCAGGATCGCTATCCGCACGTGGCGGAGCTGATGCGCGACCTCGCGCCGTTCGCCGGGAACTACGAGGCGGCAAACCACTACGTCAAGCGCGCGTACCGCACGCTCGGCCTCGGCGTGCCGACGAAGCTCGATTCGAGCCCGAGCATCCAGCGCCCGTCCTATCCCGCCTTGCACGCCGGCCCCACGCCGACCGAGGTGCACGATGCGGCGAGCGCCGCGATGGCAACGGCGGTGCCGCAGTCGGTCGTGCAGACCTACGCGCCGACACTCCAGGATCCGCTGCCACCCGCGCCACGCGTCAGTGGCCGGTGGTTCGCCATGGTCGCGCTCATCGCGCTGCTCGGCGTCGTGGGGACGATCGCGATCGTGAAGGCGCGCAGCACGGGCGAGGGGACCGGCAGTGCGACGAAGGTCGGTGCCGGCGAAACCGGGGCAACGAGCGGCAGCGCAGTGACCGCCGATGTCAGCGCGAGCGGAAGCGCGGCGAGCGTCGCCAATGCTGGTTCGGGTGGCGGCAGTGCGTCGAGCGCCGATGCTGGTTCGGGCCGCGGGAGTGGGGCGACCGAGGGACGTGGAAGCGCACCGACCGTCGAAGCCGGCGCCGGACGTGGAAGCGCGGCCACGGTCGCGGTCAAGCCGCCGGGCACCGCGGCCAAGCTGCCGGGAACCAAGCCGCCAGGAACCAAGCCGCCGATCGCGAAGCCAACAATCGCCAAGCCGCCGATCGCGAAGCCCCCGGTCACGCCACCGCCTTCCGTGGCGAAGCCCTGCGGCGGTGGCGATCCCTTCAGCTCCCCGAGGCCCTGCAAGACCTAGAACGTGTCCGCAAATGGGGTCCGACCCCATTGTCGGACGGCAGGTCGCGTAGGCTGGTTTCTGCATGAGCGGACCCTCCACCGAGCATCAGTCGGCGCTGCGCACCGCGGCCGCTGGCCTGATCGGCAACGTTCTCGAGTGGTTCGACTTCGCGGTCTACGGCTACTTCTCCGCGGCCATCGGCCACCAGTTCTTTCCGAAGTCGAGCGAGACCGCGCAGCAGCTGCTGGCGTTTGTCGTGTTCGCGCTCGGTTTTGCTGCGAGACCCGTGGGGAGTATCGTGCTCGGCCGGATCGGCGATCGGATCGGCCGGCGCACGCTGCTCACCGTGTCGATCGCGCTGATGGGTGGTGCCACGCTCGGCATCGGCCTGCTTCCGAACTACCCCACGATCGGCGTGGCCGCACCCGTGTTGCTCGTCGTGCTCCGCCTCGTTCAAGGGTTCTCGCTCGGTGGCGAGTTCACCGGCTCGATGGTCTACACGACCGAGCTCGCGTCCCCCCTGCTCCGGGGACTGATCTCGAGCTCGACGGCGGCCGGGACCACCATTGGCTTCATCCTCGGCTCGATCGCTGTGTGGGGCGTGACCAAGGGGCTCGGCACCGAGGCTGCCGCGGAGTGGGGCTGGCGCATCCCGTTCGTCGGCAGCGTTCTGTTCTGCCTCGCAGGCTGGCTCCTCCGCCGCGGGATCGCGGAGTCCGGGGTCGGCGAGAAGGCGAAGGAGCACCGCGAGCCGTGGCTCGCATCGCTCGTGGCCGACTGGCGACCGATCGCGCAGACGTTCGGGATCGTCGCGATGACCAACGCGGCCTACTACCTGACCTTCACGTTCGCCGTCGAACGTCGCAAGGCGCTGATGGGCGAAGGCGGCGAGGTCTTCCAGCTCGCGAATACGATCTCGCTCGTCGTGGTGCTGATCTCGAAACCGCTCGGTGGTTGGCTCTCGGATCGCATCGGCAGGCGCCGGCTGATGATCTCGCTCACGGTCGCCATGATGGCGATCGTCTACTTCTCCTACCGCATGCTCTACGGCTCGCCGACCCAGTTCGTGCTCGGCCAGGTCATGCTCGGAGTGCCGATCGGCATGGCGCTCGGTCTCCAGGGCGCGATGGTCGTCGAGATCTTCCCGGTACGGTCGCGCGTGACCTCCATGAGCATCGCGTACAGCATCGCGCTCGCACTGTCGGGAGGCACCGCCCCGCTCGTCGCGACGTGGCTGATCGACCAGACGGGGAACCTCCTCGCACCTGCCTGGTACGCGATGGTGTTCGGCGCGATCGGCCTCGCGATCATGTGGCCGATGCAAGAAACCAACGGCCGCGCGCTCGACACGTGAGCGCCCGCGCCTCCCCGTGCGCTGAATGACGAGCCGAATTTCGGGGAGCGGTTGCGCGGGCTCGCGGTCGGCGCCCACGGCGAGCGCGCCGGCGACATCCTGCTGCTCGCCCACAATGGAGATCGCGACGACAAAGCACGCCGGTTCTACTTCGCGGCGGAGTACCGCTCGTGGCACGGCAGCCCATCGCGCGATGACTCGGAGATCCCGTTGATCGTGGCCAACCATCGCCACACGATGGGAGAGATCGCGAGCTGGGTGAAGGGCGTGCTGGCGATCAGCCCGATCAGCGGAAGGTCACCGAGCTGATGCTCGGCATCCGCACTCAGTGGCAGTAGCGACCGCTGCCGAAGTCCGGGCAGCCGCGCAGCGCGAGGACGTCCATCGTGGTCGCGACGCCGACGTGGATCAACACGCCGCCCCAGATCGACTTCGTGCGCATCGCGAGCGTGCCGAGGATCAGGCCGGCACCGATCGCGCCGAGCGTCTCGGGCATCGGCTTGCCGTAGTGGATCATGCAGTACGGCACGATCATCACGAAGATCGCGTTCGCCCCGAGATGCCTGCGCAGGCCCTGCAGCAGGAAGCCGCGGAAGAAGAACTCGAGGGACAGGAACTGCGCCGCGTACAGCGCCTCCCAGCTCCAGAGATCGGTCTGCGAGCGGTTCGCCATCCGGTAGAACGGATACGTGTGCCGGAACGCCTCGGTGGTCGACGCGATGACCACCACCGGGAAAATGCACGCGAACATCACCGCGTAGATCCAGAGGTGCTTCCAGAAGCCCTTGAACGAGACGTGATAGTCGAGGATCCGCTCGCCGGGGAGGAACGCGAGCGTGATCATCGGGATCACGACGTAGCCGAGCACACGCCAGCCCGACCACCACGCGAAGCCCCACAGCTCCCAGTACTTCGAGCTGGTGTTCGGGAAGAACCGAAGATACGCGTCGTGGCTGCCGACGTACTCCTGCAACGTGAGCGAGACGGCGACCACCACGAGGATGATCATGATCTTCATGCTCGTGGTGCCGGCGTCCGCGGGCGTGCGGACCGTCTCGCGATCGATCGCGCGCCACTGATCGATCGAGACCGCGCGGATCCAGCCGCGTACCCGCGCGTGCGAGAGCACGAAGCCGCCCTCGGCGAGGCCCAGCACCCCCGAGCCGATCCGGACCAGCCACACCGAGTCCGACGCGAAGCGAAGGCCGTAGATCGCCGCGACCGTGACGCCCACCGAGAGCAGGAGGCGCAGGAGCAACGCGATCGTCGCCATCGACGGTCGCTGCATCTACGGCGCCTTGCCGAGGACCTCGGCAGCAGACCGCAGCCTGCGCCGCGTGATCTCCTTGCCGAGGACCGACATCGTCTCGAACAGTCCGGGTGACGCCTTGCGACCGGTGACCGCGAGGCGAAGCATCATGAACGCGTGCTTCGGCTTCCAGCCGAGAGCCTCGGTCCAGGTCCGCGCGACCTCCTCCAGCATCTTCGGATCAAAGCCCTCACGCGCGTCGAGCTTCTCGACGAGCTCCAGCAGCGCGGTGCGGACTTCCTTACCCGCGACGTCGGGGATCTTCATCTCCGCAAGCACGGGCGCGTAGTCGAGGTCGCCGGAGAAGAACAGATCGACGACGCCGACCACGTCCGACAGCTTCTTGATCCGCTTCTGGAACAACGGTGCGAGCTTCAGCAAGAACTCGCGGTTCCAGCGCCACGCCATCACGGTATCCACGAGCTCCGCCTCGGTGAGCTCGTGCAGGTAGTGCTCGTTGAGGTTCGTCAGCTTGTCGAGGTTGAACACCGGACCGCCGAGCGAGACGCGGTCCCAGGAGAACACGTCGACCATCTCCTGCAGTGTGAACTTCTCCCTGTCGCCGCCGAACGACCACCCCATGGTGCCGAGGAAGTTGAGCAGCGCGTGCGGGAGGATGCCGAAGTCCCGGTAGTAGTTGATCGAGACCGGGTTCTTACGCTTCGAGATCTTTGACTGGTCGCTGTTGCGGAGCAGCGGCATGTGGAAGAACTGCGGCGGCTCCCAGCCGAACGCGGCGTACAGCACGACGTGCTTCGGCGTCGACGAGATCCACTCCTCGGCGCGGATCACGTGCGTGATCTCCATCAGGTGATCGTCGACGACGTTTGCGAGGTGATAGGTCGGCAGGCCATCCGACTTGAGGAGCACCTGGTCGTCGATCTGGTCCGCGTTGATCGTGACGGGACCGCGCAGCTGATCCTGCACGACGATATCGCCGGAGAGTGGCGACTTCATGCGCACGACGTGGGCCTCGCCCTCGGTCGCGCGGCGCTCGCCATCGGCAGGGTCGAGATCGCGGCAGTGGCGGTCGTAGCCCGGGTTCTTCTTCTCGGCCTGCTGCTGGATCCGCACCTTCGCGAGCCGATCGGTGGTGCAGAAGCAGCGGTACGCGGCGCCCGTCGCGAGCAGCTTCGCGGTGTGGTCCTTGTAGATGTGCGCTCGCTCACTCTGGCGATACGGCGCGAACGGACCGCCAACGTCGGGGCCCTCGTCCCAGGTCAGGCCGACCCAGTGGAGCGCGTCGTAGATCATCTGCTCGGAGTCGGCCCGCGCGCGCGTCTGGTCGGTGTCCTCGATACGGAGGATGAACTTTCCTCCACGGCTCTTCGCGAACACGTAGTTGAACAGCGCGATGTAAGCGGTGCCGACGTGCGGATCACCCGTCGGGGAGGGTGCGATCCGCACACGCACAGGCCCGGCGGGGGACGTCATGGGGTCGGTGTGTAACATGGGACCCCGGGGATGATAAGGTTCGGAGATGCGCGGTTCTGGCTGGCTCGCGATCGCTCTTCTCGCGCTTCCCTCCGCCGCCCTCGCCGACCGCGCGATCGAAGGCACGGTGATGACCGCCGAGGGTCACTGGACCTCCGATGGTAGCCGGATCGTCACCGAGGCCCGCGTGGCCACGGCGGACGGCGAGGTCGTGTTAAGCCAGCTCGGCGGCACCGCCGATGGCCTGACGATGCGCCAGTTCCCCGGGCCCGAGCCGCTGGTCGCGGGCATGCGGATCGCGGCGGCCGCGCACACCGATACCGACCTCGATCAGGTCGAGCACCTCGTCGTCGACTCCATGCGCGTGCTCGCGATGCCGACGGACTTCGTCCGGACCGGTCCGACGAAGGCCGGCAACTCGCTGTTCTGGGAATCGGGCTGCGTGTTCTTCGTGGCCGATCAGGACGGCACCAAGGCGCTGCCCGGTGACACCGAGCAGCAGATCATCGACCAGGCCGTCGAGACCTGGAACGTGGCGAGCGCGACGTGCTCGTATCTGACGCTCAAGAAGGGCGCGACGGCGAAGAAAGAGGTCGGCAAGGACTACACGAACGTCATCAAGATCCGTGACTCGTCGTGGTGCCGCCCGAAGATCAAGGATGATCCCGCGCGCTGCTACTCCGAGGCGGCAGCGGGCATCACGACGGCCGTGTACGTCGATGATGGGCGAAGCGCGCGCGATGGCGCGATCGTCGATGCGGATATCGAGATCAACGGCGTCAACTTCGCCGTCTCGAACGGCGGCGTGACGCTGTCCACCGAGGGTTGCAAGGCGGAGCTGCTCAACACGCTGACCCACGAGCTCGGGCACCTGGTGGGTCTCGAGCATCCGTGCCTCGCCGCCGGTGACCCGCAGCGGGTCGACGACCTCGGCCACGCGGTGCCCTCGTGCGGCGCGACAAACGACCCCAAGATCACGGAAGCAACGATGTACAACTTCCAGGACTGCGGGGAGACCAAGAAGGAGTCGCTCTCGCCGGACGACATCGGCTTCCTCTGCACCGTCTATCCGAAGGCCGAAGACCCGAGCAGCTGCGCGGCCGTGGAGCCCTCGGTCCCGGGGTGTTGCAGCGCGTCGAGCGAACCCCTGCCCGCGCTCGCGCTGGTCGGGTTCGCCGCCCTTGTCCTGGGGCGCCGGCGCCGGCGGTGAATGGTTCGCCCGAGCTTGCGAGGGCGATAATTGGGGCTCGTGGCGACCCGGGCGGTATCCTCGGGGGATGAGCGGCGCGGTTTGCCCGAAGTGCGGGGTTGTAGTGGTGCCGGGCTACGTGAAGTGCCCGAAGTGCCAGTCCGCGCTGCCCGTACGCTCCCGGGCGATCACGAACATGGGTGGCACCGCCGTCGGTGGTGGCGGGCTTCCGGTCGTTCCGCTGGTCGTCGGGGGCGCAGTTGCCCTCGCCATCGTGCTGTTCTTCGCGCTCAGGAAGGACAAGCCCGCCGTCGCACAGACCACCGCCGACGATGCGCAGGTCGAGGTGGATCAGGCCGGCAGCGCGCAGGTCAACGTTGACCCCACGGCGATGCCCAACGATCCGACGCCGCAACAGGGTTCCGGCGCTCCCGATCCCACCGCCGCCCTGACCGCACTCGATCGCGCGCTCAAGAAGGAACGGCTGTGGGGAGTGGTCTCGGCCGTCGGCGAGCGGCTCGATGTGCGTACCGGTGCCTGCAACGACCCGAACATGGCCCCGGTCCTCGCGACCGCCGCGACGCAGCTCAAGGGCGCCGGCTTGACCAGGCTGCGGTGCATGGAGCAGAGTGGCGCCGTTGTCTTCGAGCGCGACCTCTGACGATCCGAAACCGCATCGGCTGATCATGCCGCTCGGGCTGCGAGTGCTCGTGCAGGTGATCAAGATCGACGAGCGCACCGACGCCGGGCTTTACCTCCCCGCCGGCGCGAAGGAAGCGAACGACGACGCGTTCTACGGCAAGGTAATCGAGGTCGCGCGCGATCGCCCGACCACCAACGAGGCGAGCGAGAATGTCTCCGGCGTGCCCCTCAATGCATTCGTACTGTTTCGCAAGGAAGCGGGCGTACGCGTGCCGTGGGATGACCGCTTGCGCCTGATCGACGTCAAGGACATCCTCGCCACCGTCGAGGAAGTCTCACCCGACGAGGCTCACTGATGTCCGCACCACCGCGTGAACCCATCCCCACCCTCTCGGAGCTGCCGCTCGAGATCGAGACCCCGCGCCTGATGCTGCGGCCATGGACGTCCTCGGAAGCGGACGTCAACGCGATGTGGCCGTACGTCTCGGATCCCGAGTTCCCGAAGCAGATGAGCTGGGCCGCGCACACCCACAAGGACACGACGCGCGCCTTCCTCGAGAGCAACGAGAAGGACCTGGCCGCCGGCAAGGGCGTCAACTGGGCGCTGATCCACGGCGGCAAGCCGGTAGGCTCGATCGAGCTCGCGAACATCCGGTGGCAGCTCGCTGCGTGGCGGATCGATCGCGCCGAGCTGGGCTACTGGATCGCGCCGGAGCTGGCGGGCAAGGGCCTGATGACCGAGGCCGCGCATCACGTGCTGCTCTACGCCTTCGACACGCTCGGTCTCCACAAGGTCACCGTCGGCTGCTTCGAGAAGAACATCGCGTCGCGGCGCGTGATCGAGAAGGTCGGGTTCCGGCACATCGGCCGTCACGATGACGACGTGTGGCGCGATGGCGCCTGGCACGCGCACCTCCGCTACGAGCTGACGGCGTCGCAGTGGTCTGACGTGTCGACGACGATGCCGATCAGTAGACCTCACCGGACTTGATCCGGGAGATCATCGCGGCGAGGGTCGCGCGTGTCGGGTTGTCCATATCGACGATCTTGACGCCGAAGCCGGTGGGGAACTTGTCGCTCTCGGCGCTGCCGGATTCGACGACGCGGACCACGACGACCTTGCACGTGACGTGCTGGTCGAAGTCGTAGAGCTCGAGCGCGAGGGTCGAGCCGACCGTGATCGGATAGACCCGGGCGACCTTGGTGTAGAGGAACAAGCCGTGCTCGGACAGGTCGCGCGTGCGGAACACCAGCTCCTGGCCATCGGCGCTGACCTTGACGAACGCGTCGACCTGGACGCGCTCGGCACCACGCTGGGACGTCATGCGCCGACGATAGACGATCGCCGGCGAGCGCGTAGATGTGCACCGGGCGATTCGGCGTGGTAGGTTCGCGGCTAAGACACGGAAACCCATGGACGTTCGCTGCGAGAAGTGCCAGACGGAGTACGAGCTGGATGAAGCTCGGCTCAAGCCGGGTGGTGTCACCGTCAAGTGCACCAACTGCGGCCACATGTTCAAGATCCGGAAGCGGTCGAACACGAACGTCGGCGTTCCGGCCGTGGTGGCGACTGCGCCCTCGGGGCCCAACGAACGCGCGCGCACGCCGAGTGGCAAGCCGCAGCCGCAGCGCGCGGACTCGATCCTCGGTGAAGCACCGGCAGCCGAGGAGCGCCAGTGGCTGATCCGTCTCGAGAACGGTGAGCAGAAGAGCTGTCGCGAGCTCGCGAATCTGCAGCAGTGGATCGTCGCGGGCGTGGTGACCCGCGAGTCGCTGATCTCTCGCACGGGCAAGACGTGGAAGCGCCTCGGCGACATCAGCGAGCTCGCGCAGTACTTCACGATCGCCGACGAGGCGCGCTCGCAGCGCGGAGATCGGACCACCAAGGCCACCGGCAAGAAGGAGGTCCAGTCGACGATGCTCGGCATCGGCGCGACCGCCGCCGGTGGCACGATCCTCCCGGATGACGACGAGCCCGATGGACGGACGACCGGAAACTTCCAGGCCCGCGGTGGCAAGGCCACGCCGCCGCCGCCCACGCCCACAACGCGCCGGCCGTTGACCCAGCCACCACCGCCGCCAAAGAAGCGCGAATCGCAATCCGGTCCGCTGCCGCCGCCCGACCGACCGGCCGTGCCGAGTGTGCCGATCTCGAATCGCAGCACCGCTGCGTGGGCGACCGAGGGCGTGTCGCCGACGGCGGATACCCAGAAGGATGAGGGCCCGTCCGGAGCGTTCGGCGGCCGGATCAAGCCGTCGTCCGAGCCTGCGTTCGCGGGTCGCGTGCGGGTTGCGCCCGGCGACGAGAGCGCGTTCAACACCGGCAAGGTCCAGCAGGTCGACGACGACGATGACCTGTTGCCGCAGCGCCGCGGATCGCGCAGCGGCACGTTGCTCCTCGTGATGGCTCTGCTCGTGATGGGCGTCGCCGCAGGCGTCGTCTACGTGTTCGTGATCAAGAAGTCGAAGCCCGACGACACCGCGGTGAAGGCACCGGCCGATGCCGCCGTCGTGGCCCTCGCGGCGGATGCGGCGACCGTGACGCCGATCGTGACCGACGCGACCGTCGACGTGCCGCCGCCGCTAACGCCGGTGGACCTCGCGCGCGCCGAGCTCGGGCCGGACCTCGAGCTCAAGCTGCGCGATGCGCTGAAGTCGCTCGACGGGAAGACAGATCCTGGTGTCGAGGCGATGCGCGCCCATCTCGCGGCGCAGATCGCGCAGGGCCTCTACGATCGCGCGATCATCACCGCCGACAAGGCCGATGCCGAGAAGCTGAAGAAGGACGCGAAGACGATCGTGATCGATGCGGCGACCAGCGCGCAGCGCGCGTTCAAGGCAGCGCCCGAGGATCCCGGCGCGAACCTCGCGATGGCCGAGGTGCTGCGCCTGCAGGACAAGCCGATCAAGGACGTGAAGCGCTATCTCGACACGGCAAAGGCGAAGCAGACCGACGACTGGAAGCGAGAGATCTCGCTCGCCGAGGCGCTGACGATGCTGCGCGACAAGAAGCTCGACGACGCGAAGACCGCGTTCGCGTCGATCGACAGCGGCGAGGACAAGCTCGAGACCTCCGGCGACGTGCGCGCGCGGTTCCACCTCGCGCTCGTCACGTATGCGCAGAACAAGCCCGCCGATGCGAAGCCGCTGGTCGAGCAGATCCTCGCCGCGCAGCCCGAGCATGCCGGCGCGAAGGCGCTCGCCGCGCGGATCGAGAACACCGTCTCGAAGGGCGATCCGCTGCCGCCCGAGGAAGGATCGGGCTCGGCGAAGCCGAACCTGCCGACGGGGCCCGGGCCGAGCGTCGGCGCCGGCGATACCTACGACTCGATCCTCGCGAAGGCGAACAAGGTCGCGGAGAGCAACTGCGCGAAGGCGACGGAGATGTACGCGAAGGCGCTCGAGCAGAAGCCGAACGGGGTCGAGGCGCTGACGGGCATGGGCTACTGCCACATCGACGCGAAGCAGTTCGCGAGCGCGTTCTCGAAGTTCCGCGCGGCGCTGGCGATCTCGAGCCGGTACGAGCCGGCGCTGTGGGGAGTCGCGGAGGCGTACACCCAGCAGGGTCGCAAGGAGCAGGCGCTCGAGGCTGTGAAGGCATATCTCGAGGCGTACCCGGGTGCACCGAAGGGATTGAAGGCGCTCGATCGGCTTGGCGGATCGACCGCACCTACGCCGCCTGAAAAACCGCCCGAGGGCGGTTCGGGAGCTACGCCGCCTACGCCTACGCCTACGCCTACGCCTACGGCCCCGGAGTCCGGCGCGGGTAGCGGCTCGGGCTAGGGCGCAACATCTCGAGGTGAGGGATGCGGTCGATGATGACTTCGCCTGATATCGGGACGAAGCCGAGGTCGGCGTAGAACTGCGATAGATAGCTCTGCGCGATGATCCGCACCGCGACCGTGCCGAGGCGAGAGAGACCCTCTGCGACGAGAACCTTGCCGATGCCCGTGCGACGGACACTCGGCGCGGTCACGATTCGCCCGAGGCTGGCCTCGACGTGCTTGATTCCGGGAGCGAACGCGCGGAGATAGGCGAGCACCGAGCCGTCGGCATCGGACCACGACAGGTGCCATGCACGCTGGTCATCACCATCCGCATCGAGACAGATGCGCTCCTGCTCGACAACGAATACGCGCTGTCGGAGCGAGAGGATCGCGTAGACCTCGTCGCGCGTGAGCTCGCCCCAGGTCTGATAGCGCCAGCTCGGCTGCATCGTCATGCGTTCATCTAGCGTGTTATGAACGGGCATGCATGCTCGTCTGCTTCTGGCTCTCGCGCTGTTCGCAGCATGTAGCTCGCAGCCGTCACGGCTCGACAGTGTCGGCGACAAGGGCAAGGGTAAGTCGGACGATCCGTGGTCGAGCCCTGCCAAGGTCGACGACAAGAAGTCCGATGACAAGGACGGCGGCGCGCTCTCTGGCGTCGACCTCAAGGACATGCTGACGAAGATCGCCGAGGCGATCGAGAAGCCCGGGCCGTACGAGGCGCCCGAGAAGTCGGCGGACTTCGACGAGGCAAAGCCGCACTGGGGCGTGATGAGGCTGGCGGGCGGCATCGTCGAGCGTGAGGCGTTCTCGCTGACCGGCGGTGGCCGCGGCACCGAGCTGCGTACCGCGATCGATCGACTGCGTGCGCTCGCGAAGGACGACAAGCTCACGGGCCTGGTGCTGCGCATCGAGAGCGTCGAGGTCAGCCTGCCCGACGTCGTCGAGCTGCGGGCCGCGATGCACGACTTCCGCGCCGCCGGAAAGAAGCTCGTATGTCACACCGAGGACGCCGCGAACGCGACGTACCTCGTGCTCGCCGCGTGCGAGCAGATCGGCATCGCGCCGCTCGGGCAGATCGCCATCACCGGACCGGCGGCAATGCCGATCCACATCAAGGGCCTGCTCGACAAGCTCGGCGTGACCGCCGACTTCCTGCACGTCGGTGCGTACAAGGGCGCGGCCGAGCCGCTGACGCGCGATGCGCCTTCGCCGGAGATGCAGGAGACGCTCGGCGCGATCCTCGACCGCCGCTACCAGACAATGGTCGAGGTGATCGCGGCGGAGCGGAAGCTCGACGCCACGGCGGTGAAGGGCCTGATCGATCTGGCGCTGTTCCCGTCGGAGCAGGCCAAGACCGCGAAGCTCGTCGACGAGGTGACCTCGTTCGAGGCATTCCGCGACAAGGCCGTCGCCGGTCCGTGGACCAGGCTCGAGATCGAGCCGGGTGGCAAGGACCAGCTCCAGACCATGCTCAAGCTCGCGCGGTTCATCGGCGCGATGCCACCGGAGAAGCCGCTCGGCGATCACGTCGCGGTGGTCTACGCGGTGGGCGACATCGTCGATGGCGGCGGAGACGGCGTGCTCGGCGCGCGCCAGCAGATCGCGTCGCACACGCTGGTGTCGGCGCTGCGCGCACTCGGCGCGGATACCAGCGTCAAGGCGGTGGTGCTCCGCATCGATTCGGGAGGTGGCAGCGCTCAGGCCTCGGAGCTGATCTGGCAGGCCGTCACGGAGGTCAAGGCAGTGAAGCCGGTCGTCGTCTCGATGAGCGATGTCGCGGCGAGTGGGGGTTACTACATCGCGAGCAACGCGAACAAGATCTTCGCCCAGGCGGATACCCTGACCGGATCGATCGGCGTGGTCGGTGGAAAGATCGCCCCGGGCGGCGCGCTCGCGAAGCTGGGCGTCACCACGTTCCCGATCGGCCGCGGCAAGCGCGCGACGATGATGGCGTCGCTGTCGCCGTGGACCGCCGAGGAGAAGGCGGTGATCCAGAACTCGATGGAGGAGGTCTACAAGGTGTTCGTTGGGCGCGTGGCATCCGGCCGTGGAAAGAAACCGGAGGACATCCAGCCGATCGCGCAGGGTCGCGTGTGGACCGGCGTGAAGGCGAAGGAGCTCGGCCTCGTCGACGAGATCGGCGGCCTCGACGCCGCGCTCGCCGAGGCGCGCTCGCTCGCGAAGCTCGACGACAAGACCGGCCTCGAGGTCTATCCGCCCTCGCCGACCTTGCGCGACTTCCTGGTCAGCTTCGGCGGCGTGCAGTCGCCGATGGGCCTCAAGGTCGAGGACGCGCTTGCCGCACTTGGCACGATGGATCCGGTGCTCGCCGCCGAGGCCGCACGCCTCGTCAGGCTCGCGCTGTCGTTCCACGCGACCACGATCCAGGCCGTCTCCATCCTCCCGGTGCTCCGATGATGCGCGCTGCCCTCGTCGCGTTCGTCGTCGCCGCGTGCTCGTCCGCGAGTCCGCCGCCGAGCACGCCGCCGACGGCGAACCCCGTCGCGCCCGGTCCGGTCGACGGTCACGGTACCGTCGTCACCGCACAGGTCGCGAGTGCGGCGCTCGGCGTGACGAAGGGCGTGGTGGTCTATCTGCCCGCGGGCTACGACGCGGATCCGGCGCGGCGCTGGCCGGTCTACTACTTCCTCCACGGCCTCGGCGGCGACGAGACCAACTGGACCAAGCGCGGCGAGCTCGACAAGGTCGCCGATCGCGTGGGCGTGCAGGCGATCATCGTGATGCCCGACGGCGACAACTCGTTCTACACGGACTCGGTCACGCCGATGGACTACGAGGCGTGCCTGAAGGACGGCACCGGGCTGTTCATTCCGAATCAGCCGCCCAAGGAGACCTGCGTCAAGACGCCGAGGTACGAAACCTGGATCACCAAGGATCTGATCGCGTGGACCGATGCCACCTACCGCACGGTCCCGAAGCGCGAGAGCCGCGCGATCGCCGGCATGTCAATGGGCGGCTTCGGCGCGCTGCAGCTCGGGCTGCGTCACAAGGATCTCTACGCCGCCGCGGTCAGCCACTCCGGCGTCGACGCCCTCCTCTACGGCGGCCCGTTTCCGTACGAGGCCGGCAAGGTCCAGCTCATCGACCACGTACCCGCCGAGGCAGGCGACATGTTCGTGAAGTGGCTGAAGGTCCTGTTCGGCAACGACATCGCGAACTGGCGCGCCCACGATCCCGCGACGCTCGTCGGCGATCTGAAGCCGGGCGAGCTCGCGCTGTACGTGGACTGCGGCACCGAGGACGTGTTCCACCTGAACAACGGCATGCAGTACCTCCACGATCTCCTGCTCGCGAAGCACATCGACCATGCGTACTTCATGGGCCCCGGCCGCCACGACTTCTCGTTCTGGGGCCCGCGGCTGCCGGAGTCGCTCGCGTTCCTCGCGGCGCACGTCGCATCGCGATGACCCGTTCGGTACATCGCTTGCCACGGTGGAGATCCATGACGACGCACCGAGCACATTCGTGGGGTTCGCGCGCGACCACCTCAGTTTTCCGGGGCTGGCTGATCGGAATGGCCGGCTTCCTCTCCGCGTGCACGTCGTCCGGCGCGGGTGATGACCAGGGCTACGACTGCAAGACGCCACCCACCGACGTGGCCGCGTGCACGGTCGACGCGGACTGTACGGTCGTCACCGGGGGGTGCTTCTGCGGCGCCCAGCCCGTGACCGGCGTCTCGCAGGCCCGCGCGGCAGGCGCCCAGGCCTGCGAGACCGCATCCGCGAACATGTGCGCCCTCGGGTGCGCGAACGAGCCCGGATACCGGGCTCAGGACGGTAACCACGCCGACTCGAGCTCGATGATCCTGGTCCGGTGCAGCCCGTCGACGAGCACCTGCACGACGTACGTTCCCTAGAGCTCGCGGCTTACATGCCGATCGCGGCCTGCAGCGCCTTGATCGCGGTGCGGGCGCGCTCGATGTGCTCGGCCGAGGCGCTGATCGCGTCGGACACGGTCGCCACCGACGGCGTCTGATCCATCATCGCGGTCTCGTCGCTGGCGGCGCGCATGTTCGAGCGCAGCGAATCGATCGCTTCCTCGAGCAAGCTGATGTGCTCCGCGAGCGCGATCGGCAGCTGCGAGCCCGTGCGCGTGGACTCGGCGTCGTCGTCGTCGCCGCCGTCGATCGCCTTGCGCAGCCGCTCCTCGGCATCCGCGAGCTGAGCGCGCAGGGCGGCGTCTTCCTGCTCGAGCTTCTTGACCTTGCTCTCGAGCTCGGCCGACTTGGCGATCATCGCCTCGAACTTGCCGACGTCGACCTGCGCCGTGACCTCGCCGTCGTAGTGCGGCGCGCGCTTCGGCTCGTTCTTGACCACCGGCATCGCGCGGTTCGTGGTGTCCTCGTCGTGGCGCGCGTCCTTGAGCTCGGCGGCGAGGCGGTCGCGCTCGAGCGTCATCTGCGTCAGCTTCGCGCGCACGTCCTTGAGGTCGCGCTGGAACTGCGCGATCTCGCGCTCGGTCTCGGCGGCGAACGACCGCACGTTCTCGGCGGCATCGACCTCCTTCTGGAGCGAGACCAGCTTCGCCTGCGCGGCCTGCAGCTTCTGCTCGAGCGACGACTTCGTGCCGTCGTCCGCGGCGCCTGCCGCGGCACGGGCTGCGTCCTCGGCGCGGGATGCACGCAGCTCCGCATCCTTGATCCGCTCGAGCGCCTCCGCGATCTCCTCGCGCGCACTCAGCGCGTGCTGCTCGGCATCCCGCACGCGCGTCTCGTAGTCGCGCGCGCGCTGCTCGGCGTCACGCGCACGCGTATCGGCCTCCTTCGTGCGGTTGTCGGCGGACGCCAGGCGCTCGGCGATCAGCGCCTCCGAGCTCTCGCTCGACTTGTTTCGATCCTTCGCGGAAGCCACATCGCGCTCGAGCCACGCGAGCTTCGACAGCGACTCGTCGAGCTGGCGCTGCAGCGCGCCCGCGCGGCCGATCGCGAGATCCGCGGCCTCGGCCTTCGCCGAGAGCGCATCGATCTTGCGCTCGGCGTCTCCCGCCCGCGCAAGCGCGGACTCGAGGCGTTCCAGCTCGTCGGCGCTGGCACCGGCGCGCTCCTCGCCCGTCCGGAGGAGGTCCGCGATCTCGTTGCGCGCCTGCTCGAGCGCCGCCTCTGCGACCGACCGACCGCGCGTAGCCTCTGCGAGTAGCTCCTCGAGCTCTGCGACGCGCGCGCGCAACCCTTCGACGACCTCCGCGTGTCTGACCGCCGCCTCGGTGAGCTGCTTGATGGTCGCCTGGGCAGCCTTCACCGACGCGACGGCCTCGTCTCGCGACGCCTGCGCCGACGTCTCGTTCACGGCCATGCCGCTCTCGAGGTCCGTGATCCGCTCCTGCATTGTCTCGATCTGCGTCTCGGCGTCGACGATCTTCGCCTCCGCATCCTCGGCGCGCTTCTGCAGCTCCGGCGCCTGTGCGCGCGCCTCGGCGACCTCGCGCTCGAGCGCGGTCTTGCGATCGACGAGCGCGAGCAGCCCCGCGCGCTCGGCCGACAGCTCGCGCTGCGTCGCCTCGAGCTTGGCGGTGAGCTCCTTCGTCGTGGCGTCGAGCTTCGCGGTCAGCTCCTTCGACGTCGCATCGAGCTTCTCCGCCAACCCCTTCTGCGCGAGCACCGCGGCCGCCTCGACCTCACCCGCGCGCTTCTCGGCGGCTTCGACCAGCGCAGCCGCCTCGTTCGCCTTTGCGGTGCCTTCCTCGGCACGGCGATGCGCGTCGGCGAGCTCGCGGTGCACGGACTTCGCGCGCGTATCGGCATCGGCCGCCCGGCGCAGCGCCTCGGCTACGTCCTTCGCCATCGCCTTTGCCATCGTGTCGGCGGCGCTCGCGCGTTGCTCCGCATCGATGGCGCGGCGCTCGGATTCGCCGACCCGCTTGTCGGAGGCCTGCGCCTTCGCCGACGCATCGTCGCGCTCCTGCTTCGCGGTGGCGATCGCCGCGTCCGCGGTCGCGAGCAACTCGAGCTTGCCCTGCAGCTCGCTCGCGCGCTGCTCGGCGGCGGTGAGCTTCACTTGCAGCTTCTCGATGTCGCCCTTCGCCTCGGCCGCCTTCGCCTCGGCCGCCTTCACGGTCTCGCTCGCCGCGGCGAGTTCCTTCTCGATCTCGACGAGCCGATCGCGCCGCACCTCGAACTGCGCGGTCATCTCGACGAGCTCGGTCGAGATCTTCGCAGCGCGCTGCTCGGCGGCCTGGAGCGGCGCATCGCCCGCACCGAGCCGGGTCTCGAGCTGCGCGACGCGCTCCAGCGCCTTCGCGACATCGTGCTCCGCGGACTTCACGCGCTCGTCGGCGTCGGCGACCTTCTGCTCGAGCTGCGCGGTCTTGCTCTCGGCCTTCGCGGCGGAAGCGTTCGCGCCCGACAGGTTGCGCTCGGCGCCCTGCGCGCGGATCTGCGCGCTCGCGAGCTCCTTGTCGACCTTCTCCGCCTTCGCGGTCA
>JBBRBG010000188.1:0-17729 GCA_038206055.1 Haliangiales bacterium
ACCGGCGAGTTCGAGGTCACGTTCTACTACTGGTTGTTCGTGCCGCTGATGGTCATCACGGTCCTCCACGACACCAAGCGCATGCTCGTCGACGCCATTCCCGGGAGGAGCCATTGAGCGGCGACAACCTCGTCTCGCACACGGTGTTCGTGTGGTTCATGTCGATCCTCACCGCCGGCGTTGGCGGGGCCTACGTCATCATCGACGTGAAGCGTCTGATCCAGCTCCGCAAGGCGGACGGTCGTGACCCGGTGATCCACGACAAGCGGTTTGGTTTCGGGATCGGCGTCCTGGTCGGCGCGATCGGTGTCATCGGTGTGCTGAAATACCATCTGTCGTGACGCGGTGGCGTTCAACGTCATCGGCGCGGCGTCAGGCCCAGCTGCTGCCCGTGACGCAAGATCTCCACGCCGCCGAGGCCGCGCTCCGCAGTGATCTGCTCGAGCCGGCGCGCTGGCGCGTGCGGGCTCCCGAGGCGCAGGCTGACCGTGCCGAAGTGAATCGGCACGAGCGCTTTCGCTCCGAGTCTCTCGTAGATGTCGATCGCGCAGTCCGGATCGATGTGGACGCCCCGGTCCATCAGGTGGCGCCGGCGCTGGTACCACCGGAGCGGCATCATCCCGCCGATCGGCAGCATGGTGACGTCGATCGCGTGGCGCTTGCCGATGTCGTCGAACACGGCGTGGTCGGAGAAGTCGACATCTCCCGCGTGGTGCACGCTGACGCCGCCGCCGGCGACCACGTAGCCGAGCACCGCCGGTGCGTCCCCCTTGCGCCACCGGCCCTGGTCGTGGCGGGTCTCGACGGCGGTCACGGTCAGGCCGTTGACCTCGAGTGCGTCACCAGCGCTCACCTCGGTAAGCTTCGCAAAGCCGAGGTCGGCGACGATGCGCCCCGCCCCTTTCGGGACGACCAGGTGGGTATCCCGGTGAATCGCCTTGAGACTCCAGCGGTTCAGGTGATCCACGTGCGAGTGGGTGACCAGGATCGCGTCGACGCGGCCCGCGGCGCGCGCCCGGCCGCGGAGCAGCGGGTCGAACACCACCCGCGGACCCCCGAAATCGGCGACCGCCGTGGCGTGCCCCAGCCAGGTCACCGAGGGCCCGGCAGGGAGTGCGGCGGGCTCTCGAGTAGCAGCCGGGCTCACGACCCTGCTATAGCACGGTGCATTCCGTGCTGATGTTCCTGCTGATCGGCATCGCGGCAGGCGCCCTCACGGGCGTTCCGATCGGCCCTGCGAATGTTGCGGTGATCGATGCGGCCTATCGCTACACGCTGCGCCGCGCGCTCGCAGTCGCGCTCGGCAGCGCGGTGGGCGACGGCATCTACTGCGCGGCCGGCGTCCTCGGCATCACCCCGGTGATCCGGACGTATCCGCGGGTCGAGACCGCGCTCTACGCGGTCAGCGGTGTCGTGCTGCTGATCTACGGCTTTCTGACGGCGCGCGCACAGCCTGTGAAGCCCGCCGGCCCTGCCTCGACGGACTCTACGGAGGTCGCGCCGTCGGCGTCCACCGCGTTGACGGCGTTGCGCCGCGAGCTGTGGTCGGGCTTCACCGTTGGGCTCGCGCTGATCATCCTCAACCCCGCCGCGATCGTGACGTGGGTGATCATCAGCTCGAAGATGCCGCACGCGGACACCTTCGAGGGCCTGGCAGCGACCGTCGGCGTGATGGCCGGCAGCCTCGCGTGGTTCTCGCTGGTCGCGTATCTCACGCACAAGGGCAAGAACGTGTTCGGCGACAAGGCCGCGTGGATCCCGCGCGTGATCGGCGTCGCGCTGATCGGCTACGCGCTGTGGCTTCTCGTCAAAGCCGTGAGGCTCGCGGTCGCTTAATTCTCGATCGCTTCGAGCAGCTCGCCGATCGTCTCCTCGACGCGGATCGCGAGCTGCTTGGGCACCGGGGCGCCATCCTCGGCGATCATCGACGACAGCCGGCGCGCTGCGGCGGCAATCCCGGCGCGCAGCTTCTCCTTCTTGTCGGCGCTCGTCACCGGAAACACGATCTCGCCGTACTTCTTCGCGAGCATCGGCTTCTCGAGGCCTTCCTCGAACGCGCTGCGGTGGATCGTGCGCATGGTCTCCGCATCGGCGTGACCGGCGGCCGTCGCCTTCTCGACGAACTCGACGGTGGCGATGCTCGGAATCGGCGCCTCGTAGTGATCGGTGCGCGCGCGCTCGATCACCTTCGGTGCGCTGGTCTCGAGGAAGCGATAGCTACCGAGCAGCTTCGCGACGGTGGACCCGCGCAGGTGGAGCTCCTTGCGGCAGTACGCGTCGAAGTCGGAGAAGCCCCAGCGCTCCCACAGCTTCTTGTCGGTGACCTTGGACAGCGCCTCCGCCAGCTCGAGCCACGTGCGCTTGAACGCACGCGCTTTCTGCAGCGTATCGGCGCGCACCGGGTCCGAGGACACGGCGAGCATCCGGTCCTCCATCATCTGGTCGGTCTTGGTAATAATCTTCGAGCCCATGGACGAGCGCACGCTACCCGGAGGGTCTGATCCACACGGAAAACTGAGGTTCCAGTACCGGATCTTCACGAGTTACACTGCGGCACAGGTCGTGCTCTCCTACGGGGAATCGTGCGGTTGATCGGCTGCCTCCTGTTCGTGATGTGCGTCGCGGCGTGCCCGATCAGCAGCGAGGACAAGGCCGGAGCGTTCGACGGCGACGGCGGCTCGGGCGGCACCGGCAACACGCCGCAGCTCTGCACGTTCCAGTCGGACTGCGTGCTCGCCTCGGCCACGTGCTGCAGCTGCCCATCGTTCGCCGTCAACGTGAACGATCCTTCACACCGTGCGTGTTCGGGCGTCGTCTGTCCGCCGGGCATGGATAGCTGCCCCGCCAACGTCGAGGCGATCTGCTCCCAGAAGGGCATGTGCGAGCTCGCTTGCAGCGAGCTGCAGTGCCAGGCGAGTTGCCCGGACGGCTATGCGATCGACGACACGACGGGTTGCCTGTCGTGCACGTGTGCGATCCCGGCGAACCGCTGCTCCGCCGACACCCAGTGCGTGGAGACCCGCGCGGACTGCTGTGGCTGCCACTCCGGCGGCGACGACACCTCCGTTCTGGCCAGTGAGCGCGGCTCGTACGACGCCAGCCTGGGCTGCCCGACCCAGCCCACGTGCCCGTCGCTCGATACCTGCGAGCCGGGCGCCGCCCCGCACTGCATCCAGGGCGACTGCAAGCTGGTTGTCGCAGGGCAGCTCCCGGCGAACGCTTGCGGCCGCAGCGACCTGCCGATGTGCCCGTCGGGACAGGTCTGCACCGTCAACCAGGACCCCGCCGCCAGCGTCCTCGGGGTCGGTTCCTGTGTGCGTCAATAGCAGCAGGCAGGCCGGACCGCGGCCTGACGCGTTATGATGGCTACCTCATGAGTGCCGACGGAACAGGCTCGGGTTCGATGCCCTATTTGGACGCGGCGGGCTCGTCGTCCCTTCTCGGCCAGGTGATCGACGGTCGCTACAAGATCTTCAAGAAGCTCGGCGAAGGCGGCATGGGCGAGGTCTACGCGGCCGAGCACGTGCACATCGACAAGAAGTTCGCGATCAAGCTGCTGAAGACGGAGATCGTATCGAACCCGGAAGCGGTGACGCGGTTCCAGCAGGAAGCGCGCTCGAGCTCCTCGATCAAGCACCGCAACATCATCGCGATCGAAGACTTCGGCAAGCTCGCCGACGGCCGCATCTACATGTGCATGGAGCTGCTCGACGGGCAGGCTCTGAATGACCTGATCCAGTCGCCGCAGACGATCGAGCGGCTGCTCAACATCCTGATCCAGACCGGGCACGGGCTCGCGGCCGCGCACGCGCGGAACATCGTCCACCGCGACATGAAGCCCGAGAACATCTTCGTCACGTTTCAGAACGGCGAGGACATTCCGAAGATCCTCGACTTCGGAATCGCGAAGGTCGCCGGCAACGAGGGACAGAATAACCTCACCCGCACCGGCACGATCTTCGGCACGCCGTTCTACATGGCGCCCGAGCAGGCGCTTGGAAACCCCGTCGACGCCCGCACCGATATCTACGCGATGGGCGTCATCATGTACGAGGTGTTCGCCGGCTCGCTGCCGTTCCAGGGCGAGTCGTTCATGGGCATCCTCACGCAGCACATCACGACGGATCCGGAGCACGTCGCGCAGCGCGCGGCGAAGGCGAACCGTCCGCTGCCGCCCGGTCTCGCCGAGATCATCATGGCGTGCCTGCAGAAGAACCCGGCGCAGCGCTTCGGCACGATGGACGAGCTGGTCAACGCATTGATCGGCGTTTACCGGCGGATCGCGGGCGCCGGCATGAGCACGTACATGGAAGCGTTCCCGATGGGAGCGAGCGCCATGCATCCCGTGCAAACGCCGGGGCCGATGAGCGCGCCGTACGGCATCGGCGCCGTATCGAAGACCGTCGGCGTCGGTGCCCCGCCGGGCGTGATGCCCTCGGGCGGGCATCCGTACGTTCCCGCATCGGGCTCGGCGCCGGCCGTCATGCAGCAGTCGAGCTCGTCGTCGGGGCTCTACGATCCGAGCCAGTCGAACGTCGCACCGAAGAAGGGCAACACGGGCCTGATCATCGCGATCCTCGCCGTGCTCGCGGTCGGCGGCGGCGTGGCGGCGTTCGTCATCCTCGGCCAGAAGGACGGCAAGGCCGGCGATGGCTCGGGCTCGCAGGTCGCGAGCGGCGACGGACCGGGGACAGACACCAAGGTCGGCAACAACGTCCCGGATGCCGGCGTGGCGGCGACGACCCCCGATGCGACGCAGGTCGCGGCGGGCGGCACTCCCGACGCGGCGGTCGCTGCCGCGACCCCCGATGCGGCGGAGGCCACCGTGGCTCCCGACGCGGCAGTGGTGCAACCCGCATCCATCGATGCAGGGTCAGAACCTCCGAAGGAAATCGACGCCGGGGTGCTCGCACCGAAGGTCACTCAGGTGTCCCTGGTAGGCATGAACGTCTCGACCTACGAGGTCTACGTCGACGGTGCGGTGGTCCCGCTCGTCGGTGGCGACCACGTGATCGACGTCCCCGAGGGCAAGAAGCTGAAGGTCACGATCAAGGCGAAGGGGTTCAAGGACAAAGATGTCGTGCTGGACGGCAAGAGCCGGATCGCGAAGTTCTCCGCCTCCAAGATCCCCGTGGTCACCAACAATGGCAACAACGGCAATAACACCACGAATAACAATGGTTCGAACACGCCACCTCCTGCCAACAAGTGCACGGGGACGAGTGCGGATCTGTCGCGTACGCTTGGACCAACCTGTGCAGCGAAGTTCTGCCGCGAGCACACCGATGCGAAGAGTCAGTCGGCGTGCGAGGTCTACAACAACTAGTTTTGTGACGAATGATGTGACCGTGCCGCTGGTCACCGCATGTGGCAGACCTTCCGACACACGATCACCGCCTCCCAAGCTCGGCGAACCCACGACCAACAAGGACATCTCATGCGCCAGCCCAGCCCCTCGATCCTACGACTCGTTGTTCTCGCGCTGGCGCTCGCGTTCGTCGGCGCGTCCGCCGCTCCTGCGTTCGCGGATGAGCGCGCCGAAGCCCGCACGCACTACCAGGCGGGCGTGAAGTTCTACGCCGGCGGCGACTACCGCAGCGCGATCCGCGAGTTCAGCGCGGCGCAGCAGCTCGCGCCGGCGGACCTCAACAATTACAACCTCGCGCTCTGCTACGACAAGCTCGGCGACCCCGAGCCGGCGATCCAGTACTACCGCGCGTACCTCGACAAGGTCCCGAACACTGACAAGCGCGCCGAGATCGACGCGAGCGTGACGCGCCTCGATTCGGCGGCGAAGTCCGTCGCCGCGAAGAAGGCGGACGAGGCGCGCAAGGCCGATGCCGCACGCCAGGCCGACGACGCGCGCAAGGCTGGCGAGGAGCAGAAGCGCGCGGACGCGGCGCGCAAGGCCGAGGATGCGCGGCTCGCGGCCGAGGCAAAGCGCCGCCCGGTGGATCCGGAGCCGGCCGATCCGATGATGCCGGGCGCGGGTGTCGGCGCGGGCTCGACGGGAACGCCGTCGACCGGCGTCGTCTCGACGGGCGACTCGCAGCTCGATCGCGTGCAGGGCATCGACATCAACGGCATCCGCGACCAGCGCGTCGGTGGTCAGGCGAGCGGCATCCCGGCGAACGACCCTCGCAACCCGGGCGCGCCGGTCAACGGCCAGCAGTTCGGTCAGCAGGGCCAGGGCCAGCAGGGCCAGGGTCAGATGACGCCGCCGCCGGGCCCCAACGGGCAGCAGGCGAACGCAGGCGCGCCGAACGGTCCGAACCCGAACGGCACGCCGATGAACGGCGAGCCGCCGAAGCAGGTGACCCCGATCTACAAGAAGTGGTGGTTCTGGGCCGTCCTCGCGGTCGGCACCTACGTTGTCTATTCGATCGCGACCGATAGCTCGTCGTCGTCGCCGAACACCGGCCGTACGGTCAAGATGCTGCCCGACACGGCCGCCGCCCAGCCGGGTGGCATGACGCTCATGAGCTGGTAGCCGGGTTATGCTCGCCGGGTGAGTGCCACCGTCGAGCAGCTCGAACGAGCGACCAAGCGTCTCCGCGAGCAGCCCCTCGATCACGGGCGCTGGCTCGAGCTCGCGGCGATCCACCACCTCCTCGGCAACGCCGAGGATTCGGAGACCGTGTTCGCGACCCTCGGTGAGGGCGCGCGGATCGGCGGGCAGGTCGCGCTGGCGGTCGCGTGCGGCCGTCACCTCGCGGAGCTCGGCAGCATGCGCGGCGGCGAGCTGATCGATCAGGTCGTCGAAACATACGCGACGGGCGGACCACACTTCGCGTTCTCTGCGCCGCCAGCGCCCGAGGAGCCTCCTGCGTTCGATCTACCTCCGGGCACCGCGCTCGAGCAGGCGCGCGCCGTGGTCGAGAAGCTCGGCGCGTGGTTGACCTCGCGGCAGACGGCGGTGCTGCCACCCGCGCCGCTACTGTCGGCGCTCTCGAAGCCGGGGGCGCGCGCGCTCGTCGGCGTGATGACGGCCCGAGCGTTCCCGGCCGGCACGGTGATCATCGAGATCGGGCAGCCCGCGACGGCGCTGTACTGGCTCGCGCACGGCACGGTCGTGGTGGCGCGCGAGGCGGCCGAGCTCGGCGAGCTTCACTCCGGCGCATTCTTCGGCGAGATCGCGCTGGTCGGCGGCACGAAGCGCACGGCACGGGTGACCGCGCGCGAGGATGTCTGGGTGCTCGAGATTCCAGCGCGCGCCGTCGAGACCGCGGCGCAGAAGCACCCGAAGCTCGCCGAGGTGCTCGCGCACCACGCCCGCGCTCGACTGCTCGCGAACCTGACACGGACGAGCGAGCTGTTCCGCGCGCTCGGGGATGAAGACCGCGATGCGCTGCTGGCGAAGTTCTCCACCGAGCTCGTCGCTCCGGGGACGACGTTCATCGAGGAAGGGAAGACCAACGAGCACCTGTGGGTCGTGGTCTCGGGCAAGTGCCAGGTCGAGAGTGCCGGGAGCGCGTTCGCGGAGCTCGGGCCCGGCGCAGCGGTCGGTGAGATCTCGTTGGTCAGCGGTGTGACGGCGGTCGCGAGCGTGACGGCCATCGAGCCGGCGGTGCTGCTCCGGCTGTCGCGCAAGGACTTCGATGCGGTGGCGAAGAAGCACCCGAAGCTCCTCGCGGAGGTCGAGAAGCTCGTCGTGGCCCGCGAGACCGCAAACCGCGCGTTGTTCCAGGACGCCTCGGATCTCATCGTATAAGGTCCGGACCGTGCGGATCCTGCCGATCGCCTTGGGCCTGGTTCTTGTCGGATGCGTCGACAAGGGGGCCGGCCCGCAGCCGAAGAAGATCGATCCGGGCTTCGTCGGCAAGCATCTGTTCGTAGCGGCACCGCCGCTGACTGCGAACCTCGACGTCGACCTCGGCGGCAAGGTCATCTACCTCGGCAACACGGTCGAGTCGACGCGGATCGCGCCGGGCGGGCAGGTCAAGATCACGCACTACTGGAAGGTCGTCGCGCCGCCGGGCGAGGGCTGGAAGCCGTTCACACTGTTCCGCGGCGAGGCCGGTGCCCCCGACTTCATGGCCCTGCTCGACACCGACATGAGCATCGCGCACGGTCCCGCCACGTGGCGCGCCGGCGAGATCATCGAGGATCCGCAGGAGTTCACGCTGCGCCCCGACTGGCGCTCGCCGAAGGCCACGCTGTCGATCGGCCTCATCGCGAGTGGTGCGCACGGCGTTGGCGATCGAATGGCGGCAGTCGGGCCAAGCGTCGTCGACCGTGCGGTGACGGCGCGGGTGTTCGACGTCGATCTGTCGAAGGCGCCGCCGCCTCCCGGGACGATCTACGTTCCGTTCGCGCGCGGGCCGATCGTGGTCGACGGCATCGCCAATGAAGTCGGCTGGACAGGTGCGATCACGTCGCCGGAGTTTCCGACCGGCGAGGGCAGCCCGGATCCCGTCGGCAAGGCGACCGCGCGACTGACCTGGGACGAGCAGAACCTCTACGCGTTCGTCATGGTCACCGACAGCGATGTGTTCAGCGAGTACAAGAACCACGACGATCCGCTGTGGAAGGCCGACGCCGTGGAGATCTTCATCGACGCCGACGGCAACAAGCGCGGGTACGTCGAGCTGCAGGTCAACCCGAACAACGCCACGTTCGATTCGTGGTTCGCGCAGGGCCGTGCCGCGAAGGGCGACGAGGCGTGGAACTCCGGGATGGTCACCGCGGTGACGATGCGCGGCACCGCCGACAAGAGCGGCGATACCGATCAGGGCTGGGACGTCGAGATCGCGATCCCGTGGGCCGCGGTGAAGGGCCGCGAGGAGCAGATGGGCGTCATCATCCCGCCGCGCGTCGGCGATCGCTGGAAGCTCAACGTCGTGCGCGTCGACAAGAAGACCGGCGACAAGGACCCGAGCGTGTCGTCGTGGAATCGGATCACGTACGGCGATTTTCACGCGCTCGATCGGATGCTGACCGTGGTGTTCGCGGATCCGAACGGTGGCACCGCGCCGGGCACGCCCGTCGGTGCGGCCGCTGCCGGTAGCGGGGCAGGTCGTGGTAGCGGTAGCGGCAGCGGCGAGGGGAGCGGCAGTGCGGGCAGCGGCAGTGCAGAGAGCGGCAGCGCGGCACCCATCGCGCCGACCCGGCTTGGTTCGAGCAGCACCATCGCGAACGCCGAGCTGGCGAAGAACATTGCGACCATCGCGGTCAACGCGAAGGGCGAGAGCCGGATCAACGGCGCGCTCGTGAAGGACGCCGACCTCGACACGGTGCTGCGCTCGCTCGCGGCGCGCGACAAGAGCCTCGAGCTGCGGATCGAGCTCGAGCCGGGCGTGCCGCGTGAGCGCTCTGCGAAGCTCGCCGAGCTGGCGAAGACGATCGGTCTCACGAAGGTCTCCGTGACGCAGGCCCCACCGACGACGCCGTGAGGGCAGACCCGCTCGCTGCGTGATACCGTTTCGGCATGCGCTCCCTCGCCATCCTGGCCTTGATGCTCGTCGCGGGGTGCCCCCCCAGCGGTCCGCAGAAGGTCGGGAACCAGCCGAGCTGGCGCGGCTCCGCTGCACCGCCGAGCACCGTGATGGCGCCGATCACGTTCGCGCCCGCCGCCGAACCGGTGCAGCGGTACAACGAGCCGCCGCAGCAACCTCTGAAGTCTCCGCTCGGCGATGCCGTGACCATCGCCGTCAAGGACGCCGCGATCCGCGCGGGCACGAACGTCCCCACCGCCGATGCGCGGCTGTTTCGTGCGTGCGCCGAGCTCGCCGAGATCGTGCCCGAGGATGACGTCCCGACCTACCGCCTGGTCGAGTTCGCGCTGCAGCGCAACGGAATCATCGAGCCGTCGCCACGGCTGCTCGTCGTTTGGGCGGATCTCGATTCGCCGCAGCTGATCGTCGAGCAACTACAGCCGCACCTCGCGGAGTTCCTGAAGGACGGCGCAACCGCGCGGCTCGGCATCGGCGCCGCGAAGCGCAGCGCGGATGGCAGCGGCGCCATCGTGTTCGCGCTGCAGGGCTCGGGCGTCTCGACCACCCCGATCCCACGCGCGTTGCCGGCGAACGGCGCGTTCCAGATCGATGCGGTGGTCGACTCCAAGTTCAAAGATCCCGAGGTGTTCATCACCTATGACAGCGGCTCGACGGAGCGGCTCGATCTCAAGCCCGGGCACGCCGGCGGGTTTCTCTCGAACGTCGCGTGCGGAGCTCACACGGGCCGGCAGCAGGTGGAGATCACGGCCAGCGACGTCAACGGATCCACGGTGCTCGCGAACTTCCCGGTGTGGTGCGGCGCGCAACCGCCGGTGTCGCTGACGGTGGATCCCACTGCCGACGATGCGCCGGCGACCACCACCGACGACGCGGAGCGAAGGTTGCTCGCGCTCGTCAACCGCGATCGCCAGGCCGCCGGGTTGCCTGCGCTGATCTGGGACGACAAGGTCGCGGCTGTCGCTCGCGGCCATTCCGAGGAGATGCGGCGCACGAAGAACGTAGCGCACATCTCGCCGACCACGGGCTCGGCCGGTGATCGCGTGCGCGCGGCGAAGATCAAGACCGCGGTCGTGCTCGAGAACGTCGCGCGCGCCTACGGCGTGGGCGAGGCGCACCAGGGCCTGATGAACAGCCCGGGGCATCGCGCGAACATCACGTCGCGCACGGCTACACACCTCGGCATCGGCGTGGTGTTCGGCGACGAGGTCTCCGGGCGCCGCGAGATCTTCATCACCCAGGTGTTCACGCGCGTGCCGCCGAAGGTGGATCCCGTGCAGGCGACGGTCGCCGTGCAGCAGCGGATCGTCGGCTCGGTGACAAAGTCGATCGGCACGAGCGTGAAGCTCGCGGCGATCGCGCAGCAGCTCGCGGATGCGCTCGCCTCCGGCAAGACGCGCGAGCAGGCGTATCCGCTCGTCAAGCGGCAGGTCGATGCGCTCGGCAGTAGCTACGCGCGCGTCGGGAGTGTGATCACGGCGGCCGCGGACCTCGATACGATCGACGGCAAGTCGCTCCTCGGCGACGGCATCGTCGACGATATCGGCGTCGGCGTCGCGCAGGGGCCGCATCCCGAGATCGGCGAGGGCGCGATGTGGATCGTCGTCCTGATGGCGCAGAAGCGCTAAGCGTGTACGCCATGGAGCTGCGGGCGGCAATCCGCAGTGCCGGCTGCGAACGGAGCCCCCTGGTTCGGGTGGCGCGCGGCACCGTCCGATAGGAAGTCGGCCCCGAAGATCCCGAAGGCACGAAGCAGAAAGGTTTTCAGCTTGACGCGTGATCTCGTCGAGACCGCGAGGCGAGGCTTGAAAAGCCTCTCCTTCGGGCCTTCGGGTTCTTGGGGGCGGTCCGGATCGTTCCGGATCGGTCGCATCGGCGCAGTCGAGGATTCGGGAGAACGGTCGCGTGGATTCGTCGCCGTCCGTCCGACCGGACGCCCCCCTAGCTGGGTAGCAGCACGGCGACGCTGGTCCCGCCGCCGGCCGATCGACCGAGCGTCAGCGAGCCGCCGTGGCGTTCGACGATCGCGCGCACGATGCCGAGCCCGAGGCCGCCGCCGGCCTTGCCGTGCTTGCTCGACGGGCTGGTCGCGCCGTTGCTCGTGATCACCTCGGGCGGGAGGCCGCGGCCGGTATCGGCGACCTCGAGCCGGACGTGACCCGCAGGTCCGCGCTCGAGGATCAACCACAGCGTTCCCCCCCAGACCATCGCGTCGCAGGCGTTGAGCACGAGGTTCAGGATCACCTGCTCGATCTCCGAGGCCACGCCATGGACGGGCGGCACGTTGCCGGCGGCCTCGAGGATGACGCGCACCCCATCGGGGACCATGCGGCCGAACGCGTCGAGCGTGCGGCGGATCAACGGCTCGAGCTCGACGGGCTCGGCGACCGGCTGACCACCACGCGCGTAGCTGGTCAGGCTCCGCGCGATCCGCGTGATCCCGTCGAACGAGGCCCGGACCTGGCCCAGATCACGCTTGACGTCCTCGCGGGCGGCGCGCTCCGCGAAGGCGAGCGAGACCTCGGCGGCGGCGAGATAGTTGTTGATGTCGTGCGCGACCCCGACCGCGAGGCGACCGACGAGCGCGAACGGATCGGGCGCCGACTCGATGCGGGACACGCCGAGGATGGTGGCGGTCAGCTCGTCGATCCGGCCCTCGACCACGTGACTGGCACCGGCGGCGAGGTAGCGCTCGCGGAGCGCGCCGTCGACCGCCGAGAACACCACGACCGCGCCGAGCTGACGGCGGTGCGCGGCGGCAAGGAGGTGCACGACATCGCCCTCCGGAAACGTGGCGCCCGTGACGAGGCCATCGAGTGGGATGCCCTCCACGGCACGCGTCGCGTCATGGAGATCCGCGACCGCGCCCTGAACCACGATGCCCGCGAGCTCGCTGAGCGACCGCACCACCCGCGTGCGAACCTCCGAGGAGGCATCGACAACCAGGATCTTCATCATCCTCAGTGGACGATGCGCAAGACGCGCTGACCGTAAGCGAGACCACTGTTCCTCTGTCGGACCTGGGCGGATCCGGGCGTCAGCGTCCGTCCTACACGAGGCCGTTCTGCAGTGCGTAGCGGGTGAGCTCGGAGTTCGTCTCCATGCCCATCTTGTCGAGAAGTCGCGTTCGATAGGTCGAAACGGTCTTCACGCTCAGATGCATTCGCAGCGCGATCTCGCTGACCGTGTTCCCTTCGGCGATCCCGCGCATGACCTCGAACTCGCGATCCGAGAGCCGCTCGTGCGGGACGGAGGCGCGGCCGCCGAGATCGGAGGCCATCCGCTCGGCCACCGCTTGCGAGATGTACTTGCCGCCGCGCGTGACCTTCTGCACCGCATCGATCAGTGCTTCCGGAGCAGCGGCCTTGGTCAGGTAGCCGGAGGCGCCGGCACGGAGCGCGCGCACCGCGAAGTGCTCCTCGGGATGCAGGCTCATGATCAGCACGGGGAGCTTGGGCCACCGGTGCTTGATCTCCGCGAGCAGGTCGATCCCGGATCTGCCCGGCATGGAAAGATCGAGTACCACCGCATCGAATGGCTGCTCGAGCGCCGCGAGCGCCTGGTCGCCCGAACCCGCTTCGGAGACCTTCACCCCCTGCAGCCCATCCTCGAGGATCGCGCGAATCCCGAGACGTACGACGGCGTGGTCGTCGACGAGGAGGATGCGCACCATCGTCCACAAGTCTACGCGTGCTAGCGTAACCGTCGGGGGTCATATGGGGTCGAAGGTCGAGCGCCAGCTCGAGATCGTCCAGCAGATCACGCATATCGGGAGCTGGGAGTGGGAAGTCGCCAGTGGAATCGTCACGTGGTCCGACGAGCTCTACCGGATCTACGGCCTCGTGCCGCGCTCTCGGGAGATCACGTTCGACGCCTACCTCTCGTTCGTGCATCCAGATGATCGCGACCGCGTCTCCGACGCGATCCGTGCGGCCCTGCTTCGTGGCGGCCGGTTCGCACACCGCGAACGGATCGTGCGTCCCGATGGGGCGGTGCGCGAGCTCGATACGATCGGCGAGATCACGGTCGCGGCGGATGGCACGCCGAGCGGTCTGATCGGCACCTGCCGCGACATCACCGCCGAGCTGCGACGCGACGAGCGGCTGCGCTTGTTCGCGGAGATCGTCGACAACATGGAGCTCGGGCTGTCGATCTGGCGTGCCGATGGCGGTTCGTTCCGTCTGGTCGCTTCGAACGTCGCCAACGAGCGGATGACCGGCATCGCGATCACGACGTCGATCGGCCTGCCGATGGCCGCGTGCTTTCCGGCGGCAACCAGCAGCGAGATTCCGGCGCTGCTCGGCAGCGTCGACGCCGCCCATCCCCAGCGCGAGCTCGCCGCGTGCCGGCTCGCGAAGCTCGCGGGCGCGCCCACCTTCGCGGTCAAGGCGTTCTCGCTGCCCGATCACTGCGTCGGCCTCGCCCTCGAGGACGTCACGCTGCGCGTGCGCGCGCAGCGCCTGCACTTCGCGGAGCGGCGGGCGCTCGAGATGCTCGCCGCGGGCGCGATGCTCGAGGACATCCTCCAGACGATCGTCTCGGTGATCGAGGAGCTCGTGCCGGACACGCTCGCCTCGATCCTCGTCGTCGACGAGACCGGTACGCGACTGCGCCACGCGGCGAGTCAATCCTTGCCGGAGGCGTTCACGAAGCAGATCGACGGCTCGCCGATCGGCCCGGCCACGGGCTCCTGCGGCACCGCGGCCTACCGGCGCGATGCCGTGTTCGTCACCGACATCGAGACCGATCCACTGTGGGCCGACTACCGCGCGTTCGCGCGTCCCTTCGGTCTCCGCGCGTGCTGGTCGTCGCCCATCCTCGCGAACGATGGCCACGTGCTCGGCACGTTCGCGATGTACTACAAGACGCCGCGGCGCCCCGAGGGTGCGGCGATCGAGCTGATCGCGCGCGCGGCCCACGTCGCAGGCATCGCGATCGAGCGGCGCACCCTCGATGCGCAGCTCGGCGCGCTCGCGGCACGGGTCGAAGCGGCACGCGAGGACGAGCGCACCGGCATCGCGCGCGAGATCCATGACGTGCTCGGCCAGGCGCTCACGGCGATCAAGATCGATATCGCCTGGATCATGCGCCGGCGCGGTGACGAGGCCGCGGTGACGGAGAAGCTGAAGGAGATGTCGCGCACCGCAGACGATCTGATCGGCGCCGTGCAGCGCATCTCCTCCGAGCTGCGCCCCGGCATCCTCGACGACGTCGGCCTCCAGGCGGCGATCGAGTGGCAGTCCGAGGAGGTCGCGCGGCGGGCGGGCATCGACATCCAGGTCCGCGCCGAGCTCGGCGATCTGCAGCTCGAGCGCGGCTTCGCGACCGCCGTGTTCCGGATCTTCCAGGAGGCGATGACGAACGTCGTGCGCCACTCCGGCGCCCAGCACGTGGTCGTCGAGCTCGGCCTCGACCGCGGTCGCCTCCGCCTGGCGATCTCGGACGATGGTGTGGGTCTGCGCGAGCCCGCACCGCGCAATGGCTCGCTCGGGCTGCTCGGGATGCGGGAGCGCGCCAAGCGCCTCGGCGGGGAGTGCATCGTCCAGCGCCGCGAGGTCGGGGGGACGGTCGTATCGCTGACCGTGCCCCTACGGTTTCCTGCAGATGCGCCGATCGAGACCGGCGAGTTCATCCGTCCAGATGGCTGAGCACGGCCAATTCCACGACACTCGTGTCAGGGATTCACCCGGTGAGGTTCATGTTAGGCGGCGAAATCAGGTAGTTGGGCCTGGCAAGCTAGTTGCTGGAGTGGAGATCATGTCCGTCCGCATCGCTTCGATCCTGCTCGCCACACTCCCCGTCCTCGCGCTGCTCCAGGGCGCCGCACAGGCAGACGATGACGATCAGCCGCCCGTTCCGACGTACCCCCCGCCGTACCAGGGACCGCCGCAAGGTCAGCCGGTTTACCAGGCGCCGCTCTCGCAGACGACGCAGGGGACCTATGTCCCGCAGAGCGTCGCCCTGTCGGGACCCGAGGAGATCGATGACGTCGAGGGTCGGCGTGCGCCGGCCGGCTACACGCCGGTGAAGCGCACCCGCAAGGGCATGCTGATCGGCGGCGGTGTCACGCTCGGCGTGTCGTACGGGTACGCCGTGCTGTTCGCCGCCGCGGGCTCGGACGAGGCCTCGTACAACTCGTATGACGGTTCTCCCACGAGCAGCAAGAACCAGTTCGGCGCGCTGTGGATCCCGGTTGCGGGACCGTTCATCCAGATCGCCGATACCGATAGCTCGATCGGCAGGCTCGCGCTCGCCGGCCTCGGCACCGCCCAGGTCATCGGCGCCGTGATGCTGTACTACGGCATGACGACGAAGAAGACCGTGTACGTCCGCAACGATCTCCTCGGCAGCATGACCATCGCGCCGATGGTCGGTGCCAACGGTGGCAACGGCATGGCCGTCGCCGGCCGGTTCTAGCGCGACCTCCACGACGGAGCTCGCTAGTTCAGTTGCTCTCTGGAGAAAAGCCTCTTCTTGGGGAGCTTCGGGACTTCGGGGCGCATGAGCATACGAGCGTGTGATCCGACGCCGCCGTCTCGATCGTCGACGCCTACGAGCTACAGGCGCCCACAGGATCCTAGCGCGAGCCGAGGGCCGCGAGGACGGCGATGTCGATCGCGTCGGCCGCGGCGTACAGCGTCTCGCCGTCGATGGGCGCGCGATAGGCGGGCAGGGTGGCGCCGACCTCGTCGGTCACCATGCGGGCGAGATCCGCGAACGAGGGCTTGGAGCCCGCGACCGCGGCCACGATTGCGATGATCGCGACCACGTCGTCGAGGGGTTGGGCATCGGCAACCGCGCCGAGGCCCGCGGCCATCACGGTGGGGACGGCGCCGTCGTCGATCACCACGGTGCGCGCGGAGATCGCGCCGTGGCTACCGCCCAGCTCGTGAACGGCGGCCGCGGCGCGCGCGAGCCGCTTGAGCAGCCGGATGGTCTCGGTCGGCGGCAGGCTGGGGGCGGCATCGGCAAACGATGCGCCCGAGGGCGCCTCGAACACGGCGGTGCGCGTCGCGCGATCGAGGGACAGCGCGCGCTGCACGAACGGGCTCTGCGCGCGACCGAGCAGGCGTGCGCGCTCGAGGGCCTTCGCGGCGTCCTCGCTCTCGTCGAATCGCTCGATCACGACGGAGCGGTCGAGCACGGTATCGACGGCACGGGCGAGCTGCGAGATCGGGGTGCTGCCGAGCGGGGTCTCGAACTGGTAGCGCGGCTTGACGTCATCGTCCTCGGCGAGCTTCGCGATCGAGTGCGGGCGCGAGTCGCGACGGGGACGTGGTCCGACGAGTACGCGCCCGCTGCCGCCGAGGTCGAGCGCTTCGATCTCGCGCCTCAGATCTGCGAGGGTCTGCGTGCGCTCGCGCGGGTTCTTGACCAGCAGGCCCTCGAGGATCGGATCCCAGCCGGGATTGATGCCCTCCCCGAGGGAGCTCGGGACCGGCGGCATCTCGCCGAGGTGCTGCGCGACGAAGTCCGGGCCGAGGAACGGCAGGCGATGTGTGACCGCCTCGAACAGCGTGACGCCGAGGGCATAGAGGTCGGCGGCGATCGTGATCGGCGCGCCGGTGATCTGTTCGGGTGACATGTACGCGAGCGTGCCGATCAGGCCGCCGGTCTGCGTCTGCCCGAGATCGACGAGGTGCGCGACGCCGAAGTCACCGATCTTCGCGGTGCCGCGCGCGTCGAAGAACACGTTGGCGGGTTTGACGTCGCGATGGACCACGCCGCGATGGTGTGCCGCTTCGAGCCCCCCGATGATGTCGAGCGCCATGCGCTTGACCTGGACGGGAGCGAGCTGCTCGCCGGCCGCGAGGCGCTGCGCGAGCGAGCCGCCGGGGAGGAACTCCATGACGAGGAAGCCACGCTCGACGGAGACGTCGTAGACCTCGACGAGCGAAGGGTGGCGCAGCGTGCTCGCGAGCCGCGCCTCGCGCACGAACCGCTCGTACGCGGCGCCGCCGCGCGCGCCCGCCGCGAAGAACATCTTGATCGCGACCTGGCGGCCGGCGATCTCGTCGGTCGCGAGGAACACGCGGCCCGAGGCACCGGCGCCGAGCAGGCGATCGAGCCGGTACCGACCGGCGACGACCTCGCGATCGCGGCCGGTCTTGCGCTCGGTGGATTCATCGCGCCACGCGCGGAGGTAGGCGTCGAGATCGGCCGACACCGACGGGTCGCCGGCGCGCAGCTCGAGCAGCGCGTCGCGCGCCCCGTCGCGCAGCCCCATCGCCGCGAGCGTGGCGATCAGGTGGCGCTGCGCATCGGAGCGCAGGCCCG
>JBBRBG010000189.1:0-17320 GCA_038206055.1 Haliangiales bacterium
TCAACGGCCGGCGCGAGTACCTCGAACGGTTGCTCGCGCTCGCCAGGACAGCCGCCACGGTTCGGTTCGTCGCGGGAGGTGCACCATGAAACGCTTCGCATTGATGGCCCTCCTGCTGGCGAGCGCCTGCGGTGGAGAAAAAGCCAAGTCGTCCGCCGATCACGATCAGGCCGAGTCGGTCGAGCATCCCGGCTCGGACACCGCGAACGACGGCAAGCCGCACGAGCACGGTCCGGAGATGATCAAGATCGCGCCCGACATGATGCGTGACCTACGCGTGACGACCGGCAAGGCACTGGCGCGCGCTGCCGGCGAGACGGTGTCCGCACTTGGCGAGCTGCACGTCAACGAGGATGCGTATGCCGAGGTCGCGGCGCCGGTGAGCGCTCGCGTGACCAAGGTGCTCGCGAAGCCCGGCGACGAGGTGAAGGCCGGCCAGGTGCTCGTCGAGCTCAATAGCCCGGAGCTGGGCCAAGGACGCGCCGAGGTCGAGGCCGCCCGTGCGCGCCTCGAGATCTCGAGGAAGAACACCGAGCGCAAGCGAGGGCTCGCCGCGGATCGGCTGATCCCGGAGCGCGAGCTGATCGAAGCGGAGTCCGCGCAGTCAGAGGCCGACGCTGCGTACAAGGTCGCCGCGTCGTCGCTCCGCAAGTTCGGCGGTGCGGCGGGTGACAACGCGCTCGCCATCAAGGCTCCGCTGGCCGGAACGATCATCGAGCGCACCGTGGTCGTTGGTCAGCTCGCAGATCCGTCGAAGACGCTATTCCGCGTCGGCGATCTGTCAACGTTGTGGCTCATCGCGCACGTGTTCGAGCGCGATGCCGTGCGCGTGCAGACCGGCGCGACCGGGACGGCGAGCTTTGCCGCGCTACCCGGCAAGTCGACTCCGGCCCAGATCAAATGGATCGCTCGGGAGGTCGACAAGTCCTCGCGCACGATCGAGATCCGACTCGATGTTCCGAACCCGGACGGCAACCTGCGGCCCGGAATGTCAGCCACGGTCGCGATCCCGCTTGGAGATGCCGGTGCGGCGCCCGTCGTGGTGATCCCAGCCGCTTCAGTTCAACGCGTCGGTTCTGGGTGGGCGGTGTTCATCCCGCATGGGCCGGGCGAGTTCGCGATCCGGCAGATCGGGCGTGGGCGCGACCTCGCGGGTGAAGTCGAGGTGCTCTCGGGTCTGAAGGCCGGCGACGAGGTCGTGATCGATGGTGCCTTCCTCCTCAAAGCCGAGTCCGACAAGGCCAGCGGCGGCGGACACGAGGATTAGCGATGCTGGACAAGTTCATCACCGCCAGCTTCCGCAAGCCGTTGATCGCGATCGTCCTCGCACTCGCAGGCGCGGCGATCGGCGCCGTGTGGATGCGCGAGCTGCCGCGCGACGTCTTCCCGGATCTCTCGGCGCCCGTCTTCAACATCATCGTGCAGAACCCCACGATGAACGCCGAGGAGCTGGAGATGCGCGTCGCGGTTCCGTTCGAGACAGCGCTCTCCGGCTTGCCCGAAGTCCGTCGACTGCGCTCATCGTCGACGCTCGGCGTCGTCCAGATCACCGTCGAGTTCGAGCCCGATGCTGACTACTCGCGCTCGCGCCAGTACGTCGCCGAGCGGCTCTCCCAGGTCGAGCTTCCAACCGGGACGGAGGTGCCCCTGCTCTCGGGCGTGACCGGGCGCCTCAACGAGATCTTCGAGATCACGATCGAGGCCAAGCCGGGGGTCGCCGACCTGATGACCCTGCGCGACCTCGCGGAGAACGAGATCAAGAACCGACTCCTGGCCGTACCGGGCGTCGCTGCGGTCGAGCGGCTCGGCGGCTACCTCCGCGAGTTCCAGATCCAGATGGATCCGGATCGCATGGCGGCGCGTGGCGTCTCGCTCGACGAGATCATGCATGCGGCGCGTGGAGCCAACGTCAGCGCGGCGGGCGGCTTCGTGACGCAGGCGCAGATGGAATGGACGATCCGTGCGGCAGGACGCGCCCAGACCGTTGAACAACTGCGGAACACCGTTGTCGCGATGAAGGGCGGCACACCCGTCCTGCTCGGCGATGTCACGGACGTCCGCGAGGCACCCGCCGTGCGGCGTGGCATCGCGCATCGGCTCGCGGGCGAGGTCGTGAGCTGCCGAATCGTGAAGCAGTTCGGTGGTGACACCGTGGCCGTGGCCCGAGGCATTCGCACGGCGATTGACGATCTTCGTGGCAGTCTGCCCAAGGGTGTCGAGATCCGGATCGTCTACGACCAATCGGAGCTGGTCGAGTCCTCGCTCGGCGGCGTCGGTCGCGCCGTGCTGATCGGCGCCGGGCTCGTCGCCCTCGTCCTGTTCCTGCTGCTCGGCAACGTTCGCGCGGCGCTGATCGTGACCCTCACCCTGCCCCTCTCGCTCGCCGTGTCGGGCTTATTCATGCGCATCGCAGGGATCGGGATCAACACGATGACCCTCGGCGGTCTCGCGATCGCGGTTGGACTGCTCGTGGACTCGTCGATCATCGTCGTCGAGAACATCGTCCATCGCATCTCGCAGAACCGCGAGGGGGACCGACGCGGACATGCACTGGCGGCAGCGATCGAGGTCGGACGTCCGATCGCCTTCGCGACAGCGGTGGTCACCGCGGTGTTCATCCCGCTCTTCGCGATGACCGGGATCGAGGGCCGCATGTACAAGCCGCTGGCTGGTGCCGTGATCTCGGCGGTGCTCGCGGCGCTCGTGCTGTCACTCGCGCTCGTGCCCGTCGTCGCGGCGGGGCTCCTGCGACCCGCGAAGCCTGGCGCGCACGAGGACGTGTGGGTGATCCGCAAGCTGAAGGCGATCTATCGACCTGTCCTCGATCGTGCGCTGCGCAACACCGCGCTCGTCATGGTCGTCGCGCTCGCGATCACCGCGCCGGCTCTGTGGGTCGCCACGAAGCTCGGCTCGGACTTCGTCCCTCCACTCGACGAGGGCGCGATCCTCATGCAGACGTTCCTTCCACCCGAGGCGTCTCTCGAGGAGGTCGATCGGCTGAACCACCGAGTCGAGGATGTGCTGCGCACGTTCCCGGAGGTCTCGGACGTCGTTCGGCGCACGGGTCGCGCCGAGCGCACCGAGGATCCGATGCCGCACACCCTCTCCGACGTGCTGATCCTCCTGAAGCCGGATCGCGAGCGCAAAGGCGAGGCGCTCGTCAACGAGATGCGTGAAGCCGTGGAGAAGGTCCCTGGTGTCTCGACGCTGTTCACGACGCCGCTCGGGATGCGGATCGACGAGGGGCTAGGCGGCACGCCGGCCGACATCTCGGTCCGGATCTTCGGTCCTGACGCACAGAAACTCGCCGACCTGGCCGACTCCGCCGCGGGAATCATTCGCGAGGTGGAAGGCATGGAGGACGTTCGTGCGGAGCCACTCGTGGGCCTACCGCAGTTGACGGTCCAGGTGGATCGGGATGCAGCGGCGCGTGTCGGGCTGACACCGGGCGACGTGATCGAGGCGGTGCAGATCGGACTCGCGGGACAAGAAGTCTCGGAGGTCTGGATCGGACAACGGCGCTACGAACTGGTGGTCAAGCTCGCGCCGGACTTCCGGAAGGACACGACGGCACTCACGAGCCTGATGGTCGACGGGCACGACGGAAGCCGCATCCCGCTGGGCAAGCTCGCCAAGATCGAACCGACATTCGGGCTCGGAACGATCAAGCGCGAGTCCGGTAGCCGACGCATCGCGATCGAGGCCAGCGTCTCTGGTCGCGACCTCGGCTCGGCCGCGCGGGATGTGAAGGAAGCCCTCGCCGAGAAGCTGAAGGTGCCGGCCGGATACTTCGTCGACGTCGGTGGCAAGGTCGAGAGCCAGGCCCGCGCACAGCGCGCTCTCTACCTCGCGGTCGGCCTGGCGCTGCTCGCCGTGTTCCTGCTGCTCTACATGGCGCTCGGGTCGCTCTCCGAGACGATCGTCATCCTCGCCACGCTGCCGAGTGCGTTTGTCGGGGGCATCGTGGCCCTGCTGATTGCGGGCGAGAGCTGGAGCGTCTCGTCGCTGGTCGGCCTGATCGGCCTGTTCGGGATCGCCGTGCAGAATGGCCTCGTGCTCGTCACGCAGACCCGCGGGCTGATCGTGGAGGGGCAACCGTTCACCGCGGCCTTGCGTGAGGCGTGTATCGGTCGCGTACGGCCCAAGATCATGACCGCTGCGACCGCCATCCTTGGTCTCTTGCCCCTTCTCGTCCTCGATCTGCACGGCACCGAGGTCGAGCGGCCCCTTGCGATCGTGATGATCGGTGGTCTGCTGACCTCGACGGTGTTCACCCTGCTCGCCCTGCCGACCTTCTATCAGCTCGTTCATAACATCGGCGTCCGCTGGCGCGGTCGCCGGGAGGTGTCGCCATGAGTCGCGCAGAGTTAGTTGCGCGCGGCCGTCGGCTCGAGTGGTTCACGCTGTCGTGGAACCTGATCGAGGGCGTCGTCGCCATCGCCGCTGCGCTCGCGGCTGGCAGCGTGGTCGTGCTCGGGTTCGGCATCGACAGCTTCGTGGAATGCTCGTCGAGCGTCGTCCTGCTCTGGCGGCTCAACGCCGAGCGCAAGAACTTCGACGCAGCCCGGCTCGAACGCATCGACGAACGCGCGCACAAGCTCGTGGGCTCCTCGCTGTTCGCTCTCGCCGCCTACATCCTCTTTGACGGCGGCAAGGCGTTGTGGCTACAGCAGCGGCCCGAAGCCAGCATTCCCGGCTTGGTCCTCGCCGCGGTCTCGGTGCCAGTGATGCTGTGGCTCGCCCGCGAAAAACGTCGGGTCGCCGCCGCGATCAAGAGCCGCGCGCTGGCCGCCGACTCGTTCCAAACGACGGCGTGCGTGTGGCTCTCGATCACTACCCTGGTGGGTGCCGGCGCCAATGCTGCGCTCGGCTGGTGGTGGGCGGACCCGGTCGCGGCGATCGCGATGACCTACTTCCTCGTGTCGGAGGGGCGTGAGGCGTGGCGCGGCGAAGACTGCTGCGATGAGCACGACTGCCATGGCTGAGCACACTCACGAGCACGGAATCGCCGGGAGGGCGGCGCGCACGGCAGGCTGACCGTCGCGGGAGCGGCCACCCTCGGAGCCGGCCGACGGCATCACCGGGAGGGCGGCGCGCACGTCCAGGTCGTGCCGAATCCCTAGTGGTTGAACTTCTTCAGGATCGGGAACGCGAGGTGGTCGCGCAGCTCGTTACCCAGCCCCCCTCCAAGCGAGGCGTCGCCGGAGAGCGAATCCTGATTCACGTACACGAAGATGCCGTAGTGCTTCGCGTCGGCGATGGCCATGTACGACGTCTGCCCGTCCCTCTGGCCGGCCTTCTCGCGGATAGTTGTCGGGGACATGTCGTTGATGAATGTCAGCGTGGAGAACTGGTAGGACCAACCGAACGCGGAATTGAGATGGTTGCGCGTCTTCCGGAGGGCGTTGTTGAGTTTGGTGGTCTGTGGATCGGAGCTCGGGACGATGCCGCCGACCTGGTACTCGAGCCAGATCGCCATGTCCTCGCCCGTCGTCCACAGGCCCTCGAACGCGTCCTTGATCGGCGTGTGTTCGGGGAGTTCCTTCGGATTCCCGTCGAACGTGTGACCGACGGCGTGCGTCGACAGGAACGTCGGGTTGCAGCCCGAGCCGCGCGTGCACGTGTGCACCATGCCGAGCGGATCGAGGATGTCCGCCTGGACGACGTCCGACCATTGTGCCTTGTTGCGCGCGATCGCGAGCATGCTGCCGAGGACGGCATAGCTGAGGTTCGAATATTCGATGTGTCCGCCGGGAACCCCGCACGAGTCTGTCCACTGATCGCACTGCGTCAGCGCGAGGGTCAGCATCGAGGTCGAGTCGTAGTAGCTCGTGGATTTCGGGATATCCTTGGGGAACCCCGCCGAGAAGCCCGCGAGCTGGCGCAGCTTGGCGCCGCGCGGCATCGCATCGCTCGGCAGCGACGGCATCAGCGTCCCGATCGTCGTGTTCACGTCGACGACCCCGGCGTCCTCCGCGAGCGACAGGTCTGTCGCGACGAACGGCTTCGTGTTCGATGCGAGGTTGATCGGCGTCTTCAGCGTCATCGGGTTGCCGTCATCGTCGCGCGTGCCGAACTGGTACCATCCGAGGTAGCCGGGGCCGACGATCACGATGACCGCACCCTTCGTGGCGTGGTTCCTGGCGAAATCGTCCCACGTGTTGCGCACGAGCGTTGTCGGATCGGACGGTGGACCGGCCAGGGCGGTGTGGTCGAGGAGGGAGGTGCCGCCAAGGGCGGCGACGAGCGCGATCGCGGGGAGTACCTTCATGTCTCCCAGAAACGCCGGGGGGCACATTTCTTCCCGCGGTACGTGCAGCGCGAGGTCGGGTCTCGCTCACCATCACCCCGACGAGGACTGGCAGCGTGGCCGACAGGTGACCGCAGAACCACGCGGCGAGCAGCTCGTTCGTCGGGTTCGCGAGGCCGTCGAGCTCGCTGGATGAACGATTGTCGCGAGCGGATCGGCGCGGTGTTCGTGCGCGGGCCGACGAGATCGAGGTGCGGTCGGACGGGGTGGGTCGCCTGATCGATTACGTTCATCGCAACCGCAGCGCGCGCAGCACTTGCCCTCGTCGAGCGCGCGACGTGGTCCGGGACGGCCCCGAAAAGGCGAAAACCCTCGGGGGTACCAAGGGTTCTCTTCGTAGCGGGGCTCAATTCGCGCGCTGTATAACTCAGTCACCCCGCCGCTGGAGGTCCGGCTTGCGGCGTGAGGCTGGTCATCCGAAGGCTCATTCCCGCCCAGGCAGGCGCCGATGGGGGAAGCCCGTTCAGCGCAGCGGGACCGCAGCGATACCTGGCTTCCCGTGGATGGTGACGTAGCAACTGGTGGAGTCGGCGGCGAGGGCGGCGGCGTGGTCGAGCCCCGAGGCGAGCGTGGTGCTGCGCTTCGAGCCGTCGAGCGCGAGCGCGAGTACCGTGGTCGACTTGCCGAAGTCGAGCTTGGGCCCATCATCGACAGCGCACAGCGTTGCGCCGCCAATTACGTAGCCCCAGACCTCGCCGATCGGCGCAGACAGTGCCTGGACCCCGCCGGCCTCGTCGATCGCATAGATCGCGTTCTTCGATTCGTAGTAGGTGCCGCCACCCGGCGCGGTCTTCGGATCGGAGTCGCCGGCGATGGCGAGCAGACGGTGGCCGTCGGCGAACAGCGTGTGGACGGTGAACACGAGCGGGACTTCGATTCGCTTGCCGGGTGAGTTAATCCAGTCCCCGTGCTTGGACCTGTCGTACTCGGCCTCGATCCACCACACGCCGCGCGCGTCGGCGGCGAGGCCCTGCGTGTAATGAGGTTTGTCGGCGACCAGCTCGAGCTTCGCGAGCGCCGGCTCTTTCGACGTCAAGATCTGCTTCCCGGATGCAAGCCAGAGCTGAGGTCCGAGCGTCGCGACGTCATCGGTGATCTCGACGTCGCGCACCTTGCCTGGCTTTCCCCCAGCGAACGGGATCGCCCACAGCATGCCATCGCCGTGCACGCCGACCTCCGCCCGCTGGAACGTCTTGTACAGCACCGAGTTCGCAGTCGCCCAAACGCCGACGATCTTGTGGTCGCTCGCCACCTCCGCGATCAGCTGCGGCGGCGTGCCGTCCTTCGGAACGCGCGACAAACGGTTGCCGTCGCTCACTACCAGCTCGACACCGTGATCGATGGCGATCTCGATCATGCGATCCGTCGCGAGCCACTTCGTCGCGGCCGGCCACGTCGGCACGCCGGACTTCGCCTGACCGCGCAGCGCGTGTGCGCGGTCGAGATCGGGGTCGCCCGTTGTCTCGTGAGGCGCCGGGGGCGGCGTTGACTTGCTGCACGCCGCTAATGCCGCCATGAGCACGATGATCAACGACATGAAGAAGCACTCTGCTTTTCGCAGCACCGGGTCTTGTTACCATAGGCCGTGGTGAGCGCTTGATCGACCCTGGCGTTCAAGTGCCGCCTGTGATTGATCATGTAGACCTTCTTCATCGAGTACGAAACCGCGACGAGTTCACCGTGCTCCATGCACTGGAATGACTCCACCCCGGACCGTCCGTGTGGCACAGCGTGGCGCATTCGGGACCCTCCTTCTCGACACAAAGGCAGCAACCCACCTTTTCTCTGGCCCAGAGCTTCCCCTGCCAGACGACCATCGTTCGGTCATCGAGGCGCCACTGGTCACGCGGAACGCCATCGAGATCTAGAATCCGTCTTGGCCCTCTCACAGATGGTCGAGCCTCCATCGATGGTCGGGACTTCGAGATCTGCATCAGGGGAGTTGTCGAGCACCGAGACGTCGTTGCCGAGCAGCCAGAGCCCTTCCTGCAAGCTGGCGACGACCACCGGCCTGTAGAACGAGTAGCTGGATGACAGCAACCGACCATACCGTGCGTGAGCGTCGGGCTGTCCGACGGACGAACGAAGACCCTGCCGTCGCTACCGCGGATCCGCTCCATGGCGGTGCCATCATCGACATCGACCCATGCAACGCTGGCAGGCTCAGACCGAGAAGCTCGCGGAGAGCCGGCCGTTGGACGAGAGGCGCTGCGCTGCCTGTTCAAGGACGGCACGATCACGGTCAGCCCGGGCCCTGACGGGGTCATGGTGGCCCGGAGCGAGATCCTGCCCTTCGCCGTGGTCATGGCCACCGACGGCAAGCCCGAAAATGCGAAACCCGCCTGAGCAGGAGGCGGGCTTCGACTTCGTAGCGGGGGTGGCGTTCGCGCACGTACCTACCGAGATCCTAAGCAGATTTCGGCTAGACGTGTGCCTGGAATGACCGCCACTACGCTACCTCGTGTTTCTGTCGGTGATCGTCTCTTACTTTTTTCTGCGGCGCAAGTAGTCGCCCGATCATGGCTGAGTCAGGCGGCGCTCGTGGCGAGCGCTACCTCTTCTAGCCCGAGCTGCCGTTCATGAGGAAACGCGAAACACGCCATCGATTACCCACGGGGGTTTGAGCCACGACTGATCAGCTGGAGGCCGTCTCTGACGAGCTCAGGTCTGCCGGTGGTGTGCTCGAGATCGTGAGCAGATCGGTCGGCTCGTTTGCGGGAACGCTACCCGGACGATTTCGATTCGCGACCATGCGCAACGCGAGATAGAGGAGCGGCAAGATTCCGCCGACGATGAAGACGACGTCTCCCGGCAGCCGCAACCACTCCAATAGACGGACGTCGCCGCGAGCGAAGAACTCGGGTGCGCGCGCGTGGGCGTAGCCGTTGACCAGCGCATCCCGAAACTGCAGCACTCCGATCGGGAACAAGTTCACGCAGACCATCCATGCGAGGCCACCGTTGAGCGACCAGAACGACCACTTCATCGCGCGCTCGGTGCGCGCATCGCGCGGGACGAAGTAAGCGGCCACGAACAGGAAGAAGCCGATCGCGAGCATGCCGTAGACGCCCATCATCGCCGCGTGGCCATGATTGGCCGTGAACTGGGTCCCGATCTCCCAGTAGCTCACGACAGGGAGGTTGATCAGAAACCCGAACACGCCTGCACCGAGGAAGTTCCAGAACCCAACCGCGGCCAAGAACATGAACGCCCACTTGTGCGGGAACCGATCGCCCTTGGTGTCGATGCCGCGCTCACCGGCGCGGGGCTCGCGCAGCCGCATGAACCGCCACGCTTCGAACGTCAACAGCACGAGCGGGACGACCTCCATCGCCGAGAAGAACGCGCCGAGCGCCATGTGCACGGCGGGCGTACCGCTGAAGTAGAGGTGATGCATCGTGCCGACCACACCGCCGATCGAGTAGAGGATGATCTCAAGATAGATCAGTCGCGTCGCGGTGCGTGCGGGCACCAGGCCGATCAGCACGAACATGTACGCGACCGTCACGGTCGTGAAGATCTCGAGGAAGTCCTCGACCCAGAGATGAACCACCCAGAACCGCCAGAAGTCGATCACCGCGAAGTGCGAGTTCGGCCCGAACAGCATCCCGACGCCGTAGAACAGCGGGATCGAGAGCGACGCGTAGAAGAACAGCCACGGCAAGCTACCTAGGTGCTCGTCGCGCAACTTGGAACGCAGACCTCGAAAGATCATCACGAGCCAGAGCACCAGCCCGCCAGTGAGCGCGATCTGCCACAGCCGTCCGAGATCGAGATACTCCCATCCTTGAGCACCCAACCACCACGCGGTCGACGGAGAGGTGATCGCGCCGCGGTAGCTCAACATCTCGCCGGTCAGCGACCCACCGACCACGACGATCAGCGCGCCGAACAACGCGACCGCGAGCTTGTTCTGATGGCGTGGCTCCCGCCCCGCGATCATCGGGGCGATGAAGATGCCGATCGCCAGGTACGCGGTCGCGACGAAGAACAGGGCGAGCTGGAGGTGCCACGTCCGCGTCAGATGATACGGAAACCAGGACGCGACATCGATGCCGAAGAAGTCGGTGGGTTCCGCGTGATAGTGCGCGTTGGCCCCGCCGCAGAGCCCTTGGAGCAAGAACAGCGCGATGACGACGAGAAAGAACCAGACCGTCGATCGCTGTGCCGGCGTGAGCCGGACCTCGCTCGGCTCGCGAAACACGATCGTACGATCTGCCGGCGGCTCGTCGGGCCAGCCGAGGTTACGAAACCGGCCAAACGCGAACAGCGTCGCCCCGATGGCGACCAGCAGCGCGACCAAGGACAGCGCCGACCACAGGATCGCATCCGCGGTCACCGTGTTGCCGATCGCCGGTGCCGGCGGCCAGTTGTTCGTGTACGAGTAGGTCTCGCCGGGTCGGTTGGCGGTGGCCACCCACGCCGACCACGCAAAGAACGCGACGAGCGAGGGCATCTCGTCCGCGCCGATCGTGGGACGACGAAGCCCCTGCTGACGATCTGCGGGACCGAACCAGCGTCCGTAGTACGCCTCGAGGTCGTGCATCGCGGCGACCTGTGCAGGTGTCAAGGTCAACACGTCGCTCGCCGCATCCCAGCGGTTGATCTTGAAGTCATCGACGATGCGCGTGTTCGGATCCGCCGTGCCGTTCGCCACATAGAACGTCCGCATCAACCCGCGAGAACGCTCGATGTAATCGGCCGTGAAGTCCGGACCGAGATACGCGCCGTGGCCGAAGATCGTTCCGTACTCCATGAGGCCGTACCTCTCGAACACCATCTGGCCGCGAAACACGTCCTCACGGCTGAACAGCTGCGTGCCGTCAGTGGCGACGGTCTCGCGAGGCACCGGCGGATGATCCGCGTAGGCTCGATACGCGAGGTAGCCGAGGATCGAGAATCCGACCACGAAGGTTAGGAGTGCGACCTGGATCCATGCCCGAGGCACGACGAGTGGAGAGCGTTCGGACCTGGGCATGTGCTGTGATAGCTCGAACGCACCAAGCGCGGCGAACCGCCGGCCGCATTCATTGCCGTTGCTGCTCGATGCAGCAAGTGTCATCGAACGGCCGGCGGCGAATCGAAGTGGAGGACACGGGCCCTGGCATCGCTGCGAGCAGCATCAGCGGAGCTCCATCCCTATCTGCAGCTCGGTCGTCGAGCGAGGGAATCGGGCTCGAGCTGGTCACTCTGAATCCTCTGGTCCGCGCGCACGCGGGTTCGCTCGGTCTGATCGCACCGCCAGGGTACGGATGTTTGTTCTGGTTCGAGCTTCCCAAGGCGGTCTCAGGGATGCGGCCCGAGCTTGCACGAAACCGCGCATTGGTTGAACACCACGCGAAGTGAGCGCAACGCCGTAGCGGCCGAGCATACCGCCAGCACATCGTCATCGACGGCCGTCGTACGAGTCATGCGAACGTGGGGCTCGTCAGGTCGACGGAGGCTTGTCTTTCCAGCCAAACGTGAGCAAGAACGCGCTTTCGCCGACCGCCTCGACGTCGTGCTCGTTCCCGGGCTCGAGCACGAGAAGTCGACCGACGGGGAGATCGACCATCCGGTCTTCGCGTTGTCGAGCGAGGCGCGGCAGCTGCAAGCGCAAGCACCCCGTGATCGTCTGGATCGATACGGTCTCATTCGCGGTGTGCTTTTCCATGCGGCTACCGGCCTTCATGACGACCAGCACGACGCGCAAGTCGTGCTCCCGCACCAACGTCCGCGCCGTATGGCCTTCGCGGGCGTAGGCCTCCTCGCTTCGCAACTCCTGATCGATCGTCGTGAAGTCGAAGACCACTCCGAATTCCGGGGACTCTGGTTTGCCCATTACAAGATGTTCACGCACTGCCGATACCGAACGTGCAAGAGCTGCTCCTATCGAAGAAACAAGTCGGATCGAGCTACCGAGCACGCGGTAGCTCTGCGTGGTGAGCGATCGCGTCGCCATCGGTGATTGGGACCTGGACACGCTGTACGCTTTGCATGTGCGCATCGTCCCGGGACTCCAGCTGAGTGGTCGGCTTCACCTCGGCGACTACTTCGGGGCGATGCCGCAGCAGCTCGCGCTCCAGGATCAGGGCGAGCTGCTCCTGTTCATCGCGGACCTTCTTGACCACGCTGCGCGAGCCCTCACGACTCGCCGCGTTCACGCGCGACTACCTGGCGATCGGTCTGGATCCCGCGAACGCCACCGTGTTTCGCCAGAACGATGCCCACCGCGCGCCCGCGATCTCGCAAGAAACGATGGCGCGTGGCCGCGATGAGATCGGACTCTGACATGCCCGCCGGCTTGGATGGCACCGAATTGCAAGCGGAGACGGGCCTGCGGAGTCTGTCAGCACGCCGACTCGGCGCCGCCCCACACCGCCTGATGTTCTTCGCTGGCGCGACCAACGTGATGCTCGCGATGATGTGGTGGGCAGCGTGGTTGATCAGCTCGCGCTGGCCCGAAGCGTTCGTGCTGCCGTACCCACCGGTGTTCCCGGGCTGGTTGCACGCGTTCGTGATGCAGTACCAGATGTTGCCGAGTTTCATCTTCGGCTTCCTGCTGACCACGTTCCCGAAGTGGACGAAGCAGCCGGACCTCACCCGGTGGCGGTTCGTGCCCGTTGGCCTTGCGTTGATCGGCGGTCAACTCGCGACGCTAGCCGGCGCGCTCGGTTCGCACACCGCGATCGTCATCGGCGTGGCGCTGACGCTCGTGGGTTGGAGCGCCGCACTCGCTGCGCTGGTTCCAGTATTGTGGCGCGAGGAGGGGACGACCTGGCACGCGCGGTCGTGTGTCGCCGCGCTCGGGCTGGGGTACCTCGGCATCGTCGCCTTCGGCGCGTTCCTTCTCGGGGCGTCACCGGCCTGGGCGCCTGTCAGCATCACGATCGGCACGTTCGGCATGTTGCTGCCGGTGTTCTTCACGGTCGCACACCGGATGTTCCCGTTCTTCGCCGGTGGCGTCGTCGCCGGCTATCAACCTTGGCGACCGCTGTGGCTGCTCACGGCGGTATGGACCGCGGGGCTGCTCCACCTGGTGCTCGATCTCGCCCACGCTTCCGCGTGGCTCTGGATTGCCGACGGTGCGCTGCTCGTGCTGACGTCGCTCGCGTGGTGGCGGTGGTGGCCGCGCGGCGCCAAGCCGGCACTCCTCACGGTGTTGTTTCTCGGGCTCGCGTGGTTGCCGTTCGCGATGGCACTCTATGCGATCGACAGCCTGGCCTTCGCGGTGACCGACGCCCACCGGTTCGGGCGAGCACCCGCTCACGCGCTGTTCATCGGGTTCTTCGGCAGCGTTCTCATTGCGATGGTCACGCGTGTCACGCAGGGTCATTCGGGGCGTCCGCTCGTGATGCCGCCCGTGGCGTGGTACGCGTTCATCACGATCCAGCTGGTGGCCGTCGGGCGGATCCTCGCCGAGCTGGTACCAGATCCCTACGCCTGGTTCGCGGGCGCTGCGGTCGGCTGGCTGGTTGGGTTCGTCCCGTGGGTCGTGAGGCAAGGTCGCATCTACCTCACGCCACGCGTCGACCAGAAACCCGGTTGATCCAGACCGTGTCGATCGATCGCGACTGGCTTGCGGCGGCTTTCGCTCGCCCGCAAGACGTGCGCAGTTCCGTACCTCTCGCAGGCCCGGACCTCGGCGCCCTCCGCCCGTGCGTGGACCTCCTGCCCGCCCGCCGGCAGGAACTTGATCGCGTTGCCGCCGCGGTAGGCGACCTCGTGCAGCAGCCTATGCACGGTCAGGTCGTGCCGCTACAACCGTCGTTGTCCTCCGTCTACGCCGCGTGTTCACACTGGCCACCCTCGTTCTCCCAACGCCGGATCGCGCGACCATCGAGCGCCAACCGCTCTGCGAGGGGCTCGCTGACGCGCAACACGGTCAACTCCTCCATGGCTGGTCGCGCTCCGTTGGAAAGCCGCCCTCGGTCGTCGTCACTCGTGTTCCGCATGGTCGAGGGTTTTGCAGCGCTCGTACCATGACGCTCGATCGCGATCTTCGATGCGTCCAGACAGCTCACGCGGAAGCACGCGCTGAAACCCCAACGCTCAAATATCATCGGCCACCCCGACGAAGACTATTGCGAGCCGATCGTGGGGGAGCCATCGGACCGTACACTGGTGGAATCGCAACCGGCGCGAAGGGCACTGGTTGCGCCGATCGAGGGGCGTGATCGTGACGTGCGCGCGGGCCAACCGCCGCGCGGTCTCCGATCTCGGAGTACGTTGGGTCGAGTGGATCCATGGCACGCACGCGGTTCGAGATGTGCACAGTCGGTGCGCACAGCCATGAATACGCAGCGGAGCCGAGTCCGCTCGTCGGAGTCCACGCGTGAGCGCACGATCCCTGCGCACGGCGAGCGCATGTGCTCGTTGGCAACGAAGCGCGCCACGAGGATTGGCGCGAATGGTCGCGTACTCCCGAGTCCTCACGTGCCATGACGACGCTGGCGCAGCTTCGGACGCTTCGGCTTGGTTCGGCGCCGCAGGTGGTGCAACGCAGCTCCCTTATGCATCGCGAGGTGATCGCTTTTCTCGCTTTCGATCAGATACTGCGGCTCGTCTGTGGACGCGCGAACGGTATACCCCTTGAACTTGGTCGGCGAGCTGATCTTCTTGCGGATCACTCCGGTTACGCGGCCGGCTTCCGAGTTCCAACCCACGCGATCTCCAGCCTTGAACGTTGTCATCGAATCGGGGCGATGCACCGTGCGTGCCCGGACTGGAAGTGGGCTCCATGATCACCGGCTCACGTGTTTGCGATCATCAGATCCTCGTGGGGTCACCCGCGCTTGAAAAACAAAGCAAAGTGCGACTTCAACCGGGCCGAACGGCCACGAGATCCGGTCGGCACCCGATCTATACGATCGGACACTCGACACGAACCTATGCCGAGCTCGTTGCGGTGCTTCGTGCGTGGCAGGTCTCCACGCTCGTCGACATTCGCCGGTTCCGCCGCTCGCGCACGAATCCGCAATTCAACGAACCCGTTCTCGTCGATCAACTCCCCGTGGACGGGATCGCATACGTCGTGCTCTCAGCACTCGGTGGTCGCCGCACGAAATCACAGGTTGCCGATCCATCGCGCAACGCGGGTTGGGACAATGTCGCGTTCAAGAACTATGCGGACTACGCCGACACCGAGCCGTTCGTCGATGACCTCGACAAGTTGATGGCGCTCGCTGCGCGCTCGACGTGCGCCGTCATGTGCGCTGAGGCCCTGTGGTGGCGATGTCACCGCCGCATCGTTGCCGATCACGTGATCGCGCACGGCATTCCCGTGTTTCACATTTTCAGCGAAACCAACGCTCCGGCAGCAACCGCGACATCGTTTGCGCGCATCGACCGCAAGCATGGGACCGTGAGCTATCCGGTGTCGAAGCGAGGAGGACGACGTGCGGAGGTTCCTGAGCGACTCAGAGCCCGGCAAACCCCTCGTCCCCGGCCTGCCCGATGAGGCCGGTTGGATCGCGTCATGCACGAGACAACGCCAATGGTTCAGCATATCGGATGTGGGACGGCGTCCGTCGCGCCCAAGCTCGTTCGTCACGCGCGCGAGGCGTACGAGTTCCTTCATGTCGTCTTTGTCGTTGCGCCACTCGTCGCGGGCTTCGACAAGTTCTTCCACGTGCTGACGAACTGGGTCGAATCGGCGACCAGAGGATGCGGCGTTTCTCGACGAACTCGCCGCGTTGCAAGAGGCCAACCCAAACTACAAGCTGATCGCGACGATGACCGACATGGCGAGCTCGCATCGACCGTGGACGGGAGAGACCGGATTGATCGATCAGCAGCTCCTTTCGCGTCATCTCGAGGAGGTGGAGGAAGCAGCGAAGCCGATCTACTACATCGCCGGGCCGCCGGGGATGGTGAAGGGGTTGCACGCGATGCTCAATGCGGCGGCCGTCGATGATGACGACATCCGGACCGAGGAATTCACCGGCTACTGACGAGGTGTCGTCGTGCTAGCAACCAAATCACTCCACGCGCGGACGGATCAGCTCGATCACCTGTCGATCGTGCTTCGTCCACACGCGCCATTCAGGCTCGACCTCAGTGTCTGGGCGATCCGGCGCCGCCCTACCAACCTCGTCGATCGATGGGATGGCCGGACGTACCAACGCGTGATCACCGTGGACGACCGCCCGGTCAACATCGAGGTGGTCGCCGCGGGAACGCCCGCGCATCCGTCGCTTCGCGTGACCGCTTCCGGCGAGATGCTCGCGCAGACGACACGGGCCGTCGTGACCGACGCACTCGATCGCCTCCTGGGCTTGCAGATCGATCTTCGCGCATTTTATCGTCTCGCCAACGCCGACCCACTGCTCTCGCTCCTGGTCGCGCACTTTCGCGGGCTCAAGCCGCCGCGGTTTCCCACCGTATTCGAGGCAGTCGTCAACGGCATCGCGTGCCAGCAGCTCAGTCTCACCGTCGGGATCATCTTGCTCGCACGACTCGCGCAGCGCTGTGGACCCTCGATCACGATCGGCGCCACCGAGGTGCATGGCTTCCCCCGCGCGCGAGACATCGTCGGGCTCCAGTCGTCGGACCTGCGTGCGCTCGGATTTAGTGAGGCCAAGGCGCGCGCGCTGCTCGAGCTCGCGACGAAGGTGCAGGCTGGTCTCGATCTGGAATCGTTGAATGAGCTCGAGAACGAGGACGCGATCACGAAGTTATTGACGCTGCGCGGAATCGGCCGCTGGACGGCGGAGTATGTCCTCCTGCGTGGGCTCGGGCGAATCAACATGTTCCCGGGCGACGACGTGGGTGCGAGGACCAATCTCCAGCGCTGGATGAAGCTCAGAACGCCGCTCGACTACGATCGCGTTCGATACCTCGTGCGGCGCTGGCATCCTTACGCCGGCTTCCTCTACTTCCACTTGCTCCTGTGTTGATGGCGGCCTGATTCCGTCGTGTTCTGACGGTTGAGCCGGTCGGCGCGAAACTCGCGGCCTCGAAGATCTGGCCGTTACGATCTGGCTCCGCAAGGACGCCGAAAAGATGGAGGGCCTCGAGTAACCAGCTCGA
>JBBRBG010000190.1:0-17311 GCA_038206055.1 Haliangiales bacterium
GCTCGAGCTCGGCATCGACATGGGGACGGTGGATCTCGTCGTCCAGGTCGAGTCACCTGGCGCCGCGTCGCGAGGGTTGCAGCGCATCGGACGCGCCGGTCACCATGTCGGGGGCACGAGCATCGGGCGGATCCTGCCGAAGTTCCGCGGCGATCTGCTCGAGGCAACGGTGGTGGCGCGCAAGATCCTCGATGGCGAGGTCGAGGCGATCCGTGTGCCGGATAGCGCGCTCGACGTGCTGTCCCAGCAGATCGTGGCGATGGTCGCCGCGGATCCCTGGCAGGTGCAGGATCTCGAGCGCGTGATCCGGCGCGCGTCGAGCTATCGCGACCTGTCGCGAGCGGCGCTGGTCGGCGTGCTCGACATGCTCGCCGGTCGTTATCCGTCCGACGAGTTCGCCGAGCTGCGGCCGCGGCTGACGTGGGATCGCCAGACCGACACCCTCGTCGGTCGCAAGGGCGCGCGGCTGCTCAGCGTGATCTCGGGTGGAACGATTCCAGATCGCGGCACGTACGCGGTGCACGTGGGTGCGAGTGGTCCTCGTGTCGGCGAGCTCGACGAGGAGATGGTCGCCGAGAGTCGCAAGGGCGAGACGTTCATCCTCGGCGCCACGACCTGGCGGATCGAGGACATCACCCGAGACCGCGTGATCGTCACACCCGCGCCCGGCGAACCGGGGAAGATGCCGTTCTGGCGCGGCGAAGGTCCGGGCCGCCCCGTCGAGCTCGGACAGGCACTCGGTGCGTTCTGTCGTGAGCTCGATGCGAAGCTCGCCGGTGATCCGGTGGCCGCGCGCGCGTGGCTCGCCGATGACTACAAGCTCGACCAGAACGCGCAGGACAATCTCGTCCAGTACCTCACGGATCAGCGCGCGCAGACCGGCAGCGTGCCGACAGACCGCGCGATCACGATCGAGCGCTTCCGCGACGAGCTCGGCGACGTGCGGGTGTGCATCCTGACGCCGTTCGGCAGCCGCGTTCACGCACCGTGGGCGCTCGTGCTCGCGAAGCGCCTCGAAGGCGAGCTCGGCTATCCGATCCATCCGCTGTGGACCGACGACGGTATCGCGCTGCGGTTCGCCGATGGCGATCTGCTGCCGACCGATGACCAGTTGCTTCCGGATCCCGACGAGGTCGAGAACGCGCTCGTCGACGAGCTCGCGCGCTCGAGCGTGTTCGCGAGCCACTTCCGCGAGAATGCCGCGCGCGCCCTGCTGCTGCCGCGGCGCCGTCCCGGTCAGCGCACGCCGCTGTGGGCGCAGCGACTACGGGCGCAGCAGCTGATGGGCGTGGCACTGCGGTTTCCGGCGTTCCCGATCACGCTCGAGACCTACCGCGAGGTCCTGCGTGACATCTTCGACGTGCCGGCGCTCGTCGACGTGCTGCGCCAGTTGCGGTCGCGCGCGATCCGGGTCGAGCCGGCGATCACCGAGGCGGCGTCGCCGTTCGCGCGCTCGCTGGTGTTCGACTACGTGGCCGCATTTCTCTACGAGGGCGATGCGCCGCTCGCCGAGCGCAAGGCGCAGGCGCTCACGCTCGATCGCGGCCTGTTGCGCGAGTTGATCGGCGGCGGCGAGCTCCGCGACCTGCTCGATTCCGACGTGCTCGACGAGGTCGAGTCCGAGCTGCAGCAGCTCGCCGAGGAGCGCAAGGCGCGCGATACCGACGAGCTGCACGATCTGCTGCGCCGCCTCGGCGATCTGTCTCGAGAGGATCTCGCGGCGCGCAGCGTGGCACCGGATCTCGAGGCCTCGCTGCGTGCGCTGCTCGGCAGCCGGCGAATCGCGCTGGTCCGCATCGCGGGCGCCGAGCGATACATCGCCGCCGAGGATGCGGCGCGTTACCGCGATGGCCTCGGCGTGCAGCTCCCGCCCGGGTTGCCGGCCGCGCTGCTCGAGCCCGCCGCGGCACCGCTCGAGTCGCTGATCGGGCGCTACGCGCGTACCCATGGCCCGTTCACGGCGGATGGCCCCGCGGGGCGCTGGGGGCTGCCGCCCGGGCAGATCGAGCCCGTGTTGATGCTGCTCGAAGCACGCGGTCAGCTCGTGCGTGGGGAGCTGCGTCCTGGCGGTACGCACAAGGACAGCTGCGATCCCGAGGTACTCCGCCAGCTCCGGCGCCGCACGCTCGGCAAGCTGCGCGCGCAGGTCGCGCCCGTCGATGCGCGCACGTTCGCCGCGTTCCTCCCGCGCTGGCACGGTCTCGATCAGCCGCGGCGCGGCGTGGGTGCGCTGCGTGATGCGATCGGTCGCCTCGAAGGCGTGCCGCTGTCGTTCACCGAGCTCGAGCAGCGGATCCTCCCGGCGCGCATCCTCGACTACCACCCGCGCATGCTCGACGAGCTCGGCGCCGCTGGCGAGCTGGTGTGGGTCGGCGCGGGCGCGCACGGCACGAAGGACGGCCGCGTGGTGCTGCTGCGCCGCGATCGGGCGCTCGCTCTGGCGCCCGAGCCCACACCGGTCGCGCATCCCTCGCCGATCCATGCGGCGATCGAGGATCATCTGCGAGGCTCCGGCGCGTCGTTCCTCGTCGCGATCGAGTCCGCGGCGAATGGCTCGCGTGCCGATGTGGTCGCCGCGCTGTGGGACCTGGTGTGGGCCGGCGTGATCACGAACGATACGTTCGCTCCGCTGCGCTCGCTCGCGGCACCGAACGCGCGGCGCGCGAACGCCCACGCCACGTTCGGCGGCCGATGGTCGCTCGTCAGCTCACTCGGCGCGCAGCCCACGGGCACGGCGCGCGCGCTCGCGCAGGCCACCGCGCTGCTCGAGCGCTGGGGGTTCGCGGGCCGGGCCACCGCGAAGGCCGACGAGCTGCCCGGCGGCTTCACCGCGGTCGGCGACGTGCTGCGCGCGATGGAGGACGCAGGTACGGTGCGCCGCGGCTACTTCATCGATGGGCTCGAGTCCGCGCAGTTCGCGTGGCCCGGCGCGATCGATCGCCTGCGCGAGGCGCCGCGCGGTCAGGCCGCGCGCGTCGACGTGCTCGCCGCCACGGATCCAGCGAACGCGTGGGGCAGCGCCCTGCCCTGGCCAGAGCTGCGCGATGCGAATGCGCGCCCGGCGCGGCGCGTGGGCGCCACGGCGATCCTGGTCGATGGTGCGCTCGCGGTATGGCTCGAGCCGAAGGCGAAGCGATTCACCACCGCGCCGCTGCCCGACGAGACCATCGAGCTCGCGCTATCCGTCGGATTGCCGCGGATCGCTGCGAAGGCGCGCCGCCGCGAGCTGCTGATCGAATCGATCGATGGCGTCCTCGCGCCCGAGTCGCCGTTCGCGCGCAGCCTGCTCGCGGCCGGCGCCCGCATCGATTACCGCGGTCTGGTGATCCGCAGCGCGATCGCCGCACCGGTCGCGGCCGAGCCGGAGCCGGCGGCCGACGACGGCGAGGATGCCGACGACGAGTGACGCGACGTGGGCCGATCACGGAGGTGGTGTGAAGCGAGCTGAGGCGGATTGCCGGGCGAGGCCGGCAGCCTCGGGGCCGCCGATGCGAGGCTGGCGACGAGCACGCTCACGGCAATGATCGCGGTCCGCATCTGGCTTACGCTAGCAGCATGCCGAGCCTGCGCGAGCTGTCTTCGGAGCTCCTGGATGGAACCCAGTCGATCGATGCGACCCAGCCGCTCGCGCCGCAGTTCGTGGCCGAGGAGCTCGCACCGCGGAGCTGGTTCGTCTCGAGCTTCGCGAACGTGACGGCGTTCGCGACGGACGCCGGCCTCGTGCTCGTGGATACCGGCAGCTTCGTGCTCGCCGAGCCAACGCGCGCCCTGCTACGCAAGGCGATCGCGGAGCCGGTACACACGGCGGTGTGGACGCACGGGCACGTCGATCACTGCTTCGGCGTGGAGCTCTACGAACGCGAGCCGACCGGCCGTCCCGTGCACGTGATCGCGCACGAGGCCGTGCCCCGCCGGTTCGAGCGATATCGGCTGACCCGCGGATGGAACAACGCGATCAACCGCCGGCAGTTCCAGACCGGTGCGCAGTTTCCCAGCGAGTTCCGCGCTCCCGACGAGCTCGTCGTCGATCGCAAGACGGTGGAGGTGGGCGGCCGGCGGTTCGAGCTCTCCCACGCGCTCGGCGAGACCGACGATCATCTGTGGGTCCACGTGCCGGATGCCGGCGTGATCTGTACCGGTGACCTGTTCATCTGGGCGTCGCCGAACTGCGGCAATCCGCAGAAGGTGCAGCGGTTCCCGCGCGAGTGGGCGCGTGCGCTGCGCGCGATGGATGCGATCGGAGCCGAGGTGCTCGCGCCCGGTCACGGCGTTCCGATCTGGGGCGCCGCCGCCGTGCATCGCGCGCTCGATGACACGGCGAGCTTCCTCGAGTCGCTCGTCGATCAGGTGATCGCCCTCATGAACCAGGGCGCGTCGCTCGATCGCGTGCTCGGCGAGGTCGCCGCACCGCCGGAGCTCCTCGCGCGGCCGTACCTCTCGCCGGTCTACGACGAACCCGAGTTCATCGTGCGCAACCTGTATCGGCTCTACGGCGGCTGGTGGGACGGGAATCCCGCGCACCTCAAGCCGGCGCGCGAGGTCGATCTCGCCAGGGAGCTGTGCGCGCTCGCCGGCGGCGCGGCGGTGCTCGCATCCCGCGCCGAAGCACTCGCGGCGTCCGGCGACCTCGCACTCGCGGCGCACCTGGTCGAGCTTGCGGCGACCGCGCTCCCCGAACCGGAGATCCTCGCACTGCGTCAGAAGGTGTACGCGGAGCGCGCAACCCGGGAGCGTTCGCTGATGGCGCGCGGCGTGTTCACGTCTGCGGCTGCACGCTGACGAGATTTCGCGAGCTTCGCGATCGCAAGTTGCGCAAGTTGAAAGCGTCCCCATTGCCGGACAAGGTGTCCCCGTGCCCGAGGGCGACACGATTCACCGGATCGCGGCGCAGCTCGGCCCGAAGCTGGTCGGCCAGATGCTCGAGCGCGTGACGACGCAGGGGCTCGTGCGCGACGTCGCCGGAGAGCGCGTCACCTCGGTTGCTGCGCACGGCAAGCACCTGGTGATCGAGCTCGCGAACGGGACGTATCTGCGCGCGCACCTCGGGATGTACGGGCGGCACAGATCGTATCCGCGCGCCGAGGGCGAACGGATGATCGCGAAGATGTCGCCCGGCCGGCTGACGCTCGCGATCACCACGGCCGACACGGTCGCGCTGTGGATCGGGGCGCGCACCATCGAGATCTCGGACCGGCGCGCGCCGCTGCACGGGCACGCCATCGCGTCGCTCGGTCAGGATGTACTCGGCGAGGTCTTCGATCCGGTGCTCGCCGCCACGCGCGCCGCGGCACACGCCAGCCGCACGGTCGCGGACGTCGTTCTCGATCAGCGAGTCGCCGCGGGCATCGGCAACGTCTACAAGTCCGAGGTCCTGTTCCTGCGTGGTGTGGATCCGCGGCGCCGCGTGAGCACGCTCGCTCACGCGGTACTGGTCGACATCTTCGAGACCGCGCGCGAGCTCATGCTGGAGAACCTCGGACCAGGTGCGCGCACGACCCGAGATCGTCTCGCCGGCGACGTGCCTGGCGACGAGCGCTTCTTCGTCTACAGCCGCAGTGGCAAGCCGTGTCGTCGCTGCAAGACGCCCATCGAGGCCTACCAGCTCGGCGATCCTCCGCGCTGGACATGGAGTTGCGCGACCTGCCAGCCGGGTGGGGCCGCGGGTGGTGACGGCTGTTAGCGGACACCGATCTTTCCTGCGGCAACTCGAGCCGCCGGTCTGGAGCATGGAGAACCCAGTTCAACTGCGCGTAACTCCGTGACGAGCACCTGGTATCGCGGTTGCTCAGAGGGAATCCGTCTCAACAAGGACGTACCCCATGGCCACCGCACTCGCATTTGCTCCCTCGATCTCCCCGCTCACCAGCGAGGTCTCGACGACACTGACGGTAGGGGCGGGAGTCGCGTACGAGGTGTTCGCCGACGCCGTGGAGATCCCCCGCTGGCTGCCAATCGTGCAGACCGCGCGGGTCACGCGCCGGACCTCGGAGGGACGGCCCGACCAGGTAGCGTTCACGCGAAAGCTCGAGCGCGGCTCGCTCGGCTACACGCTCAACTACAAGTACGATCCGGCGAACCTGACCATTGCCTGGTCGACACCATCGTCGTCCAACGTGGTCCTCCACGGCGAGGCCCGGTTCATCCCGCTGTCGATGCGGGCCTGCATGATGCTCTACCGCCTGGTGCTCGACCTGCCGATCGTCGACGACCTGATCAACTCCGAGCTCGACAAGCACCCGGCCTCCCTCGTGGTCGCCGAGTTCCGGGAGCATCTCCGCCGCCTCTGCTAGTACGTACAACTGCGTACATTCTCCGCCAACGCCCCGTCTTCTTGAAGGAAACGGACTTGGCTATGCCCGGATCGGCTGTGTACGATGGGCGTAGTGTCGTTCGAGCGTCCCCAAGATGGTCGGCCCCTGCCGCCGATCGCAGCACCCCCAGCGGCAACGAAGGCAGCCGATCCTGCGTTCGCAAGCGGGACAAATCCGCTACCACTGTACGAGGTGGCGGATCAGGCGGACCAGCTCCGAGACCTCGAAGACAAGCTCGATCGCTGTCTCGCAGCGATGACGATGCACTTCCAGCCGATCGTTCACGCGAGCACGCGCGCACGGTTCGGCTACGAGGCGCTGCTTCGCTCGACCGACAAGTCCCTGCCCCACCCCGGCGCGATCCTCGACGCAGCGGAGCGCCTCGAACGGATTCCCACGCTCGGTCGTGCAGTGCGCGCGCAGAGCGCGAAGGTGTTCGCCGCGGCACCGGCCGAGCGCGGCGTGGTGTTCATCAACCTCCACCTGCTCGATCTGTGCGACAAGCAGCTCACCTCGGCGTTCGCGCCGCTCTCGAAGATCGCGGCGCGCGTGATCCTCGAGATCACCGAGCGCACGTCGCTCGAAGGGCAGATCGATCTGCGCTACCGCGTCGCCGAGCTGCGCGAGCTTGGCTACCGGATCGCGATCGACGACCTCGGCGGCGGCCACGCCCGCATGGGCACGTTCACGCTGCTCGATTGCGATCTCGTGAAGCTCGACATGTCGCTCGTCCGCGACGTCGAGAAGCACCCGATGAAGCAGCGCCTGATCCGCTCGGTCACCGACCTGTGCCGCGACCAAGGCATCACCGTGATCGGTGAAGGCGTCGAGACAGATGCCGAGGCTCAGGTCCTCGTCGACCTCGGCTGTGATCTGCTCCAGGGCTACCTGATCGCGCGACCCGGTCTGCCGTTCGTTGATCCGCTGTAGCGATCAGTCGAGATCGAACGCGTAGAGGATGCCGCGGTTCGACATCACGAACAGGCGGCCATCGCCCGTCACCGTCGGCGCGGCGGAGATGCCGTCGCCCGGATCGAAGTACTCGAGCGTCTCACCGGTCTTGCGGTCGGCGATGAACATGCCGTCCTTCGCGAGCGAGTAGAGCAGCAGCTCGGAGAACACCACAGGAGCTGCCGGCTCACCGCCGTCCTTCGCACCGACGCGCCACACGACGTTACCCGCGAGATCGATCGCATAGGTCCCGAGGTCGGCGACGCTGACGTACAGCATCTTGCCATCGCTCGCGAGCCCACCGACGTTGCCCGACGAGCTCGGCAGGCGTGCATCCCAGAACGGGAGGCGCCAGCGAACGAGGCCGGTGGTCTTGTCGAGTGCGTAGACGCCACCCGACGACGACGAGGCATAGACACGATCGCCGATGACGAGCGGCGTGGCGTCGACGTCCATGAACCGATCCGCCTCGGCCTTCAGCGACGTCGACCACGCGACCGAGCCGGAGTCGCGGCGCAGCGCCACCATGGTGCCGTTCGAGAAGCCGGTGAACACCAGGTCGCCGTCGATCGCCACACCGGCGTGACCGCGCAACGTGTACTCCTCGGGCGTCTCGGTCTTGTACTGCCACTTGTACTTGCCGGTGGTCGCCTCGACGGCGACGACCTGATCGGCCTCGTTCGAGAAGATCACGAGCTCGCTCGTGGTCATCGGCCTCTGTGAGATCGGGCCGCGACTCTGGTAGCGCCACTTCTCGAGCCCGGTCTGCGAATCGAGCGCCAGTAGAATTCCATCGCTCGTGCCGACGTAGAGCATGTTCCCGGCCACGAGCGGTGCGCTCGACACGGAACCGACCTTCTTGCGCCAGCGCACCGCGCCAGTCGCCGACTTGAGCGCATAGAACCAGCCGCCCGCCGAGCCCGTGTACAGGGTGTCGCCGGAGACGGCGGATTGCGCGAACTCCTGCGGGGTGACCTCGGTCAGGCGATCCGCAGTGACGAACTTCCAGTGCAGGCTGAGGCGATCCTCGCCGAGCGGCTCGCGCGGTTCGGCGCGCATCGCGTCGGCGCGGTTGGTGGGCACGCGCACGCACGCGGCGGTAGCGAGCGCGAGGAGGCCGAGGATGAGTGGGCGGTTCGTCATTTACATCGCGGCGAGGCGTCGGTCGATCATCGAGGACAGCAGCATCGCGTTGGTCTGAGGATCCTGCGTCGCGGGCTCGGCGGCGGCAGCGAGTGGCTTCGCCTTCTCGAACGTGGCCTTCGCCTCGGCGGTCTTGCCGAGCGTCTGCTGGATCCGGCCTTGATGGTAGAGCGCGTAGGCGCGGCGGGGGCCGTCCTCGGCGGGCTGCATCGCGGTGAACGTTGCGAGTGCTTCCTCGAGCAGGCGCTGGCGTGCAGCGGCATCCTTCTCGCCGATCGCCTTCGTCTCGAGCGCGATCCCGAGGCCTTCGCGGCACAGCACGCCCTCGACATCGGGCGCGCCCTGACCCGCCCGGTACTCGGCGATCGCTTCGTCGATCTTGCCGGCGTCCATCAGCATCGCGCCCTTGTACGACGACACGGTGGCGGTACCGCTCGTCGCCATCACGGCGAGCACGGCGTCCGCGCGATCCTTCTGGGTCGGGAACTTCGGCTCCGGCTTCTTCGCCGGAGGCTTCGCGTCGGGGAGCACGGGCGCCTCGGGTCCGACCTCACGGCGCGCGACTTCGAGCACGTCGAGTAGCTTGCTGGTGGCGTGCTCCTTCTTCACCTCGCCTCGCCAGCGGACCACGAGGATGACGGACACGGCGACGGCGACCAAGATGACCATCACGAGGATCTTCTTGATGTGCGGGACGATCCGGTCCATCAGCGACTCGTCTCCGAGCTTCACGGTCTTCGGCGTGATGCCGGGGACCGGCTTGTCTTCCTTCTTGGGGGCCATGGGATCGGGGGCGGATGTAGCACCGCGATCGGTACCACGTCAATTCGCACCCTTGGACCGCGGATCCGGGGCCGGAGTTGCCTACAATCGGGCCATGTACCGCCCCGCCCTCCTGGCCGCCGCTGCGGTGGTTCTGGCGCTGGGGGCACCGGCGCGGGCAGACAGCGAGCGCGCTCTCTCGGTGGGGCTCGGCTGGGCCACCTTCAGCGTGCCGGGCGACCCGACGCCGCAGAACATGATGCCACCCGCCGTGACGCCCACCGTCGGCGGCACGCTCTCGGTGCAGTACGAGTACATGATCGGCTCCGACATCGGCTTTCGCGCCGAGCTCGCGGGCGGCCTGTTCTACGGCGGCGAAGGCAAGGACCAGTCGCCAGCCTCCTACGCGGGCCTCGCCGACGCAGGCGTCGTGTTTCGGTTCGACGTCCTCAAGTACGTCCCCTACGCTTTTGCCGGCCTCGGCGCCGTCGCGACGGGGGGCGGGCCGATCGCGCGCGGCCTCGATCCGGTGCTGGCGATCGGCGGTGGCCTCGACATCCTCGCGAGCCGCCAGCACTCCTATGGCTTCGAGGCCCGGCTCGCCAGCTTCGGGGGCGACGTCACCGTCTTCACGCTCGGCGTCCGTGGCACCACGCGCTGGGGCTTCTTCTAGCTGGTCACACCGGTAGCCACCCGCGGCGTTTCGAAGCGCAACGCCCGCGCGCGATCACCCGGCCAACCTCCGGGATTCGCTCACCGCGAATGTGGTGCGCCCCCTGCTATGACGGCGGGGCGTGAACCACGCCTGGCTTGGCCTGCTCCCTCTCCTCGGTTTCGGTGCCTGCGCTGTGACCGGTGGCGATGACGCCGCCTCTTCCGACGATCTGACCTCGGTGGACGGAGTCGAGCACGTGATCGACTTCGATGCGTTCGTCGACGTCGCCCCGGGCGCCTCTGATGACGCGGCAAAGGACGCGATCCACCGGCAGCTCAAGAGCGCGATCGGCGCATTGCGCGAGCAGGGCATCGGGATCGCGGATCGCGACGCGGTCCGGAACCTCGCCGCGATCCAGCTGGTGCGCACGCGGCTCGCGATCCGCGGCGGCGGCGAGCTCGAGCGGGTGCGCTATCACTATCGCGATCAGGCGCTCGTCGAGCGCACGCAGTTGCCGAGCGGGCCCGTCGACCTGACGCTCCTCTACGGCGATTTCGTCGCACGCTCGGCCTCGCTCCAGCCGGCCTGCGTCGACGAGACGACCGACCCGGACTCGCTCTGGTACCACTACGCGCCGAAGCGATCGGCGTGCAAGACGCGGATCGTCGCCGAACAGAACGCGATCAATGCGGAGGCCACGCAGCTCGCGGCGGGCCAGGTCGGGCCAGCGGATGCCGGCCGCGTGTTCCTCGCGACGCGTGCGATCCTGACGCCCGTCGTTGCCGCACCGACCACCTGGCCCGAGCATGATCAGCTCTGGGGCTTCGCCGGCGATCAGTCACGCACGAAGGTCGTCGTCTACGCATTCTTCGGCGTCGACCACGACGAGGTAGATCCGACCGACTCGGGCCTCGTCGAATATCTGCGGTTCCAGCGCGAGCTGCGCGCGAAGCTCCCGGCGTTGCGGGTGACCGAAACGACCCCGAACGCGTGGCTGCTCGACTTCACGATCGATGGCCAGGCCATCCCGAACGTGACGTGGGCGGATGTCGAGCGCTGGGTCGTCGACGGTACGGGGTTTCCGGCCGCGGTGGGCACGAATGCCGCGAAGCGTACCGAGCTGCTCCGCCAGGTCGTCGCCGCGTTCAGCGAGCGTTGGATCGTGTGGTCGATGCCGGTGCGCGTGACGAAGGGCGGCGCCGAGCGGCAGATGACCGTCGAGATCCGCACGTGGCACGGCTGGGAGGACGGCTCGGCCGACATCCGCCAGCACGCGCGGTGGCGCTACCTCGAGGCGTTCTGGCACGGCGACGTGTTCGCGTACACGGGTCACAGCCACTTCGGCCACGGCCCACTCGAGCCGTGGGAGTACTCCGGCGCGAACTTCCCGGATCGCTATCAGGTGATGCTGTTCAACAGCTGCCTGTCGTTCAACTACTACGACGAGGACTTCCTCGCGATGCACCCGCGCGGCAGCGAGAAACTCGACGTGGTGGTCAACGGTCTGCCCGCGTACTGGCAGGGGATGGGCCAGGCGAGCGCGAGCTACGTCGTGGGCGTGCTCTCGGGATCGAAGTCGTGGCGGCAGATCCTGACCAACATGGCGGTCAACCTGCCGTGGCAGGCCGGCTACGATCCGATGCGCGCGGTCAACGGCGAGCTGGGGAACCGGTTCGACCCCGCGAGCGGCGCGCTGACGATCACTCCGTAGCAGGACCGCGTCGGCGGATCATTCGCTCGTGTGCTCGTGCGCCCCAAAGTCCCGAAGCGACCCGAAGCAGAGTCTCCTTCTGAAGAAGAAGACCTCTTCTTGGGGAGCTTAGGGTCGTTGGGGCGCAACGGAACGTGCGGAGTAGCTGCGACCCGGCCCGCGTCACCGCGCTTCGCTCGTTGCGCTATGCCGCCGGCTAGCGCTCGTCGCCCTTCTTGTGGCGATCCTTCTTCTCTTTGATCGCGATGCGGATCGGTGAGCCGCGAAAGCCGTAGCGCTCGCGGAGGCGGTTCTGGATGAACCGCTTGTATGACGGCGCGAGGCCCTCGGGCGCGCTCGCCCACAGCACGAACGTCGGCGGCTTCGCGCGCGCCTGCGTGATGTAGTTGATCTTGATCGAGCGGCCGTTGTGCAGTGGCGGCGGCATCTCCTGGATGACCTCGGCGAAGAAGCGATTGAGCTGCGCCGTGGGGACGCGCTTCTTGTATTCCCTCGCGACCGTATCGACGAGGTCGAGCAAGCGATCCACGCCATCGCCGCGCTGGGCGGAGAGCATCGTGACCGGTGCCCAGGTCAGGAAGTGGAAGGTGTCGTCGGTGAGCTCGCGGAGTGCGGTCTTCGCTGCGTCGCCGGAGATCTTGTCGGACTTGTTGAGCGCGATCACGAGCGCGCGCCCGGTCTCCTCGACCATGCCCGCGATCCGCGCGTCCTGCTCGGCCGGACCGAGCTCGGCATCGATCACGAGCACCACAACGTCGGCGCGGGCGACCTGCCCGATCGCCATCGACACGGCGATCTTCTCGATCTCCTCGTCGATCTTCGCCTTGCGGCGGATGCCAGCGGTGTCGATCAGCGCGTAGTCGCGTCCGCCGATCGAGAACGGCGTGTCGACGGGATCCATGGTGGTCCCCGCAACGTCGTGGACGAGCGAGCGCTCCTCGCCGAGCAGGCGGTTCGTCAGCGAGGACTTGCCGGCGTTCGGGCGGCCGACGAACGCGACGCGCAGCGGGCGCACGGGCTCCTCGTTGACGGGCTCCTCGCCCTCGGCGAGCTCGGGGTCCGCAGGCTCGGCATCGTCGTCGCCAAGCACGTCGAAGATGTCGTCGCCATCGTCGCCGGCGGGTGCGTCGTCGTCGTCATCACCAGCGGCCGCCTTGGGAGCGATCGCCTTCACGATCGCCTCGAGCAGGCCATCGATGCCGCGCCCGTGGGCGGCCGAGATCGAGTAGGGCTCGCCGAGACCGAGCGCGTGGAACTCGTGGACGAGATCCTCGCGCACCACGTGATCGATCTTGTTGACCGCGAGGAACACGGGCTTGCCGGTCACCCGGAGCTGGTTCGCAAGGCCATGATCGATCGAGGTCAGCCCGGCGCGGCCGTCGACGACGAGCAGCAGCGCATCCGCCTCGCCGATCGCGCGCAGCGCCTGGCGATGGATGCCGGCGCCGATCACCTCGCGCGCCGCCTCGGGATCGAGGCCACCGGTGTCGACGAGCCGGATCGCCGTGCCGAAGTAGTCGGTCTCGCCGTAGCGGCGATCGCGGGTGAGGCCCGGCGTGTCGTGGACGAGCGCGGGGCGACCGCCGACGAGGCGGTTGAACAGGGTCGACTTGCCAACGTTTGGCCGGCCGACGACGGCCAGGAGCGGGACTCGTTCGGTGCTCATACGCCTTCGCCTTCTCCGCCGTAGCCGAGCCGGCGCAGCTGGATCTCGCCCCGGCTCCACTCTTCGAGCACCTTGACGAACAAGGTCAGGTGAACCGTCTTGCCGAGCGCAGCGCCGACAGCCTGGCGCGCCGCGATTCCGAGCTCGCGGATCCGCGAGCCGGCCTTGCCGACGACGATCGCCTTCTGCGAGTCGCGCTCGACGACGATCACCGCGCCGATCGCGATCTCGTTCGGACCCTTCTCGTTCCACGTCTCGATCTGGACCGCGCAGGCGTACGGCAGCTCCTTGCCGAGCTGGTGGTAGAGCTGCTCGCGGATGATCTCCTTCGCGATGAAGTGCGTGGAGCGATCCGTGACCATGTCATCGGGGAACAGCGCCGGGCCGGGCGGCATCATGCGGCCGATCGCGCGCTCGAGCGCTTCGACGTTCTCGCCGGTCTGCGCACTGATCGGCACGACGTCGAGGCCGTGCCTCCACTTCGCCCAGCTCTCGATGACGGGAAGAAGATCCGGCTTCGCGATGCGGTCGACCTTGTTGATCGCGACGATCAGCGGATGCTTCGTGACGGCGTCGGCGAGCGCGGCGGCGGCCGGAGTGCTCAGGTGCTCGGGCGTGCGGCCGTTGCGGAATGTGCCATCGACCAGGAGGAGCACCACATCGGCATCGGCAGCCGCGGACACCGAGGCGTCGCGCATGTAGCGCCGGAGCGGGCCGGCGCCGTCCTGGACGCCTGGGGTGTCGACGTAGGCGATCTGCGCGCGATCCGGAGTCTCGCCCGGAAGATCGATCGCGTGGACGCCGAGGATCCGATCCCGGGTGGTCTGCGGCTTCGCGGACACGGCGGCGAGATGGCGGCCGAGGATCTGGTTCAAGAGCGTCGACTTACCGACGTTAGGCAGCCCGACGATCGCGCAGAAACCAGCGCGGATCTCGGGGGCTTCGGCGTCGGACATGGCGGGCTCGTGTAGCACGAAACTGGCCCGGTCCGCCCACCCTCGGTAGCGTCGGGTCATGCAGCGGTTTGCCCTCGCGCTGGCGCTCGGCGCCCTCATCGCGGCCGCCCTGCCCACTCCGGGCCTCTACCTGGCCGTGGGGTTGGGTCTCGGGGCGATCGGGACGGGTCTGGTGGGCTATCGCCAGAAGGCCGCCCCGGGCTTCGCGCGGCTCGCTGGGGCCACGGCGATCGCGCTCGGGACGATCGGATTCCTGCTCGGCACGGTGCGCGTGGTCTTCGCGCTCGCGGCGATCAGCCACATCGATCGCATGCTCGGCTCCTAGAGCAGCATGTAGAGCAGCCAGCCGACGAAGCCGCCCACGAGGAGCAGGGTTCCCACGATCACGGCAATGCCGCGCCACAGCTTCGGCTTGTCGATCGAGGACATGATCTCGCGCAGCTCCATGACGCGGCGATCTGCCTCGCCGAGCTCGACATCGATCGAGTCGATCGGGCTCATCTGTGGCGACAGATCGGGCGGCCGATCGACGTAGAGCCGCTCGCCGAGCTCGAACAGAATCTTGTCGCGCAGCACCTCGGCGTCGCCGGCGGCGCGGTCCATCACCTTCCGCTTCGCGCCGATCGCGGCGAGCAGCTCCTCGGCGCGACGCTGATCGGCTTCCTCGGCCTTGACCAGATCGATCCGGCGCTTCTGCGAGTCTCCGCGCTTCGCTTCGAACCCGGCGATCTTCGGGTTCAGCGCGTCGAGCTCGGAGGCGATCTTCGGCTCGTCGCGCTGGACGGCGATCCGGTCGGCCTTGAGGGTGGCGAGCTCGGCCTGGATCGCCGCGGGATCCTGCTTCGGGCCTTTCACGGTGACCAGTTGCGCGGTGGTCTCCGCGATCTTCCGCTCGATCGCGCGCAGCGACTCGCGGAGCTGCGCGCCGCGCTTGGTGACGGCGACCTGATCCTTCAGCAGAGGCTCGAGGCGCTTCTGCAGCTCGGCGAGCTCGGCGTCGATGGCGGAGATATCGGTCGCGTGCTGCTTCGCGGCGGCCTCGCGATCGCGCTTCACGCGCTGGAGCTCCTGGTCGGCGGCGACCACTTGACCGGTGTGGCGCGCGCGCTCGTCCTCGACGCCGCCGAGCTGGTCGCGCGCGATGCCGAGCGCCGGGTTGTCGAAGCCCTCGCTGGTCACGGCGGTGCGACCGAGCGTGACGAGATAGCGGCGGCGCGACGCCTGCCGCACCTCCTGCTTCGCCTCGAGATCCGCTAGCTCGCGCCGCGAACGACGGACGCCGAACATCGCGGTCGCCACGTAGCGGACATCGCCGAACAGGCCGCGCTGCCGGCGCAGCTGCGCCACGGTGCGCAACCGACCGGCGGCGGTGTGCATGGGCGATGTCCCGAGCGAGGCGAGCGTGGCATCGGGGCGGCCGAGGTTCGTCGGATCACCGCGCTCGAACTTCGCGGTTGCCGAGTCGATCGCCGTGGGATCGCCGCGCCCGTGCTCCGCGCTCTCGGTGAGCAACACCTCGACGGGCGTCGACTTCACGACGGTCAGCGGCGCCTCGGCCACGTTCAGGATCGCGTTCGATGCATCGCGCTTGATGGTCGCCTGCGAGTGCGCGATCCGCAGCTTGTCGGGCTCGAGCAACGTGCCGCCGCCACCGCCCTCGAACTCCCCGACGGGAACCGTCAGCCCGTGGTCACTCGCGTCGGCGATCTGCGCCTGTTCGCGGCCCGCGCGCGGCACCGCGCCAGGCGGGGACGACGAGTACGGTGCGACCGGCGGTGCCGTCGGCGGCAACGGCGGCATCGCGGCGCGCGGACCGGTGCTCTTGTCGGGCGGCTTGATCGCGCCGCTGCCCTCGGCGGCGTTCGGCGGCCGCGTTGTTGGCTTGCCACGCGCGCCGGGAGGCAACGGAGGTGGCTGCGTCGCGGATTTTCCGGCGCGTGGCGGAGGCGGCGGTGATGTCGACGGCGCGGTCTTCATCGGTGCCGCCGGCTGCGGGATGCCGCCGGAAGCGGAGGTCTTCGGTGCGATCGCGCCCGAGCCGACCATCCGTGGCGCCGCCGCAGACGGGGTGATCGTCATGGCCGCCACCGGAGCAGCCGATTTGCTGGGCGCGGGTGAGTCCTTCGCATCGAGGATCGCGGTCTCGAGCTGGCGGCGCGCCTCGGATCCGGGCGGCGGTGGCGGCAGCGTCTTCTGCTTCTTCCGTGGGCTGGGCGCGTGGGGCTCCGGCGCGGGAGTGGCCTGAGGCTCGGGGGCCGCCGGGTCGGCATCCACCGACCACCCGGACGCCAGGTCGGCGATCCGCCCCTTCGTCGCGTCCGAAAGACGACGGCGCGTCCGTTCGTCGTCCGGCACGGGCCAAAGATAACATGCGGGTGCGGTGCCCTCTCGGTTCTCGACGGGAGGATCAGGTACTGTCAATCTTGTTGACAGTCGGTGCCAATCTCGTTGACATGGGTTGTGGCCGCGACGTCGACCCCTGAACCCCGGATCCTGGACCGCTATCGCATCGTGGATGTGGTCGGTCGCGGGTCGTTCGGCCGGGTGCTCCACGTCGTCGATACCCAGTCCGGCAACGAACATCGCGCGCTGAAGATCGTGCCGACCGGGCCGCACGAGGCGATGCTCGTCGACGAATTCGAGCAGCTCGCGCGCCTCCGTCATCCGTCGCTCCCGAAGGTCTACGAGGTCGGGCGCCTGCGCACGGCGATCTCGATCGGCGGCACCGAGCTGCCGGCCGGATCGCCATTCTTCGCCGCGGAGTGGATCGCGGGCGTGCGCAGCGATGCCGTCGTGTGGCAAGGCGCGGTGGGCGCCACGGTGTGGGCACTGCTCGCGGATCTCGCCGGCGCGCTCGCGACGATCCACGCGGGCGGTCTCGTGCACGGAGACGTCGCGCCGCAGAACGTGCTGATCGCGAGCGAGGATCGCGCGGTGCTCGTCGATCTCGGCCTCGCGACCGCGTCCGGCGTGCGCGGGACCCCGGCGTTCATGGCTCCGGAGGCGTTCGCCGGCGCCGCCGAGCCACGCAGCGACCTCTACGGGCTGGCCGCCACCGTCGCGTGTCTCGTCGACGGGGCCCCACTCTACGCCGCCGCCACGCTGGGCGAGCTCGTCCAGCAAATCGTGATCGGTGGGCGCCGACCGCGCCTCGAA
>JBBRBG010000191.1:0-17301 GCA_038206055.1 Haliangiales bacterium
AGACGACCGAGCGCGTGAAGGCGGGGGATACAACCGGCGCCTTGTCGCGCGCACCGTACGGCATCGACGGGAACGGGATCGAGCCGGGGCCGCCGGCGACGCGATCCGCGATCGAGTCAGCAGCCGAGACCGCGCCGGCGATCCGACCCTCGGCGCGCAGCTCGGCCGCGAGGTCGCCGTGCGGCGCGGGCGCGCCCTTCATGCGCGCGAGCTCCTCGAGATCGAGCTGCTTCTGCGCGACGCGCTCCATCGCGGCGAGCTGAGCATCGACATCGTCGTCGCTCGGCGCTGCGGCGCTGACCGGACTCTCCTTCTCCAGCGCGGCGAGTGCAGCGTCGGCGCTCGGTGCGGCCTTCGCAGCGGCGGGCAGCGGCGGCGCCGCCCACACGGTCCGCATCGACATCGAGTCCTTGCCGACCGGGATGCCGATGCCGAGCTCGATCGCGGTCTCGCTCGCGGCGCGCACGCCGGCGTAGAGCCGCGCATCCTCGCCGGGGTGCCCCGCGGCGGCCATCCAGTTGCACGACAGCTTGATCCGCGACAGCGCACCGATCGGCGCACCCGCGAGGTTCGTGATCGCCTCGGCGATCGCGAGCCGCGACGCGGCGGCGGCATCGAGCAGCGCGACCGGCGGTCGCTCGCCGATCGCCATGACTTCGCCGGCGTGCGTATCGAAGCCGGCGAGCGTGAGCCCGCAATCGGCGACCGGCACCTGGAACCGGCCGATCATTGAATCGCGGGAGATCATGCCGCCGACGGTGCGATCACCGATCGTGACGAGGAAGGTCTTGTCGGCGACCGCCGGCAGGCCGAGCACGCGGTGGAGCGCCTCGGCGACCGTTGCGGTGCCGAGCTCGAGCTTCGTGCGCGTGGGCGCGATGGTCTCGGCGCGGCGGGTCATCCGTGGCGCCTTGCCGAGCACGACCTCGAGAGGGAGATCGACCGGCGGCGAACCGCCGTTGCGATCACCCACGGTGAGCCGCCGATCCGGCGTGGCGATGCCGAGCTGCGCCCACGGTGCACGCTCGCGGGCGCACAGCGCGGCGAACTCCTTCACGCGCACCGGGTCGATCGCGAGGACGTAGCGCTCTTGCGCCTCGTTGCACCACAGCTCGAGCGGCGACAGATCGGGCTCGCCCGTGGGGATCTCTCGCAGCTCCAGCATCGCGCCGAGGCCGGCGTCGTTGACGAGCTCGGGCAGCGCGTTCGACAGGCCGCCGGCGCCGACATCGTGGATCGAGAGGATCGGGTTCTCGTCGCCGAGCGCCCAGCAGCGGTCGATCACTTCCTGGCAGCGCCGCTCGATCTCGGCGTTGTCGCGCTGCACCGACGCGAAGTCGAGATCCTCGGCAGACGCGCCCTGCGCGAGCGAGCTCGCGGCACCACCGCCGAGCCCGATCAGAAACGCGGGACCACCGAGCACGATCAGCGCGGCGCCATCGGGCACCTTCGCCTTCTCGACGTGACCGGGGCGCACCGAGCCGATGCCGCCCGCAAGCATCACCGGCTTGTGATAGCCACGCACCACACCGCCCGCCTCGAAGTGCTCGTACGTCCGGAAGTAGCCGAGGATCGCGGGGCGGCCGAACTCGTTGTTGAAGGCGGCGCCGCCGAGCGGGCCCTCGAGCATGATGTCGAGCGCGGTCGCGATGCGCGAGGGCGAACCGACCCACTGCTTCGCCTCGGGCTCCCACGGCTCGAGTGCGCCGGGGATCCGGAGGTCTGAGACCGTGAAGCCGACGAGCCCCGCCTTCGGCTTGCCACCGCGACCGGTCGCGCCCTCGTCGCGGATCTCGCCACCGGAGCCGGTCGCGGCGCCCGGGAACGGCGAGATCGCCGTCGGGTGGTTGTGGGTCTCGACCTTGCCGAGGATGTGCACCGGCTCGAGGACACCGGTGTAGACGTTGTCGGCTTCGCGCGGGAAGAACCGCATCGCCGTCGAGCCCTCGACGACCGCGGCGTTGTCCTTGTACGCCGACAGCGTGCCGCCCGGGCTCGCCGCGTGCGTCTGCTTGATCATCTCGAACAGCGACGCGGCTTGCTTCGCACCATCGACGAACCACTCCGCGTTGAAGATCTTGTGGCGACAGTGCTCGCTGTTCGCCTGCGCGAACATCATCAGCTCGACGTCCGTGGGATCGCGGCCGAGCTCGCCGTAGTGCTTCACGAGGTATTCGATCTCGTCGTCGGCGAGCGCGAGCCCGAGCCGCGTGCTCGCCCCGCGCAGCGTGGCCTGGCCATCCGCGCCGAGCGCCACGAACCCGAGCGGCCGAGCCTCCCCGGGCGGAGCGAGGACCTTCGCGAGATCGGCCTCGCGGGTGATCACGCTCTCGGTCATCCGATCCGCGAGCGCCGCACCGACCGCTCCCAGATCGCCGGTGCCCGTGATCGCGTAGGCGATCGCGCGCTCGATCCGCGTCACCGCGGAGAGGCCGCAGACATGCGCGATGTCGGTCGCCTTCGATGACCACGGCGACGTGGTGCCGATCCGCGGCGTGACCCATACCGTCTGCGGCGACAGGGAGACCGCCGCACTCGCATCCCTCGGACCGTACGCGAGCATCTCGCCGAGCTGCGCGAGCTCCGGCGCCGTCAGCGGGCGCGCGCACGCGACCAGATGGGTCCAGCCCGCGGTGACACCGGTGACGCCGCGTACCCTCGCCTGCACCTTCGCGAGGGCGCGCACCTGCCGTGCCGCGCTGAGAGCTGCGCGGCCGGCGAGGATGATCACGCGGCCCCCAGAGCCTGCGCGATGCGATCGACTGGATGCCCGGTGTCGGGCACGAACGTCGCGCCCGTGACGATCTCGTAGCTCGCGATGTAGCGGCGTGCGGCCTCGAGCTTGACCTCGTCGGGCATGATCGGCGGCGGTCCATCGCCGGACCACTTCGCCTCGCCGGAGAGCCAGCGGCGCACGTACTCCTTGTCGAGGCTGCGCGGCTCCTCGCCGCGCTCGAGCCGCGACGCATAGTCGTCCGCGTACCAGTAGCGCGACGAATCGGGCGTGTGGATCTCGTCGATCACCGTGATCGTGCCGTCGGGGGCGAGCCCCATCTCGTATTTCGTATCGGCGAGGATCAGGCCCTGCGCCGCGGCGTGACGCTGGCCTTCAGCGAACAGGGCGACGGCGATCTCGGCGGCGCGTTCGAACAGCTCCGGCTCGATGCGCCCCATCGCGAGCAGCTCCTCGCGCGACACCGAGACATCGTGATCGCCCTTCGCCGCCTTCGTCGAAGGCGTCAGGATCGCCGCCGGCAACTTCTCGTTCTTCTTCATGCCCTCGGGCAGCGCGTGGCCGCAGAACGTGCGCGCGCCGGCCTCGTAGGCCTTCCAGATCGAGGTCGATGTCACGCCCGTCAGATAGCTGCGCATCACGAGCTCGACCGGCAGCGGCTCGCACTCGCGCGCGATCATCACATTCGGATCGGGCACGCGGAGCATGTGGTTCGGCGCGATGTGCTGGGTCTTCTCGAACCAGAACCGCGCGAGCTGGTTCAGCACCTGCCCCTTCGACGGGATGGTACCGACCACGGCATCGAACGCGCTCAGGCGATCGGTGACGATGATGATCCGCTCCCCGCGCTCCTTGTCGATGTAGCAGTCGCGGACCTTGCCGTCATAGCGCGGCAGCTTGCGTCCACCGATCGTGGTGAACGGCGTGCCGTCGAGGGTGTGGCGGAGCTGGGCGCGGAGCGCGTCGTCGAGGTTGGCGATCGTCATGGCGTCGTTCTCTCGGCAAGGGCGCGCGCGAGGATCGCGGGCGCGTGACGCAGGTGGTGCTCGAGGTCGAACGCGGCGTCGAGCGCCTTTCCATCGAGACGCGAGGCGACGTCGGGATCCGCGCCGAGCAGCGCGCGAAACCGACCGGGCCGTGCACCCGTCAGGCCGTCGGCGGCGTTCTCTGCGATCGCCGCGAGCGCGGCGCGCTGGACCATCACGTACGCGTCCTGGCGCGCGAGCCCGGTGCGGACGAGCGCGAGCAGGATCGCCTCGGAGAAGTACAGCCCACCGGTACGGTCCATGTTCGCTTGCATGCGCGCCGCGTGGACCACCAGCCCGTCGACCAGCGTGGTCGCGCGGCCGGTCATGAAGTCCGCGAGGATCGTCGCGTCGGGCATGGCCACGCGCTCGACGCTCGAGTGCGAGATGTCGCGCTCGTGCCACAGCGCCACGTCCTCGAGCCCCGCGCCCGCGTACGCGCGCAGCAGGCGCGCGAGGCCGGTGAGGTTCTCGCTGAGGATCGGGTTCTTCTTGTGCGGCATCGCCGACGAGCCCTTCTGGCCCTTGCCGAACCCCTCCTCCGCCTCTCCGACCTCGGTGCGCTGCCAGTGGCGCACGCCGAGCGCGATCTGCTCGATCGCCGTGCCGAGCAGCGCGAGTGCGTTGAACACCTCGGCATGGCGATCGCGCCCGACGATCTGCGTAGCGACCGTCTCGGGCACCAGCCCCAGCACACCGAGCGCCTCGGCTTCGATCGCGGGATCGAGGTTGCCGTAGACGCCTACCGCGCCGGCGATCTTGCCGACCTCGATCGCCGTCTTCGCCGCACGCAGCCGGACCTCGGCGCGCGCGACCTCGGCGTGCCAGCGCGCGAACGTCAGTCCCGCGGTCACCGGCTCGGCGTGGATGCCGTGCGAGCGGCCGATCATCGGCGTCTTCGCGTGCTCGCGTGCGCGCTTCGCGAGCGCGGTCTTGAGGACGCCGGTACGCACCAGGATCTCGGCGAGCGCGCGCGAGGTCTGCAGTGCGAGGCAGCTATCCAGTACGTCGCTCGAAGTCATGCCGAGGTGGAGCCAGCGGGCGGGTTCACCGGCGAGCTCCTCGACATGCGTCAGGAACGCGATCACGTCGTGGCGCGTGGTCGCCTCGATCGCCAGGATCCGCTGTGGATCGAGCTTACCGGCCGCGGCTGCGCGGACCTTCGTGGCGGTGCCGGCGGGGACCGTGCCGTGGCGCTCCATCGCGGTGCACGCGGCGAGCTCGATCTCGAGCCACAGCTCGAATCGATACTTGTCCTCCCACAGCGCAGCGAGCTCGGGGCGACTGTATCGAGGGATCATCGTCGGACCGTCCGCGCCTCTTTTACCAGGTCACCGGGCGAGGAACCACACCGCGAGCATCACGACGGCAGCGACGATGACGGCGACCGATCCCCAGATGACGTTGTCGCGCCAGCGCCGGGAGCGAGCCTGCTTCGGATCGCGCGGAGGCGCCAGAAAGCCCATGCCGCGCGGGGGCGTCTGATGAACGTCCGCCATCGCGCGCATCCGGACCTCGCGCACGGGCCGCGCCTGCTTGTCCTCGGCGGGCGCCGGCGTCTTCATCGACATCACCCGGATCGGTTCGCTCCGCGGCCCCGGCGCGAGCGGCAGGACCGGCGGGAGCGGGAGTTGCGGTGCCGGCGGTGGGCGCATCGAGGGCCCGGTCGGCTCGGCATCGGGCATCACCTGCGGCGCCTCCCACTTCTTCGTTCGGCTCGAATCATCGACCCGCCCGTCGAACTGCGGCAGCACCCGTGGACCCACGAGCTTCGGCGCTCCCGGCACCGCACTGCGCTTGCCGACCATGGTGGCTCCGGTCGGCTTGTCGTTCTCATCGATATCGGGGAATGGATCTGCCTGAGCGGGGCCCTGGTTCGTGCGCCGCTCGTCCTCGCTCGACCCGCGTGCACCCGTCGGCACATTCGGATCGAACATCGTCGGCGCATCATCGGGTCGCTCGGCAAAATCATCGGACTCCGCGCCGCGGCGCTTGCTGCCGCGACCGACGAGGGGAATCGTGGGTCGCTGCGGTGCGCCCTCCGCGGTCTCGGAGGGCAGGATCGGCGCACGCGGCTTCTTCACCCGCGAAGACGTGGTCTCGTCGTCGTCGGCGCCGCTCATCTCATCGGCCTGTGGACCCGAAACCACCAGCGCCACGCGCCGTGGCATCGAGCTCGTCGACCTCGATCAGCTCGGCCTGCACGACGGGAGCGATCACGAGCTGAGCGATCCGATCCTTCGGCTGGATCGTGACGGCGGTGCGACCGTGGTTGATCACGAGGACCGTCAAACAGCCCCTGAAATCAGAGTCCAGGGTTCCAGGCGAGTTGATCAGCGTGATCCCGTGCTCGCGCGCGAGGCCCGACCGCGGGCGCAGCTGACCTTCGTAGCCGGCCGGCAGCGCGAACGCGAGCCCGGTGGAGATCGCGAGCCGCGCACCCGGCTCGATCTCGAGCGGCGCGTCGATCGCGGCACACAGATCGAGACCCGCCGCCTGCGCCGTCATGTACTTCGGCACCACGGCATCGGCGCGAAGCTTCTTGATCTGGACCCGCGGAACCATCGGCCTGACTCTAGCCGAAAATGCGACGGCCCCGCATCACGGGGCCGCAATCACCGACGCTGACGCAGGTCAGGTCAGATGATGTAGTTGTGGATCTCTTCCGGGCCCGGGTTCGCCTCGAGGGCCTCGCGCCGCGACAGCCGGATCTTGCCGTCGCGATCGACCTTGATGCACTTCACGACGACCTCGTCGCCCTCGTTGAGGACATCCTCGACCGCGCGGATGCGCTCCTTCGAGACCTCGGAGATGTGCAGCAGACCGTCGGTGCCCGGCATGATCTCGACGAACGCGCCGATCTCGAGGATCTTCTTGACGATGCCGTTGTAGAACGCGCCGACCTCGGGCTCCATGATCAGGCCGGAGATCAGGGCCTGCGCCTGCTCGATGGCCTTCGCCTCCGACGACGCGATCGACACCACGCCGTTGTCGGCGATGTCGACCTGGGCGCCGGTCTGCTCCTGGATCGCGCGGATGGTCTTGCCGCCGGGTCCGATAATGTCGCGGACCTTGTCGGGCTTGACCTGCATCGTGACGATGCGCGGTGCGTAGATCGAGACCTCGTCGCGGGCAGCGCTGATCGCCTGATCCATCTTCTCCAGGATGTGGATGCGGCCGGCCTTTGCCTGTGCGAGCGCCTTCTCGAGGATCTCGCGGGTCAGACCGTCGACCTTGATGTCCATCTGCAGCGCGCACACACCGCGGCGCGTACCGGTGACCTTGAAGTCCATGTCGCCGAGGTGATCCTCGTCGCCGAGGATGTCGGAGAGGATGACGTAGTCATCACCTTCCTTCATGAGGCCCATCGCGATTCCCGCGACCGGCGACTTCGTCGGCACGCCGGCATCCATCAGCGCGAGCGAACCGCCGCACACCGAGGCCATCGACGACGAGCCGTTTGACTCCAGAATGTCGGAGACGACGCGGATCGTGTACGGAAAGTCCTCGTAGATCGGGACGATCGCTTCGACCGAGCGCTCGGCGAGGAAGCCGTGACCAACCTCGCGGCGCGACTGGCCGCGGAGCATCTTCACTTCGCCCGTCGAGAACGGGGGGAAGTTGTAGTCCATGTAGAAGGTCTTCTTCTTGTCGCCGAGAAGCGTGTCGAGCTTCTTCTCGTCGTACTTGGTGCCGAGCGTGACGGCGACCAGCGCCTGCGTCTCGCCACGGGTGAACAGCGCCGAGCCGTGCGCGCGGGGCAGCACGCCGGTCTCCACGCTGATCGCGCGGATCTCGTCGGGCTTGCGTCCGTCGATGCGGGTGCGCGTGGTGATCGTGTGGCCGCGGGCCCACTTCTTCTGGAGCTTCGCGAACGCGGCGTCGACGTCCTTCGGCTTGCCGTGCCACGGCTGACCTTCGGCGGTCAGCGCGGTGCGGGTGTCGACGTGAAGCGTGCCGATGCCCTCGCGACGCGCCTTCTTGTCCTTGATCAGCGAGACCTCCTTGAGGCGGTCCCACGCGGACTCCTTGACCTTCGCCGCCAGCGCCTCGTCGGGGACGGCGGGCGTGAACGGGCGCTTCTCCTTGCCGTTCGAGGCGCGGAGGCGCTCCTGCAGCTCGATCAGCGGCTGGACGGCCTGATGCGCGAACAGCAGGGCATCGATGATCGTGTCCTCCTGCAGCTCCTCCATCTCGCCTTCGACCATCATGATCGCGTCCTTCGACGCGGCCACGATGATGTCCATGTCGCTCTTCTCGCGCTCGGCGAACGTGGGGTTTGGCACGAACTGGCCGTCGATGCGGCCGATGCGGATGCCCGCGAGCGGGCCGGCCCACACGAGGTCCGAGAGGTGCACGGCGCACGACGCGGCGGTCATCGCGAGAACGTCGGTCGCGTTCGTCTTGTCGAACGAGATCACGCTCGCGATGATCTGCGTGTCGATGAACCAGCCCTTCGGGAACAAGGGGCGGATCGGGCGATCCATCAGGCGGCACACGAGGATCTCCTCGTTCGTGGTGCGACCTTCGCGGCGGAAGAAGCTGCCGGGGACCTTGCCCGCCGAGTAGAACTTCTCCTGGTACTCGCAGGTCAGCGGCATGAAGTCGATGTCGCGGGGCTGCGCGGAGCCCTGCGCGGTGACAAGCACCATCGAATCGCCGCAGCGGATGATGACCGAGCCCGAGGCCTGCTTGGCCCACTTACCGGTCTCGATCGTGATCTCTTTGCCGCCGACAACGGCGGTGTCTCGAACAAAAGCCATACGTGTCTCCTGAGATGAGCGAATTCACGCCGCCGTGGGCTCATCGGAGGCTCGTGGCCTGGTCCCTCAGTCCAACCGCTCGACACCACGTGGGGTCGAGCGCCTCGACGGAACGATCAAACCGGACCGATTCTCTTCTGTGCTTGCGGAGGCGCTACGTGACAGTTCTATCTACGTTGTTTCGTGGCTCTTATGGCACAGCCTCGGGCGAAAACCAACTCCCGTTGCGGGGAGGCTTCCCGAGTCGGGACGACCACTTACGCGAGTATTCTCGAGATCGTGCGACCACCTGGGTCAGTCGTCCGTCTGGATAGTCATGAAGCGCGCATTTGCCATCTTCGGTCTCGTCGGTCTCGTCGGTTGCTTCCTCCCGATCGCGGCGGGGTTCTCCCTGTTCGACGCTCGCGTGTTCGACGCCGTCGGCGTCTTCATGATGATGGCGGCGTTCGCGGTGCCGATGTTCCTCGGCCTCGCGACCAAGCTCCCCGCCGCGGCCAAGGCTGGCGCCGTGGGCTGCTTCGCGTACCTCCTGTTCTACAAGATGGGCTTTGACGTGTTCGACCTCGTCATCCACGGCTCGATCGGCGGCAAGGCAATGGGCGTCGCGGCCGTCGGCGGCCTCCTGACGTCGCTCGGCTCGTTCGCCGAGACCGACTGATGCTGGGGCGCTTGTTCGGCAAGCTCCTGGGCTCGTCGCCGCAGCGCGCCACCGATTTCCGCCGGCTCGTCCGCGACCGCGAGGATCTCGCGAAGCAGGCGACCGGCGGCTCGCGTTCGCGCCCGATCGATGTCGGCACGGCCTCGGTTGTCGAGGTCCGCGCGAACCAGACGCCGTGCCCGCAGTGCGCCGGCGAGCTCCGCGTCAAGACCCACGAAGCGCCCGCTCTGCAGCTGCGCCGCGTCGACGTCCAGTGCCGGCAGTGCTGCGTGTCGCGGTCGCTGTGGTTCCGGCTCGTGCCCGACGAAAATTAAGGCGTCGCTGCCGAGCCGGCCGCCGAGCCGCCCTGCTCCTGACGCATGTCGGTCCGCTGCTTGTCGAGCGATGCGCGCTCCTCGGGCGTGATGTTCCCGCAGTCGAGCGTCAGCTTGCCGGTGTACGTGTTCGGCCCGTCGTGGCAGTCGAACGACAAGGTCCCACGCCAGTACGACGTGCCGTCGGTGCGCAGGCCACCGCCCCAGCTTCGATCGAGGCGCGTGCAATCGAGCACGGCGCCCGGCGAGAACCCCTCGGGGTCACTGCCGTTCCACCACAACTGCTTGTTCGTGAAGCGCAGCGCGCCCACGGGCGTCTCCATCACCACGTAGGTGCCGGAGGCGTCGTGATCGGGCCGGCACTTCGTGACGGTGACATCGGCGCCCTTCACGGACAGAGTGCCGGTGACTTCCTTCGACGCAGTCGTTCCCTTGCCACACGCGGCAAGGGAAACGAGCAGCGCCAGGGCCGCGCGCACTAGCGGCGGAGGCCGAGGGTCTCGATCAGCGTCTTGTAGCGACCGAGGTCGGTGCGCTTCAGATAGTCGAGGAGCGCGCGGCGCTCACCGACCATGAGCAGGAGACCACGGCGGCTGTGGTGATCCTTCGGGTTGTTCTTGAGGTGCTCGGTGAGGTGGGTGACGCGCTCGGTGAGGAGGGCGACCTGAACCTCGGGCGACCCGGTGTCGCCTTCGTGCTTCTGGAACTTCTTGACGACGTCGGCTTTTCTATCAACGGAGAGGGACATGCTGTGACTCCAGTCGCCTGCGGCCGCGTCCTTGGTGGACCCGAGCCGTGGCCTGCGCGGAGATTGGGGGAAACCGGCGCGTTGGTCAAGCGCTGGTGACCGGGTGGAACACGCGGTCATAGACCACGTGTCCGTCCTCGGCGTGGACGATGGCGAGCAGCGAACCGGCCGGGTCAAGCATCTGGAACTGCGTCAGATTTTCGGCGCCGAGCTGGGCGAGCGTGAACTGAACGCCATTGCGCGCGTGGCGCTCCTTGTCGACCGGGATGGTGATCATCGGCAGATCGGTCGCCGCAGTCAGCGGGACGAGCGTCGCGTGCTCGACCTGGTCGAGGGTCGTGGCGTGGGCGAGCGTGAACCGGCCGCTGCGGGTGCGGCGCAGCGCGGTGAGGTGGGCGCCGGCGCCGACGTCGGTGCCGAGGTCCGCGACGAGGCTCCGCACGTAGGTGCCCTTGCTGCACGCGATCTCGAGCGTGAAGTGCGGCGGCGCGAACGCGGTGAGCTCGAGGCGATCGACGCGGATCTTCCGCGGCGCGCGCTCGACCTCCTCCCCTGCCCGCGCGAGGCGGTAGAGGCGCACCCCGTCCTGCTTGATCGCGGAGTACATCGGCGGCACCTGATCCTGCTCGCCCATGCGCGCCGCGATCGCCGCGAGCAGCGCCTCGTGCGTGACGTGGACCTCGCGTCGCTGCGTGACCACGCCGGTGCGATCGAGCGTGTCGGTCTCGACCCCGAGCAGGCCCTCCGCGACGTACGCCTTGTCGTCGGCGAGAAGGTAGGACGCGATCTTCGTCGCCTCACCGAGGCAGACCGCGAGCACGCCGGTCGCCATCGGATCGAGCGTTCCGCCGTGGCCGGCCCGCTTGACGCGCAGCGCGTGCTTCACCCGATCCACGGCAAGGGCCGAGGACAACCCCTCGGGCTTGTCGAGAACGAGTACTCCGTGCACGTGGCTCAGGGTAACTGGTTGATCCAGTTGGTCAGCGCGGTCTGGCCCGCCGGATCGACGATCTCGGTCCCGAGCTCCGGCATCCGCGGCGGCGACGTGGTCGCGGTCGTCCGGGTGATGATCACCGAGCCCGCCGGATTCATCGGCGCAACGATCGGGCCGGTGAGCCCGCCGACGGTGCCGTTGACGTTCACGGTGGTAACGTACGCCGGCATCGTGGTGGTCGCCCCGAGCTTCGTGACGTCCATGCGCAGCTCGAGCGTGGTGGTCGCGTAGATCGACGACGTCCGATTGTGGCAACCACCGCAGTTGGCGTGCATGTAGCCGTACGCCGCCTTGTCGACCGGGTTTCCCGGCAGCGGATAGTGGAATCCACCGACGGCTGCCGGCGGGTTCGTCGTCAGCGCGTTGAGCGCGACGAGAGCGTCGAGGTCCAGCTCGCCCGGCTGGCCCTGGAAGTCGAGCGACAACGCCTGGAAGCCGAGCACGCGACCCGGCGTGTTCTCGTGGCAGCGACGGCACTGCTGGCGCGACGGGATATCGTGGCCGGTACCGTTCGCGTTCATCATGCCGGTTGGCGTCGCCTCGGTCGTCGCATTCTGCGCCTGGTTCCAGCCGTAGCTCGCGAAGAACCACGAACCGGGCGTCGCGTCGTCCGCGAGGAGCTTCATCATCAGCCGGGTCTCGACGCGCACGCCGTCGCGCGTGAACTCCTTCCATAACTTCGTGCCGACGGGGAACTTCCAGAAGTTCGGGTTCGTCGTGTCGATCTGCGCGCCGGCCGGCAGGTAGATCCAGCGCTTCTTCGTCGCGCCGTCGGACCACAGCGTGTACTGCGGCGCGTACGGCTTCGCCATCGGCGAGATCTGAGTGCACGCAAGGTCCATGCACAGGCCGGTATCGGCGAGCGTCAGCGGATGGTTCGGATCGCCGTCGATCGGCGTGTCGAACACGAGGTCGTCGGGCGGTGGCCCATCGACCGGCGTTTTGGCGTCGTCGCCGCACGCGGCCACGAGCAGCAGGATCGCGACAAAGCTACGCCCCATAGGGCGCCATCCTATCACTCGCCCGACGAGGACGGTGTCGGGCTGATCACGGGTCGGCTCTGGCGATTGAACGATTGATCGAGCGCGCGCACGACCTCGTGCTTCACGTACGCGAGCGATTCGTTCATGTGGCACCCGCCGGCTCCGGGATGGCCGCCGCCGCCGAGCGTCATACAAACTTTCCCGACGTCGACCTTGTCACTGCGCGACCGCATCGATACGCGCACGCCGCCGCCCTTCGCGGTGGTGAGCAGCACGCCGACCTGCACGCCCTCGACGTTGCGGCCCCAGTTGACCATGCCCTCGATGTCCTCCCACGACGCGCGCGCACCCTCGACCATGTCGGTGGTGACCGAGAGCACACCGACGCGCCCCGCGCAGTGCAGCTCGAGCGTGGACAGCACCGAGCCGAGCAGGCGCAGCTTGCCCGGGCTCGGCCGCTCCTCGAGGCTCGCCGCGATCGTCGACGGCACGACGCCGTTCTGGACCAGTACCGAGCCGCAGCGCAGCGCCTCGGCGTTCGTGTTCGCATGGCGGAAGCCGCCGGTATCACTGATCAGCGACACGTAGAGCGGCACGGCGGCCTCCGGCGTGATCGGCCAGCCTTCGCGCTCCGCGATCCGCACGACGATCACGCCGACCGCCGCGGCCGAAGGATCCCACACCGCGATGTCGCCGAATGGATGACCGCTTGCGTGGTGATCGAGCGTGATCAGCGTGCCGCACACCTCGGGCGGCGGCAGCGTATCCCCGAGGAGCGAGATGTCCGCGCAGTCGACGACGATCGTGCAGTCGAACCGCTCGTCGAACGAGATCGTGCTGACCGTGGTGTTCGCGAGCGGCAGCCACTTGTAGCGGCGCGCGATCGGATCGACCGAGTAGATCACGGCGGTCTTGCCGAGCGCGCGGAGCATCGACGCCAGTCCGCACATCGAGCCAGTGCCATCGCCGTCGGGGCGGCGGTGGCTGGTGAGGAGGATCCGCTCCGCTTTGCGCAGCACGTCGCACGCATGCGCGAGCGTCTCTTCGAGCTGCACTGGCACCGCCATCGACGGCTCCGTGGTGCGGCGCGGGTGATCGGTCACTTGCCGTCCTTGGGATCGCGGCCGGCGGCCTTCGCCCTTTCCTCGTCCTCGCGGACGATGGCGTGGAGCTTCGCACTCATGTCGATCGAGACATCGAGCATGAACCGCAGCTCGGGCGCGTGCTGGAGGTTCAGCTCGCGACCGATCGGCCCGCGCAAGAAGCCCGCGGCCTTCCCGAGTCCCTTGATCACGCCGTCCGCCGTGGCGTCGTCGCCGATGACGGAGACGTAGATGTTCGCGACCGCGAGATCGACGTTGAGCTCGACCTTGGCGATGGTGACGAGCGTCGCGGCCCGCACGCGCGGATCCTTGACGTCGTTCGTGATCGCCGCCTGCAGCGCCTCCTTGAGCGCGTGCTCGACCCGAGCCTTGCGTTGCGCGCTGGCACTCATGCCGTCACCGCTTACAGCTGCGCAGCTTCCTCGATGACCTCGTAGGCCTCGATGACGTCGCCGACCTTGATGTCGTTCCAGCCCTGGACCATCACACCGCACTCGAAGCCGTTGCCGACCTCGCTGACGTCGTCCTTGAAGCGCCGCAGGCTGCCGATCTTGCCCTCGTAGACCTGGACGGCCTCGCGGATGATCCGCAGGTGCGCCTTCCGGTTGATCTTGCCCTGGATGACCATGCAACCGGCCACCACGCCCATCTTCGGGATCGCGAACGTGTCGCGAACGGAGAGCTGACCGATCGGGACCTCGCGCTTGATCGGCGCGAGCAGCCCGGCCATCGCCAACTTCACGTCGTCGAGCGCGTCGTAGATGATGTCGTAGAGCCGGATCTCCACCTCTTCCTGCTCGGCGAGCTTGCTGCTCTTGCCGGCGGGACGAACGTGGAAGCCGACGATGATCGCGCCGCCCGCCTTCGCGAGGTTGACGTCGCTCTCCGTGATGCCGCCGACGCCGGCGGAGATCACGACCACGCGCACCTTCTCGGTGGACTGCTTGATGAGCGATGCCTTGAGCGCCTCGGCGGAGCCCTGGACATCAGCCTTGAGCACGATCTTCAGCTCCTTGATGGCATCGACGGAGTTGCGCTCCATCATGCCCTCGAGGCTGATCCGCGACTTCGACGCGAGCTCGCGCTTGCGGAACGCCTGCACACGGTGCTCGACGACCTGCTTCGCGACCTTGTCGTCCTCGGCGCCGTTGACCAGATCACCGGCCTCGGGAACACCGTCGAGACCGAGCACTTCGATCGGCGTCGACGGACCCGCGATCTCGAGGGGCTGGCCGCGATCGTCGAGCATCGCGCGAACCTTGCCGAATACGCGACCTGCGACGAGCATGTCGCCGGTGCGCAGCGTTCCTTCCTGGATCAGGATGGTCGCCATTGGACCGCGGTTGCGATCGAGGCGAGCCTCGATCACGAGACCGGCGGCCGGCTTGGCCGGGTTCGCCTTGAGCTCGAGCACTTCCGCGGAGACGGCGATCGACTCGAGCAGCTTGTCGATACCCTCGCCCTTGAGCGCGGAGACGTTCACGTAGATCGTGTCGCCTCCCCACTCCTCGGGAATCAGGCCGCGGTCCGCGAGCTGCTGACGCACGCGATCCGGCGCGGCGTCGGGCATATCGATCTTGTTGACCGCGACGATGATCGTGACCTTCGCGTCCTTCGCATGCGCGAGGGCCTCGAGGGTCTGCGGCATGACGCCGTCGTTCGCCGCGACGACGAGCACGACGATGTCGGTCGCCTGAGCGCCGCGGGCGCGCATCTCGGTGAACGCTTCGTGGCCCGGAGTATCGAGGAACACGATGTCGCCGCCGTTCGGCGCCTTCACCTTGTACGCAGCAACGTGCTGCGTGATGCCACCGGCCTCGCCTGCAGCGACGCGCGCCTTGCGGATCGAGTCGAGCAGCGTGGTCTTGCCGTGGTCGACGTGCCCCATCACCGTGACGACCGGCGAGCGCATGACCATCTCACCGGCCTCGTCGACCCGCTGCGAGAAGATGTCGTCTTCCTTGAAGGCGACGTTCTGGACCTCGTAAGCGAACTCGGCGGCGAGGAGCTGAGCGGTGTCGAAGTCGATCGCGGCGTTGATGTTCACGCCGGTCATCCCCATGCCCCACAGCTTCTTCAGCACCTCGGGAGACTTCACGCCCATGCCGCGCGCCAGATCGGCGACGGTGATCGTGTCCTCGATGCGGATGACGCGCTTGTGCTCGGCAGGCGTGGTGATCGTGGTCTGCTTGCCCTTCTTGCCGAGGGGCAGCTTCTTGCGACCGAAATCGTTACCAGGACCCGGGCGACCACCGGGGCCACCACCAGGACGACCGCCGCGCTGCTGCTGCTGCGCAAATCGGCCGCGGATCGGATTGGCGGGCGCCGCACCCGGAGGCGGACGACCGACCACCGGCGTGCGCTCGGTGATCTTGATGCGCGGCGGAAGTGCGATGACGCTGCCGACGGCCGGACGCGACGGATCGCGCATGACCACCGCAGGTTGCTCGCCGCCTTCGTCGTTGGCGGGTGCCGGCGGCTCGATCTGCGCTGTATCCGGACGCGGACGGCGCATGTCCTGAACGACGGTGCGCTGCCGCGCCTTCTGGAGCTCGGCCTCGAAGCGCTGGCGCGCATCGCCTGGTTCCTCGACGGGACGCGGCGTAGCCTCGGCGACCGGCGCCGTCGACTGCGGATTGACGATGCGGGGCGGGAGCTGCGTCGACTGCGGCGGCGGCGGCGAATTTTCGATCGAACGAGCAGAACGCGACACCTGCTGCGTCTGCCCGTTGTCACCGTTGCTGCCATTGCTTCCACGCGCGACGATCTGCGGACCCGTGAGGATCACGCGCGAGCGCGGACGCTCCGACGGCGGAGCTTCGCTCGGCGCGACTGCCGGCGCGGACTCGGCCGACGTGGATCCACCCGGGCTCGCAGACATCTGCTGCTGCGGCGCGGGACGCTCGGGCGCGCGCGAGCCAACGTCGATCGCCTGGGGTCGCGGAGCCGGAGTCTCGATCGCGCGCTCGGGGAGCGCCTCGACGACCGGCGGGCGAGCGATGGGCGGCGCCACCGGCGGAGGCGGCGCTTCCTCGACAACGCGCGGCGCAACCGGCGGCGGCGTGACGGGGCGTGCGACGACCGGAGCCGGCGGAGCTTCGACGCGGGCGGGACGAGCTTCGATCACCGGCGGCGGCGCGACCGGAGGAGCAGGCTCCTCGGCAACGACGCGTCGACGGATCACCGGAGCCGGTGCAGGCGGCGCAACGTTCGCGGGCGCAACGGGCGCACGCTCGGTGGAGCGCTCTTCGGATGCGGCGGCCTTGTCCCCGCTCGAACGGCGGCGGAGAACCGTGCCAGTCGACAGGACCTTCGTCTGCTGCGGAGCCGCCACGGTCTGCTTCTCTTTTTCGAGCGAACGCTTGATGCGTGCAACGTCGTCAGCATCGAGGGAGGACATGTGGTTGTTCACCTCGAGACCGAGCGCTCTAATCTTCGTGATGAGGTCCTTGTTCGGGATCCCCACCTCTTTCGCAATCTCGTAAACGCGCATCTATTTCTCGTTCGTCCTCTCTGCTGAACCGCCGGGGGGGATTTCTACATGGTCCCAGTGCCCAAGGCCAGCGCCGTTTTGTCCGGTTGATTCCCGGAAGTGCTCGAATTGTCGTCCGTTGGTGACATCTGCGAGACCAACCGCTGAACGTCGCTCGGGGTCACCGAACGACGAAGGCTCTTGGCCAGTCCAGGCACCGTTATGCAGCTCGGGCGGGGGTGAACATAGGCACCTCGCCCCGGGAGTCGACGCTTTGCGTCGATCGCGAGGCGCGATCCCTCGATCCCCACCCGAACGAGCTGGCCCTGGTCCGTGACGACCCGGCAGCCCGTGCAGGTGCGCTGGGGTCTGGAGCTCAGGACGAGACCTCCGAGAGCCAGCTGATCGCGCGCTGCCGGAGCCGTGCGAGATCTCCCATGTCGATGCCGGTCGTGGTCGCGATCGACTCGATCGGCGTCTTGATGAGGTCCTCGGGCGAGTGAATGT
>JBBRBG010000192.1:0-17266 GCA_038206055.1 Haliangiales bacterium
CGAGCCAGTAGAACAAGCGGTACATCGAGCGCCGACATACTATCGTGCGCCGTGCCCGACTTCGCGTTCGCGAGCTGCCTCCCCGGCGTCGAACCGGCGGTCAAGCTCGAGGTCGCACGGGATCGGCCCGATCTCGCCTTCGCGTTCTCGCGACCGGGCCTCGTCACCTTCAAGTCGACGGGCTCGATCACCCCCGAGGATCGCCCCGGCTCCGTGTTCGCGCGCGTCTGGGGCAGGTCGCTCGGCACGGTCGCCAGCGCGGACGCGGTGCAAGCGCAGCTCGCCGACCTCGGGGTGAAGCGCGTCCACGTCTACAGCCGCGATCCCGACAAGCCCGCCGACCTCGCGCCGTGGGCCGCCCTTGGCCCGCGCGGCCCCGCGCTCGCGGGCGAGCTGGTCGCGGACATCATCGTGCCGCCGGGCGTCTCGACCGCCGAGGTCTCCTTCTTCGGGATCCATCGTCACGATCCTACGCGCGGGCCCGAGCCCGGCGGCGGCTTCGGCGTGGTCGTGCCGGAGGATGCGCCGTCACGCGCCTTCGCGAAGATCGAGGAGGCGATCGCCTGGGCGAAGCTCCCACTTGCGGCCGGTCAGGTCGCGCTCGAGATCGGGGCCGCGCCGGGCGGTGCGGTGCTCGCCCTCGCGCGTCGCGGCCTCACCGTGTGGGGCGTCGACACCGCCGAGCTCGCGCCCGTGGTGCGCGCGCTGCCGAACGTCACGCACCTCGCGAAGAAGGTCGGGGCCGTGCGCTGGGAGGAGCTGCCGCCGCGGATCGACTGGCTGCTCGTCGACGTCAACCTCGCGCCGCAGGTCGCGCTCCACGAGATCTCGCGCCTGATGCCAAAGCTGCGGCCCACGCTCCGCGGCGCCGTGTTCACGCTGAAGCTCAACGACTGGGGCTTCGTGGCCGAGTTGCCGAAGCTCGTGCAGCGGATCCGCGACCTCGGGCTGACCGACGTGCGCTTGCGCCACCTGCCGGCGAATCGCAGAGAGGTCTGTGCCGTCGCGCTACCCTAGTGTTGTCCGACAATGGTGTCCGACCATGGGGGCGGACCCCATTGTCGGACACGGCTAGCGCGCAAACGACAGGATCGCGCTCGGCCGGTGCGGCCGCCGGTCGCGCTCCTGGTAGGCGCGCTCGAACTCCGCGATCGAGTAGCGCAGACCGAGCGGCGGCGGCGGATCGATCTGGATGAACGCGTTGTCGCGGATACGCAGGGCGCGGATGCGCGCGAGGGTGGCGTCGGGCTGCGTGGTCCCCTCGGTGCGGCCGAGGATGACCACGGCGGCGTCGAGCGCGCGCGGGGCGACCGGGATGCCGCTCTCGTCCTCGCCACGGAACTCGTTCGCCATCAGCGCGATGCGCGCCACGCCCCACGACGGTGACGAGATCGCGTTGATCAGCGTGTCGAACTTCGCCGCCTCGAGGTCGTTGCAGGCCTGCCGCTCCATGGACGACTCGGAGCTCGGGCGGACCGGTGGCGTCTGCTGCGCGACGATCCGATCCATCGTCTCGATCAGCTCGGCGGCGAGCTCGCCGTTGGGGCCGAGCTCGGCGGCGGCCTTCGCATACGGATGCGCGTCGACGTGGCGGCCCTGGCCGGCGAGCGCGCGCGCCATGGCGTGGAGGCCCGCGAGGCGCGCTTCGCGACCGCCGGTGTCGGTGATCAGTTGCTGTGCGATCTGCTCGCACTCGACGAAGTCGCCGACGCGGTAGAGGCTGGTCGCGAGCGAGATCGCGAGCGCGGGATCCTTGGAGCCGAGCGTCAGCGCCTTGCGGCCTGCTTCCACCGCGACGGCATCATCGTTCGCGTGCGACGCAGCGGAGGCGAGCGAGGCCCAGTCCTCGGCGGTGCGGAACCGGCGCGACGCGTAGCGCAGCACGGTGACCGCATCGACGGCGCGACCGGACTCGAGCAGCACGCGGCCGATCAACCGAGGCGCATCGACGCGCTCGTGCTGCGACAGCACGCGGATTGCCTCGAGGCCGCGCCCCATCCGCCCGAGGGCGACCGCGAGGCTCTGCGCGCGCTTCGCGTTGCCGGGCTCGACGGCGGAGGCCCAGCGCAGGTGCGCGATCGCGACGTCGAGCCGATCCTCCGAGGCGGCAGCGAGGCCGGCGTCGAAGGCGGCGTCACCGTTGAACGGCGTCTGGATCCCGGCGATCCGCCACTTCGGCATCAGCTCGGCGAGGGCAGGGGCCCGCTCCTTTGCGGTCGCGGCGGTCATCCCACGACACGCGGCGGTGAAGCCCTCGTTCGGGTGACCCGAGGTCAGGAGGCAGTGCGCGAGCCGCAGCCACGGCTGTGCGACGCCGCTCGGGTTCGCGAGCGCGGCGAGCCAGTGCACGTCGAGCTGCGTCTGCACGGGCGCCCCGGCGGCCGCGGCGGCGGACCACGCGAACGGCACACACCCGGCCTCGACGGCGCGCGTGCACCGCGCGAACAGCATCGCGGCGGGCTCGTACTGTGATGGATCGCTCGCGAGATCGTGCGCGAGCCGCAGCTCCCAGCCCGTGCGCTCGTCGCCGCGGAGCAGGCGCTGCACCACGGGCATCCCGTCGAGCATGCTCTCGAGGTAGCTGCCGTGCTCTGCCTCGAGGTCGAGCGCGCGCTCGATCCGCAACAGCCAGGTATCGAGGATCCACTCGGGGGCGCCGCCGAGCCAGTCGACCATGCGCAGGATGGCCTGGATCGCCACCGGATCGATCTGGTAGCGCGAGCGGCGGACGAGGTGCAGCGCCTCGGTGGCGATGTGCCGGTACGCCCCGGCGATCGGAGTGGGCGGCCCCGACGAGGCGACGAGGTAGTGCGCGAGCGAGATGCCGAGCGCGAGCACCGCGCCGCTCGCGTGCGCGTCACGATCGCGCGCGGGCGGGACCAGCACGGTCCACCACTCCTGCGCGAGCGTATCGGCGGAGCGCAGGGTCTCCTCCGCCGGCCACGCGAGGCGGCTGATGATCGCCGCCGACGTGCCCTGCGCCGCGGGAACCGCGCCGATCAGCTCGGCGATCCACAGCGGATCGATCGCGACCTGCGTGCGGTCACCGAGAGCCCGCCGCACGATCGGCGTATCCATGTTCGGAACGAAGTCCGCGAGGTCGCGCGCCGCCATCTGTGCAAGCCGCAACGCACCGCGATCGAGGCGGCGCTCGATCACGCGCTCCCACTCGCTCGCCGGTCGGATCGCCGCGAGGCGGAACAGCCGGTTGATCTCCGCCTCGAGCCGGCTCTGGCTGCGGCGAAGCTGCACGATCTGGATCTGGTCGAGCGCCTCGTCGAGGTCGCCGCGCAGGATCAGCGCCTTCGCCGCCGACAGCCGCGCCTTGCCATCGCCGAGCACGCCGACGCCGTCGAGTCCGGCGCACTGCCACACCGCGACCTCCGCTTGCTCGGTGCGGCCGGTCGCGACGAGCGCCTCGATCAACATGCCGGCGTCTTCGTCGTCGGTGATCCGGCCCTTTGTCATTCCCACGATCACGCGCCCCGGATCGCCGCGGTGGTGGCCCTCCCACGCGAAGGCGCGCGCGAGCAGGCCGGCATCGCTCTTCCAGTGCGCGATCCGCTTCTGCGCCCACTGAAACGCCTCCTGCGTCCCCGGGTCCGGCGGCAGGCGCGACATCGCATCGTCGGCAAGCTCGATCGCCTCGGCGATCCGCCCGACATCGAGGTGCGCGAATGCGATCAGCAGCGCGGCGTGATGCGGCGCCTGCCAGTCGTTCGCGTTGAGCTTTCCCGCTGCGGCGCGGTCGAGGATCTCGCGGCAGCGGTACTGCGCCTCGGCGAACGCCTGTCCCGGGCGCCCGACCTGACGCAGGCGCCGCACGCAATCGAGGTGCGCGGCGCCCATCTGCGGGGCGGCCACCGTGGCGCGGTCGGCCCAGCGATAGCTCTCCTCGCGGCGGAACTCGTCCGCGAGCTGCAGCGAGTAGTTGTGGCACGCGTACGGATTCGCCGGCATCAAGCTCGCCGCGATGCCCTGGTGGCGCACGCCCATGTTCTCGAGCGGGCGATCCGCCGCGAACGGCTCGCCCCAGATCGAGAGGTGCGGCTTCGCGTACATCGGCGCTTCCTCGACGAGCGGCAGGATCGCGCGCCGATCGGTATCGCCCGCGAGTAGCCCGGTGACGTACGTGTTGCGGCGGGCCACCGGATGCGACGGATCGATCTGCAGGATCACCTGGTCGAGCAGCCGCGCTTCCTCGCGCGCGAGCTCGGCGAGGACGCGCAGGTAGGGGATCGAGAGCCGCGGCGGCGGCGTGCCGAGCCCACCCGAGAGCTGCCCGAGATCCACGCCCTGCTGGAACAACCCATCGACCTTGACGAGCCGCTCGGCGGCGACGCGCAGATCGTCGAGCGTGAAGTCAGGGAACAAGTTCACGGCGGGTAGCCGGCGCGCGGCCATCCACTGGGCCAGGAGCTGCGCGAGCTGCGAGCTCAGCGCGAGCTCGGGGCTCGAGCGCCACTCCTCGATCGGCCCGGTCGGGCGGCGGGATCGCAACGACGGCGCGAGCGGCCGCCGCGGATCGAACGACAGCTCGAACCACAGGACCTCGTGCCGGCGCGACACGCGGAAGAACCAGTCCACGCTGTCCTCGACCTGCGGATGCCTCGCATCGAGGAGCGCGCCGGTCTCGTCGATCAGGCGCTCGTCATCGTGATCGCCGAGCGTGACCATGCGATGGCGCACGAGGTGGTCGTAGACCAGGAGCGAGAGCAGCCGCGCGATGTACGGCTTGGCAGACTCCAGCTCGCTCGGCACGTGCAGCGTGCTCGCGAGGAAGGTCGCCCGATGCGGGTATGGCAGCGGTCCCATTGCCCGCCCGCACAATACAGCAGGGCCCTAGTGAATACCGAGGCTGGCGGCGACCCGATCTGCGTCGGTCTTCCGGCCGCACGCCGACAGGGCACGCCACGCGGTGAACTGCTGCGCGCGCAGCGCTCCGCGCGCCGGATCGAGGAGCGGATCCACGACCCTGCAGGCCTCGGCGGGGTCGCCTGCCCCGAGTGCGGCGTCGACGGCGAGCGCGCGCGCCTCGGTCGTATCCCGGTTCGCGAGGTTGGCCTTCGCCAGCACCAGCGCGCGCGCCGGATCCGCTCCCGGCCCGAGGTAGAACCGCGCGGCGTGGTCGGAGAATGCCTCGGGCAGCGCCGCGAGGTAGCGTTCCCACCCCGCCTTCGCCTCGGCGGTCTTGCCGGCGAGCGCGAGGAGCTCGGGATGCTGGTTCGTGCGAAGGGCCTCGGCGAGCAGCGCCGTCGGATCCTGGCCCGTTGCCGTCATCGTCTGCGCGAGGTGGACGGTGGCTTCGAGGTACCCCGGCATCCGGCGATGCGCCTCGGCGAAGTGGTCGCGTGCCTTCGCCATCTGCCCGGCCTGCTCGTAGAGCCGACCCCACTGGAAGTACAGCCACGAGAACGTGATCGGGGAGTTGTCGTGCACGGCGGCGACCGCCTTCGGGATCAACGCAAACGCATCGTCGAGCTTGCCCCGCAGCGCGAGGTTTCCTGCGAGCACCGTCAGGATCTCGGGGCGCGCCAGGACCTTCGCGGTCCACTCGCGCACCGGCGTGGCGAGCTCCGGGTGGCCGGTAGCTTCGTCGATCGTCGCCGTCAGGTCGGCGGCTTTCTCGGCGTCGAGCTTGGCGAGCCTCGTGATCACCGCCCGCGCCTCGGTGAATCGGTGCACGCGCGACAATGCGAGCGCGTGGAGCTCGAGCGGCTGCGGGCTCGTCGGGTACTTGGCCAGCCACTGCTCGGAGCGGTCGAGCGCGGCGACGTAGTCCTCGAGCTGCTGCGTGATCGCCGCGCGCGAGATCAAGAGACCGATCGCCTGGCCGTCGAGCGGATCGACGGTGTGGTTCGTGATCCCGACGTCGAGCGAGTGCAGCTCGGCGACGCCATCAGGGCTCTCGGGGAGCTTCGGGATCGCCGAAACGACCGACGCCGCCCCGGTTGGAGCGGCGTCGTGTTTGATCTTCGACTTCTGTTCGCCGCGGCACCCGAGCACGAGCGCGGCGGCGAGCAGGGTCCGGTTCATTGGCTCAGTGCGGCGTGCCGAGGAACGGGAAGGTGTCGTTGTTCACGTCCGTGTGAGCGACGACACCGTCGGTCACGAGCGGCGTGAACGCCGTGCCCGCGAACCCGTTCGCACCGGAGGCGAGCAGCGAGTAGCTCGAGTCGATGACATCGTGCGTCGGCGTCCGACCACCGCACTGGGTGTGCGCACCGGCGATCACGTCGACCTCGACGGAGAGGTACGTGTTGCAGGTCAGCTTTGCCGTGTCGACGTAGAGCTCGTCGTCGGCGAGCACCGTGGCGAGCACCGTGTAGAAGAGACCGGCAGGGTTATTGTACAATGCGCCGTTGCCGCAACCGCCACCGGGCCCGATGGTCGTACCCGGGAGGGTGCTGGCCTGGTCCAGAGTGTCGAAGATGCCGAGGTACTTCTTGAACTCGCCGAGCACGGTCTTGCGCGGTCCGAGGACCTGCGCTGCCGTCGTGATCGGATACGCCGAATCCGTTCCGGCGGCGTCGAGGACGGTACCGCCCCACATCGTGGGATCGAGGGCCGCGTGGTTGTACGCGTCCTTCTTCGCGGTCTTGGCCGCGCCGCTGTCGACGACGGCGTTGATCGCCGTGTTGACCGCGGGCCGGCCCATACGGTCGATCACCGTGCCGAGCGTGGGTGCGGCCGGGATCCCCATTGGTGCGTCGATCGCCTTGGGCGCGTCGACCGGGCCCTTTTCGTTATCGCCGCAGGCGCCGAGGAGGAGTCCGAGGGAGAGCGTTACGAGTGTGAGGTTCTTCATGGTGGTGGTCCTCACGAGCCCGCGTGGGTGGAGCCGTAGACGCTGGCGTACACGTCAGTGCCATTCATCAGCAGGGTCTTGTCGACCTGGACCACGAGCGCCATCACGTTGAACGCGGCGAAGCAGTCTTTCACCGTCGTGGAGCACGGCGGCACGGCCGCGACCGCGGGGGCCGGGCGCAGCGCCGACAGAATGCCGACCAGCGATTGCACGGTTGTATCCGGCAGGTTGTTCGGGCAGCCGCCGGCGTTGAACGTGAGCGTTCCCGCGGCGCCACCGATCGTGGTGATCGCGTCGCGGAACCCTTGGAGGTTGAAGAAGAACGGATCGGAGCGGCGACCGGCGAAGACCTTGATCTTGCCGTCGGCGCTGGTCAGGCCCGTGACGGCGCTCGGGTCGCCCTTGACGTAGCCCTTCACGGTCGTTCCCGACACCACCCAGCACTGGGCGCTCGTATCCGACGCGAACGTGCAGACCACGTTGGTCTCGACGCCACCAGGCTGCGCCACGACCATCGCACCGCTCGTGCCAACCCGGCTGCGGACGTGGAACACGTACTGGACCGTCGGGCCGAAGTGGCGAGTTCCGTCGTCGCCCGGCGAGACGGTCATCGCGAGGTTCACCTTCGTCGCGTCGGCGTTCATCCACGTGTAGACATCGTTGATGTCTCCCATCGGGTTTCCGGTGAGCGTGGACGAGTCGAGGTGGTCAGCGGCTCGGCTTGGAGTCGCGAGGAGTGCAGTGAGCGCAAGGCCCGCTACGCCTCCGGCAATAAGTGAAAGCTTCTTCAAGGTAATTCCCTCCCTTTGTGGCTAGGAGTCTACGCCGGGTTGGATCCGGGCGGAAGCTTTCCGCGCCCAACTTCGCGAAGTGTTGATCAGCGTCACGGACGGCTGTGATACGCTTTTCCCGCACCTTTAACCCGTCGCAGTTTGAAGATCGTCGAGGAGATCGGACCGTGGGAACGAAGCTCTACGTGGGCAACCTGAACTACAACACGAACGAAGCGTCACTGAGAGATGCGTTCGGATCCAATGGCCGAGAGGTGACGAGCGTGTCCGTCATCATCGACCGCGAGACGGGCCGATCTCGAGGCTTCGCGTTCGTCGAGATGGCCACCGCCGAGGGCGCGCAAGCCGCGCTCGCCGAGCTGGATGGTCACGAGCTCGACGGCCGGATGCTGCGCATCAACGAGGCGCGCGAGCGCGAGGCTCGTGGCCCCGGTGGCCCCCGTCCGAGCGGCGGAGGCTACGGAGGCCCTCCCAGCGGCGGCGGCGGCAGCTATCGCCCCCCCGGCGGTGGCAGCGGACCGCCGAGCGGCGGCGGTGGCTATCGTCCTGCCGGAGGCGGCTACGGCGGTCCCCCGAGCGGCGGCGGTCCTCCGCGTCCCGCGGGTGGTGGCTATGGTCCTCCGGCCGATGGCCGCAAGAAGAAGTTCGAGAAGGAGAAGGACAAGGAGCGCGGCGGCGAGGACCGTGGCAAGAAAAAACGCGGTCGCGACGACGGCGGCGACGGTTGGTAGCTGAGCTTCCGAGCTGGATCTCGTCCCAGTTCCCGCCCGGCTCGCGCTCGTCGATGATCTCGACGGGTGGCGAGCGCATGCACGTGTTCGAGTGGGGACCGATCGACGGTCCCGCGATCGTCCTCCTCCACGGCAATCCGACGTGGAGCTTTCTGTGGCGCAAGGTCGTCACGGCACTTCGCACGCACAAAACGGGTGACCAGCTCCGCCTGATCGTCCCCGATCTGATCGGCCTCGGGCTGTCCAGCAAGCCGGAGATCGCGGCGCACTCGCTCGATCAACACGCGGCGTGGCTCGGCGAGGCGCTCGATCAGATCGTACCGGGACCGCTCGTTCTCGTCGCGCAGGACTGGGGCGGCCCGATCGGGCTGCTCGCGATGGCCGCACGTCGCGAGCGTCTGCGCGGCATCGTCCTCGGCAACACGGGAATCAGCCCGCCCGCACCGAACGGACGGCGCACGCTGTTTCATCGTCTCTCGCAGATGCCGGTGGTCAGCGATCTGCTGTTCCGCAGGCTCGGGTTTCCGCTCGGCCTGCTCCACACCTCGCAGGGCGATCGCTCGAGCATCAAGGGCGATGTCGCGCGTGCGTATCGCTGGCCACTCGCGGCGCGGGCCGATCGCGCGGCGCCGCTCGCGCTCGCGCGCATGGTGCCCGACAATGCCGAATCGCATCCTTCGATCCCGGGGCTGCGGATCACGCACGAGCTGTTCGCGACCGCCGACGTTCCGATCTCGATCGTGTGGGGCGAGAAGGATCCGATCCTCGGGCGCGGCATCAGCCACCTGTCGCGTACGCGCCCCGACGCGAAGGTCATCCGCACGCCCGCGGGGCACTTCCTCCAGGAAGAGGTGCCCGAGATCCTCGCCTCCGCGATCCTCGACGTCGCCGCCCGGGCCTAGGCATGCCGTCCACGAAGTTCACCGTCGTAGCGGACGACGCGGGGCTCCGGCTCGATCAGGCGATCCCGAAGCACGTCGCCGGGCTGTCGCGGCGCAAGGCGCGCGCGGTGATCGATGAGGGCGGCGTGTTCGTGGACAAGGCGCGCGTCAAGCAGGCGAGCCGGTTCGTCAAGCCCGGGCAGGTGATCGAGGTCAACGTCGGCGCTGCGGCCTTTCGTACCGAGCCGCCGCTCGCACCGACGATCGTGTTCAGCGATGCGCACCTGATCATCGCCGACAAACCGGCGGGCCTCGTCACCGCGCCGACGCCCGAGAGTGATCGCGGTGACCTGCTCGATCAGCTCTCGACGCAGTTCGGCGAGGTCTACCTCGTGCACCGGCTCGATCTCCCGACGAGCGGGCTGCTCGTGTTCGCGCGCACCCGCGATGCGAACAAGAAGCTCGGCGAGCTGTTCAAGGTCCACGACATCGAGCGCGAGTACCGCGCGGTGTGTGCGGGCGCGGTGACCGCGCAGACCGTCGAGCAACCCGTCGATGGCAAGCGTGCAGTCACGCACGTCGGCGTGATCGAGACGTTCCCGATGGCGACCCTCGTGTCGGCGCGGCTCGAGACCGGGCGCACCCATCAGATCCGCCTGCACCTCGCGGGGCTCGGTCATCCGGTGCTCGGCGACCATCAGCACGGCGGCGAGACCAGCCGCACGTTCGTGCCGCGTGCGCCTCGGCTCGCACTGCACGCGGCCATGCTCGGCTTCGTGCATCCGGCGACGGGCGCGAAGGTGCGCTACGAGTCGGCGCTTCCCGCGGAGCTCTCGGCGTGGATGGCGCGGCTCAGCCTACCGACTCGAACGTCCACGCCTTGACCACGGCGGCGCGGCCGGCGAGCTCGTCGAACACGCCCGTCATCCCGGGGATCTGTGCGAGCGCGTTCCACGCATCGAGCGACGCCGCGGTGATCACGATCGAGAGGTCCCAGCGCGCGGCGCTGTCATCGGCGGGCAGCCCGACCACCACATCGGCGCCGGCGGAGATCAGCTGCGCGCGCAGCATCTCGGCCAGCTCGCCGCGGGTTCCGACCTCGTCATCGAGGAGCTTGACGAAGCAGAACCGTTGGATCACCGGTCGATCCTAGCAGCGTGCGTCCGACAATGGGGTCGGACCCCATTGTCGGACATCACAAAGTGAGACGTTCGAGCAGGTAGGTCGGCGTGATCGGCGCGCTGGCGTTCCACGTCGAGATGCCGGCAAGCAGCGCGACACGAATACCGGCGGAGAGCGCACCCGCGACGTCGGTCTCGAGCTGATCGCCGATCATCACGGGATCGCGCGCGCCGAGCACGCGCTTGCCCTCGGCGAACAGGTGCGGCGCAGGCTTGCCGAGGCGATCGAACACGAGCGTGGGATCTCGGAACCGGCGCTCCAGTGCAGCCTCGATCAGCAGGGCCATCGCGCCGGCCGTGAACCCGAGCTCGCCCGCGCCTTTCGGGTAGACGAGATCCGGGTTCGGCAGCACGAGCGCAGGCCGGCGACCCGCCTCGATCGCGCGCACGATCGCGGACAGCGCGAGCTCGATGCCATCGAGGAATGGCGTGCCGGCGTCATCGCAGATCGCGACCGCATCGATCTCCACGCCGGGCGCCAGCGCGACCGGCTCGCCGCCACCCTGGATCACGTAGCGGTACGAGTCCTCGGTGCCGAGTACGATCGTCCGCGCGCCGGCGAGGTCGCGCTCGCGGAAGTAGCCGGGGATCAGGCTGCCCGAGGTGACGATCCGCTCGGCGGGAATCGCCAGGCCCATGCCGGCGAACCGACGCACGTAGGTGGCGGGGGAGCGCGAGGCATCGTTGGTGACGATCGCGTACGGCGTCCCGCGCCGGTTGAGCTCGGCGATCAGCGGCGGTGCGTCGGGGAGGGCGCCGGCGCCGTCGACAAGGACACCATAGGCATCGAGGAGCAGGGCGTCATGGGCCTGAAGGAGGTCGGCGACGGTGGTCGGGCGGGGTGCCACGCCCCGTCATATCCCAGTGCTATACGAACGTCATGCGTCCGTACCTGGACCTCCTGCGGGACGTGCTCGAGCACGGCGAGAAGCGCACCGATCGCACCGGCACCGGCACGATCTCGAAGTTCGGCGCGCAGAGCCGATACGATCTGCGCGAGGGCTTCCCGCTCGTCACCACGAAGAAGGTGCTGTTCCCGGCGGTGGTGCGCGAGCTGATCTGGTTCCTCAAGGGCTCCACGAACATTCACGACGACCTCCACCAGCACACGCCGATCTGGGACGCGTGGGCAGATCCGGAGGGCAACCTCGGCCCGGTCTACGGCCACCAGTGGCGCCACTGGGGCGCAGCGCCGGGGGAGCCCGGTGGCATCGACCAGATCAGCGAGGCGATCGCCACGATCAAAACGAACCCGATGTCGCGCCGGATCATGGTGAGCGCGTGGAACGTGGCGGACGTGCCGAAGATGAAGCTGCCGCCGTGCCACGCGCTGTTCCAGTTCTATGTCGGCATGGAGGGCGACAAGGGCCGCTGGCTCGACTGCCAGCTCTACCAGCGATCGGCGGATCTCGCGCTCGGCGTGCCGTTCAACATCGCGAGCTACGCGCTGCTCACCGAGATGGTCGCGAAGGAGTGCGGCCTCACCGCACGGCACTTCGTCCACACGCTCGGCGACGCGCACATCTACCTGAACCACGTCGAAGGCGTGAAGATCCAGCTCGAGCGCACGCCGCACCCGCTGCCGAAGCTGGTGCTGGCGAACAAGCCCACGCTCGCGATGACGTTCGAGGACGTCGCGCTCGAGGGCTACCAGCACCACCCGTTCATCAAGTTCGCCGTCGCTGTCTGACGGCCGTGTGACGGTTTCGTCGCAGGTTGGTCGCGCGTGCGCCATACTGCGGCGGTGCGCACCTACGCCCTTGTCCTGCTCGCGCTCGCGGGCTGTACCGACGACCTTCCGGCGCTCACCGACGCGACGTCGCTGATCTGTCCACGGCCGGGAGACCTGCCGTTCCGGCTGCCGAGCTCCGGCTTCCAGCGCGCGGAGAACAAGACGCTCGGGACGAACGATCCGCGCTCGAAGGACGAGGCCTCGGACTCGATCGGCAACCCGAACGGACCGTACGCGTCGATCTATCTGTTGCCGGGCCAGGCGCCGAGCACGCAGCCGATCACGTATCGCGGGGTGAAGGCGCGGACCACCACGTCGGGTGGGCTGTTCACGTATCCGCTCGGCGGCGAGGCCGTGGCGCTGTTCACCTACGACACAGCGTGGACGCAGATCGGAACCTCGACCACCGACGATGATGGCGCGTACACCATCGATGGCGGCGGTGTCATCGCGGCCAACGGTCAGCCGATCTACTCGATGCTCGACGCCGACGGCACCTGCGCCGAGCACTACGACTATCTCTATCCGCGCGGCCAGAAGGTCGTGATCAGCGACATCGATGGCACACTGACGCTCGACGATGGCCAGCTGCTCTCGCAGATCTCCGACGAGACCTACGTGCAGAAGATGATGGGTGCCGCCGACAAGCTGACGCAGGCGTGGGCGGGCAAGAACTATCCGGTGATCTACCTGACCGCGCGTCCCCACGTATTCCGCAACGAGACCCGCACGTGGCTGCGCGACCTCGGGTTTCCGCCCGGTGCGCTGATCACCGCGAAGGACATCTCCGACGCCGCGCCGTACAAGACCGAGTGGCTGCGGCGGATGCTGACCACGTTCGGCTGGACCGCGGTCGCCGCCTACGGCAACGCCGACACCGACATCACGGCCTACGAGAACGCCGGGATCCCGAAGAACCTGACGTTCATCGTCGGGCCGCTCGCAGGGACGCGCGGCACGGTCGCGATCCCGAACATGGACTTCACGGCCCATATCTCCAGCTTCGTCGCCCCACAGCCCGCGAACCCGTGACGTAGGATGCGGGCTCGATGCAGCCCGACATCGCCTTCGAGAGCGCGGCGCGCTTCCTCGTCGTGCTGCACGCGATGGCGGCGATCGTCCTCGTCGGTGCGAGCACGCACCATGTGCTGATCGCGATCGGCTACCTGCGCGGACGCTTCAAGGTGCGCCTCGGCAGGATCTACGCGGCGACGATCGCCGTCACCTACGGCATCACGTTCGGGCTGGGCCTCCTCGCGTACCCCACGTTTCGCTATCACGTCCGCGCGCTGTACCTCGATCGCTACGACGCGTGGGCCTCGAACCTGTTCGACACCAAGGAGAACTTCGCGGCACTCGGCATCCCGCTCGTGCTCTGCGCGTTCGTGATGTCGCGTGTGATGGACCCGAAGGAGGATACGGCGCTCGCCCGCGCGTACGCCGCGTTCGTGATCCTCGCTGCCATCATCGTGTGGTTCGGCGTGCTCTCCGGCCTCGTGATCACCATGACGAGAGGCGTATGAGGAAGGCCGACGCGCTATTCGTCGCGATGGCCGCAGGCACGATCGCGTTCGCGTTCGCGTTCATCATCCCGATGCTCGCGAGCGAGCCGGTCGCCTGGTACTACCCGCTCGAGCATCGCTGGGCGTTCGAGGTCGCGCCGACCGGGCTCGCGCTGGACTTCTTCGGCCGCACCCTGCAGGCCATGGTCGCGTGGGCGGTCGTCGTGATGATCACGTTGCCGATCGCGAAGCGATTCAAGACCCTCTCGGTGCGCGCCATCGGGCTCGCGACCGCGTGGGCGGTGACCGCGATGCTGCTCGTCATGCTGCACTACGCGTGGACCTTGCACTTCCGCCGGCCGGTCCCTGCGGAGATCCCGACCTGGTATCAGCCGCGTTGATCGTCAGGGCACGATCGGCGCCGCGTCCTGGATGACCAGCGGAAGGATGGGCACGCCGTCGCTCCACGCCCCGAGCGAGCGGTCGTAGGTGCAGTCGACGCCGTCGTACGCGCAGCTCCGCAGCGCATCCCAGGTCCGCCACACGAAGTTCCAGTCGTACGCGTTCGCCTCGCCGGGCCCACCCGCGGAGACGCCGTGCTCGCTCGAGAGCACCGGCGTACCGTGCCGATCAGTGCGGGTCAGGACGAGATCCTTGTTGGCGTCGGGGATGTGCCCGAGCAGGGGGAACAGCGCGTTGCAGCTCTGATTCACGCCCACCGTCGCGAGGATGCCGTCCTCGCCCACGTGGCACGTCAGCTTCACCGTCGCCGGGATGCCGTCCATCACGTCATCGAGTGCCGGCTCTCCGTTGCCATCGAGCGCACCATCGTGAAGGTCGTCGAGGAAGATCGCGCGTGGCACCGGCAACGCCCACCTGGCGTGACGGTTCGCGAGGTTCGCCGTGATGATGCCGCCGAACGAGAAGCCGAAGTAGCTCGTCCTGTCGAGCTGCGGGTGGACGTGGCCATCGCCCGCGAGGAAGTCGAGCGCGTCGTAGATCCCGACGCGCGCGGAGGTGAGACAGGGCTCGACATCGAAGGGTCCCAGGCACGGCGAGGCCAGCCCGGTCTGCCAGCGCGGATAGATCACGACGTTGCCAGAACGTACGGTGTGCCGGATCAGCTCGTACATCTGGTCGTAGCCGGCGTACTCGCCGTAGCCGTGCATGATGATCGCGAGCGGTGCGGTGGCCGGTGCCGGATCGATCGGCTCGAACGCGTACCAGGCGAACACGCCTTGCCCGCCCGAGCTGACGCGCCAGTCGCCGTGCGCGTCGTTGCTGCCGCCGGGACCCGACGTCGGCTGCTCGGGTTGGCGGCTGTCGGTGTCGCCGACATCCGAGACCGCGCATGCCGCGAGGCAACACGTGATCGCCGCGATCGCCACGCGCATGGTCATCGCTTGAGCTCGTAGCCAAGCGAGAAGCTCGGCCACACGACGAACCCGAGCTCGCGAACATCGGTCGCGGTTCGCATGGCGCCGTCGGTCGACACCGTGGCCGATGCGACATGGCCGTGGGCGAACAGCAGCTCGATCCCGAACCCGACCGTGAAGTGATGTCGAGCACCCATCCGCCAGCCCACACGCAGATCGATCCCCGGCAGGAAGTGCAAGAACGGATCGCCGACCACGCCGCCGCTCTCCGTGCGCACGGTTCCCGCCGCATCCGTGCTGTGGGTCGAGTGGGCCCACGTGCCGACGCCGAACACGAGGCCTGCGCTCGCGAACGCGCGCTCGTCGAGATCGATCTCGACCGTTGGCGTGAGACCGCCGAGGAAGATGGCGCTGACGCGCGAGCCGGCCGCATCGTCGCGGTCCCGCGAGAAGCCGCCGAACCCGCCGAGCTCGAGGAGAAACCCGACGCGCCCGCGCTGCACGCCGAGCCGGACTCCGCCACCTCCGGCGGGAGACGTCTCGGGGAACACGCCGCCACCCGACAGATGAAGGCCGGCTCGGAAGCCGTCCGCGGCGGCAGGAGCCGTAAGCAGGAGGCAGAGCGAGAGCGCGGAGACCTTCACGTGTGGGCGCTAGACGAAGCCGAGCTGCGCGGCGAGCTGATCGACGGCGGCCGTCGCGGTCGCGAGGTCGCAGCTCATCTGCTGGCGATACAGCTTGATCGCGTCGAGCTTGTTGCCGGTGCGGAGCAGCTCGGCGACCGCGTCCAGCGAGGGGCGCGCGAGACGTTCGATCCGGTAGAGCACCCCGCTGTCTTCGCTCTCGCACGCGCCGTCCCAGGTGACCGCGCGAAACCCCATCGCGTCGAGATCGGGAATGTGCGTGTCGCAGCCGAACCGGCCGCCCACGCGGGTCAGGTAGATGTAGCGGAGCGCAACATGCGCGAACGCGTCCTTGAAGATCTGCGCGCCGCCGACCACGAACGTCGTGTCGATGTCAGGAGCGGCCGTCGCGCCGAGCGCTTCGTCGAGAGAGTGCGCGGCGACAACGCCCTCGGGCATGATCAGCGTTCCTCGCGAGATCACCACGTTGAGGCGCTTCGGGAGTGGCCGGCCTTTGACCTCGGTGCTCTCCCAGGTCTTGCGGCCCATGACGATGGCGTTGCGTTTGCCCTCGGCGGCCGCGGAGGTGACTCGGCGGAAGTGTGCGAGATCGCCAGACAGCTTGGGCCATGGCAGGCCATTGGCGCTGCCAATCCCCCAGTCGAGATCCGCAGCCACGACAACATCGAACGTCACCTGGACACGCTAACAGATCCAAAACCGCGGCATCATCAGACGAACATGAAGCTCTTCCTGGTGGTGGCAATGTTCGTGGGGTTGTGCGCCCTTGCTCCGAGCCTGAGCAGGAGCGCAGTATTCGAGGGCAAGCACGCGCTGGGTGAGCACGCAACGCGAGGGGAATAGCGGAAGCCCCTCGAAGAACTTGACCATTCAAGCCAGCGAGGGGTTCCTCTCCTTTCAACCGTCAGATCGGAAGGAGGCCCCACCTGTGCCACGAAGCTGTCGTCGATTCCAGAGTGTTGTTGCTGCTACCGAGGATCGACGACGACCTCGCGGCGGAGGCGCGGGCGGCCGGGTGTTTATTGTGCCGGGGGCGGCTCGACATCTCGAACTACCCGCGCAAGCCCCGCGGCGCTGACGAGCTCGGCGATGAGTACGCGTGGCGTCGCAGCTTCTGCTGCGCCGTGGATGGCTGTCGGAAACGGCGCACGCCGCCGTCGGTTCGGTTCCTCGGCCGCAAGGTCTACCTCGGCGCGGTCGCGGTGCTGGCGGTCGCGCTCCAGCGCGGACCTTCGAAGACGACGGTGACGAAGCTGTCGACGCTGCTGGGCATCAGCCGACGAACGCTTGCGCGATGGTGCCGGTGGTGGTCGACGATGTTTGCGACCAGTCGATTTTGGACCAGCCTCCGCGGTCGTTTCATACCCGCCGTCGACGAGGCGGTCATCCCCGTGTCGCTGCTGTCGCGGATGACGGCGACCGACGAGCCAGCGGTGGTCGCGCTGCTGCGCTTGCTCGCGCCGATGTCGACGCACCCGCACCTGGAAGCGAGCGCATCGTGAGGGTCGCGAGCGACCCGCAGAGGATGCACGTATCGAGGTAACGAAGCGGGGCGTAAACGTCGTCGCCGAACGTGACGACACCAACGACGAACTCGACGACGATTCGCCGGCACGAGCG
>JBBRBG010000193.1:0-17149 GCA_038206055.1 Haliangiales bacterium
CCGGCAAGTTGAACCGGCTCAACATCTGGGAGGCCGACTTCGTGAAGCTCCCGCCCGGCCATGTCGCGCTCGATCTGCTCCACGCGTTGCGGCCGATCATGTCCGCGGTCGCCGCGTCCGGTCGCGGTGTTCCGGCAGAGCACGACGATGCAGACCGGCGCTGGCCACTCGTGCTCGAACCGAAGAATTGATCTTCCGGCGGCGCGCCGAGCTAACGCAACCTCGAGCACGGCGAGCTGCACTTCAAACGATGTCGGTGCCCGTCGACGATCGAGCCGCAGTGATCACCCCCGATGGGTTTGCCGCAGAGCTCGGTCACGCTGTGCCCTGGATCTTGGCGAGGAAACACGCACTCGGGGCGGCTCTACAAGACTCTCGCCGGAGCGTCGCCGACTCGCTATACTGCAATCGATGGCCGCCGCAACGTCCAAGGTACTCAGCGAGGCGATGAAGCTATCGGTGCCCGAGCGCGTCCGCATTGCCGAGAAGCTCCTGGAGAGCGCTGACGCCGAAGGCTACGAGGCCGAGAGCGAAGCGGCGATCGAGGCAGCGTGGGCCGAAGAAGTCCAGCAGCGCTCGCAAGGGCTCAAAGACGGTTCAGTGCGAGGCTTGGGCATCGACGAAGCACGCCGCATCGTTGCGTCGGATCCCGCGGACGACGATCGTTGACGCTGATCCATCCGGCGGCAGCTGCGGAGGCTCGGGCCGCGCGCGTTCGCTATGCCGAGCGCGATCCCGCCGTCGCGCGTCGCTTCCTCGACGAGTACGATCGAGCGATCGAACGCGTGCGAGATCACCCTGATCGCTGGCCGCTGTATCCACACCTGGCCGGCAGCTTCCGGTGGTGTCGCTTCCGGCGGTTTCCGTACGCGATCATCTACGTCGTGCCGATCGCGCCCGATCGCGCTCCGCCCGAGGACCCGGTCTGCGAGCTCGACTTCGGCGCCTGAATCTGTCCCCCTTCGCGCACGACTCAAGCAGCCGAAAGGCTGCTTGTTTCGTTCTGACTGCTTTTGCCACGGGCACCGAGCATCGCGGTGATGCGACGATCGGCATCGGTGGTTGCGAGTAAAGCTTGGTAGACGGCGAGGCGACGCGACTGCGCTGCTCGCCGGGTGCGCGATGCGGCGTAGTAACCGGCGTAGACTCGACCAATGCCCGACACGGACTCGTCGTACCTCACGTGCGCCCAGTGCAGCAAGGAGGTGAGCCCGGAGCGGGCGACCATCGTCGGCGCAGTACCGTTCGAGCTCGCCGACCTGTCCACGCTCGATCCTCAACGACATGTCTGTGACGCCTGCCTCGCCGAGGCCCGGCTGCAGACGCTGACGGCGCGCCTCGAAGGCGAGCGCGGCGAGCTCACGACGCTCGAGGAGGAAGTGGCCAGGCGAACGATGACCGGCGGGACGATCGCGCGTCAGCTGGGCGACGACTTCGTCCGCGGCTCGACGCGCGCGCAGCGAATCGCCGATACCGTCGCGCGGGTCGGTGGGTCGTGGCGCTTCGTTCTCGGCGCAGTCACCGTGATCGCAGTCTGGCTGATCATCAACACGGTGATCATGCCATCACGGGCGTTCGACCCATACCCGTACATCCTGCTCAACCTGGTGCTGTCGTGCCTCGCCGCCCTTCAGGCGCCGGTGATCATGATGTCGCAGAACCGCGCTGGCTTGCGTGATCGTATGCAAGCGGACCAGGACTTCCTCGTGAACCTCAAGGCGGAGCTCGAGATCAACGGTCTCCACGCGAAGATCGATCACCTGCTCCACGAACGCTGGGAGAACCTGCTCAGGCTTCAGCGGCTGCAAGTCGACCTGCTCGGCCAGCTGCGTAAGGACCTCGCCCGGGACCATGCGGCCCCGCACCGACCGTGAGCCCGCATCCTGGCGTCGTCCGACGGTTCGTCGCAAATCACACGGAACGAGTGCCGACGAGCTGAACCGTGGCACTCGGGCCGTCGTGAAACCGCCCCTCGTGGATGTCCCGGTTCGCGTCGCGAGCCACGACGAGGTCGAGCGGACGCCGAGATCGAAGGTCGCGAGATCTGCCTGTATGACTTCGATCCTGACTCCGTGACGTTGCGCCAGGCGCTCGGCCTTGCGTCGTGGGCACCGGAGATTGGGTCACTGGGGTCGCGCCGTACCTTCGAACGTGTAGCTCAACCAGCGCGCGCCCTCCGCGTAATCGGCGTGCAGGTCGTCGGAGCGGTACCCGGCATCGCGAAGGATCGCGGCGATGTCGCGATCGAGGTGGCAGCCGCCTCCAACGCGCCGCCACATCGGCGTGAGCCACCGCTGCCAGCGCCGGACCGATGGATCTCGCGCAAGCCCGTGCTCGACGAACACGAGCTCTCCACCTGGGCGCAGCACCCGGCGAAGGTCGGCCAGCACGCGCGCGGGATCGTCGACGCTACACAGCGAGTACGTGATCACCGCCGAGTCGAACGCTCGGTCCGGGAACGGGAGCTGTTCGGCGTGACCGCGGACGAGCTCGATCGGTACCGGTGCCGTGGAGGCACGACGTGCGGCACGCGCGAGGAGCGCGGCGGAGGGATCGATGCCCGTCACCTTCGAGACCTTCGCGGCGTCGTAGAACGCCAGGTTGAGCCCGGAGCCCACCCCCAGCTCGAGCACCTGGCCGTGCGCGCGCGGCACCCAGCGCTTCCGCTCGTCGAGGATCGCCGCACTACGGCACGCCTTCTCGACGAGGTGGGGCAAGACGTGATCGGCCCAGAGGCTCATGGCAGGCCCGGAGAATACGAGGACCTCTCTCGAGAAGCCATGCAGGTCGCCTGGCTAGGTCAGGCGCTCGAGGACACGGGCCAGCTTGCCGCGCACTTCCTCGGCGATCGGGAGAAGCCCCGCCTGCTGCGAAGCCATCGTCAGCGCGGGTCGACCGCGGTGACCACGGCGTGCCCCGTGTCATCCTCGTAGACGACGACGACGACGTTGCACGGAAGCATCAGGCCGACATCGAGCTCGGATCTTCCGGTACAGAAAGCTCCAGGTCGGCTCGCCGTGCAGGAGCAGCACGACCTGACCGTCGCGCGGCCCTTCATCGATCGTGGCCATCCGCAACCCGTCGCCGACGTCGATGTACGGGGGTGCGCACGTGATCCATGCTCGAACCCATACTAGATCACCTCTCGCGCTGCGTGCGGAGTCGACCCGCCGCGTCATCACGACTCTGCAGGTTGCACTCGCCACGGTCGAACGAGCAGCAAGAGGATCACCGCCGCTGCGGCCGTGATGCCTCCGAACCAGAACGGCGCGTCAGGACCGACACGATCCCAGAGCTCGCCCGCGATCACGCTGCTGACCAAGGTGGTCGCGCCGGTGGCCATGTAGAAGATCCCGAGCGCGAGGCCACGACGTTCCCGGGGCGCATGATCGGCGAGCAGCGCTTTTCCCACGCCATCCGTCATCGCGATGTAGATGCCGTAGATGCCGAGCAGCGGCCAGATCGCATGAGAGCCCGTTCGCGCGAGACCCAGATAGACCACCGCGTAGATCACCCAGCCCGCTGCGATCACGCGCCATCGCCCGAACCGATCGCTGATCAGGCCGGCCGGGTACGAGAACACCGTGTAGACCAGGCTGAACAGCGCATAGAGGAGGACCACCTCCCACGGCGCGAGTCCCACGTGGGCCGCGCGCAGGAGCAGGAACGTGTCGCTGCTGTTCGCGAGCGAGAACACGAGCAGGAGTGCCATCACGAGCCAGTATTGCCGCGAGAGTCGGTTCGCACCCGACGGCTTCGGCGCATCCGTCTCCTTCACGACGGGTGGCGCTTGTGCGGGCTCGCGCAGGAGAAAGGTGAAACCGATCGCGGCGATGCCGAGGACGGCGGCCACCGCGAAGATGGTCCGGAACGCCGTTGCGGTGTGCGCCGTCTGGGTGACCGACGCATCCTTGACAGGGGATCCGCTCAGCCACCACAGGAGGAACGCGGACACGAGTACGCCGATCACAGCGCCAGCGCTGTCCATCGCCCGATGTAAACCGAACGCGCGTCCACGATCCTCGGAGCTTGTCGTGTCCGCGATCAAGGCGTCGCGCGGGCCCGACCGGATTCCCTTGCCGATGCGGTCGACTGTGCGGCCGATCAACACCATCGGCCACGTCACCGCCGCAACGAGGATCCCCTTGCCCACGACGGGTAGTCCGTAGCCCCAGCGCACGTAGGGAACCCGCCGGCGGAACCGATCACTCCGCCAGCCCGCCCATGCGGTGAGCACAGCCACCGCCGCTTGCGCGATGCCCTCGACCCAGCCGAGCGAGGTCGCGGAGGCTCCAAGGACAGCCACCATGAACAGCGGGAGGAGCGGATAGATCATCTCGCTCGACACGTCGTTGAAGAACGAGACCCAACCGAGAAGGATCACGTCGCGCGATAGCGGCTTGCGGGTCTGTGCACTCACTTCGGTGACTCCACGGACTCGGGCACTGCGCATGGGTCGAGCTGCGGGTGCAGTGCCCAGTGGTCCCCGAGGCTGATGGTCACCCGTGCGCGCGTGGAGAACACAGTCTGGACGAGCTCGCGAACGGTCGCGATGTCCTTGCTCTCGATGACCGGCTTTGCCTTGCGGGTCGCGGGCGCAGCCGGAGGGGACGGCACGACGATGCATACGACGACGCCGGGTTGTCGGGCCGCACGCTCCAGGATCGGAACTGCATCGGCAAACCATCGGGTGGCCTCCGCCGCAGGCGCCTCGATCACCGCGAGTACGTCCTCGACCACGAGGACCCCGCCTGTGGGTGCGAGCGCCGCGCCGAGTAACTCGAGTCCAGCTTCGCCGAGCGACGGCCCCAGGTGGACGACGTGAAGCTGCGGCGGCGTGCCCGCCTGGATCCAGGTGGCGATCAAGGTCCCGCCGCCCTTGCGCGGCCACGCACTCGTCACCAGCTCGACGACCTCGGCCGGCGCGCGGGAAACCAGCTCCTTCACCGGTTCGGCGACGATCGGCGGGGGCAGCTCGTCGAGCCTGGTCGCAAGGGCTCCCAGCGCCGTCGAGTCAGGTACGGCCCACACGGAGAGTCGAGGCTTGGCCTCTCCGTTTTCGACCAGGATCGAGCGGAGGTCGCGGTCGAGCGCCTTGGCCGCCTGACTATCGCCGACGATGACGACGCGTACGATCGCACCCTCGGCATCCACGGTGATCGCGGACTGCGCGACACGGAGCTTCGAGCGCTGAAGCGTCTCCTCGAGCTGCTGGCGCATCGTGCTCCGCCGCGACATCTCTCCGACGGCTCGCCTGAGCGGCACGAAGATCGCGGCGAGCAGAAGCAGAGGCAGGACGAACCGAGAGATTGCTCCGAGGCGACGAGATGCTTTCGACCAGTTGGTTCCGATCCGGCTCGCGAGTCCTCCGAGATTGACCTCGGTCTCGACCTCGGCCGCGTGAATGTCGACCTGGCCGAACCCGACGATGGCGAACACGACGCCCGCCACCGTGATGATCCCCGTGACATTCGCGGTGAACAGCAATGCGGCGCCGATCGCCATGTTCCAGTGCCCGATGCTGAGCGCGTATCCCAGTGTGCAGAGCGGAGGCACGAGCGAGATCCCGATGCTCGTGCCGGCTGCCGTCGAAGCCATCTCGCTCGACGCGAACATGGTCGCGTACGCGCCCGCGAGCGCACACGCCGCGGCCACGAACAGATCGATGAGGCTCGGCGCCGTGCGCGCGGTCAGCTCGCGCGTGATGTCGTGAAACGGCAGCAGCCAGGAGATCGCAGCGGCCGCGCAGACCACCGCGACGATGCTCGCCACGGAGCGAACGCCCGAACGAAACACGAGCGGCGCTGACCCCGTCGCGAGACCCATCGCGAGCTCGACGATCGGTTTCATCAACGGCGCGATCAGCATCGCGCCGATGACGACGGCGGTGCTGTCAAGCGCGAGCCCGAGCGTCGCCAGCGCCGCCGCCATCATGAGCTGCAACCAGTACCCCACCCCCTCCCCGATGCGCGGGCGGAGCATCGCTCGAACGGCTTCCGAGCGCTTGCTCGGGACGAGACCCAGGCGGATCGCGATCCGATCCTGGAGTCGCGCGACGAGGCCTCGAGGATCGTCCATGCCAGGTGTGAGTAGCACGAGCGACTGTCCGCAGCGCCGTCAGACCTCGCGCGAGTATCCCTCGGTCCATCGCACCGCAGAACAGCACGGCGAGACCGGTACGCTCCCACCGGCCGAGTCCGCCGCAGCGAACGGATGTCACTCGCTCTTCCTGGAGAGCCCGAGCCGGCGAATCAGCCAGGCCAGCGTCAGTCCTTGCGCGAGGATCGAGCACGCAACGACGGCATACGTGAGGACCAGGACCGTGTCGCGTGTCGATGACGCCGGCAACGAGAGCGCCAGCGCGACCGAGATTCCGCCGCGCAAGCCACCCCACGTCATCACCTTCACCGCGTGAGGCGAGACGAAACCACGCGCACGGAGGGCCGAGATCGGGATGGCGACGGAGGCCATGCGTGCCGCGAGCACGAGCGGGATCACGAAGGCGGCTGCGATCCCGACATGCAGCGTGATGACGAGTCGGGTTGCTTCGAGCCCGAGCATCAAGAACAGCACGGCGTTCAGGATCTCGTCGATCAACTCCCAGAACAGATCGACATGGTGACGCGTGTTATCGGACATTCCGAGCCGGCGGCCCTGGTTACCGACGACGAGCCCTGCAACGACGACCGCGATCGGAGCCGAGATATGGAGCCGTTCGGCCACCGCGTATCCGCCGATCACGACTGCGAGCGTGATCATCACCTCCACCGAGTAGACGTCGATCGTCCGCAGCAGGCGGTAGGCGAGATAGCCGATGCCGAGCCCGAAGACCGCTCCGCCGAGTGCCTCGCGCGCGAACACGGTCGCCACACTCCCCACCGACACGTCGTTCCCTCCTGCGACCGCGAGCACGACGACGAAGATGACGACGCCGATCCCGTCATTGAACAATGATTCGCCGCCGATCTGGATCGCCAGTGCATCGGGGGCGCGCGCCGACTTGAGGATTCCGAGCACCGCGATCGGGTCCGTTGGAGAGATCAACGCGCCGAACACGACGCATTGCATGAAGTCGAGCCCGAGTCCGAGCCCCAGGGAGACGGCGAACGTCGCGAACGCGACGAACGCCGTCGACAGCAGCGTGCCACCGAGCGCCAGGAGCCCGATCGCCCACTTGTGCTCGGCCAGATCGGAGAGATCGACGTGCAGCGCACCCGCGAACAGCAGCAGGCCCAGCATCCCGTGAAGCAGTGTGTGACCGAAGTTCGCCTGCGCGACCACCTGACGGATCGCCGATGCGTCGATGACACCAGATGCGTCGAGTCCAACGACCACCAGGGAACCGAACAAGGAGATCGCCATCAAGCCGATCGTCGACGGCAGGCGCAGGAACCGGCTGTTGAGGTAGCCAAGCCCTGCCGCGAGGCAAAGGATCACGGCCGCTGTCTCGAACGAGGTCATCGCAGATCGCTCGTCACAACACTTGCTCGGATGACACCACGAGCGTGCCCTGGAAGGTGGCTCGAGGTGTCGTGCAACTTGCTTGAAGCGAGCCCACCATGGGTGCGGTATGCGCCCCGGCTTGGCACCTAGCTTGCTTGCCAGTACACCGTGTCCCACTTGAACAACACCGCGGTACGCTCGTGAGTCTCGCCCTCGTCGGTGCCGGTGCGTCCTACGAGTTTCGGTGGCGCCGATGGGCCCTGCTACGGGACACGGTCGCGGCGCACTTCGAGGATGGCGTTGCTGGAACCAGGTTTCCCACGTTGCTCGCAATCGGTGCCGGGTCCGTGCGAGTCCCGGCGAACGAGTTTGCGTTCGAGATCGTGAAGATCCGCGAGCTCCTGCGCGGCTGCGCCATCGAAGGCCTCCGGATCAGTCATCAGACCTCCACCATCCTGTACCAGAGCGCGGTGCCAGGCTCGCGCCCGCTCAGGCCAAACGAGCTCGCGCAGATCGCGCCGGTCGGCGACGCGCGCGACCTCGAAGAATATTTTTCGTCGATGCTGGATTCCTTCGCGGACGTCTGCGCGCCCCCGGCCGCCGACGGGACCGTCGAAGCGCTGGACGGCTGAGCCTCAGCTTCCAACGTAGCCGAGCCTGGACGCCTCCCTCGTCTTGACAGATCTTCGGCCGCCGGCGACCCCATTCATGGGCAATCGAACCACGTCGCTCTTGGTCGTCTACCAAGAACCGGACAGCGAGAGCGTCGCGCCGTCGTGAAGCGGTATGGCTTCGATCTGCGGCCCGCTGTTTCTTCGGTGCAGCTTCGGCCACGAGAGGCCGACGATCGTCGCGACGAGCGTGCCGACGATGACGTCGCTGGGATAGTGGTCGCCGCCGGCGAGCCGCATGTAGCCGTTGAGCGCGCCGAGCACGATCGTGCCGCCGTACAACCACGGCGCGACCCAGTAGTGGCGCATGCTCGCAACCATCCCCGCCGACATGCCCATCGAGAACGCCGCCGAGGAGTGGCCGGAGAAGAACGACTCGTACGCCTGTCGATCGTCGAGCAGCGGGCTGCCGGGTGGCGCCGTCCGTGTCCGAGGTCGGGTGCGCCCGAACGAGAGGGCGACCACGCGGTTGATCAGCCCTTGAACGACCGTGGTCTCGGCTACGATCAGCATGTCGTCTACCCAGTGCCCGGGCTGATGCGCCTGGAGTGCGGCGAGCGTGAGACCACCGAACGCGATCACAGGGACCGCGACGTACGACGACACATCCGACAGGGTCTGCGGCAGGTTCGTGTCCTTCCAGAGCAGCGCGTCGCCGACGATCCGGTCGAACGGGTTGACCTTGGACTCGCAGATGATGCGGCACGCCTTCGGCGCCAGCGTGTCCTGCCACAGCCGATCACTCGCGTACCAAAGGAAGCCTCCGACGAGGACGAAGCCGCCGGTGAGCTTCCGGTTGACCACCAGGCGGTCCGGCGGCGCCGCCGGTGGGGGTGCTGGTTCACGCGCGGCGGCCTCGGGCAGAGGGTCCCCGACCGCATCGTCGGCGCGAGCCGGCGGGGCGCCGATCAGACAGGCCACGGACATCGCCAGCGCCACCGATGAGCGCGTCATGCGGCTTTGCGTCGGGGGCGATGTTGTCGGTTCATGGCGGGCTCTTGATCGTACGCGAAGCCGGTGGGTGCCCGATCGAGTTCATCGCGCATTTTCACAAGATGCTCGCGACGTGTTAGAACGAGTCCGGACACGTTCGGCCGGCGGACGTCTACCGAGCAAATCTCGCCCTCGGCGCTGCGGCCGGAAATCAACGTCGGTCCGGGCGACGCCCCTAGCCAGGATCGTTCGCGTTCACCGACATCGGCGACCGCAACCACCGCGGCCCGCTGTTCGATCCGGTCGTCGCGTTCATCAACCGGTTCCGCGCCGCAACATCGCCGACAAGCAGCGCGGCGATGCGCTCGTCGATGAAGCACGCTCCAACGCGACGTTGTCGACCGTGTTCGTCCGTTCTGACCGACGCAGCGACGGATTTCGACGCGACGCGTAGATCGCCCTCGTGCGTCTCGATGCCCACGTCGCCCAAGCTCCTATTCGCCTCGTTGATGCTGCTGCCCGCGTTCGCAACCGGTGACCCGTCACCCAAGACTTCGCCGGCTCCCATCGTCGGCCCCACCGCGTGCCGCGTGGCCGGTGCTGTGATGCTCGAGATCGTTAGCAAGCCCGCTGCGTCGGCGGGACGTGGACGACGCGGCTCTAGAGGATGGCTGAGCTCGTCTACATTCTGTGCGCGCTCACGAGTGCGTTTTGCGCGGTCCTGCTGATCCGGAGCTATCGGGGCCAGCGGTCGCGGCTACTACTGTGGAGCTCGCTGTGTTTCGCGGGTCTCGCGGTCACCAACGCGTTGCTCGTCATCGATCTGTTGGTCGTGCCCGACGTCGATCTCGCGCTGCTTCGCGCGGGCGTTGCCTGCGGTGCGATGCTGATGCTGCTGATCGGCCTGATCTGGGAGACGCGATGAGCGCCGCGCTTCTACCGGTGTACCGGGCGCTGATCGTCACGTGCATCCTCGCGGGGTTGTTCTTCTTGCGGTACTGGCGGCTGTCTGGCGATGGTTTCTTCGTCTGGTTCGCGTGCGCATTCTGGACGTTCGCCGTGTGCTCGCCGACAACTCGACGGAGCACAGTCCCTACATCTACGCCGTGCGGCTAGCAGGGTTCCTGCAGATCATCATCGCGATCACGCTCAAGAATCGCACCCCCGGCCAAGTAGGTCTTGCGTCGACAGCGTCATCGCGCGTACAGTTTGTACTCAAATCGTTACAATCAAGGGTGCGATCGCTAGATCGCAGGTTCACGAGCTGGTCGGGCCGCCAGCTTTCGCACGGAGAACGTGATGAACCTGCCACCCCACGGGGTCGAGCATCTGTGTGCTCAGCTCGCCAGCCACGAGCATCTGACCCTGCTGCTCGATCTCGACGGTACGCTGATCCCGTTCGCGCCCACGGCCGAAGCGGCCACGCTCGATGCGAGCGCTCGCGAGATGCTGGCCGCGCTTCACGCTGCGGGAATCGCGATGGTCATGGTCTCGGGCCGCCCTCGTAGCCTGGTCGAGCCGCTCTACGATTTCGCGCGTCATGCCTGCTGGGTCGCAGAGCACGGAACCTGGCGTTGCGACGAGACGGGCGCCTGGACTGGTCCCTCGGTCGCCCCTGAGGTCGAAGAGGTGGTGGAGATCCTCAAGCCGTTCATCGTCGTGCCTGGCACGCGCATGGAGCGGAAGTCGATGTCGGTGTGTCTGCACTGGCGACTGGTCCCGGTGGCGCTGAAGCAACAGACGATCACGGCGGCAGAGCTCGTCTGTGACGAGTGGCTCGAGTCGCATCCGGACTTCGAGCGGCTCGACGGGGTGGAGATGTTGGAGATCCGACGGACCTCGGCGAACAAGCGTCTGGCCGTCGACTGGGTGCGACAGCGCAACCCAGCCGCGCGGATCATCGCGATCGGGGATGACCGCACCGACGAGGATATGTTCGCCGCGCTCGGATCCGACGAACTCGCGATCGGCGTCGGTCCCGACCGAGCACACACGAGCTGCTGGCTGTCGGGGCCATCCGCAGTCCGCGCGTTCTTGTGGTGGTTGGTCGAAGCGCGACGAGGAGGCGCCGAGCCGTTCCCGGCACTACAGCCGCGGCGTGCGCTCGCAGCGCCCTCCCCTGCCGCGCTTCTGGTGGTCTCCAATCGAACGCCACCGGCGACGCTCGGGCGTCACCGCCCCGTGGGCGGACTGATCTCTGCTCTCGAGCCTGCGCTGCACAGCTCCGGTGGGATCTGGCTGGGCTGGAACGGCGACGAAAGCGCCGGTGAGCGGGTGCTGCAGATCGACGTCGAAGCACGACCGATGCGAGCGTCGTTCGACTTCGCGCCGTCGTGGCGCGAGCGATTCTACGGCGGGTTCTGCAACCGTGCGCTCTGGCCGCTGTTCCATGGTTTCCCGGGACGCGTGCGGTATGCCGACGAGGACTGGTTCGCCTACGTCGCGGCGAACGCCGAGTTCGCCAAGCACGCCTCCGATCTCGTCGCCCCGAACGGCACCGTCTGGATGCACGACTACCACCTGCTGCTCGCCGGACGCGCGCTGCGGCAACGCGGCTTCGGCGGTCCGCTCGGCCTGTTTCTCCACATCCCATTTCCACAGCGCGATCTACTCGACACGCTCCCCTGGGCCGACGAGCTGCTCGAGGCAATGCTCGACTTCGACCTGCTCGGGTTCCACACGGAACAGTGGGCCGAGAACTTTCGCGCCTGTGCGCGCGGTCGTGGCCGCGGCCGCCCACACCCCGATATCGCAGTGCTTCCGATCGGTATCGATGCGGCGAGCTTCGCGCCCGTTCCGGGCGAGATCGATCACGAAATCGCCGGCCTCCGCGCGACGCTCGGGCATCGGCGAATGATTCTCGGCGTCGACCGGCTCGACTACGCCAAAGGAATTCCCGAGCGGCTGCTCGGGTTCGAGCGGCTGCTCGAGACCAAGCCCGAGTGGCGAGGCCAGGTCGCGTTCGTCCAGATCTCCGTCCCGTCGCGGGCGGACGTGCCCGAATACGCGGAGCTCCGACAGCGCGTCGAGAATCTTGTCGGCCGGATCAACGGCCGATTCGGCGAGGCCGACTGGGTTCCGGTTCGCTATCTGTATCGTTCATACGATCATCACGTCCTCGCACAGCTCTATCGAGCGGCGGATGTCGCGCTCGTCACCCCACTGCGAGATGGGCTGAACCTCGTCGCAAAGGAGTTTGTCGCGGCGCAGAATCCCGAGCGCCCGGGAGTTCTCGTGCTCTCGCGCTTCGCGGGTGCAGCCGCCGAGCTCGTCGACGCGATCATCACCAACCCGTATCACCCCGATGGCCTGGCGGCCGACATCGATCGCGCGTTACGCATGGACCTCGGCGAGCGCGTCCGCCGTCAGCAGCGCCTCGCTGCCGCGATCGCCGGCAAGACTCCCGAGCGCTGGGCCGCCGAATTCCTCGATCACCTGCGGAGCACACGACGTGCCGCGGCCTAGTCTTGTCGTCATCGGACTCGTGGTCGTGGCACTGGTCGCCGTTGCGGCCGGCGAACCGGCGCCTCGCGAGCGCCACGTCCGCATCATGACCGAGCACGGTCCAATCCACGTCTGGACACCCCGAGACTACGATCCGACAACCGCGGCAACCGTGATCTACGTTCACGGCTACTTCGCGGGTGTGGACGACGCCTGGTCCACCTACAACCTGCGCGCCCAGTTCGAAGCCTCGAGACTCAACGCGATGTTCGTGGCATGTGAGGCTCCGGTCTCCGAACGCGACGACATCTCCTGGCCGTTCCTCGGGCCGCTACTCGACATGGTCGCTACCCAGGTCTCTCCATTGCCCGACGGGAGGATCGTGGTGATGGGGCACTCGGGGGCTCATCGTACGATCGGGCTCTGGCTCGACGACCCTCGCATCGATACGATCGCGCTGCTCGACGCGGCGTACGGAGATCTCGCCCCGTACGCGAGCTGGTTGGAAATCCGGCCAGACCGTCGCCTGTTCAATGTCGGAGACGTCACGCGCAGCAGCACCGATCGATTCCACGCCGCGCTCCCGGATACGTTGACCGTCGAGCGGTTTCCCCGGGTCAAGGGAGGGGCCCTCCCCACGGACGCGAGCACCGCTCGGATCGTCTACATCCGATCCTGGATGGGTCACATGGAGCTCGTGACCGGTCGGATCGCCATTCCGATGATCTTGCGGGCGGTACAGGCACCTCTGGTCGCATCCTGACCGTCGAGGACCTCGCACGATCGCGTCACTCGAGGACGCAGCTGTCGACGGCGCGGGCCTGGACGTCGCTGTGATCGAGGACGGCCGTGAAGTCCACGGCGCCGACGAAGTCCAGCGAGCAATCGGACACGACGCCGTTCGTGTACTGCATGGCGTGGCGACCAGCGAGCGCGAGATCGAGAGCGACGTCGAACCTCCGGTGGAAGTCGCCCGTCACGAGCGTCGGGTAGGACGCCTCGGTGCCGACAGCTTCGTTCACGGTCAACGCGTAGGCGGTGTCGGCCAGGTACGTGTAGCACTCGGGCGCTGACTCCGACGGGCGATAGCTGATCCGCAGTCCATAGTCGTCGGTGACGAGCGTGTGTTCGCCGGCGCCGAGCGGTCGCACGTCATCGATCTCGAAGCTCAGGCCGAGACGCTCACCTTGGCTCTCGCAGAGGAGATTCACCGTGGTGCGCATCGCGACATCTGCATCGCGATCGCCAGACGGCCGCGAGCTCACGGTGCACGTCGGGGTCGCCGAAGGATCACCGGCGTCGAAGGTCTCGCTCATGCCGCCCTGGACGGTGACGGATCCGCTCAACATCGAGAACGTCGCGTCGCCCGGCCGACACGGACCGGGATCCGAATGGCAGGCCGCGAACAGCACGAGGACGGATGCGACGGTGAGCTTGGCGACGGGCATGCCCTGACATCCCAGCAACTCGCGTGCCCGCAGGGTTCCGCGGACTTGGCGGCGAAGTCGGAGCGAACCAGGACAGCCGAGTCGCGATTCTCGAGGGCCGACCTCGAATCGCGGGATTCCAGATCGCCCTCCCGTCGGCGTCGATCGGCGCAGGATCGGCGGCGACGCGAGGGTCGCGGCGACCACGATGATCGCCGCTCGGAGATAGCCCTTCACGGCGTCAGGTGCCGGCTTTTGCGGCGAACCACAACCGCGTGGGGATCGCCGTGGCAGACTCCGATCGATGGGTGCCGGGGGCTCGAACGCGGTCGAGGGCGAATGCCCAGATCCGGCGCTGATCGCGACGTTCGCCGGTCGCGGGCTGACCCCGGCCGCGGCCGCACGGGTCGAAGTGCATCTCGCCGAGTGCGACGACTGCCGCACGCTCGTGTTCGCCCTCGCCTCCGCGGATTCCGGTGGTGCCGCTCCGGTCGCCGCGTCGAGCGAGCTGAGGCACGTGGGTCGGTTCCGCGTGATCGACACGCTCGGCCAGGGCGCCATGGGAGTGGTGTATCGCGCACGCGACGTGGATCTCGATCGCGTGGTCGCGGTGAAGGTATCGCGCCGCCACTCGAAGCTCGATGTCGGCGGCGAGGATCGGCTGCGGCGGGAAGCACAGGCGCTCGCGCGGCTGGTGCATCCGAACGTCGTCTCGATCCACGAGATCGGGCAGCACGAGGGGCGCGCGTACGTCGCGATGGAGTACGTCGACGGCGTGGCGCTCGATGCGTGGGTCCGTGAGCGGCCACCCGTGGCGAAGCTGCTCGGCGTCCTCGTGGGGGCCGCGCGCGGGATCGCGGCGGCGCACGCGGCCGGGCTCGTGCACCGCGACGTCAAGCCGAGCAACATCTTCGTCGCCCACGGCGTCGCGAAGATCGGCGACTTCGGGCTGGTCCGCTTCGGACCGAGCGAGAACGGCGAGGCTGCGCCTGCGCAGTGCTCCGACCTCGAGATGACGCTGAGCGTGACGGGCTCGATCGTCGGGACACCGGCGTACATGGCGCCGGAGCAGCTACGCGGCGAGGTCGCGACCCAGGCGAGCGACCAGTTCAGCTTCTGCGTCACGATGTTCGAGGCGCTGTATGGCCGGCGACCATTCGCGGGCAACACGATTCGCGAGCTGCGTACCGCGTTCGAGGGCGCCGTGGCGGGGCCGGCGAGCAGCGCGACGGTTCCGCCGTGGATCGCGAACGTGCTCGCGCGCGGGCTCTCGGTGGCCCCGGCGAATCGCTGGCCATCGATGACCGCGCTCGCCGACGCACTCGAGGACGATCCGGCGGCGGCGCGACGCAGGCGGCAGAGGCAGATCGCCGTCGGCGGCGTGCTGACCCTGTTCGCCGGCGTGGCGGTGGTGGCGGTGATGCGCGGCCGCGCGAGCACGCCACCGTGCGCGGACTTCGACGCCAAGCTCGCCGGCGTGTGGGATGCCACGCGCTCGCAGCATCTGCGCGAGACGTTCGCGGCCAGCGCGTTGCCGTACGCCACGGATACCTTCGGTCGCGTCGCCGCGCAGCTCGATGGCTACGGCCGCGGCTGGGTGAGCGCGCGCGTCGACGCGTGCGAGGCGACGCGGGTTCGCGGCGATCAATCCGAGGCCCAGATGGAGCTCCGCATGGCGTGCCTCGATCGGCGGCTGATCGATCTCGGCGCACTGGTCGGGGTGCTGAGCGCAGGCACGAGCGCTCAGGTGATCGACAACGCGATGACCGCTGCGCAAGCACTCGCGCCACTCGCGGACTGCGCGAACCTCCCCGCGCTGATGGCGGGCATCCAGCTCCCGGCCGATGCATCGGTGCGCACCAGCGTGGTCGCCCTGCAGCGCCGGCTCGCGACGGTCACCGCGATGTACGAGACCGGCCAGTACACGACCGGGCTCGCGGAGGCGCGCGCGGTGGTGACGGCCTCGGAGCCACTTCACTTCGCTCCCGTGCTCGCGGAGGCGCTGCACCTGCGCGCGCGTCTCGAGGATGGCAGTGGTGACCCGGCCGCCGCAGCCTCGACGTACGAGACCGCGATCCCCGCGGCCGGCGATGCGCGCGACGATGTGCGCGCCGCGCAGATCTGGGCGGACCTCGTGCACGTCCTCGGCCTCCTCGGCCGAACGGACGATGCGCTCAAGCTCCGACCCGCGGCCGAGGCCGCATTCAAGCGCGCCGGCAGCCCGCCCGCCGTCGAGATCAAGCTGCTGACCAGCTACGGCGACGTCTACATGGCCCAGGGCAAGCCGGCGGACGCGCTGCCGCAATACGAGCGCGCACTCGCGATCAACGACAAAGCACTAGGCCCCACGGATCATCGGTTCGCGAGCTCGATCCTGAACAACCTGGGCATCGCGCAGCAACAGCAAGGCGGGTTCGCCGAGTCCGTGCAGACCTATCGGAGGGCGCTCGCGATCGACGAGGCCGTGCTCGGGCCCGATCACCCGCAACTCGCGATGGTGCTCGTCAACATCGGTGTCGGCATGGCGAGTCAGGGCGACTACGACGGCGGGCGGCCATACGATCTACGCGCGCTCGCGATCCTCGAGAAGTCGCTCGGCCCCGAACATCCGAGCGTGGGCGCGGCGCTCGACAACATCGGCGCCGGGTATCTCTCGCAAGGTCGCTACGACGAGGCGCGCCCGTACCAGCTCCGCGCGATCGCGATCTTCGAGAAGGCCGATGGCGAGACCAACCCCGATCTCGCCGGGGCGCTCGCGAACCTCGGCATCGCGTACCTCGCGCAGGACCAGTACGTGGAGGCCCGTCGCGCCGCACAACGCTCGCTCGCGATCTACGAGAAGGTCGGCGGTGCGGACCACCCGACGCTCGCGGCGCCGCTCCTCTTGATCGGCGCGATCGATGCGGCGGAGGGCCACCACGATGCCGGCGTTGCAGCGTACCGGCGAGCGCTCGCGATCTCGGAGAAGGCACTCGGCCCCGACCATCCCGACGTCGCCTCGGCGCTGACGGGTATCGCGCAGGAGTCGCTCGCGCTCGGAAGGTTCCCGGCCGCGCGCGCCGCCGCCGAGCGCGCACTGGTGATTCGCTCGCAGCCCGACATGCCGGCGTTCGAGCTGGCGGAGACGCGGTTCGCCCTCGCGCGCGCGCTGTGGTCCGACCCTGCGGGACGGAAGCGCGCACGCACGCTCGCGGACCAGGCGCGCGCGGGCTTCGTCGCATCCGACGAAAC
>JBBRBG010000194.1:0-17129 GCA_038206055.1 Haliangiales bacterium
CTGTTCCAGCTCGTTTCCGTGAAGCTGGTCGCGACGATGCGCGCGGAGCACGCCGTCGTCTATCCCCGGTTCGCGAAGGAAGCTCACCTGGTGGAGGAAGTGTCCCAGGCGCTGCTCGAGCACTCTGGGATCGAGCGGATGATCGATCTGCTCCGCGTCGGCGGGCTCAACTCGAACGAGTGGTGCGACGCGATCGCCCAGCTCGGCAGCCTGGTCGCCGACCACGCGGACTGCGAAGAGTGCACGCTGTTCCCGATCGCGAGCCTGACTTTCGATACGAAGGCGCTCACTGACATCGCGAAGGACTACGCCGCGCGCGTGAGGGAGACGGTGCCGATCGCCGGCGCCTCTATCACCTACGAGCTACCGGTACCCGAGGCGATGCAGCAGCTCATCGTCACGTTCCGCGCTGCGTGATCGATCACGGTGTGAACATCTCGTACAGCACCGAGTAACGACGAAGACGTACATCGCGCTTCGCGGACTTGCACGTTTCTCGCGACGCAACGGCGTGATGGACCCACTACGAGAACATGAAGTACTCGTATGTCGCGATTGGCTTGTGCGCGCTGCTCGTTGGTTGCGGCGGCGATGACTCCCCGTGCGAGCCGCTCGCGCAGTCGGGCTGCGGCGATGGAATGGTTTGCGAGCAGGTCTCGGGCGGTGGGCCCTCCTGCTTCGCGCCGGTCCAGATCCGCGGACGCGTGATCGACCTCGGCACATCCGCCGGCGTGGCTGGAGCACGTGTCGTGGCGGTCGACGTCAACGGCGCGGCGATGAGTGGCGTCGCAGTCAGCGGTGCGGATGGAACGTACAAGCTGTCGCTGCCGTCGCAGCGAGCCGAGGATGGAACGCCAGCGGCGTCTACCCTGTCCTTGCGCGCCGACGCCGCCGGCTACGAGTCGTTTCCCGGAACACTCCGCCAGGCGCTTCCCATCGATACCGGCAGCGCGACCGTCGATGGAGATGGCTACGTGGTCACGTCGGCGTTGACCGACCTTGGCCTGTTCCGGAACACCGGCGCGGGTGTCGGATCGATCCGAGGTCACGCCGCGGTTCCCGATGATCACGCGGGAATCCTCGTCGTGGCCGAGTCCACGGGTGCAGGACACGCAGTGATCGCCGCCCGCGATGGCGACTACCAGATCTTCAACCTACCGGCGGGGCACTACACGGTGACCGCTTACGCTTTGGGGCATGTCTACTCACCGCTCGAGGTCGACGTCGCAAGCGTCGCGGTGGCCGCGGATCTCGTGCTGAGCGCCGATTCCGCGGGCACGCTGACCGGGTCGGTCAGCATCGTCAACGGCGGCGGCGCGAGCCAGACCTCCGTCGTGGCGTTCGTCGAGTCGACGTTCGATCCGATCACCGGCCGAGGCGTTCCGCCGCCGGGTCTGCGCGCCCCGCAGACCGGCGCACCCGATGTCACCGGCGCCTTCACCATCGCGGGCATACCGCCGGGTCGCTACGTGCTGGTCGCCGCGTTCGAGAACGACGGGCTGGTTCGCGATCCAGACCATTGCATCTCGGGCACCGCGGACGTTCACGTGCAGATTGGCGCGGGCGCCACGGTGTCGGCGCCGTCCACGTTCAAGGTCACCGGCGCCCTCACGATCATGTCGCCGGGCGCTGTTGCAGCCGAGCCGGTCACCGGCACGCCGACGTTTCGGTGGGCCGACGACTCCGGTGAGGATCAGTACCTGGTCGAGGTGTTCGACGGGTTCGGTCAACGCATCTGGATGGCCACCACCCCGGGTGTGAGCGGTGGCAATCCTTCGATGGCATACGCGGGCCCCGCCCTCACCGCCGGCATGTACTACCAGTATCGCGTCACTTCGTCGAAGCAGACGGGTGGTCAGGGTCAGCGGTGCGAGCTGGCGCGCACCGAGGATCTACGCGGCGTGTTCTTCGTGCAGTGATCAGTTCTGCGGATACGACGTCCAGCCGGCCGTCCAGTCGTCCGTTCCCATGCCGCCGACGAACGTGGCCGTGCTGTCGAAGAAGCCGTCGTTCGGCGGAGTCGCGCCACCCGACATCGCGGCGGCGCTGGCGGCGAGCTTGAAGCTCGGCGCCGTCTTGTTGAGAGCCGCCGCCGGGAGGCCCGGATCGACGTTCAGCACATCGTTGTTGGCAGCGTTGATGTAGAGGCTCTCGTCAATGTCCCCTGTGGTCTGCGGCGGGGGCAGGTTCGTCGCGGTCGCGTCGTTGCCGAAGAACATCGAGTTCTTGATCTCGAGGGTCGGGCTCGGCGTGGCCGTGAGCTGGGCCAGGGTCTCCGGGTCGCGGAACTCCGGGCCCTTGGGGAACCCGTAGAACAGCTGGTTGAAGTAGTGGCCTGACGTACCGCGGCGGAACACGGCGGCGAAGCTCGCCACGCCCGTGTACGGGTGGTCACCGATCAGCGTCGCGTTGTAGATGGTCGGGCTGGTTCGCGGGAGAGCGTTGTACGAGGTCGCGGTGCCGTGGTTATCCGACTCGTAGCCGTTGCTCGCCTCGGGCAGGGTCGCCGGGTGGGCGATGTTCTGCACGATGATGAACTGGGCCTTGCCGTTCCAGCCGTTGTCGGTGTCGAAGCCGTCGTCCTGGTTCTGGGTCGACACGATGTGCTTCACGTTGACGGTGCCGCCGAAGAACTCGATTCCGTCGTCGGAGCCCTGGTGCACCTGGACGTAATCGATGGTGGTACCTGTTCCCACGCCGCACAGCGTGAGGTTGTTGAACTCGCGATCAGCGACGAAGTTGAAGCCCGCAAACTGGATCTGGACGTACTTGAGCACGCCGCTGTTGTCCGCGGTGTTGGTGCCGCCGAACTTGCCTTCGGGGATCGCGCTGGTGAATGCCTCGAACGTTGCCTCGGTGCTCGCCGGATTCGACAGCACGTTGGTGTTGATCGGCGCGGCGCCGAGGATGAGTAGACCGCCCCAGAACCCGGGGGTGCGCTGGCCGGTCGGCTGCGCGGTGGTCATGATGATCGGCTTCGCCGCCGTACCCACAGCCATGATCTTCGAGCCGCGCGTGATCACGAGGACCGCGCCCTGCTCGCCCTGGATCACGGTGCCCGCCTCGATCGTCAGCGTCGCACCGTTCTTGACGAACAGCTGCTTGAGCCGGGGAATGACGTAAGTGTTCTTCGCTTCGAAGGTGGTATCGGCGGTGATGTCGTCGTTGAGACGGATCACCGAGCCACCCTGCGGCGTGTCGGGCATGACAACCGGTGCGTCGACCGGGTTGTTGTTGGAGCCGTCGTCGCCACAGGCGGCGAGACCGGCGAGGAGCAGGCTCGAGAACAGGACGGTACGGTGCATCATGGGAGACTCCTTGGTCGCAAAGGTCATTCGAAGCTCATCTCGACGCTACCGACGATGGTGACGCCGACCTTGTAGGCAAAAATCTCGACGTCGTTCTGCGTGCGAACGACGCGCTGGTCGAGCAGGTTGGAGCCGCTCAGCTTGAGCCGCACGTCGCGCGGCAACGGCTGACTCACGGCGAGGTCGAGCCGGTGGAACGGCTCCTCGTAGACGTTTCCCGCGCCGCCGGTGCCAACCTCTTCGATCCGGCGACCGAACGCGTTGTACAGGAGGTCGACGCGGGTCTTGGTCCGCTTCGATTCGTAACCAAGGCCGAGGTTGGCCACGTAGGGCGACTGGCCCTGCAGCGTGCGCGTGACACCGTTGAACTGCAGGCGCGAGCCGATCAGGCTGAGGTTCCCACCGACGGAGAATTCGTCGAGAGCGCCGGTCAACCGACCGAGCGAGATGCGCGCTTCGAGCTCGACGCCGTAGCTGTTCGCGCTGGTCGCGTTGGTGAACCCGACGTTCTGTCCGTCGCCTGCATCTTCGACCGTGCGCTCGATCGGAGCCACGAAGTGCTTTGCGAAGACGCTCGCTGCCAGGACCTCGCTGTCTCCGAAATACTTCTCGAACCGGAGATCTCCGTTGTGGATCTTGGTCTCCTGGAGATCCGGGTTGCCACCGATCGCGCGCCGGCGGATGTAGTCGTAGTAGAGGGCCGGCGCGATCTCGCGGAAGTTCGGGCGTGCCACCGTCATGCCGTAGGCCGCGCGCAGGTACATGCTATCGGGCAGCGTGTAGACCGCGTTCAGCGCGGGAAGTACGTCGTTGTCGCTCTGGCTCGTGCGCGGCTTCTTCGGGGCCATCAGGTCGATCTTCGACTCGAGGCCGACGTCGAGCCGGGATGCTTCGAACCGCGCGCCGCCGACGAGCCGCAGGTGCTCCGTCGGGTTGACGTCGGCCATCGCGTATGCGGCACCGACGGTGCGGTTCGCCATGTACCCATCGGTCGGAAGCGTTGCCTCGTACATGCCCATCGCCATGCCCGCACCGCTCGGCGAGAACGCGTCGGAAGGATTGGCGTAGACAGAGTCGCCCATGACGTCGAAGTGGAACCGGCGCTGCTGATACTGGCGATCGCTTCGCTGGATCGACGAACCGATCTTGACCTTCACGGCCTCGAACGGCAGGCGCACCGCGGCGCCGCCGCCGACGGTGGTGTCCGATAGCTCTCCGAACAAGCGCTCGGCGGCGCCGACGCTGTTGCTGATCGCGAACCGGCCGTCGGTCGTCTGCGTCCGCAGCAGATCGCGCGTGTCGGGCTCGTGCTGCTGGACGCGCGAGACGTTGCCCTGCCACTCGAAGATCACCTTCGGCGCGAGCTTGTGCTCGCCGGTGAGCTGCGTGAACAGCAGCTCGCGCTGCAGGAACTGGAGGCGCGTGCGATCGACGATCGAGCTGTTGTTCTCGGTGCCGGTGACCTGGCTCGCCGAGATGTCGGTCGAGTGGGAGTAGAGGTTGAACAGGTCGATCTTGTGTCCGCTCTTCGGGGTCCATCCACCGGAGGCAATGCCGCTCAGGCTCGCCTGCTCGGTGCCCATCTCGTCATCGAGCTGCATCACGGAGGGAACGCGATTCCCGCCGGCATCCATGCTTCCGACGCGCGCGATGTGCGAGTGCCGTCGCGCATAGCCGTGGCCGTAGCTGAGGCTCCCGAAGTAGCCGACGCGCTGACCGGAGACCTTCGTCGTGTCACCGATGCTGGTCGAGAGACCGAGGTTCGGTCCCACGGTCCCACGCTCGACGTTCCAGTTGTTCTTGAACGACGCTGTCTGCGCGTTGCGCTGCTCCGGGGGGAGCGAGAAGTCGCCGGCAAGCTTCTTGTCGGGGATCGTGTTCGGCAGCGAGCGACCGCCATCGTCGAAGCCCAGTAGATCGAGGCTGCCGCCGTTCTGTCCGTTCTGCGCGCGGAACGAGCTCAGCGTGTTGTTGGCCACGCCGACCTTCGCCTTGAACGTGAACTTCGTCGGATAGCTGCGTGTCTCGATGCCGAGCGCGCCGCCGGCGAAGTTCGCAGGCATGTCCGGAGAGAACGTCTTGTTGACGGTCAGGTTCGTGATCAACGACGAAGGAAACAGATCGAGCGGCGCGGCCGGCACATCCGGATCCGGGCTCGGCAGCGGGATCCCGTTGAGCAGCGTCAGCGAGTAGCGGCCACCGAGGCCGCGGATCACGATGTAGCGGTTGTCCTGGATGGTCGCGGCGACCATGCGCTTCGCGGCATCCGAGGCATTGCTATCAGGCGAGCGCGAGATCTGCTCCGCGCTGACCGCATCGCTCACGGTGGCAGCGGCGCGGCGCTCGGCGAGCACCGCGGATGCTTTTCGCGTGTCGATCGTGTCGTAGACCTCGATGGTCTCCTCGGCACCCTTCTGTGCGACGAGGTCGAGCGAAACGTCGAGGGCGACGACCTGATCGGTGACGATCACGATGGTCTGCGCCTGTTCCACGTACTCCGGGGTCGAGAGCTGGATCGTGTAGGTTCCCGGCTCGAGGTCGAGCGTGAACGTGCCGTCGAGCTCGGTGGCGATCGTCTGATCGCCCGTCGTTCCGCCCTTGATGACGAGCGTCGCCGCGGGGAGGCCTTCCTTCGTCGTCTTGTCGGTGATGCGGCCCTTGAGGGTGCCGTGCGCGGGCGGCGCGGGAGGAGCTTCGGCGGGTGGGGTCTCCGCCGGAGGCGGCTGATCGGCGGGCGGTGCCTCCGCAGGCGGCGGCGGCGTGTCGGCGGGCGGCGGGTTCGCCGGCGGAGTCGGGTCATCTGCGTGCGCAGTGGCGCCGCCGACGACGACGATCATCGAGACCAGAAAGCCTGACCGCAGCTTATGGAAGCGACGCATGCGGCGCACCATACGAACCGATGATGTCGGGGCTGCGCTCGCTGCGTGACCGGAGAGCAACAACGAACGCCGCGATCTCCATGCGTGACGTCACTTCGCCTCGTGCGTGACGAATGCGTCGCTGGTCCTTCACTCTGAAGTGACGACAGTGATGGATTGCCGGGGGCTGCCGACCTCGCGTAGGTTCAGCCGATGCGAACCACGCTGCTGTTCCTTTCCCTCGCGCTCGCCACGACCGCCGCGTGCGGTAGCAAGAACAAGGGCACCTGCGACTCCTACGCGGACATGTCCATGAAGTGCGACAAGGACACCACGATGAAGGACGACGAGAAGGCGCAGGCGAAGACCATGCTCTCGGGCATGTGCGTCGCGGCGTTCGACGGCGAGTACGCCGGTGCGTCGGGCGACGAGAAGAAGATGATGGAAGAGATGTACGCGCACATCAAGGAGACCGCCACGTGCAGCTCGAAGGCCACGACATGCGAGGAGTACGCGAAGTGCGAGGAGGCCGCGAAGAAGAAGTGAGCTACGGGCCGGTGCCCGTGCGCACGTCGGTCGGCGCGGCGAGCAGCCGCTCCATGATCTTCCGCTCGCGGCGGATCGGGAGCCAGTCGTAGATCAGCGCCTCGACCGGTCGCCACATCACGACCCAGCTCAGGATCGCGAGACCCTCGCGGAGCGCACGGACAGGGCCGCTCGTGCTCGGCGCCAGGAGCTCGGAGATCGTCAGGAGCACGACCAGCAGCGCGAGACCGAGCACCAGCGCGACCTGGCCGGTGCGGCTCTGGCGGCGCTTTCGCCGTTCGATCCTCTCGAGCTCGTACGCGAAGTGAGCCCGGTAGCCGGTCTGCACCTCCTCGGGGAGGCAAGACACCGAGAACCAGAACACGACCTTGAAGCTCCCGAGCGGGACGAGATCTTCGGCCGCCGCGACCAGGTACTCGACGAGATCCGGGTCGAGATCTCGCTCGCGAAACGGTGCGGGATCACGGTTGTCGAAGAGTTGCTCGACCGTGGTGAGGCGGATGTCGATGCAGTGTGCGCCGTCCTCGAGCCGATACCGATGATGCACGGCCATGGCCAAGTGTGGCCGAACCGCGACAGTCGCGTCACAGGAGCGTGGTGGATTCGTCCCCGTGCGCTGGTTCGCGATCGCTGTTCTCGCCGCGGGCTGTGGCAACGCACTCCCGAGCGAGCGCGAGCAGCGAGTGATCGACGCGCTCGCGGACGACAACTACGTGTGGGCTCTGCGCGACCCCGCGCTGGTGGCCAAGAAGCTCGTGAAGATGCAGCGCGGGCCGTACGAATGGCTGCGTGGCACAGCCGGCCTGTATTGGCGGGACCTCACGGAGCTCGGCGACCGCGCCGCCACGGCGTTCGGAGACCCCGCGTCCTCGCGCGTGCTGCTGGTCGGCGACCCACACCCCGAGAACGTCGGCACATTTCGCGCGGCCGACGGTACGATGATCATTGACTGGAACGATCTCGACGCGGCCGGCTACGGCCCGTTCACGGCCGACGTTCGCCGCCTTGCCGTAGGGTTGATCATCGCCGCGGATTCCACGGACGAGGCGTTCACCACCGAGCTCGCGACACATGCCGTGCGAGGGTACGTTGCGCAGCTCGCACGACCTGCGCTCTCGATCGGCCTCGGCATGCATCCGCTGTTCGACAAGGAGCTGACGAAAGGTCGCGATCGTGGAGATGCTCACTCCGCCGTCGACGAGCTCGCGCCGATCACCGACGGCGTCCGCTACATCGCGTTCGGCGACCTCGAGCCGGTCGCCGACGATGGCGCGTACGAGGACACCGTGATGCCGGTTGGCGCCGAGGCCGCGGTGTGGATCGACGAGGCCGTCGCACGGTGGGCCGCGCGACGTGGCGAGACCGCGACCGTGAAGCTGCGCGCGCGGCGGCTCGGCTCGGGTGTGGCGAGCTACGCGGCGCTTCGCTACAACGTGGTGCTCGAAGGCCCCACGGCGGCACCCGAGGACGATCAGGTGCTGGAGCTCAAGGAGGAGCGCGATGGGCTCGTACTCCACGGCGTGCCGCAGCTCCAGATCGGCGAGTGGGCGTCGCCCGCGACGCGCGTGGTCGATACGATGCGTCGCCTGCAGTCGCGGCGCGATGCCGACCCGCGCCTCGGTGCCGCGGATCTCGGTGGCCTCAGCCTCAAGGTGCGCGACCGCGAGGCGTACCAGCGTGGCCTCGATCATCTCGATCTCGCGGCGCTCGCAGCGGGCAAGACGAGCAAGCGCATGCAGCTCCTGGAGCTCGCCGATCTTCTCGGTGGGTTGCTCGCGAGCGCGCACGGCAACGCGCGCACTCTCGACGGCGCACTCGGCAGCACCGTGATCGCGCCCGTGCTCGCGGGCCGCGAGGACGCGTTCGTCGCCGAGCTGGTCGCGAGCGCGCGCACCGAGGCGGGGCAGGTGATCGCCGACCACGCCGCGCTGAAGGATCGCGATCTCGCCGCGCTCGTGATCCCGCCGGGGTTTCGATGACGTTTCGAAGGTCCTGCGTGAGCACCATGCTCGGTCGTGTCGCGGTCGTCCTGGCCGCGCTCGCGAACGTTGCGCGCGCCGACGATGCTGTACCAATCCTGGGTCCCCCTGACGTTGTCGCATCCCAGCCCGAACAACCATCTACGTTCGCCCCGTGGTCCCCGGCGCGCGTCGCGCTCGACCTTCGACTGTTCAGCTCGGCGCGCTGGACGAAGCAGAAGGGCGATGACCTGACCGAGCTGCGGCTCGATCGCGGCGAGGTCGGCGTACGGGTTGGCATCACCCGGCAGGCGGCGGCCGAGCTCCGGCTCGAGGCGATTCGCTCGGCGGGCGAGGGCGGCACGCTCGGCGTCGACGGCGACTCGATGGTCGCCCGGATCAAGGTCGCGCAGGTCGGCGGCACGATCGACGCCGGCCCGGTTCGCCTCGATGGTGCGCTCGGCTTCGTGCGCGATCCGTGGCTCGCGACGCTGGAGGATGGTTACGCGCTGCTTCCGCTGTCGCGCACCGCGAGCGAGCGCCTGCTCGGATGGCCGACCTCGGATCTCTCCGCGGAGATCCGAGCGTCGTTCGGTCCGGCGCGCCTGTCGGTCGCCGTCGGCAATGGCGAGGGCCTGCGCTATCCCGAGCGCAACTCCGGCAAGACCACGACGGCGGTCCTCGAGGTGGTGCCCATCCACGCGCGCGATCTGCGGATCGCGATCGCCGGCGTCGGGCGCGATGGCTCGGTCGGGGCGGCGTCGGTGCGAGATCGCCGCGCAGGCGGCGGCGCCACGGTCATCACGCCCCTCGTGCGCGGCGGCGTCGAAGCGGTCCGCGCGTGGGGCGTCGGCGACCGCGGCGACGTCGTGGGTACGGCGCTCGCCGGCTGGGCCGAGGCCACGCCGATCCCTCGGCTCTCGATCGCCGCTCGCGGTGCCACGCTCGGCATCATGAACGGCCGCGCCTCCACGTTCGGCGGCGCCGTCGCGGTCACGCCGTGGCCGTCTCCACACGGCGAGCTGCGTGTGTGGCTGGCGATCGATCGCCAGACCAGCTCCGGGGCCGCCTCGCCGCTTCCCGGCGTTGCGCCCGTCGACGCGACCGTTCTGATGGTGATCGTCTCCGCCGAGGCTCCGTACATCCCATGAAGCACCTCGCCTTCGTTGTCCTCGCCGCGTGCAGCAACGCGGCGGATCCCTCGGTCGATGCATTCGTCGGCCCGCACGGCGGCGATGGCGCCGTCGATGGAGCGATCGACGCGCCGGCGACGACCGCCACGCGGATCCTCGTCCTCAACGAGGTCGCACCTGCCGAGACACCCGACTGGTTCGAGATCGTGAATGCCACGACCGCCGCTGTCCAGCTCGCCGACTTCGTCTACGTCGATGTCGCCGGCGACTTCGCGAAGGCCAAGGCGTTCCCACCGATGATGCTCGGCCCAGGCGCGCGTTACGTCCAGGATGTCGACGACATCATCTCGGGGTTCAAGCTCGCGAGCGACGAGGAGCTGTGGATCTACCGCGCGAGCGATCACGCGCTCTCCGATGGCGTCGACTGGGCGGCCGGAGCGGGGCCCACCGGGATGTCGTACGCGCGCTCGCCTGACGTGTTCGGACCGTTCGTGACCGGCGCGCAGACCCGCGGCGCCGTGAATCCTTAGGCGCACTTCCACGCTCTGCGTTGACATGTCGCGCCGGCGACCTTAGAGATAGGCGCTGGACCGTCATGCCGAAGCTCCGCTTCATCGATCGCCGTGTCGTTGCCGCTACTGCGGCGGCGAGCGCGCGCGCGCATGACTACGCCGTCCTCTCGGTGTTTCCGGATCGTCCGTAAGCCGCGGCGAGTCGCCACGCGCCCTTGCCGCGTCGGGTGTCTCCCCCATCGCGTGCTCCCTCGGGAGTGCGTGGAACGCTCACGTCCGCTCTCTGGAACACTGTTATGACTCGTAGAATCGATATCGAACGCATCCGCAACCTCGGCATCATCGCTCACGTCGATGCCGGCAAGACCACGCTCACCGAGCGCGTCCTGTTTCATACAGGCCGCATTCACGATCCGGGCGAGGTCCACCTCGGTACGGCTCACACCGACTCGCACGCGATCGAACAGAAGCGCGGGATCACGATCCTCGCGGCTGCCGTCACGTGCGACTGGCTCGGCCACCGCATTCACCTGATCGACACGCCCGGTCACGTCGACTTCACGATCGAAGTCGAGCGATCGCTCCGCGTGCTCGACGGCGCGGTGGTCGTGCTCGATGGTGTTGCCGGCGTGGAGCCGCAGACCGAGACTGTCTGGCGCCAGGCCGACCATCACCGCGTTCCGCGACTGGTGTTCGTCAACAAGCTGGATCGTGTCGGCGCGGACTTCGACCGTGCCGTGAAGGACGTGACCACGCGCCTCCGCGCGCGCGCGATCCCGATCACCGTTCCGGTGTTCGAGGCCAGTGCGCTCGTCGGCGTCATCGACCTCGTCAACCTCCGCGAGCTGCGCTGGTCGGGCGAGGGTCCGTCATCGCCGGTGGCCACACCACTGGCGACGCTCTCTGACAATCTGCGAACTGCCCGCGACCTCGTGCTCGAGGTCGGCGCCGACGAGGATCCCGAGATCCTCGATGCGGTCGTGCGCGGTGGCGACGTCCCGGCGGAAGCGCTGTGGCGAGCGCTGCGGCGCGCGACCATCGCCGGCCGTATCGTGCCCGTGCTCGCGGGATCTGCGTACAAGTACCGCGGCGTGGAGCCGCTGCTCGACGCCATGGTCGCGCTCCTGCCTTCTCCGGTGGATCGCGGCCCGGTGGAGGGTCGCGCGCCTGCAGCGAATGCTCCGCTCGCGGCGCTCGGCTTCAAGGTCGTGTACGACGATCACGGTCAGCTCACCTTCGTGCGCGTCTACTCGGGCGCGCTCGAGAAGGGCATGACCGTGCTCGCGGCGCGCACCGGCAAGAAGCTGCGCATCGGTCGGCTCGTGCAGCTCATGGCCGACAAGCGCGAGGAGGTCACGCGGCTCGAGGCCGGCGAGATCGGGGCCGTCATTGGCTTGCCGCTTCCGGGTGGCGAGACGCTGTGCGATCCCGATGCGCCGGTCGTCCTCGAGGCGATCCGGCTCCCCGAGCCGGTCATGCGCGTGGCGATCGAAGGCGCGACCTCGACCGATCGCGAGAAGCTCGGCGTGGCGCTGAACCGGATGGTGATGGCCGATCCATCCCTGCGCATCGAGTCCGACCCGGAAACGGGTCAGACCCTGCTCGCGGGCATGGGTCAGCTTCACCTCGAGATCAGCGTCGAGCGAATCGCGACCGAGCATCACGTCACCGTGTCCACGGGACGCCCCCTCGTGGCGTTCCGGTCCACGGTGTCCCGCACGCATCGGCTCGAATACCGGCACGTCAAGCAATCGGGTGGACCCGGCCAGTGGGCGCACATCGTCCTCGAGGTCGGACCTGCCGAGAGCGGGGCCGGTGTGGTGTTCGAGGACCGCATCAAGGGCGGTTCGGTGCCACGCGAGCTGATCCGCGCGACCGAGGCGGGCGTGCGGGCGGCGGCCGCTGATGGTCTCCTCGGCGGTCACCCGGTGGTCGACGTGCGCATCACGCTCGTCGATGGCTCGACCCATCCGACCGACTCGAAGGAAGTCGCCTTCCAGATCGCCGGTCGGTTCGGGTTCCGCGCCGCGGCGGAGGCGGCGGGCCCGGTGCTGCTCGAGCCCGTGATGCACCTCGAGGTGACGTGTCCCGAGGAGCACGTGGGTGCGGTGGTCGGCGACATCGGCCGCCGGCGCGGCACCGTGATCGGTCTCGATGCGCGTCACGACGATCGCGTCGTGCGCGCGGAGGTCCCGCTCGCGGAGACCTTCGGCTACGCAGGCGCGCTCGGCGGACTGACCCACGGTCGTGGGCGGTTCACGCTCGAGCCGGCGCGCTACGAGGCGGTTCGCAGCTAGGTGTTGGCCCGGTGATCGGAGAGATCACCGGGCCGGTTGTTATTTCGGGAGCCACGCGCGGTACGAGACGGTCGCGTGCAACAGGAAGTCGAGCAGTGGCAGATGTCGCCGCAGGATCCGCCGGTGCCGGTGCGGCACCAGCGGATTGAATCGGCCGAGCGACGAGAGCGCCTGCGACGGGTTCTTCCGCACCCACGCCCACGAGCCCATCTCGAGGGTGAGCGGCAACAGCGAACCGGGGCCGGTGGAGATCCGGCGATCGTAGAGGTAGTCCCACAGGTCGCCGCGGATCGTGTACGCCTGCGCGGTCTGCTCGAGGCGATAGACGTGGTTCGGCAGCGTCTCGTCGAGCAGGGCGCCGAGCGCGCGGATCGCAGCGAGATCCGCAGGCGCCTCACGTGTGCGCGCGTACGGGTACCACAGCCGATCGACGAACCCGTACCCGGAATGAAGATCGAGGGCGATCGAGAACGGCGCCGGAATCACCTCGCGCTCGACGAGCTCGACGAGCGCGGCGGCCTCGGCCTCCATCGGTCCGTTCGCCGGTCCCATGTACCAGGGCAGCCGCCGCGACAGCCGCTGGCCTCCGAGCAGCGGCGTGCCGCCAAACGGATGCGCCGGTGCGTTGCGCATCAGATCCACGCCGTTGCCATTCGCTCGCTGGCCGCGCGCCATGCCCACTGGATTCAGGAGCGGCACCACGATCACGCGGCAGCGCGCGAGTGCATCGTGCAGCACCTGGTCCCAGCGGAGGCGGGTGACGAGGGCGGTGAGGAACGCGATCGCCACTTCGGTGCCGATCCGCTCGAGTCCGTGCACGCCGCCCACCACGAGCAGCACGGGCGAGGTGCGATCCGCGGCGCCGAACCGGAACGTGTGGATCGGGCGATCCTCGACGCGCACCAGCTCGGTCGCCAGGTCGGGCCGGGCAGCGGCCAACCGGTCGAGCGCCTCGAGCTGCTTCACGCGCGGAGCATGTGTCGAACCGCACCGAGACGCACGCGGAAACCGCGCGGAAGGGCATCGACCGAGAGCGACGAACCGTCGAGCTCATCCGAGCTCAGCACCGATGCGCCGCCGACGAGTGCTTCCGCGGTCGTGCATTCGAGCTCCGGCAAGCCGAGCGCACGCAGCGCGAGCCGCCAGTGCCGAGGCAAGAGCGATGCGTCGATCAGCACGGGCACGGATGCGATCGCAGCGATCACGGACGCGAGGCAGCCTGCACGCAACGCGAACACGCGCGGTGCTGCCGGCGGCGTACCCACAAGCCACACGCGTCGCCCGGTCACCGCGAGTGCGTTCGCAGCGATCCAGCGCGCGGCCGCGGCGCGACCGGGCAGACCCTCGACTTCGCGGGTCGCGATGCGCGCATCGAACGCGACGCCGGCGAGCCCGGCGATCATGCGGCCTCGGCCTGGCGCGCGGCGACGAAGCCCAGGCGCTCGTACTTGCCGCGCATGCGCTCGAAGGTCGCGCGGTCGATCTTCGAGACCAGGCGTTCGTCGCCGGGTCCGTAGAAGTCGACGCGCCGGCCGACCTCCGTCGCACCGAGCATGCGATGGAGTGCGCGCGCCGGTGCGTTGTCCTCCTTGACGGTGAACCAGCACACCTCGGCGGTGTCGATGATGCGGCGGACGAACGCGCCGATCAGTTGCAGCGTCACGCGCGTGCGTTGGTACTCGGGGATCACCGCGAGCGTCGTACAGAACACCTCGCGGTCGCGGGTGAACGACAGCAAGTAGCCGACGGGGCGATCGCCGTCGAGCGCGATGAAGCACGACTCGGCGAAGATCTCGGTGCACAGCCGCAGGTAGTGCGGGCACAGCACCTCCTCACCCATCGCACCGAACACGTCGTTCTCGAGCCTGGCGAGCGCGGCGAAGTCATCCGTGGTCAGCGAGCGGATCGTGTAGTGGTTCATGGATCCTCCTCGCGATCATCGTGGCGCGGCTGCGTAGCGAACCGGTGACCTGTTGCGGGAGCGGCGGCGACATCTTCGCGACGCGCGCGCTAGAGCGCGGTGGCTCAGGTGTCACGGTTGAGCGCCATCACCGCGAGCATCTCCCACGCCAGGTGGGCCGCGAGATGTGAGGTCAGGTCGGCATGATCGAGTGGCGGGCAAACTTCGACTACGTCCCCGCCGCACACGTTCATCCCGGCGAGACCGCGGATCAGCGAGAGCGCCTCGCGTGACGAGATTCCGCCCGGAACCGGCGTGCCGGTGCCCGGGGCGAACGCGGGATCGATCGCGTCGACATCGAACGAGATGTAGAGGGGGCGCTGGCCGATCCGCTCGCGGAGCTCCGCGCATACCCGGCGCGGCGTGCGCTCGGAGATCGCGTCGGCGCTGATCGCGGTATGGCCGCGTGCGCGCGTCAGCGCATCATCGGTCGCGGCGCCGCGCGAACCGCGGATGCCGAGCTGGAACAACTGACCGTCCGCGATCAGACCCTCCGTGATCGCATGGCGGAACGGCGTGCCATGGTGAAAGTCCTCGCCCCAGACATCGGCCGTCGAGAGATCGAGGTGCGCGTCGAACTGGACCACTGCCACGGGGCCATGCCGCTTCGCGAGCGCGCGCAGGATCGGGAGCGTGACCGAGTGATCGCCGCCGATCACGAGCGGAGTCACGAGCGCCGCCGAGAGCTGGCGAATCTGCGTCTCGACCTCACGCCGCATCGCCTCGCGGTCGAACGGCGGGAACACGATGTTGCCGGCGTCGACGCACCGCAGGCGCGAGAATACGTCGATGCCGTGCACCGGGTGATGGCTCTGCAGGAGCGCGGAGAGGCGCCGCACGTGGAACGGCGCGAGGCGCGCACCGGGCTGATACGTCGTGCCGCCGTCGTACGGAATGCCGATCAGGGCGACATCCGCATTCGCGACGTCATGCGACGCGGGTAGCCGGAAGAACGGAGTCTGGCCGTGGCGAAGGTAGCTGAGCGCGGAGTCCTGCATCGGTCCACCTCGTGAGGTCGAGTAGTTGAGAGATCATGCCGCGGGCGCGCGCGGCCATCGCTTCAGGCGCCTCGCCGGTGCGCACGTGCATCGGCGATCCGAACACAACCGCGACCTCGACCCGGCGCTGCCCGGCGGTGCGGAGGTAGTGAGGAAAGAACGTGGCGCCGTCGCACCAGGCCATCAGCGGATCTCGGTACCGGAGCGCTACCGGCACCACGGGTACATCGAGCCGCTGCGCGATCCCGAACGACCCGCGCCAGAACGGAGCCACGGTGTCGCCCTTCGTCGTGGTGCCCTCGGCAAAGTTCAGCACCGGGACGCCGCACGCGAGCAGGTCGTGGATCCGGCGGAGCGCGCGGGCGCGGGCCATCGGATCGTCGCGCTGCACGAACACGGTGCCGAGCGAGCCGCCGATGGGTCCGACGATCGGCCAGCTCATCACCTCGCCCTTGGCGACCGGCAGGGCCGGGCACACCGGCAAGATGGCGAGCGGGTCGAGATAGCTCACGTGGTTCGAGACGATCAGCGCGGTGCCGCGGGGGATCGTGCCGCGCACGGTGATCTGGAGGTCATGTGCGCGTCCGACCGCTCCGAGGGCCCCGGCCAGGCGATGTGCGGCGGCACGCATGTCTCGGGGCGGGGTCATCCGCACGGCGCCGAGCTCGGCGAGTGCGTTGAACAGGCCCGCTGCGACGTGACGCGCTGTGGACAGGGCTCTCATCGGGTACCTCCCGGTCGTCTGCCATCACGGTAGACAGGCCGCGTAACGCGACGCGTGACCGGGCGAAACTTGATCGCAACGGGAGCGTGGCGGCGGCGTTTGTGACAGTCCGGTCACGCGCAGGTGACCGCGGTGGTGCGCGGTACGTCACCGGCACGTTGCGCAACCGCGCCAGTGCGGTCACGGCCAAAGAATACCGTGAGGTGTGTACGCCTTGCCTGCCGACGACCTATCGGTTCCGATCCAGCCGTTCCGTGTGACGGTCGTGACGATCGTGACGACGGCATCGACACAGGGCCTGGTGGCGGAGCTCCGACGCGAGTCGATGCACGTCGAGGTCGCGACCGCGAGCGTGCTCGACCACGCGCCCATCGACCCAGTCTACGTGATCTCCCTCGATCCCTCGTTCGCCCGGATCCTCGCCGAACGGTTCGTCGGCTGGGCCGCGACCGACCTCCACGCAGGCCTGATCGGTGTGGTCGAAGATGGGAGCCCGCAAGAGAACGAGTTACTGCTGGCGGCCGGCTTCGATGATGTGGTCCCGGCGCCGTTCTCCGCGCGCGAGCTGGTGGCGCGGATCCGCGCCGTGCATCGCCGCGTCCACTGGAAGGGCATGACGAACGGCCGGTTGCGGTTCGGCGAGCTGACGCTGGATCTCTACGGCCGCGAGCTGTGGGTGAACGGCAAGACGATCACGCTGACGTCGATCGAGCTCGCGGTGCTGCGCGAGCTGATCAAGGCACGCGGGCGGCCGCTCTCGCGCATGGAGCTACTCGATCTCGCCTGGGGGGAAGGCGACCTCGAGGTCTCCGAGCGCGCCGTCGACAACGTGATC
>JBBRBG010000195.1:0-17114 GCA_038206055.1 Haliangiales bacterium
ACCTTGAAGAACGCCGCCGGCTCGTCCCACATCACGAAGTGGTGCGCGTTCGGGATCACGACCATCTCGAAATCCGGGATCGACTCGGTCTGCGCGCGGATCCGCTTCGAGAGGCCGCCATCGGCGGCGATCACGAGCACGGGCGCCGAGATGTCCTTCACGTGCTCGCGGAGGTCGGTCATCACCATCTCGTAGATCGCGTTGCCAATGGTCCGGCGATCGGAGCGCACGATCTCGTCGATCACCGGCGCCATGCGCTTCGGCACCTTCGTCATCGAGTTGAACGCCGAACGGATCAGCGATGTGTACTGCTCGTCGGTCGCGGTCTTCCACTTCGCGCGCAGCTCCTTTGCCTCGTCGAGACCGCCGGAGAGCGCGGGGCTCGCGTCGACGATGATCACCGGGCCGACGAGCTCGGGGTGATACGACGCGATCCAGTACGCGATGAACCCGCCCATGCTGTGCCCGATGATGATCGGATGCTTCAGCCGCTTCGCGCGGATGTAGCGGGTGAGGTCGCGGCGCACCGCGGCCGAGAGGGGCTCGTCGATCGGCTCGCGGCCGGCGAACCCCGCGAGCGTGAGGACGTGCGCTTCGTACTCGCTGCCGAGGTGGGCGACGACCTCGCGCCACACGTCGCCAGGGCACCCGAGGCCCGGGATCAGGATGATCGGGCGGCCCTCCCCGGTGACCTCCACGCCGAACGCCTTCGGCTCGAAGTCTTGGTCGGCACCGAACGGGGAGGCGGCGGAGTGATCTCCGTCGGGCTCGGGCTCGTCGGGCGCATGTCGCTTCGGCGGGCCACTGCACGCCGCGACTGCGACGAGCATCAGGACCACGGCGAGAGGGCGCATGCGTGGACGATACCCTGCCATGCGTCGTGTGACGGTTTTGACACAGTGGTGCGTGGATTCCGCCATCTCGACCTGCTTCGATAGGGGCCCTTGCGTCGCCTACCTTTGATCCTGCTGCTCGCGAGCGGCGTGGCCTCCGCGCAACCCGCCGGCGAGCAGCCGCCCATTCCACCTCCGGATCAGCCGCCGTCGGACCCCACGCCACCGGCGCCGGATCCCACGCCCGCGCCGGTCGCGGATCCTCCGGCGCCGGCTCCCACGCCTGCTCCACCACCGCCGCCGAGCGATGAGGCGATTCTCTCGATGGCGAACTACGCTCCGTCGTCGGTCTCGGTCGGCGGATATCTCCAGCCGCAGTTTCGCCTGCGCCAGAACTCGCCCGCGCAGGGCGATCAAGATGGCTTCAAGTTCGCCCGCGCGCGGCTGATCTTCGTCGGGCAGACTCATGCGGGGAACCTCGATCTGTCGGCGACCGTCGAGACCGAGCTGCAGCCGCAGTTCTCGATGCTCGACGCCTACGCGACGGTGTCGCGCGTGTTCGGCAAGAGCGAGCGCGACAAGAAGGCGCTGCCCGGCAAGATCTCACTCGATGTCGGTCAGATGCGTACGCCGATCTCGCGGCAGCAGATGCTCTCCGACTCGCGCATCGCGTTTGTCGACAAGGCGCAGCTGGCCACGATCGCACCCGATCGCGATCTCGGCGTGCGCTTGATCCTGGCGCCGCCTGCGCTACCGGTGCGCGTGCTCCTCGGCGCGTTCAACGGTGAGGGCAAGAACCAGGTCGAGAACATCAACGAGAGCTACCTCTACGCGGCGCGCCTCGAGCTGTCGCCGTTCGGCCGCGACGCGGCGCTCGCGGAGGGCGCGTTCGGCGGCAAGGTCCTCACCCTCGGCCTGTCGTACGGGCACAACAAGCTGTCATCGATGGCGAACGGTCACGAGAAGCGGACGTACCTCGGAGCAGATCTGTTCGGCTCGTTCAAGGGGCTGTCGGCCGCGTTCGAGTACCTCGTGGTCAAGTACGACTTCGATGGTGGTGACCCCGCGATGCAGCAGCCCGCGTACAAGGCGAACGGCTGGGCGGCGCAGCTCAACTATCTGTTGCCGGTCAAGCTTCCGCCGTACAAGCAGTCGCGGTTCGAGCTGGGGGTGCGCGTCGAGGAGATCGATCGCAACGACCTGATCCCGATCTCGCAGCCCGGGGATCCGAACCAGTCCGTGCGCGAGATCACGGGGGTGCTCACGTACTACATGCGAATGCACAACCTGAAGGCGCAGCTCGTGTTCAATCACTTCGACGAGATCGAGGACAAGACGGTCCTGAGCTCCGACGCGACGTACAAGAACGACCAGGCGATCCTGCAACTCACCTACCGGATGGAGTAACGGATGCGCACTCTCAGCTTGCTCGCGGCTCCCCTCGTCCTCGTCGCGTGCGTCAAGGGCAACCCCACCGACCTCGGCGAGTTCGTCGGTGAAGGCGGGACCTACCACATCAAGGACTGCGGCTACGACGTCACCACGCGCTACGGCGCCGAGGCACCGAAGCCGGGCCAGCCGATCTTCGGACCCGACCCCACGCCGCGGCTCGTGCACCTCGGGATCATCGGCGATCCGAAGACAACGATCGTCGCACAGTGGCGGACGGGTGACGAGGTGACGCGCGCGTCGCAGATCCGCTTCGCGAAGGGCGCGGACCTCCAGGCCAACGAGCTCACCGAGACGAGGGAGGGCCTCGAGTTCGCGTACGACTCGACTGGCGCGGTCTCACCGCGCATGCACCAGGCTCACCTCTGCGAGCTCGAGCCCGGGACGGCGTACAGCTATCAGGTCGGTGGTACCGACGCCACCGGGCGCCAGAGCTTCTCGCCCGTCTACACGTTCCACACGGCGCCCGATGTGATCGCGCATCCCGACGCGGAGGTGGTGTTCGGCTTTGTCGGTGACTCGCGCGGCGGCTACGACGTGTGGAACATGCTGATCAGCCAGCTCTCCACGCGCTCGCCGGATCTGATCCTGTTCTCGGGCGATGCGGTGACCATCGGCCTGACGCAGCTCGAGTGGGAGGAGTTCTTCGCGCGTGCGGAACCGCTGTTCGCGCGTGTGCCGTTCGTCTCCGCGCACGGCAACCACGAGGTCAACGCGGTCAACTACTACGCGCAGATCGCGATGCCCGGAGATCAGGAGAACTTCGGCCTCGACTACGGCTTTGCGCACGTGACGGTCGGCAACGACACACCGGACGACATCAGCAAGCTCGCCGGCGAGTTCAAGACCAAGATCGACGCCGACATGACCAAGAGCGAGGCGGCGCGGTGGAAGCTGTTCATGCACCACCAGCCGATGTTCTCCGCATCGACGCGTCACGGCCCGAGCATGACGTTGCAGGATGCCTGGCTGTCCACGGTAGACAAGCACCACATCGATCTCGTGCTCAACGGCCACGACCACGACTACGAGGTCTCGAAGCCGATGATCAACAAACAGGTACAGGCGAGCTCCGCCAACGCGACCGTGTTCGTCGTCGCGGGCGGGGCAGGCGCCGAGCTGTACGACAACGGTATGGACTTCTGGACGCTGTACAGCGAGAAGACCTACTCGGCGGCGATCATCCACGTGCGTCGTGATCAGTTGACGCTGGACGCGTTCCGCCAGGACGGAACGCCGCTGCCACAGGGCTTCAGCAAGACGAAGCCGTGATCTGGCGGGTGCTGCTCGCGCTGGTCGCCTGTGCGGCGATCGCGAGCGCCGATCCGGAGACCGACGCGGACGCTGCGTTCCGTCGCGCGGGCGAGCTCGCAGCGCGGAGCGATCCGGCGGCGATCACCGCGTTCGAGGCGCTCGGTGCCGCGCGACCGATCACGCGATGGACCGATGATGCCTGGGCCGAGGCGGCGCGGTTGGCCGAGAACGCACGGGACTACGCGCGGGCGCGGCGCGATTACCTGCAGGTGGTGGCGCTCGGCACCGACGATCGACTGGTCGCGCGGGCCAGGGGCGCGCTCGCGCGAATCGAGGAGCTCGGCGGCGAGCGGTGGGATGCGGTGCGCGCGGCGCACGAGCGGCTCGCCTCGGTGGTCAACGGCGATGGCGATCCGCGCTCGGGCCTGCGCGAGCTCGCGGAGCTGGTGCGGGCCAATCCTGCGTACCCGCGGGCAAACGTCGCGCGCCTCACCATCGCGATGGGGTGGGAGTCCGAGGGCGATCGAGAGACTGCCCTCGGGTGGTTTCGCGCCGCCGCCGATGCCGGGAGGTCGGAACCGGGGCAGCACGTGCGGCTCGAGTACGTTCGCGCGCTGGTTCGCGCCGGGGAGCTCGCCGATGCGGATCTCGAGCTCTCCTCGCTCGACGCTGCGCTGGTGGATCACGGCGGTGCGCGCCAGGCCGCCGAGGCGCTCGCCGCCGCGCATCACGGCAGGAAGATCAGGATCGGCCTCGCGCTCGCGCTCGCCTTGCTGATCGCAGCAGGCGCGATCGTGGCGCGCCGCGAAGTCGGGAGCTGGCGTGCGCTCGCGAAGATCTTTGCGCGACCGCCGCTCGAGGTGTGGTTTCTCGCGCCGCTCGCGGTGTTGCTCGCCGTGGTTGCGTGGCCGGGTAACCCGCTGGTGGCGCGCGCGGTGCGGTGGATCGGGATCGCGGGTGTCGCGACCGCGTGGCTGTCCGGATCGCTGCTCGAAGCAGCGCGCACGGCGAGCCCCCTCCGCACGCGCCGCACCCTGCTCCACGTGCTGCTGGTGATCGCGGCGGTTGGTGCGGCTGCGTACCTCGTCGTCGATGGCCTCGGCTTGCTCGGGCTGCTCGAAGAGACCTGGCGCGGCGGCCCGGCGATGCAGTGACCTGGAACGGGCCGCGCGACAGGGCGGCGGAATGTCCACACGACCGTGCGCCAGAATCGTGAGCCGCAAAGTTCCCGAAGACCCTAAGAAGAGGCTTTCTCCTGCAGGAGAAGACTCCGCTTCGGGACCTCCGGGCCCTTCGGGGCTCACCTGAACCAACGAACCTCCGGCTCGCAGTGGAGATGGCTCCGATTTGCAGCTCGCGCCGGCCGCTCCTAGCGCCAGACGGCCTGGACGCCGAGCATGATCACGGCGCCCATCACGCCCGCGGCGACATCGTCGAGCACCACGCCGGCACCGCCGGGCAGGTTGTCCTCGAACCATCGGATCGGCGGCGGCTTGAAGCTGTCGAGGACACGGAACACGCCGAAGCCGATCCACAGCATCCACCAGCTCGTGCGATCGATCAGCGCGACCGTGACGAGGTAGCCCGCGACCTCGTCGATCACGATCCGCCCCGAGTCGTGCGTGCCCCAGAGCTTGTCGGCGCGATCGGCAGCGGCGATCCCGACGAGCGTGACGACGACGGTGACCGCCAGGTAGGCGGCGATGCCCGTGTCGCGCAACAGCCACGCGATCGGCACCGCGACGAGCGTGCCGCACGTGCCCGGCGCGAACGGCGAGTATCCGGCGCCGCCTGCCGTCGCGATCGCGCGGGCGATGATGGACCGCGCGCGATCCCAGGTCATGCGGCTCGCCACCAGCCCTCGGCGGCGACCACGTCGAACACCTCGCGCAGGATCGCGAGCCCGTTCGCGGCGGTGGCGGCATCGGTGGTGAGCGCGGGCTGGAGCCGGATGCTCGCCGCATACGTCATCGCCAGCAGGCCGCGCTGCACGCAGGCGTGAAAGATGCGCTCCGTGATCGCGCGCGACAGCGGCGCCTTGGTGCGCCGATCGGAGACGAGCTCGATCGCGAGGAACATCCCGGAGCCGCGCACCGTGCCGATGAACGGATAGCGATCGAGCCAGGTCTCGAGCTCGCGCAGCATGCTCGCACCGACGACGCGCGACTGTTCGACCAGGTGCTCGTCGGCGATGATCCGCAGGGCTGCCGCGCCGGCAGCCGCCGCGAGCGGGTTGCCGCCGTAACTCGACGAGCTGCCCGACGCGTTCGCCCACGGCTTCGCGGCGGCGATCTCGTCGGTCGTGGCGATCGCGGAGAGCGGGAACCCTCCGCCGATCGCCTTGCCGATCGTGACGATGTCGGGGACCACGCCGCTGTGCTCGACGCCCCACCAGGTCCCGGTGCGGCCCAGGCCGGTGATCATCTCGTCGGCGATCAGCAGGGCATCGGCCTCGTCCGCGAGCGAGCGCATCGCGGGAAGGAACTCGCGCGGCGGAATGACGTTGCCGGCCGTGCCCTGCATCGGCTCGACGATCACCGCGGCGATCGCGCCGGTGGTCTCGAGCTTGATCGACTTCCGTGCGAGCTCGACGCAGCCCAGGCCGCACACGGGATACGTCGAGCCGATCGGGCAGCGGTAGCAATCGGCGTACGGCACGAGGTGCGAGCCGGGGACCATCGGGCCAAGGCCGTGCTTGAACGTCGAGCCCATCAGCGAGAGCGCGCCCATCGTCTTGCCGTGGAACCCGCCCCAACAGCTCACGACCTCGTGCTTGCCGGTGTGGGCCTTCGCGAGCCGCAGCGCGCTCTCGACGGCTTCGGCGCCGCCCGAGTAGAGCTGCAGCCGATGGAGGCCTGGTGCCGGCGGATGCTCGGCGAAGCGCTCGACGAGCTCGACGCGCGCGTCGCTGGTCAGCGATCCCACCGCCCCGCGTGCCGCCTGATCGCGGATCGCCTGGACCCACGCCGGGTGCGAGTGGCCGAGCGCGCCCACCCCGATGCCGCCGATGAAGTCGACGAAGGTGTTGCCGTCGGCGTCCGTGATCGTCGAGCCTTCGGCGTGGTCGATGGCAATGCCGGCCATCAGCGCGTAGCCCTGGGTCCCCGGGGCCAGGTGCGCTTCCTCGCGCTCGCGGAGCGCTCTGCTCGCCGGGCCGGGGATCGCGGTGTGCAGCGCGCGATCCTGATGGGTGGGTTGCGGCATGGTCAGGGCAGGGCGCGGCTGATCCGCACGAACCGCACGATGGCGGCGAGATTGCCGACGATCGCGACGACGCCGAGGCCGATGATCTGCGGCGTGGCGAACGGGAAATTGCCCAGGTGAGCACCGAGCAGGGAGGTCAGCCCGGCGCCCGTGATGAGGTAAGCGGCGCGCTCGTGGCGACGCATCAGACCGCGCGGCGGTGGGATGTGGAGTGCCTCGGCCTTTGCGGTCGCGTAGCTGACCATCACGCACGCCGTGAGGCCGGCGAGAGCGAGGCCCATCAGCGAGACGGAGTCGCGGAAGTAGATGACGAGGCCCCCCGTGAACGCGATCTCGGTGTAGCGATCGATGGCAGCGTCGAGGAGCTCGCCGCGGTCGGAGCCGGTGTTCGTCAGGCGGGCGACCTGACCATCCAGGATGTCGGCGATCGTGGACACGGTCGCGAGCAGGCAGGCGAGTCCGAACCATCCGGTCGCGACGGCCGCGCCCGCGCCGAGGCCCAGCACGAGCGCGCTCCACGTCAGGGCGTTCGCGCTGATGCGCAGGGCCACGAGGCCTCGCACCACCGGCTCGATCGCCCAGTACGTCCAGTTCATCACACCCTTGCCGAGCAGCACCGAGCCGCCGATCCGCTCCACGCGTTCACTGTGCGCGGCGGCGCCGGTCGCGAGCCGCACGGCATAGGCGAGAGCGGCGATCGCGCACAGGGCGCCGAGCGCGTACGTGAAGTAGATGTCGCGCACCATCACGAGGCCGCCTGATATTCGGCGCGCACGCGGTGCACCAGAGTCGACCAGGCGAACTGCTGGGCGCGATGCACGTTGCGCTGCGCCATGGCGCGTCGCTCCTCGGGATCGCGTGCGAGGTCCTCGATGGCCGCGGCGAGCGCGCCGGCGGATCCGGGGGCCACGATGCGGGCGTTGTCGGCGCTGACCACTTCGCGGTAGCCCGCGATATCCGAGCACGCGATTGCGCGGCCAGATGCCATCGCCTCGAGCAGCACGATTCCGAACGACTCTTGCCCGAGTGACGGCGCGACGAACACGTCGCAGTCGTTCAGGTACGCGGCGATCTCCGAAGCGCCGGCCGCGGGACCATGGAAGGTGACTCCCGGCAGCTCCGGCGGGACCACGCCCGCAGGGCCGCTGCCGACGACGTCGAGCGACACGGGGACGCCGCGGTCGTGGAGGAGCGACACCGCCTCGAGCAGCACGGGCAGCCCCTTGCGGCCATCCCGCCAGTGCCCGACGAACAACAGCCGCAGGTTGCCGCCATGCGGACGCGTGCTCGTCGGGCGGAAGATGTCCAGGGCGATGCCGTTCGGGATGATCGCGAGCTCGCGCTTCCACACGAACCGTGCGTACGCGGCCGCGGGCTCGGAGACGGCGATCGCGCGCGCGAACCGCGGGAGGATCAGCGGTGCACTCCACCACCGCATGAACTTCGGTGCCCGTTCCTCCTTCTCGGCGAACGCGTGGAACGTGCCGACGAGAGTTGCCGATCCAGCGAACAGCGCGGCCCACGGCGCCAGGAGCGGGCACAGCGGCTCGTGGACGTGGATCACATCGAACGCTTGCTCGTCGAGCCAGCGCCGGATCTTCCATGGAGGGGTAAGGATCGCGAGCCGGTTATCGGAGCCGTTCGAGCGGATGTTGACGATCCCGCCGAACACGTGGACGCACGGCTCCTCGGCCGGCGTGCTCGATGCGCCCATCACCGTCACTTCGTCACCGAGCCCGCGTAGCGCGGCCGCGAGCTGGAACGCGTGGCGCTTCACGCCGCCCTGCTCGGCGAGATCGTAGGGGACGACGATGCAGATCCGCACGCTAGCCGCCGCTCGCGCGACGATGGAGTCCGACCTCACCCGCGAGCAGCTCGGCGCACGCCGCCGCGATCTTGTCGCTCGCGCGGCCGTCGCCGTAGAGGTGCGGTACGGGCCGCGCGAACAGCTCCCACTCGCTTTCGATCCGCGCGACCGCGCGCAGGATGCCGGCGGTCTGCGTACCCGCGAGCACGCCGACGCCGGCCTCGATGGTCTCGGGGCGCTCGGTCGAGTCGCGCACGCAAACACACGGCGTACCGAGGATCGCGGCTTCCTCCTGCACGCCACCCGAGTCGGTGACCACCAGGCGTGCGCGGCACAGCGCGTCGAGGAACGCGACGTGGCCGATGGGCTCGCTGACCTGCACGTTCGCGGGCAGCTCGAGGCCGAGCTCGATGATCTTGGTCAGCGTGCGCGGATGCATCGGCCACACGACGTGCGTGCGCTCGGCCAGCCGCGCGATCGCCTCGAGCACGGAACCGAGACAGCGGGGATCGTCCACGGTCTCCTGGCGGTGGATCGTCACGAGGATGCCGGAGCGCTCGGCGAGCGCCACGGCGACCGGCGGATGCGTGCGCAGCGCATCGAGGATCGAGTTGCCGGTCAGGATGACCTTGCCGTTGACGTGCTCGCGCACGAGGTTCTCGGCGGCGATCCTCGTCGGCGCGAACAGCAGATCGCCGATCGCATCCGCGCAGATCCGGTGCTCCTCCTCGGGAAGATCGCGCGAGAACGCGCGGAGGCCGGCCTCGATGTGGCCGAACGCCACGCCGCTCTTGCGCGCTGCGAGCGCGGCGGCGAGCACGGTCGTGGTGTCGCCCACCGCGAGGACCAGCGCGGGCTTGACCGTGCGGAAGACCGTCGCGAGCGAGCCCAGGATATCGATGAAGCTACCGAGGAGATCGCGATGCACGAGCGTCAGCGGGTGGTCCACGACGAGGCCGAAGGTGTCGAGGAACGTGCCCATCATGCGGACGTCGTGGTGCTGGCCGGTCGCGACCACGGCGACCGGCAGGCCGCGACGGCGCAGCGCGTGGACGACCGGAGCCATCTTGATGACCTCCGGCCGCGTTCCGACGACCGCGAGGATCACCGCCTCGCCTCGATCGCGGCGCAGAACTTCTCCGCGACCCACTTGTTGCCGGCCTGCGAGATATGGATCCCGTCGACGAAGTGCTCGACGGGGAGCTGCGAGAGATCCACGAGCGAGAGGCGGCGTTCCTCGGCGACCTTGCGATACCCCTCGTTGAGCTTCTCGATCATGCCGTTCATTGCCCACGGCTCGCGCGGCGCGCCGAACCCGCGCTTGCCGGGGAGCGTGGCGAGATAGACGAACCGGCCGAGCGCGCGGCACTGATCCAGCACGGCCTCGCACGCGATCATCGACTGCTCGAACGGGCGATCCTTCCAGGTGTCGTTCGTGCCGGCCCACAGGCAGACCTCGCCGGCCTCGGGCACGGACAACAGCTCGCGGTAGTTGCGTCGCCACACCTCTGCCCAGCACTCGCCAGGGACGCCGAAGTTGAGCGTCACCCACGTCTGGGAGTGCTTCTGCGACAGCATGCGCCCGAGGTACAGCGGGTAGCTCATGCCATCGGGATCGCGTGATCCGAACGTCAGCGAGTCGCCCTGGCAGGCGATGACACCATAGACGTTCGAGCGACGTGGCTTGGGTTGGTCAGTACTCGGCGCTGCTGGGTTCATCGATGTCCTCGCGGTCCACCCGTGAGTACCCAGTCACCACGGGAACCTTCGCGGAAATCGGCGAAGGCTTTCCGGATCCCCGGGCACTCAGTGGCAGAGGACTCGATGCAGCTTCCACTCCGCGGCGCGATCGTCGGCTTCGGCTTCATCGCCGAGCGCGGTCACTTGCCGGCGTACGTCGCGCATCCCGAGCGGTTCGTCATCACCGCGGTCGCGGATGTTTCCGCGACGCGGCGGGCACTCGCGCGGCGGTTGTTGCCGAGCGCGCGAATCTACGAGGACGCGCGATCTCTCCTCGCTGGCGAGCACGGAGCGCTCGACTTCGTTGATGTCGCCACCCCGCCGAGCGAGCACGCTGCGATCTCCCACGCCGCCCTCGATCACGGTCTCCACGTCATCTGCGAGAAGCCGATCGCCACGACCGCGTCCGACGCGGCTTCACTCCTCGCGCATGCCACCGCGGCGCGCCGCGTGTTCTTTCCGTCACACAACTATCGCCACGCGCCGGTCGTGAAGGCGGTTCGCGCCATCCTGGATACCGGGCGGCTCGGCAAGGTTCATCTCGTCACGCTGCAGACGTTCCGGCCCACCCACGCCAAGGGCGTCGCGGACTGGAAGCCGGACTGGCGCCGAACGAACCACTATTCCGGCGGCGGGATCGCGATGGACCACGCGAGCCATTCGTTCTACCTCGCGTTCGACTGGCTGGGGTCGTACCCGACCTCGGTCACCGCGCACGTCGAGCATCGCGCCGGCCTCGATACCGAAGACGGCTTCAGCTGTACCGCAACGTTCCCGACCGGCACCGCGATCGCGAACCTGTCGTGGAACGCCGGGGTACGGAAGGTGATGTACACGCTGCACGGCGAGCACGGTGCGATCACCGTGGAGGACGACGACGTCCAGCTCGCCCTGCGCACGACGGGCGCCGTCGAGCGCAGCACCGCCGCTTCGGACTGGATGGATGCTTCGCACGTGCACTGGTTCGCGACGCTGCAATCCGATCTCCTCGACGCGATCCGCACCGAGGAGTTCGTGGGCCGGCAGGCGATCGATGCGATGCGTTCGGTCGAGCTGATCCAGATGGCGTACATGTCCGCGGACGCCGGTAGCCGCGAAGTCGCGATACCGCCGCACGCTGCGGTGCCGTGGATCGTGCGCTCGATGGCCGCGGGGTGAGCCCGCGGATCACCGCGTACGCCCGGTGGATCGATCGCCATCGTCATCGCATCGTGGTCGCGTCGATCGCGATCGCGGCGCTGGGCGTCTGGCTCGCATCGCAGCTCACGGTCGAGGCCGATCTGTCTTACCTGTTACCGCCGTCCGCGCCGTCGGTGCGTGATCTCCGCGCGATCGAGACGCGTGCCCGCGTGCTCGGCACCGTCATGGTCGCGGTCGAGGCCGCTGACCCGGAGCTCCGCGCGCGGGCGGCGCGCACCCTCCGAGATCGGTTGGCGACGCTCCCGGGCGGCATGATCTCGAGCGTCACGTTCGACGACCGCGTCGCGCGTCGGTTCGCCTGGGACCACCGCTGGCTCGCGGCCACCGTCGCGGACCTCACGGCGGCCCGTGATGCGCTGCGCACGGAGCTCGACGATGCCCGGTTGCGCGCGAATCCATTGTATGTCGATCTCGACGACGCGCCGCCTCCGCCGCGCACCGACGTGACGAAGCTACGCGACCGGCTGCGCGAGGCCGAGCGCGCGCGGGACGCGCCCGGCGAGCTGGTCTCCGCGGATGGGCGCGTACAGCTGATGGTGCTGCGCACCGCGTACCCTGCCGGGGATATCGATCGCGACCAGCGGCTGCTCGATGCGGTTGCAGCGACGATCGCGGTCGTGCGGGCCGATGTGCCCGGCGTCGAGATCGGCATGGCAGGCGACGTGGTGCTGACCGTCGCGGAGCACGACGCGATCCTCGACGGCATGCTGCTGGCGGTCGGCGCGACCGTCGGGCTCGTGCTGCTCGCGCTCATCCTGTTCTACCGCTCGATGTTCGCCGTGGCCGCGCTGTCGTGGTCGCTCGTGGTTGGCGCGATCGTCACGTTCGCGTTTGCGCGGCTCGCGGTGGGCCACCTCAACCTCGCGACCGCGTTCCTGTCGTCGATCGTGATCGGTAACGGGATCAACTTCGGGATCATCCTGCTCGCGCGCTACATGGAAGAGCGCACGGGCGGGACGGACGACGTGACCGCGCTGGCCTCGGCGATCCACGCCACGCTGCCCGGCACGCTCGCCGCGGTGCTGACCGCCGCCGTGGCGTATGGCTCACTGACGCTGACGGCGTTCCGGGGCTTTCGCGACTTCGGGATCATTGCCGGCGTCGGGATCCTGCCGTGCTGGATCGCCGCGTACACCGTGTTGCCAGCGCTGATCGCCATCGCGGCCCGCGCCGGGAGGTTGCGACCTCGCCTTGGGCGGCCCGCGGGTTGGCTGCTCGGCTGGCTCGCGCCGCGGGCGCCGCGTGGGCGGGTGATCGCGATGGTCGTGGTCACGCTCGTCGCCGGCGCTGCGACGTGGAGCTACCTCGCCGGCGATCCGTTCGAGTCCGACTTCAAGAACCTCCGGTCCAGTAGCCCGGCGATCGCCGAGGAGAGCCACTGGATGGAGACGGTCGACCACGGCTTCGGTCAGGGCATCTCGGGGGGCTTCGTGATCACCGTCGAGACGCGCGCCGAGGTCGCCCCACTGCTGACCCGGCTACACGCGGTGGATCGTGGCGTGGCCGAGGATCGCAAGCTGTTCTCCCGGGTCAGCTCGCTCGACGACATCGTGCCGGTCGATCAGGTTGCGCGGCTCGCGGTCCTCGCCGAGCTGCGGGGAATGCTCACGGATGCGGCGATCGACGAGCTCGCGCCGGAGGATCGCGCCGAGGCGCGTTCCCTGCGGCCGCCGGCCGACCTTCGCGCGTTACGCGACGAGGATCTCCCCGAGGAGCTGGCATGGCCGTACACCGAGATCGACGGTACGCGGGGCCGGATCATCCTGGCGATGCCAGGCTGGGGTTACGACAACTGGAACGCACACGACATCGTGCGATTCGCCCGCGACGTGCGCGGCCTCGAGCTCGGTCCGCATGTCCTGCTCGGCGGGTCATCGTTCGTGTTCGCCGACATGCTCGAGCTCGTGGACCGCGACGGGCCGATCGCGACGCTTGCCTCGGCGATCGGCGCGATCCTGCTCGTGCTCGTCATCGTCGGTCGGCGCCGCCACGGGCTCGTCACCATTGCGTGCAGCGTCACCGGCACGCTCGGGATGCTGGCCGTGTGCTCGGCGCTCGGCGTGCGGGTGAACTTCCTCGACTTCGTGGCGCTGCCGATCACCATCGGCATCGGGATCGATTACGCCGTGAACCTCGCCGCGCGCGACCGCGCAGAGCCCACGCTCGGCGCCCGCGAGCTGCTCGCCCGCACGGGCAGCGCCGTGCTGCTGTGCTCGTTCACCACGATGGTGGGCTATGGATCGCTGCTGCTCTCGCGCAACCAGGGGATCCGATCGTTCGGGACCGCGGCGATCGTCGGCGAGGCCACGTGCCTCGCGGCCGCGTTGCTGTTCGCTCCCGCACTGCTCGGCGCTTACCGGCGTTCGAGGACCCGCACCCCGTCGACGATCGAGACCTCGCGATAGTCGCGCTCGAGGATCGCCGAGAGCCGCGGATAGTGCGCGGGCGGGAACTTGCCGTAGTTGCCGACGTCCGCGAACGATGCGTCCACGACGATGCGCGGGCGACGCTGCGCGAAGTCGCTCTCGAGCATGGTCCACGCCTCGGGCACGATGTTCATCGACGCGTCGACCTCCGGGTCATACTGGGTGCTCGTCGCCGGGCTCATGCCGGTGAGGTAGTTCGCGAACGGAAACCGGCAGCCGAGTGGGCGCTCTGCTTCGAAGTAGAGGACGGGCAGGTTGCCCCAGATGCACACGCCATCATTCGTTGCGGTGCGCGCATCGATCTCCGCCGCCATGTGCACGTAGTCGGGATCGGGTTGTCCGATCCACGTCATCACCGGGGCGTGGAGGATGCCGGCGATCAGGTAGGCGCCGGCCGGCACCGCCATCGCCGTGACGAGCAACGCTCGGCGCCGGTGATACATCGCCACCGCGCCGGGCGCAGCGAGGAGCGCGAGCACCGCGGTGAGCTGGTGGAAGTAGTGGCCGAAGAATCGACCGCCGACACCGACGGCGACCGCGCTCGCGAGCAGCCAGCACGTCGCGAACGCGTAGAACGGGCCGGCTTCGTCGCCGCGACGCGCGATCGCACGTATGGCGCCGCGCAGCCCGAGCACGTAGAGGAGCGCCGCACTCGCGACGACGAAGGATACCCGGACCGCGGCCCGCGAGAGCACCTCGAGCGGCGCCATGCCGCTCTGGATGTACGCGAAGTTGAACTTGAACCAGAACACCGCAGCAGGCAGCGCGCCGGCTGCCCACAGGATCGCCACGGCGACCGCGAGCGTGGCGCAGAAGCCGGTCGCGATCGCGAGCCAGCCGGTCGCGACCACGCCAACCGCGCGCCGCCGCGTCCACGCGAGGTGCAGCGCATAGAGCGGGAGGTGGATCGCCGCCTGGTACTTGTAGAGCATCGCGACCGCGACGAGACCGCCGGTTGCGACGAGCAGCCCGGGGCGCGGGCGGGCAGCGGCGGTCGCCGTCAGGTACGTCGCCACCGATGCGACCAGGAGCAGCACCATGTACAGCTCGCAGTTCGCGGCGAGCGAGTCGAAGTCCATCATCGTCGTCGAGAACACGATCCACAGCACGGCGGCGAGGGTTGCGGTGTCGTCGTCGGCATGCGCATGGCGGTGTGCGATCCGGCGGAGCAGCAGCGCGGTGCCGAACACCACGAGTACCGTCAGTGCGTGGACGAGGATCATCCCGCCGCGCGGACCGCCGAGCGCCTGCGTCGCCGCGTAGGTCACGTAGATCAGCGGCGGCTTGTGATCGACCACGTCGCGATACAGCACCTGCCCGGCGAGCATCTCCCGCCCGACGACGGCGTAGATCGCCTCGTCGTCCGAGAGTGCGCTCGACCGTACGAGCGAGACCACGCGAAGGCCGGCGCACAGCACGAGGAGGAACACCGCGGCTCGTCTCGTCACGCGTTCACCTTGACCACTCGCGCGCGGCTTGTACACGAGGATCTGCGTCGACGATTTCGGTGAAGGATCTCCACGCGAGCGGGTACTCACGAGCATGCGCTGGATCGTGCGTGCGGTCGCCGTTGCGATCGTGATCGCCGGCGTGGTGTGGCTGGTCCGTGGGCTCGACCTCGCGGCGGTCGGTGACGTGCTCGCGCATGCGCGGTGGTGGCCGGTTGCGCTCGCGGCGACGATCAACTTCGGTCTGATCGCGTGCAAGGCGATCGCCTGGCGGATCCTGCTCGGGGCGGCGTACCCGGTCCCGATCGGCCGGCTGTTCGACTACACGGTCACCTCGTGCGCCGCGTCGCTGATCCTGCCCCTGCGCGGCGGTGAGCTGATCCGGCTGTGGCTGCTCCGCGAGCGCGACGGCGTGCCGATCGCTCACTCCACGGCGGTCGCGCTGGCGGAGAAGCTCCTCGATATCGTCGCGATGTTGCTGGTCGTCGCGCCGTTGCCCTGGCTCCTCGCCGAGCTCCCTCGATCCGTCGGACCGTGGATCGTCGCGCTCGCGATCGGCGCGGTCGCCGCGATCGCGTTGCTCCGCCCGCTCGCGGCACGTCTGTCCGCGGAGAGCTGGTTCGGCGGAGTGGTCGCCGCGATGACCGTGCTCCACCGGCCGCGGGTGTTGATCTCGACGACCGCTGTCCTGGTCGCGAGCTGGCTCGTCGATCTCGCGATGATCGCGCTGACCGCGTGGGCAGTGGGAATCGACCTGTCGGTGGGCGGCGGACTGCTCGTGCTGTTCGCCGTCAACCTGACGATCGCGGTGCCATCGACGCCCGGCCAGGTCGGCGCCCTCGAGCTCGGCGCCGTGATAGGGTTGCAACGGCTCGGGGTCTGCCACGAGCAGAGCCTCGCATTTGCCCTGACTTATCACGTGCTTCAGGTCATTCCGGTCGCCATCGCCGGCCTCGCCTTCAACGGGCGGCAGATCCTCGCGAAGGGTTGGCGCTCCGTCGGGAACTCACAGGCATCCAATGATCCGGGCCCTCGTCATCGTCGTGATCGCGAGTAGCGCGGCGTGGGCGTGCCCGCCCGCGGCCGAGCTCGCGGGTGATCCGGTGCTCGTCGGCAGGGTGAGCGAGATCCTCGCCGCGAACGGCGTCGAGGTCACCCCCGGCGAGTGCGCTCCGTTGAGGGCGCGACTCGAGCGGCGTGGAGCCGCGATCGTGGTCGTCCGGATGGGCGATCCGTCCGAGGAGCGGATCGTCTCCGATCCGGCGACCGCGGCCACGGTGATCGAGTCGTGGAGCCGCAGCGACTTCGAAGGTCCGCTGCTCGCGAGTCATGTGCTCGCGCCGCTGCCACCACGGACCGAAGCTCCGCCCGCGGCACCTCGCGAGGCGGCCACCCAGGATGCGGCGCCGTATGTCGCTCCGCGCGGCATCCAGGTGTTCGGCGCGGCCGAGACCTCGTTCGCCGATGATCGAACGAGCTGGGCCGGTGCGTTGATCGGCGTGTGCATCCAGGTCGGCCGAGTCTGCGTCTCCGCGCGCGGCCGGGTCGCCACGGTCGTGGACGGGCCGGGGATGTGGGACGAGGCGGAGCGTCATGCGACCGATGCGCTGTTCGGTGGCGACATTCCGTTCGCGCTCGGCCCGACGACGTTCACGTTCGGTATCGGCGCGGGCATGGGCTCGGTCCATACCGGATCGCTGGCGACCGGGATGCCACAAGGGAGCGAGACGTTCGGCCTGCGCGCGGATGCCCA
>JBBRBG010000196.1:0-16980 GCA_038206055.1 Haliangiales bacterium
TGCGCGAAGGGGGACTCGAACCCCCACACGGTTAAGTACTAGCACCTCAAGCTAGCGCGTCTACCAATTCCGCCATCCGCGCATTCAGTTTTGAAAAATCGGACCCTGTAGGTAGCCCCCAGCGCCGTCGCTGTCAAGCGCCGCACGACGTGGTGCATAGTATCCGGACGGTGTCGTTCTCGCCGAGCCAGCCCAGTCCGGCACCTCCGCTCTCCCGCGCCAGCCTCGTGATCGGGCTGTACAGCGGGATGGCGATCCTCGCCCTGCTGATCGCCGCGGGCCGGGGGAACCCGGATCTGTATCGGCTCGGGGACTTGCCGCACTGGCTGCTCCTCGCCGGCCCGGTGATGGGGGTCGGCGTCGGCCTGGGAGTGGTCGGGCTGACCCGGCTGGCGACGAAGCACTTCGCCTGGGCGCGCGACCTGAACGTGAGTTTCCGCGACCTGCTCGGCCCGCTGACCGGGCGCGAGATCGCGATCCTCGCGCTCGCGAGCTCGATCGGCGAGGAGCTACTGTTCCGCGGCGCGCTCCTGTCTTGGCTCGGCATCTGGATCCAGGCGCTCGTGTTCGCGCTTCTCCACGTGGGTCCAAAGAAGCGGTTCATCCCGTGGACCATCTCGGCGTTCGTGCTGGGCGTCGGGTTCGGCGAGCTCGCGATCCGCACGGGTAACCTGGGCGCACCGATCGCGGCGCACTTCATGATCAACTTCCTCAACTTGAAGTTCATCGTCCGCAGCCGGTGACCGTGCGCGTAGTCCTGCTCGTCGTCTTCGCAGCGTGCGGTCGGGTCAACTTCGACCCGATCGCGGACACCTCGCTTGGCGGCGACGCGGTCGTTGGCGGCGACGCGATCGTGGAGCCCCCCGGGCTGCTGCTGCACTTCGCCTTCGAAGCCGACGGTCTGCTGCACGATCGCTCCACGGGCCATCACGACGCGGTGTGCGCGCCAGCGTGCCCCACGCCAGCGGCCGGTCGCGTTGGAGCCGGCGCGGCGAGCTTCGACGGCAGCCAGTGTCTCCGGATCGCCGATGCGCCCGAGCTTCGATCGCCCGCGTTCACGTTCATGCTGTGGTTTCGGCCGTCGGGGGGCGGGATCCAGAGCGCGTTCGGGCGGCCGCTCGACGGGGCGACCGCCGGTACCAACACGTTCGAGGCATTTCTCGACAATGCAGATCTGTGGAAGGTCGCGGTGAACACCCAGGCAGTCAACACGCCGACCGCCGCGGGCGCGTGGCATCACCTCGTCGGCGTGTTCGACGGCAACGCCATCGCGATGTACTTCGATGGCGCGCCGCGGGGGACACCGCGTGTGGTCGGAGCCGCGGTGTTCGGGCCCGACGATCTCGACATCGGGTGCGACGTGAACTCGGGAACGCGCAGCAATCAGGTCATCGGCCTGATCGACGAGGTCCGGCTCTACGATCGGGCGCTGACCGCGGCCGAGATCGCCGCGCTCGCCGCGCTGCAGTAGTGGTATTCCCGCGCCATGCACCCCGAGGTCATTCGTGTCTCCGAGAGGATCACGTGCGTGCGGCGTCCGTCGTACTTCACGTGCTCGTACATCGTGGATACCGGCAAGCAACTCGTGCTCGTCGACGCCGGCATGAAGTCGGATGGCTCCGACGTGTTCTACGCCCTCGATCAGATCGGGCGCGACCGGCGCGACATCACCACGCTGCTCATCACGCACTGGCACAACGACCACGCCGCGGGAGCCGCCGAGATTGTCGAGGCGAGCGGCGCGCGTGTCGTGTGCACCGAGGCCGAGGCGCCCTACCTCCGGCGCGACACGGCGGCGACGGGAATCGCCGGATGGATCGCAGATGCGGTGCCGGAGGTCGGCCCGTTCGTGCTGGTCAAGGGGCTGCTCGGCAACGCGCCGATGCGCGCCGCGCCGACCGACGTGCTGGTCGCCGATGGCGACGTGGTCGAGGGCTTCGAGGTGATCTCGACGCCGGGGCACACCGATGGCCACGCCGCGTACTACTACGCGCCCGACGACGCGCTGTTCGCCGGTGATGCGCTCGCCCTCGTCGACGGGAAGCTCCGCTACATGGCGCGCCGGGTGACGCCCGACATGGTGGCGGCGCGGGCTTCGATGGCGAAGCTGCTGGAGCGCGATTGCGCGCTGATGTGCCCGGGCCATCGCTCGCCGGGGCCGGTCGATCCTGCCGATCGGCGCGAGTTCCGGGCGCGGCTCACCCACGATGACTGGCCCGAGCTGGGGTGAGCGAGAGCTTGCAGTGGCCGCGTGCGTAGATTCACGTGTGACGTCACCGCGCAGCGCCCGGCGACGATGGAGCGATCCGGCGATGGTCCGGAACGTGCTTGTCGACCGACGATGCAGGCATTGGTCTATCAGCCCAGCGGTGTCCCCACGCTCGAGGAGCGTCCGAAACCGTCCCTTCAATCACCCACCGACGCGATCGTCCGGGTCGTGAAGACGTCGATCTGCGGAACTGATCTGCACATCCTGAAGGGCGATGTCGGGACCTGCGCTCCCGGGCGGATCCTCGGCCACGAGGGCATCGGCATCGTCGATGCGGTCGGCGCGGCCGTGATGACGATCGCGGTGGGAGATCGCGTTCTCATCTCGTGCATCTCGTCGTGCGCCCGGTGTGCCTACTGCCGCCGCGGCATGTACTCGCACTGCTCCACCGGCGGATGGATCCTCGGGAACCAGATCGACGGTACGCAGGCGGAGTTCGTCCGCACGCCTCACGCCGATACGAGCCTCTACCTCCTCGCGAATGACGTCGATGACGATGCGATGGTGATGGTCAGCGACATCCTCCCGACCGGGTTCGAGTGCGGCGTGCTGAACGGCCGCGTTGCACCCGGCGCCACGGTCGCGATCGTTGGAGCCGGCCCCATCGGGATCGCCGCGCTGCTGACCGCGAAGCTCTACTCGCCGGCGGAGATCATCGTCATCGACGTCGATGCGAATCGCCTCGAGCGCGCCAAGTCCCTCGGCGCCTCCACGGTGGCGCTCAACGGCCCCGGCGGAAAGGCTGTCGAGGCCGTGATGCGCGTGACCGCGGCCCGCGGCGTCGACGTGGCGATCGAGGCCGTCGGGACACCTGGCACGTTCGAGCTCTGCCAGAGCATCATCGCGCCCGGCGGAACGCTCGCGAACGTCGGTGTTCACGGGAAGAAGGTCGCGCTGCACCTCGAGCGCCTGTGGGATCGCAACATCACGATCACCACGCGGCTGGTCGATACCAGCAGCACGCCGCAGATGATCCGGATGATCCACGCTCGCTTGATCGATCCGCTGCCACTCATCACGCACCACTTCACGTTCGACAAGATGGCCGCCGCCTACGAGAGCTTCGGTCACGCGGAGACGACCGGTGCGCTCAAGGTCATCGTCGACGTCGCACGATGATCAAGTAGATCTCCGCATATCCGCGGCCTCCGCTGCCGTGTAGTACCACCGCATGGTGGACGAGGTGGAGGTGTGTCGCGCGAGCGCGTACGTAGTGCTACGCGTGGCTCGAACGCGCGCCCAGGATGGGCGAGGTTCGTGCATTGGTCGTACCCATGACCGTGCAATTGGTGACACACGATGGGGCGCCAGTGCTCCATGAGTTCTTGGCGGCCAACCGTCAGGAGCTGATCGATCGCTGTGTCGCGAAGGTCGCGGTGCGACGGGGGCCTGCGCTTGCGGGTTCCGATAGCGGGAACGGGATCCCGGCGCTGCTCGGCCAGCTCATCGAGGCGTTGCACGGAAATCTCCCTGCGGGGCAGAAGCGGATCGGCAGCACGGCCAGTGCGCACGGAAGGGAGCTGCTGCAGAAGGGGTTCTCGCTCGACCAGGTCGTCCATGACTACGGCGATCTCTGCCAGGCGCTGACCGAGCTGGCCGAGGAACGCAGCGAGCCGATCACGGTCCGCGAGTTCCACACGTTCAACCTGTGCCTCGACAACGCGATCGCCGAGGCAGTGACCGCGTTCGCTGTGCGGCACGCTGACGTTGCGCCCGACGTGGGAGCTCGCACGCTCGACGAACAGCTCGGCTCGCTCGCCCACGAGCTGCGCAACCACGTCAACGCGGCCACACTTGCCTTTCACGCGATCAAGAGCGGCACCGCGGCGGTCGGTGGGGCCACCGGCGCATTGCTCGACCGCAGCCTCGCCGAGATCGTGGCGCTCGTCGAACGCTCGCTCGCCGAGGTGCGACTGAATGCGGGCGTACCGGTCAAGCGAGGCAGGCTCGAGCTCGGCACCCTCCTCGACGAGGTGAGTGTGTTCGCCACGATGATGGCAAAGGCGAAGGGACTGTTCTACGCGCTCGAGATCGAAGAGAACCTGGTCGTCGAGGCCGATCGCCCGTTGCTGTCGTCGGCAGTCTCGAACCTGCTACAGAATGCGGTGAAGTTCACCGGGCGCAATGGTCGGGTCTGGCTCCGCGCGCGCGGCGTGAAGGATCGGGTCGTGATCGAGGTACAGGACGAATGCGGCGGCCTGGACCCGGGGGTACCGGAGTTGCTATTCACCGCCTTCGGGCAGCACCACCCCGATCGCAGCGGGCTCGGTCTCGGGCTGTCGATCAGCCGCCGCGCAGTCGAGGCGAACGGCGGCACGCTCGTCGTGGAGGACATTCCGGACCGCGGTTGCATGTTCACGATCTCGTTGCCACGAGCCTCTGCCGCCTAGCGAAAAATCGGGTACCGTTTGGGGATGCAGCGCATCGGGTCGCTCGCGGTGGTGCTCGTCCTCGGGTGTGGGAGCTCGGCCACTGCACCGCTCGTGCTGGGCGAGCCTCCCACGGAGGAGCCGGACCGCGCGATCATCCAGCACCTTGGAGCCGGCGACGTCGAGATGGATCCGGTGCTCGGCACCGTGCGGGCGATGACCGGTGCGGGAATCCCGTTCGCCGCGCGCGACATCCCCGGGTTCGTGCAGGAGCACGCGGGCGTTCTCGGCACCACCGAGCTGGTCGATGCGGGGAGCGTCGTCGACGCGGAGCTGACCTCGATCCAGCTCGTGCAGCGGTATCGCGGGCTGCCGGTGATCGGCGCGCACCTCGGCTTCACGATCTCGCACGGCCGCCTGGTGCTCGTGCAGGGCGTCACGCACCGGATCGTCGATCTCTCGACCACGCCGGAGATCGCCGAGGCCGACGCGGTCACCGCCGTGCGCGCCGTCCTCGATGCGCCGCAGCCCCATGACCGCGACGACGCGCGTCTCGTGGTGCTCCCCGCGCGCACGCCGGGGGCGGTGACGTACGCACTCGCGTGGGAGGTCACCGCGTGGCGCAGGGAGCGCCAGATCGTGGTCGACGTCGACGCGCACAGCGGCCGCGTGATCGGCGGCTACGACGCGAACCACTACGACTACGCGGGCACGGCGACGAATCGCGTCGACGAGCGCACGGTCGGCGACGCGATCGTCGAGCTGCCGGCGGCGTACCTGCGATTGCACGCGAACCGCGGCGGAGTCACCACCGAGCCCGATGGCACGTTCCAGCTGCGTGGCGCGGCCGGGCCGGTGATGGTGACGGCGAACCTCCAGGGCGACTACGTGCGCGTGCACAACGTCGGCGGCCCCGAGGCGCAGTTCGTGGGGATGATGCGGCCCGAGAAGCAGTACGCGCTCGAGTGGACCGAATCGCGCTCGACGCCGCAGGAGCGCGACGTGTTCCATGGCGTCAACCGCACGAACCGGTTCGTGGCCACCGTGTATCCCGACAACGCGTGGATCAAGCAGCCCCTGCTCGCGAACGTGGACCTGCCGCGCACGTGCAACGCGTTCTGGAACGGCAGCTCGATCAACTTCTTCGTCGAGGGCAACGGCTGCAATAACTCCGGTCGGATCTTCGACGTGATCGCGCACGAGTGGGGCCACGGCCTCGATCAGAACCTGCCGGGCGATGGCATCGACGGCGGGCTCGGCGAGTTCATCGGCGACATGATCAGCTTCCTCCAGACGCACAGCCACCTGATCGGCCCGGGCTTCCTGACCGACGGCAGGCCCGTACGTGACCTCGAGGATCCAGCGTTCGAATGCTACGACCCGAAGAAGAAGGGTGTGCACGCGAAGGGGCAGCTCCTCGGCGCGGTGGTGTGGGACATCCTGACCGACCTCGAGAAGGCGGGAATGACCGGCGAGCCGCTGAAGCGATTGATGCTGCGCCCGATCGCGATCGCGCAGACACGAGCGCAGTGGTACCGCGCGATGCTCGCGGTCGATGATGACGACGGCAATCTCGCGAACGGCACGCCGCACGAGTGTTTGATCTACAACCAGTTCAAGGCGCACAGCTGCGGCGACACGCGATGGCCGGGGATCCCCGACGAGGATCCGCCGCACTGCAGGAACTGACCCAGGAGATTATGCTGGTCGGTATAGTTTGTTCTTGCAAATTATGCTGGTCGGTATAATGCTGAGGGCATGTCGATCCTCGCCTCGTCGCTGCCCTTGCCGAATGGCTCCGCGCTCCCGAACCGCCTTGCGAAGGCCGCGATGTCGGAGTCGCTCGCGAATCACGAGACCGGGGCGCCCACGGCGGAGCTGATCCGCCTCTACGAGCGGTGGGGGCAGAGCGGGGCAGGGCTGCTCATCACCGGGCACGTGATCGTCGATCCGAGCGGACGCGCCGAGCCGGGCAACGTGGTGATCACGGATGACCGCCACCTGCCCGAGCTGCGCGCGTGGGCCCAGGCCGCGCAGCGCGGTGGAGCGAAGGTGTGGATGCAGCTCAACCACGCCGGGCGTCAGTCGCCGCGCCGGATGGCGAAGCAGCCGCTCGCACCGAGCGCGGTCCCGATGAAGGGTTTCGGCGGCGCGTTCGCGGTGGCGCGCGCGATGACCGAGGACGAGATCGCTTCGATGGTCGCGAGCTTCGCGACCGCGGCGCGCGTGGCGAAGCTTGCCGGGTTCGCGGGCATCGAGCTGCACGCGGCGCACGGCTATCTGATCAGCCAGTTCCTCTCCGGCCACACGAACCGCAGGATCGATGCGTGGGGCGGCGATGCGGTGCGCCGCAGCCGGTTCCTCCTCGAGATCGTGCGCGCGGTCCGCGCGGCCGTGGGGCCCGGCTTCCCGATCGGCGTCAAGCTCAACTCCGCCGACTTCCAGCGCGGCGGCTTCACGCTCGAGGAAGCGATGGACGTCGCGCGCGCGCTCGAGACGGCCGGCATCGATCTCCTCGAGGTCTCCGGCGGCAACTACGAGAACCCGGCGATGGCGCAGCGCGCGAGCACGCGCGAGCGCGAGGCGTACTTCCTCAGCTATGCGGAGAGGATTCGCACGGTGACCTCGGTGCCGATCCTCCTCACCGGCGGCATGCGCAGTCGGGCCACGATGGAGGCCGCGATCTCCTCGGGCGCGGTCGATGTCATCGGTCTCGCGCGCCCGATGACGCATGTACCCGAGCTGCCGCGCCAGCTCCTCGACGGCACCCTCGAGACCGCGCCGACCGTCAACATCCGCAGCCGGATCCGCCTGCTCGACGACGCGCTTCAAGTGATGTGGTTCCAGGCGCAGATCCACGAGCTCGGTCACGGGCGCGATCCCGATCTCCAGCTCGGAGCGGGGACGGCGCTGTGGCGCGGGCTGCGTGCGATGCTGTGGCCGAAGCGCGGAACGGCGCCTCACCACGAGCGAGAACCGATCGGAGCGGCCGCATGACAGAGCTGACCAAGGGCGAACGGACGAAGCAGAAGCTGGTCTCCGCGACCGGTGCGCTGCTCCGCCGTCAGGGCTTCCACGCCACCGGTCTCTCCGACATCGTCGAGGAGAGTGGCGCGCCGCGCGGCTCCTTGTACTTTTACTTCCCGGGCGGGAAGGACGAGCTGGCGACTGCTGCGCTCGAGGCGGCGGGGCTGGAGTGGCGCACGCGGATCGAGGCCGTGGTCGCGGCCGCGCCCGATCTCGGCAGCGCGATCTCGAACATCGTCGATCTGCTCGCCGATGATCTCGAGGCATCGAAGTTCCAGCACGGCTGTCCCGTGGCGGCGGTCGCGCTCGAGACCACATCGGAGCCGGTGCGCAAGGCGATCGTCGCGCACTACACCGCGTGGGAGAAGGGCATCTCCGAACACCTCGCGCGCCTCGGGATCCCGACGGCCGCGGCGAAGCAGCTCGCGGTCGTCGCGCTGTCGGCGATCGAGGGTGCGTTGTTGCTATCTCGCGTACAGCGGTCGAAGGCGCCGCTGCTCACCGTGGGCAAGGCACTCCGCGCCATGGTGGCCGTGGCCCTGCCGCGGTAGCGTGGCGGTGGTGCTGCGCGACGCGTTCGAGCGGGATGGTCACGTCGTGGTGCGCGGCGTGGTCGGGGCTTCCGAGCTCGCGGCGTTCAGCGAGGTGTTCACGTCGGCGATCCCCGAGCTCGACTACCCGCGCGGGCCAGACGGCATCGTGCGCGAGCTCACCGGCATCGCGCGCGGCTACGAGCCACTCGCACGGATCGCGCACGATCCGCGGTTCGGCGCACTCGTCGCGGAGGTGCTCGGCGCGGCTCGCGTGCAGTTCCTCCAGGACTCGCTGCTGTACAAGCCGGCGCGCGACGGCGGCTCGGTCGAGTGGCACCAGGACCGCACGTACATCGGCTATCTGGTTCCGGCGCAGGTCGCCACGCTGCGCATCGCCCTGCTGCCCGAGGACGCGGACAACGGCGGCATGCGCGTGGTCGACGGTAGCCATCGCTGGGGCGCGATCGGCACGAACCAGTCGTTGACCGCCACCAGCGTCACGTCGCTGCTTCCCACGCTCACCGCAGCGCAGCAGGCGCAGGTCGCAGATCCGCGGATGCTCGCGCTCGCGCCGGGCGACGTCTCGATCCATCACTGCCTCACCCTCCACGGCAGCGCGCCGAACGCGAGCGCACGCCCGCGCCGCACGATCCTGCTGCGGATGTTCGACGGGGCCTGCACGCTCGATCGCTCCAAGCTCCCTCCAGGGGCGGAGGACTACTTCCCGACCGACGCCGACGGCCATCTCGACCGCTCGGCGTTCCCCGTTGTCCACGAATCTCGATAGGATCGCCGGATGGCGTTTCCGATCGATCAAGAGCACACCACCGATCTCATGATCGGTCTGTTCACCACCGTCGTCCGGGAGATCTACCAGCGGGTCGCTGCCGAATCGGGGTTGTCGATGCCGTTCGACGCGAGCACCAAGCGCCGGCTGTTCGCGCAGGCGATCCTCGAGGCCACGCGCTCGTTCCCGGTCTCGATCCGCGGCCGGTTCGAGCAAGCCGCCGATGCAATGGCCACCGAGATGGCCGCCGGTCGCCCGCTCACGGCGTGAGCTTCGCGTGGGTTACTCGGCGAGCTTGATCTGTGCGGCCTCGCGGTCCATCCAGGCCTTCATCCAGGCCGTGGACTTGTAGCGATCCCACTGGTCGCACGCGATCGTCACCACCGGGCCGTTGAGCCCACCGCGCTTCGCCACGCGGATCGCCGCGACCACGTTGACGCCCGTCGAGCCGCCGACGGTGAGGCCCTCTTCCTTGACGAGTCGCTCGACCATCGCGAACGCCTCTGCATCGCTCACGCTCTCGGCGGAATCGAGCACGTCGCGCTGGAGATTCCCCGGCACCGAGCCCGACCCGATACCTTCGACGGCGAACGGCCCATCGGGCCCGAGCGTGCCCGTGTTGACCCAGTCGGCGATCGAGCTGCCGACCGGATCGGCGAGCACGATCTGGATGCCCTTGTCGTGCTCCTTGAGGCGGCGGCCCGAGCCGCTGATGGTGCCACCGGTCCCCGACGACATCACGAAGGCACCAAGCGTGGAGAACCCGGCCGCCTTGACCTGCGCGAGCACCTCCTCGCCGGTGCCCGGGTACTTCGCTGTGCCGTAGTGCGCGCCGAGGTTCGCCGGGTTGAAGAACTGGTTGGTCAGGTACCAGCCGTTCTCCTGGGCGAGCCGCGCCGCGACGTTGCGGAAGTTGTGCGGCTGTGTGAGCGGACCGTTCTTCGTGATGATGACCTCGGAGCCGAGCTGGCGAAGCGCGATGCGCTTGTCGACCGCCATCTTTTCGGGCAGCACGCAGACCAGCCGATAGCCGCGTGCGCTCGCGAGCAGCGCGAGGCCAACGCCGGTGTTACCGGCCGTACCTTCGATCATCGTCGCGCCCGGCGTGAGCGCGCCGCTCGCCTCGGCATCGAGCACGATCGCGCGCGCGGTGCGGTCCTTGATACTGCCGCCCGGATTGAGGTGCTCGCACTTGATGTACACCGGGACCGGTAGGCCCCTGGCGACCTTCTCGAGCCGGATCAGCGGTGTGTTGCCGATCGCGTCGATCACATCCATGGCGGGCACCATACCCCAGAGGTCAGTCCTCGTCGTTAGTCCTCATCCCTCCGCGGCGCGATCCGCTGCACCGGTGCGAGTGCGAGCAAGTGCTTTGGCTGGAGCCCGGCCGCGCGCGCGGCCGCGTTGACATCGCCACGAAAGCGCGCGAGCAAGTCGACGACGTAGCGGTGCTCGAACTCGCGGAGCACGGCGGTGCGCGCCTCGTCATACGGGAGATCGCTCCGCACGCTGATGCCATCCTTCGCGACGCGCGCCTCGAGCGGCTGCTGCAGCGCTTCGACGCGCAACGTGGTTCGCGCCACGCGCACGCTCTCGCCGACCGCGAGGGCGCGCTCCGTGATCCGCGCGCCGCCGGAGGGCCCGAACCAGGTGCCGTTGCGCGAGCCGAGATCGCGCACGATCACTTGCTCGCCCTCGACGCGCACGACGGCGTGGCGCCCCGACACGGCATCGTCCGCGAGCACCACCACGCAGTCGATATGAGAGCCGATGGTCGTCTCGTCCTCGCCGACCTCGTAGCTGCGCCCGCGATCGGGTCCATCGGTCACGATCAGGCGAAGGTGTCCGCTCATGCCCACACCGCCCGCGCGACCTTCTTGTGGAACCAGTGAGGACCCTGCTCGTCGTCGGGCGCGAACCTGCCGCGCGGCGCGAACCCCGAGGTCAACCCACGGCTGACCTGCGCGAGCGCATCGACGTCCTCGGCGTCGACCTGCGAGCTCAGCCAGCGCCGATCGCGCTGCTCGTGCTTGTCGCGATCGATCGCCCACTGATACCAGAGGAAGCGCGTCGCGTCGGGGCGCCCGGGCACCGGCTGGTAGACGTTGACCGAGAGTCCCCACGGATAGAAGTTGAGCGTCAGGTTCGGCCACACGAACCACCACAGCGCGAACACGCGGCGGCCCTTCTTCGGATCGTGGAACCGCTCGGGCAGCATCGCCGGATCGAAGCCATCCTCGGGCTTGGTCGCGTACACCCACTGCAGCACGGAGTCCTCGTACAGCTCGGTCGTGTAGCTGCCGAGATCGATCGCATCGGCGAGGCCGCCGGGGGGACGATGCACGTAGCCGATGTGGAAGCGGTCGAGGTAGTTCCACGCGTGCTGCTTCCAGTTGCCGGAGATCTCCCGGACCTCCGATGACGGCAGCCGATCGCTTGGCGTGGGCATCGCCGCGAGCGACGCATCGATCTCGGACCACGTCTCCGCGAAGCTGCGCGCGGCGGGATCGAGGCTCATGAACATCATCCGGCGCCACGCGGCCACGGGGAGCGACGTCAGGTGATCGCATTCGCGCGGAAAGCCCTCGAGACCCTGGAACCCCGGCTGACTGACGAACTTTCCCGCGCAGTCGAACCGGCGACCGTGCTGGCCACACACGAGCGTGGGCCCGCGACTCGCGCCGAGCACGAGCGGAAACCACGCGTGCGTGCATGTGTTCGGGAAGGCGCGCAGCGTCTCGTCGTCCCAGCCGCGCTGGAGGAACAGGGGGCGGCCGTTGAGGGACACCGGCACGCGGCTGCCGCGCGACGCAGTCTGCTCGTCGAGCGGTCGCGGATCGTCGCCGCGCTCGGGGACGAGCTGCCAGCTCGAACGGAACACGGTGTCGAGCTCGCGCTCGAGGAACGCGGGTTCGATGAACGCGCGAGCGGGCAGCGTCTCGGCGCGGCGAATATCGTCGTCGACCCGGCACTCGGCGGCGGTGAGCGGCATGGCGACGCAGCATCGCACGCCGGCAGCGATCGGTCCTTGACTTGTGTCACAACGTGATACAGTGTGTATCACAACGTGATACGCAAACCTCCACACCCGCCAGAAATGCCCGAGCCCCCGGAGCCACCCGAGGCCAAGGACCGCGTGATCCACACGCGCGTGCCGGAGAGTCTGGAGGCCGAGCTGCGCGAGCGCGCGCACGAGCTCGGCATGAGCGTGTCGAACCTCGTGCGCAACGTGCTGGGGCACGCGTTCGGTCTCGTCGGCGATGTCGCGGCAGATGCGCACGCGATCGCGCGTGCAGCGAAGGGCGACAAGAAGCCGATCATCACGCCGCCGCCTGCCGCGTCCGCGACTGCGATCGATGACGTGCTCGGCTGGCAGCCGATCGTCCTCGGCAAGAATGCGCTGTGCGCGCGCTGCAACGCCATCCTGCCGCGTGGCGACGATGCCGCCGTCGGCGTCGGTACGCAGCTCGTGGTGTGTCCCCCGTGCCTGAAGGAGCTCCGCTCATGACCACCGAGTTCGATCCCGTACTCCAGCCGTTGCGCGAGACCGCGACGGAGACGCTGCGCTTCCTCAAGCACCTCGGCGGGAGGATCGATGCGTTCTCGCTCGATCTCGCGCGCGACGTGGGCACGGTGGCGCGCGACGCACAGGCGTTCGCGAACCTCGTGCAGGACAGGACCACGACGATCTATCGCGCGGCACCACGGGCCGCGAAGCTCGCGCAGGCGGCCGCGGCGCTGGTCGCGCGCCAGCGCTGGTTGCGGCTCGCGGCCGCCGCACGCGGTGAGACGCTGCTGCGCGCGGAGGATCATCGCGATCTCGCGCGCCGCACCGCACAGATGGCGGCACAGCTCCGCGGCGGCATCGCGAAGCTCGGCCAGCTCGCGTCGTGCCGGCCGGATCTGATCGGGCCGATCTGGGCGTCGGAGCTGGCGCGGCTGCAAGACGATGTGCCTCCTGTCGACTCTGGCGCGATCCGCGCGCGCATCGAGGCGGAGCTCGGCAAGCCGATCGCGGAGCTGTACGCCGCGTTCGACGACGAGCCGATCGCGGCCGCTTCACTCGCGCAGGTCCACGCCGCGATCCTCCACGATGGCACCTCCGTGGTGGTCAAGGTCCAGGTCCCCGGCATCGAGGACGTGATCGCGGCGGATATCGCGGCGCTCCGCGCGATCGCCGGCGCGTTCGGCGAGCTGCCCGGAGTGGATCTGCCCACGCTCACCGACGAGCTCGCGCGTGCGCTCACCACGGAGCTCGACTACGTCGCCGAGGCGGATGCGCTGTGGACGTTCGGCGCGAGCGGCGTGCTGGTGCCGCGCGCGTTCCCGGAGCTCTCGACGAAGCGCGTGCTGACGATGACGCGCATCGATGGCGAGCGGTTGATCCCGAGCCTCGAGCGGATGACGCCGGCCGAGCGCGATCCGTTGCTCGGGGCGCTGGTCGCCGAGATCGCCGCGCAGATCCTCGTACGCGGTCATGTCCATGCCGATCCGCATCCCGGCAACTTTCTCGTCACCCCGGACGGCAAGCTCGCGATGCTCGACTTCGGGTGCACGCTCGAGCTGTCGGCCGCGGAGCGGGCAGCGTACGCGCGACTCGTCATGGCGATCGCCGGCGGCAACCAGCAAGCGGCGGCAACGCAGCTCGCCGCGCTCGGCTTCGTCTCCGATTCGCCCGACGCGCTCGTGGCGATCACCGCATCGTTGATCGGCGCGATGCGCCCGGGCGCCGCGGTCAGCGAGCTCGACTGGGAGACCGCGTTCGCGACCCAGATCGCGCAGGCCAAGCAGCTCAGCGGCCTGACCATCCCGCGCTCGTTCGTGCTGCTCGGCCGCGTGCTCGCGACGATCGCGGGCCTGCTCGCGACCTACAAGCCGAACATCCAGCTCTATCCGTTGATCGCGCCGCACCTCGCCGCGGCAGCCGGATAGCGCGCGGTAGTACGATGCGCACGTGAAGCTGTCGCGCGGCGTCTCGTACATGATGGCGAGCGCGCTGGGCTTCTCGGTGATGAGCGTGCTCGTCAAGGTCGCGAGCCAGCGCCTGCCCACCGGCGAGATCGTGCTCGCGCGCGCGGTGGTGACGCTCGTCATCTCGTACGCGATGGTCGTGCGCGCCGGCCTCCATCCGTGGGGTACGAACAAGCGCGGCCTCGTGTTCCGCGGCGTGCTCGGTTTCGGCGGCCTGACGTTCTACTACCTCGCGATCGCGCACCTGCCGCTCGCCGACGCGACGACGATCCAGAACACCACGCCGCTGCTCACCGCCGTGCTCGCGTGGTGGATCCTGCGCGAGTCGATCGGCTGGTCCACCGCGTTCGCGATCGCGTGCGGCATCGGCGGGGTGCTGCTGATCGTGCACCCGAGTGGCGCAGGGCTCGATCCGCTCGGCGTCGGCGTGGCGCTCGCCGCGGCGACCACGTCGGCGATCGCGTACGTCACCGTCCGCCAGCTCTCCCGCACCGAGCGCCCGCTTGTCATCGTGTTCTACTTCCCGCTGGTCGCGACGCCGCTCGCCGTGCCGTGGGCGGTGGCAACGTGGGTGACGCCACAGCCGATCGACTGGTTGCTGCTGGTTGCGATCGGGATCGCGACGCAGGTCGGCCAGGTGTTCCTGACCATGGGCCTCGCACTCGAGAAGGCCGGCAAGGCGACCTCGGTGGGCTACCTGCAGGTCGCGTTCGCGATGTTCTGGCAGTGGCTGGTGTTCGATGCGCCGCCGACCGCATGGACGATCGGCGGTGCGGCGCTGATCGTCGCGGGCACGATCGCGGTGGCGTCGAGAGGTGCCGTGATCACCGCTCGGGCACGAGGGGCCGGATCGCCTGACCGCACAGCCACGTGACGAGCGCGACGAGCGTGAGCGCGCCGATCACGTCGGAGACGTAGTGCGCGTCGGCGATCAGCCGCGCGATCATCGCGAACCCTACGATCGCGAGCAGCGGCCGCGCGCGGGGCCACACGCAGATCAGCGGGAAGATCACGCTCGCGAACAGCACCACGTGCCCGGAGGGGAACGAGATGCCCTTGACCCAGCCAAACGTCTCGTCGCCGCCTTGCTTCAACCACTCGAGCGGGCGGAGCCGGCCGGTCAGGTCCTTGAGCTGGACCATCGCGATCCGGCCGAGGATGTGGCTCGCCGCCAGGAACATCCAGATCGGTGCACGGTGTCGCCACTTCGGGGTCACCACGGTCACGACCATCACCGCGACCAGTACGATGCCGCTGGTCCACGGGATGAGAGGCAGTCCGAGCCCCCACTCGAGCACGGTCAGGGTGCGGTCCCAGATCGCCAGCGGCTCGTAGTGCGCGAGCCAGCGCGCGAGCGGCTGATCGATCGTGACGATCGAGATCGCGGTCAGCGCCGCCGTCACCGCCGCGACCGCGAGCAGCCAGCGAGGCGCAGGCGCTCGGTCGCGATACGGAACTTCCACCTACCGGTGAATGCCATCGCGCAGCCCCGTGCGCAAATCGCTACGCCGCCTAACGATGCCGCCCGCCGCCGCCACCGCCGCTCGAGCGCGATGAGCCAGACGACGACGAACCCGAGGACGAGCCGCGCGACGAACCCGACGAGGAGGGCGTGCCGCGCGAGCCGCCGGACGAGCCGGCCGACGACGATGGCGCGCTGCGCGAGCCACCGGCCGAGCCACCGCTGAACGACGGCGTCGAGCGGGAACCGCCGCCCCACGTGCCGCGCGATCCACCGCCGTTCGAATCGAACGACGGGCGCGAGGTCGGCGGCGGCTGACGCGAATTGCCGAACGAGCCGCGATCACTCGGCGAGCCCCGCGAGCCACTGCTGTTCGAATCGTACGTCGGACGCGGAGGCGGCGAACCGCGATCGCCCCAGCCGCGCGAGCCGCCAGCGTCGCCGCGCGTACCGTTCGGCGAACCGCGATCGCCGAACGACGGCGAGCTACCCGCCGAGCCGCGCGAATCGACCGCGCCCTGGTAGGTGTCACCTGACCGCGGCCACATGCGCGAGCCGCCGCTGGCGTCGGGCCGCGTGCCGAACGTGCGGCCGCGTCCGTCGTCGATCGTCGGGCGCTGCTGCGGCCGCCAGTCGCGCTGGGTCGGCCGCCAGTCGCGACCGTTGCCGCGCCACTCGTTACGCGTGGCCTGCGGTTGAACGCCCGAGCCGCCGCGAACGGCGCCGTTCCACGAGTTGCGCGGCTGCATCCACGGCCGACCACCGGCGGTGGACTGACCGAGATCGCCGCCGCTGCGGAACGGTCGCGAACCGGTGCCGGTCATCGGATGCGTCTGCGTCCACCCGCGACCCTTGAGCCGCGCGTTCATCAGCGATGCGGCACGTCCACCGAGCTGGCCCGCGGGAGGCTGGGTGACGGGCGCGGTCGTGCGCAGTCCATCGATCTGCGAGATCTGGATCGTGCGCGAGCGCGACGCCATCTCGCGTGCATTGGCGAACCGCCAGTCCGGCTCCTTGTGCGAGCCGTGCGTGCGGTGATCGCGGATGTTCGCGTGTCCACCGCCCGACGGCTGCCAGCCACCACCACCACCACCACCAGTGCGGTGATCACGAAGCGGCGAGGGCGCCTGCGGCCGCCAGCCGACCACATTGTTGTCGCCATCGTGTCGCCAGTCGCACCACGACGGACCCCACTGGTGATCGGGGACCCAGCCCCAGCGATCGTCATCGAACATGGTCCAGCGACCGAAGTGGAACGCGAGCCAGCCCCAGTCGTAGTCAGACTGGAACGACCAGCCGTAGTCCGTGTAGACCCACGAGCCAGACGAGTCATAGGGTGTGAACTCACCGCCCACCACCGTGGTGTAGGGGAGCCACACCCGGCCGTAGTCCTCGTCCTCGACCCACTCGCCGGAGGCCTCGAGGGTGGCGTCGATCTCGACGTCGGAGACATCGCCGAACGCGTAGTTCGGATTGGCCGGATCGGCCGACGGCTCGGAGGCTGCGGCCGGATCGTCGCCGCCCGGCGGGTAGGAACCCTCGTAAGATCCGTCACCTTCGGT
>JBBRBG010000197.1:0-16842 GCA_038206055.1 Haliangiales bacterium
CTGAACCGCTCCGGGAATGTTGCAGGCTCCAAGCCTTGAGAGGATGGAGTCATGTCAAGTACATCGAAGAGGTATTCACCGGAGGTTCGTGAGCGTGCTGTGCGGCTGGTGTTGGAGCATCAGGACGGGTACTCGTCGCAGTGGGCGGCGATGGGCTCGATCGCGGGGAAGATCGGTTGTACTCCTGAGACGCTGCGTTGCTGGGTGCGTCGGGCGGAGGTCGACGAGGGCCTGAGGCCGGGGTTGACGAGCGTGGAGCGGGCCAGGTTGAAGGAGCTCGAGCGTGAGGTTCGCGAGTTGCGGCGTGCGAACGAGATCTTGAAGTCGGCGTCGCTTTTCTTCGCGACCGAGCTCGACGGTCGAACCAGGAGGTGACCGCCTACATCGATCAGCAGCGTGATCGTTTCGGGGTCGAGCCGATCTGCCGTGTGTTGCAGTTCGCCCCGCGCACCTACTACGCCGCGAAGGCGAGGCCACTCTCGGCACGGGCTTTGCGTGACGCCGAGCTGAAGCCGGAGATCGCCCGGGTGTATGAGGAGAACTTCGGCGTCTACGGCGTCGACAAGGTGTGGGCGCAGCTCAACCGCGAAGGCGTCCGGGTGGCCCGTTGCACTGTCGCCAGGTTGATGCGCGAGCTGGGGCTCCGTGGCGTTGTCCGTGGCAAGCCCAAGTTCACGACGATCGCCGGCGACGAAGCGGACCGGCCGCGGGATCTCGTCGACCGTTGCTTCGTCGCCTCCGCGCCGAACCGGCTCTGGGTCGCTGACCTGACGTATGTGCGGACATGGTCGGGGTTCGTCTACGTCGCGTTCATCACCGACGTCTACTCGCGGATGATCGTCGGCTGGCAGGCATCCAGGTCGCTGCGCTCCGATCTCGCTCTCGACGCGCTCGAGCAAGCGATCTGGGCCCGCTCCCAGGCCGGCCAGAAGCTCAACGAACTGACGCATCACTCGGATCACGGCGTCCAATATTTGTCAATTCGGTATACGGAGCGGCTCGCCGAGACCGGCGCCGTGAACTCGGTCGGGTCGAAGGGCGACTCCTACGACAACGCGCTCGCGGAGACGATAAACGGCCTCTACAAGACGGAGCTGATCCGCCACCGAGGACCGTGGCGCGGCCTCGAGGACGTCGAGTTCGCGACCCTCGAATGGGTCGACTGGTTCAACCACCGACGCCTCTTCGAAGCCCACGGCCAGATCCCGCCGGCCGAGCACGAAGAGATCTACTACCGTCAGCAGGAAAGCTCAGGCCAGCAGGCCGAGACTCAAACCAAACAGCCTGCATGAAACCCGGAGCGGTTCAAGCTTCAGGGAATGCGAGCACTTCTAAAGGCGGCCATTGTCGCGGCGGTGGCAGAGCGCACCCTCAGACGGCGGCCACGGCACCGCCACGGCGGCTCCCGTCGGATGCCGAGATCGTCGAGCACTGTCGCGGCCACATCGAACTCGGACAAGTACAGATCACGCGCTGGGCGAGCCGGAAGCTGAGGTGGTTCGTTGGCAGGTGCTCGTAGCCCATCATCGTGCCGGCCAAAATGCGCACGGCGCGGGCCGCGACGATCTTGGCATACGGGCCGGCCGCCCAACACACCGCTAATACCGCACATCAGCCGTCACCCCTCTTCCTTTCCGCCCCACCCTTTCCGCGGAGAGCGCGTCTGTCAAAGGGTGGGTCGAGGTACACGAACGGCCGCACCCGAGCGGAGCGACCGAACGAGCGCGAGTGTGAGCCAGGTGGAGTCGAGGTACGACGCCACCGAGGGCGGCTCGGCCGCGCCATTCACTGCGTCGACGAAGCGCTTGATCTCGGCCCGGTGCCCCTTGTCCTGCGCCGACTTCGTCGTCTGCCGCTTGCTACTGCGGAAGATCTCTAGCCTGCGGAAGTCGTCGAGGACGGCCGAGAGCCCGCCGCCGAAAACCTCGATGCGTTCCTTGGGCAGCTTCGGATCTCCCCCGCCCGAGTACACGAGTGTCCCGACACCGCCCGCGAACCGGATGTGAGCGGAGAAGGTGTCGCTGCACTCGATCGGACGCCCTGGTGGCGGTGTCGCGATCGCATGGGCCGCGAGCGCCTCGGAGCCTGCAAGCGTGGCAAGCAGGTCGACGAAGTGGCAGCCCTCGCCGAGCAGACGGCCGCCCCCGTCCTCGGGATCGTGCAGCCAATGATCGGCCGGAAGGGGACCGGCGTTGACCCTCACCAAGAGCACGAGATCGTTGCACCCGCGCAACTCGACCCCCAGCCGCTCGACGAGCGGCGCGAAGCGGCGGTTGAACCCGACCATCAGTACCGAATCGGGGGTCAGCGCGTCCTCGACCTCCTGCAACTGCTCTGCCGAGAGCGCGAGCGGCTTCTCGACCAGCACCGCCTTGCCCGCTCGCAGCGCCGCCGCGGCGAGCGATGCATGGCTCGGATGTCGCGTCGCGATCACGACGGCCCCAACCGCGTCGTCGCCGAGAATCTCGTCCACCGACGTCGCGGCGCGCTCGAAGCCGAACCGCGTCGCCACATCGGAGGCGGTAAGACCGCTCTCGCTCGTGACGGCAACGAGGTGCGCTCCGGCCTCCTCGAGCGCGGGAATGAGCGTCGCACGCGCGAACGCGCCGGCGCCGATCAGGGCCACGCCGGTACCCTTTGCCGCGGGGCGGGCGGTGCTTCGGGGAACGGCCGGCGCCGCAGTCGGCATAGCGTCTGCGTACTCGAGCAGCACGCCGAACGGCCGCGCTCCCTCACCCTTGCCGGTGAGAGCGGCATACGCGTCGGGGGCATCGTCGATCGGGAACCGGTGGGTCGTCAGCTCGCCCGGCTTGACCTTCCCCGCTGCGACGAGCTCGAGGAAGGCCTGCATGTTGCGCTGCTCCGTCCAGCGGACGTAGGCGGGGTCAAGGTCACGGCCACGCTCCTCGTAGTCGCGGTCGTAGCGCCCAGGCCCATAGGAGCGCGACATGCGTAGCTCGAGCTCCTTCTCGTACATCGGCGCCCGGTCGACCGAGATCGTCGTCTCGCCGACGACAACGATCCGCCCACGGTCGCGCGCGAGTCGCACGGCCAGCTCGAGCGGGTCGGGCGAGGACGACGAGGCGCAGAGGAGCACGGCGTCGAGGCCGAGGCCGGCGGTGGCCGACCGCACGGCGTTGTCGAGCCCGGAATCGTTGCGGCCGAGCGCGGTCACTCCGGCGCTCCGTGCGAGCGCGACGGCTGCGTCGTCGAGGTCGATGCCGACGACCCGACAGCCCGACGCGAACAGGATGCGCGTCGCGAGCTGCCCGACGAGGCCGAGTCCGACTACACCCACCCACTCGCCGATCCCCACCTCGGCCTGGCGCACGCCGTGCAGCGCGATCGCTCCGACCGTGGCAAAGGCGGCGGCGTCGAGACGAACACCCGACGGCACACGGACGACGAGGTTCTGCGGCACCGCGACGATCTCGGCGTGATTCGCCCAACCACCACCACCGCAAGCGACCCGGTCACCGGGCGCTAACCCCTCGACGCCCGCGCCGACCTCAAGCACCACGCCGGCGGACGAGTAGCCGAGCGGCACGAGCGCAGCAAGCCGGTCTCGCGCGACGCTGATCGCGGCGCCGACACCCTCGACGCGAGCACGGTCAACGACCTTCTTGACCAGGTCGGGCCGGGCGCGCGCCTTCTGGAGCAGGTTCTTCTCGCCGGTCTCGACCTTGGTGCGCTCGGTGCCGGCGCTGATCAGCGAGACGCGGTTGGCCACAAGAAGCCAGCCAGGGCGGATAGTTGGCGCTGGAACATCGATGACCCTGATGTTGCCGTCGCGCGGAGTCTGAGCCAGCTGTCTCACCAATCGCTCGCGTGGACGGTACCCGGGGTCGAGCCTTCGGAAGACACCATTCGTGCCGAGACGTTCTGAGCTGTGGAGACGGAGTGCCCTGAATACGGCATCAATCGAGGATACTCTGAGAACCTCACGCGCGACGAGTAAAATCGGGCTAGATGTAGTTCCCAGACACGTTGTGGACGGTCTGGTGCGTCGTTGAACCTAGGGTGCGGCTTGTCAAAGAGTCGCAGCCCAAAGGAGGCCTCGATGAATGTTCATGCAGATGGGGCGCTGCCGTGCGGCAGCGTCAGCGTCTCTACAATCGCTTCGGACCCCACCGCGCCGTCAATAACCTCCCTGGGACAAACAGGTAGATCATCGACTCGAATAAATTTTGCAACTCGGCCTGACTCTGAGACGGAGTATGAAAGAAGATGCCTGAAACCATCGTATGCGACCTTTGCGGGAGTGATTCGACACGCGTCCTCTACCGCCAGAAGGACTTTCGCTTTCGTATCGACGAGACTCGCTGGAACGTAGTGCTGTGCCGATCCTGTCGGCTCGGCTACCTGAACCCCCGGCCGACCGTCGCAGAAATCGGCCGGTACTACCCCAAGCACTACTACGCCGCGCGCGCGGCGGCCCAGCAGCGCTATCGCCGTCAGGCCGGATACGTCCACCGCCCGCCCGGGAGGCTCCTTGACATCGGCACCGCGCGCGGTGACTTCCTGGTCGTGATGCGCGAGCAGGGCTGGGATGTCGTCGGGATTGAGCCATTCGAAAACGCCAAGAATCCACACGACCTACCCATTCATCGGATCCCATTTCCGGACGGATGCGAGCAGATCGATGGTACATTCGATGTAATCACCGCATGGGCGGTTTTCGAACATCTCCATCGTCCTGCTGACGCGTTCGAGGCCTGCGAGCGGCTCCTGCGGCCCGCGGGGCAACTTATCGTTCAGGTACCAAACCTCCGAAGTATTCAGTCCCGCTGGGCGCTCCAGGAAGACGTTCCGAGGCACCTCTACTTCTTCAGTGAGCCGACTCTGCGGGCATACGGTCGGCGGAGCGGCCTTACACTCAAGAAGGTCGTCCACACGACCGACCTCTTCGGTGGGAGCGGCCGCGGGGTCCTACGACTGGCGCTCGTCCGCGCCACGGGGCGGGCAGCCGATGACTACTTCGAGATGTATGCGGTTCCCCGACCCGAGAGATTCCGACGATGGCCCGTCATGGCACCCGCCTGCACGGCAGTGGGACTCGCGGAGAAGGTCGTCTTAAGCGACTGGCTCGCGAGAACGGCTCGGGCCAGCGGTCAGATAGTCGCCTACTTCGAAAAAGAGGCGGTGGAAAGAGCGCCAAGGCCGCCAGTCGATGATTGTGTATCTATCCGCGAACCGAAACCGCACGAAACATGCGCCGCCAGACCGCCTAGCCCCATTGCCTATTGCGTCGGGGTAACCCCTCGACGAACGCGATGATCCGTTCTGCTCTCCGATCCCATGTGAACGCTTCGACACGGCCGCGAGCCTGACGGGCCAGAGCCTGCGCGGGCTCCGGCTTGTCGAAGATGGCGCGGATGGCATGCGCGAGGCTCCTCGGAGAGTCGCCAGGCACGACGGTCGCTGCAGGAGGATCACCGAGGAGCTCTCGCAGTACGGGGATGTCCGCAGAGACGATCGGGACACCCGAGGCCATATACCCGAGAAGCTTTCCGGGTGAGAGGTAAAGTGATGGAACCCAACTCGGATAGTAAAGAAGCAGGACATCCGCTGCTCGCTGGTAGTCGTGCACGACGCCCGGGGGAACGAACCCCGTGAACTCGACATTGTTAAGCCCGCGTCTGATGACCTCGCCGCGCCACCAGCGGACCTGATCCTCGCGGCCTCCGACAAGAACGAAGTTAATGCCTTTGCACGACTCATCTGCCGCGGCGTCGAGGAGATACGAAACCTCGTCATATCCGGCGTAGATCTTCCCCGTGTAGACAGCGATCCGCTTGTCCGTCGGGAATCCGATCCGACTTCTGATCGCGGCCTTTGACTCCGTACTGGCGTATCGCCGCAAGTCGACACCATGGTGCGCAGAAACCACATGAGCAACATCATGTCGGTGTACCAACTCCCGAGCCAATGTCTCGGACTGCGCCACCACCCCGTCGCAGTGACTCAGGACAAAGCTCTGAAGCGTGTTCTGCGGTAGCGAATGGCACTGAAAGACAATCTCGAATGGGCGTACCGAGCGCAACCCCATTAGCGCGAGGGCAGGAAGGTAATTCCTCATATACACAACGAGCCGCTGGCCAGGCCTGGGCCGTAGGAGCCGCGTCACGACAGCGAACGTGTGCACCCAAAGGCGGGAAAGCCCGACAAACGACGATCGACTGTCTTGATGCAGTCCGGTGGGGACAACCTGAACGGGAAATGGGGTCTCAAGACCGTAGAGCGCAAGTGGGTCAACAGGTCGGTGTTTCTCGGCCTTGGAAAGACGGACGCCGAGCGCTACAAGCTCGATGTCAATTCCGAGACGAGCAAGTGCCGAACAGAAGTTCGCCGCGAACTCGCGCTCCACTCTCGCAACCTGGATGTCGACCGGAGCGAGGTAAACCATCCGGAGGGAGCGGCTCGGCGGCGAACCTGCCCCTGTCGGTGCTTCAGTTCGAGCCATTACCTCGCCTCCCCTTTTGCAAGCAAGTATAGGGCGGCCGGCTTCGATGGTGGCCGCGAGTTGGCACCCACGAGAGCTGCCCAGCCGATCGCTACAGGTTTCTCGTACCACCGACGACGCCTCAAGAGGCTCCAAAACCTCGAGGGAAGCGTTATCGCGACCGTCCGGTGGGTGATCGGGCGGAGCCTCGCGATCAGTGATGAACAGAACGGTATCGACGGGTTGGGGTTGCGCTTCACCTACACCAGCTTTCGGCGTCGAAGGTAGCTCAGCGTCATTTTCGCGTAAACGAGATACATTCCAGCCATTCCTAGCGCCGCGCCTGTCGCTCCAAGGGGGCGTACCAACGTCAGAAGCAAGGCGAATTGGACCACGAGAGAGATGCCGCTGATCTTCGTCGCCGACATGGCATCGCCGAAGGCAAGCATTGCCGCCCGACCCCAATAGAGCAGCATCGACGGCAGTACGGCGAAGAGTACGATTACCATCGGCAACCATGCCGCTGAGAAGCTCTCGCCAACGAGAAATGTGATTATCTCCTCGCTCCAGATCGCCAGTAGAACCGCGACCGGTGTGGCAACGCCACCCAGCACGATCGAGATCCTCCGGCCGATGGAGCGGATCTGTGCATGCTCGCCCAGCGCGTGGAGTCGGACAAACATGGGGTACACCGTCGCGAACAGGGGGTCGGCGAGGAGGAACGGGCTCGCGCCGAACTGAACGCCGATCTTGTACAGGCTCGCTGTGCCGGGACCCCCGAGAGCTCCGACGACGATGACGTCAAGCTTAGACGCGGCCGCTCTGATGGAGCCCTGGACGTTCATATGCAAAAGGAAGTGGACGATCTCGCGTTTCTTCCCATCGAGGGCCCGGATGCGAGATCGGCGCTCGTGCCACAGGGCGTTCTTAAGTAACACGAATGCTGCGAAGCCGATGATGACCGTCGCCGCAAGCTCAGCCAGGACTCGGCCCAGGATGATGCCTTCGAGTCCAGCGCCGGCGACGACCAGTCCAACGATGATCAGGAGGCGCAGCGCGATGGCGCCTGCGCCGGTCATGAACGACAGCCGGAAACGATCGAACACACGGAGAATTGAGCCCGCGGTGGCATAGAGCCCTCCCAGGAGCATCGCCACCCCGTAGACGCGCATCAACTCGGTGCTCGACGGGTCATCCGTAAGGTGCGGCGCTACCAGCGGCGCCGTAAAAAAGACGATGGCGAACGCGAGAGTGACGACGCACATGTCCACAACCCACAGCAACTTGACAACGGCCACGGCCTCGTCTTTCTCGTCGCGTGCGAGGAACCCGCCAAGGTACTTGGTCATCGCTTCGCGCGTTCGAAAGCCGAGGAACAGCTGCACAGCCTCCGGATAGGCGATCACCAGCAGGTAGACGCCGTATGTCGTCCGTCCCAGATAGCGCGCAAGCACCACGGTCTCAACAAAGAGCGCACCGACGGTGACCGCCGTGCTCCCGATCGCCCATGACGAGTTGCGGGCGACGTGCCGAAAGCTCTCGTCGAAGATGAGTCCGAGATGGCTACGGAAGGTTCGAATCACACCACACCGAAAGAGTCCCAAGCGCCCACAGCGCGAACGAGTCATTGATCGATCTGCCGGCGGAGAGGGATTCGATGGCACCTGGTGTGATCAGACCTCGATCAATCAACGACGTGGACGCTGTCATGCGGGAGCGAAGCAGCGACGAAACCCAGTCGACGACGGGTGGGCAGAAGCCCTGCTTTGGACGGTCAGTAATGTAGGCGGGAAGAAACGCACTGACTGCCTGCCGATATAGGGCCTTCTGCTCGTATCGTGGCCCCACCTTGACCTTCTGGGACAGCGAGAACGCGAGCTCAACGAGATCGACGTCGAGGAGCGGCACGCGACCCTCGACGGAATGCCGCATCCCCATCGTGTCGAGACGGACGAGATAGTCCTCGACAAGATCCGTCTTGAGCGCGACATACGACATCCACGCGAGCTGATCCCCGCCTGGTCGTCGGGTGTCGAACCGCTCGCGAAGGATGTCAACGTGAGCTTCGGGAGCCGCGTGGCGAGCCGCTTCCCGTGCGACGGGCCCCAGGTATCGTCGGAGATCGTCATCGTGGAACGGCCTGCTGCCGACGAACAGCTGGCCTCCGTCCCGCGCTCGGCGCGCGATATCGCCGGCAAGGCCTCGTGCGAAGGGGCGTGCCCCGATCCCGATCATCCGGCGGCCGATCGCAGGAATGCGACTCCAGTACCGGTCGTGAGAGCGAAGGTACGTCATCCATCGGTTATAGCCGCCGAAGAGCTCGTCGGCACCATCGCCCCCAAGCAAGACTTTGTTCCCGTCCGCGGCGACCGCCGCAGCGATCGAGGACACGGCTATCCACGTCGGGTTAGCCGACGGGAGATCCATGTCGGCGAGCCACTCGTCGAACCCCTGTGCGAGCGACTCCCTGGTGAGGAGGATCTCGCGGTGGCGGATGCCAAGATCGGCAGCGAGACGGGCTGCGATTGTCGATTCGTCCGTGGGGAGACCGAACGAGACCGAGTAGGCGGTCAGATCGGATGCAGACACGTGTTTCGTTGCCAGCGCCGCGATGGCCGATGAGTCCAAACCGCCAGAGAGCATGAGGCTCACGGGCACATCACTTACGAGCGCCCCGGCAACCGCCGTGTCGAGTGTTTGCCGTAGCTCCTCGAGCGAGTCGCGTCGCTCGTTAGGCTGGGTCGTCTGCCTGGACGAGAGCGCATCCCAGTAATCGGTCGTACGCACCAAGCCGTCCTTCACGAGGAGGAACTGGCCAGGCTCGAGCTTGAATACGCCGTCGAGGAGCGTCCCTGCACCTGCTACGAAGCCGAATGAGAGGTACTCCACTACGTGTGCCGGATCCAACTCCGGCTTCACGTCGGGGTGGGCGATGAGCGTACGAAGCTCGCTGGCAGCAAAGAACGTCCCTTTCGAGACCGTGTAGTAAAGGGGCTTGACACCGATCTGATCACGGGCCGCTAACAGCACGCGGGTCTCCGCATCCCACAGAAGTAACGCGAACATGCCTCTGAAGCGCTTCAAGGCGTCCGGCCCATCTAGCGCAAGTGCGTTGAGGACGACCTCCGTGTCCGAGCCCGTGCGGAACCGTGCCCCGCGTTCGATCAGTTCGCGCCGGAGCTCCTGGTAGTTGAAGAGCTCCCCGTTGTACGCGATCGTCCAGCGGCCAGAGGTGTCCGAGAACGGCTGATCCGACTCACGGTTAGCTGGATCGATAATCGCGAGGCGACAGTGCTCAAAGGTCGGCCCGGTGACGCCTGCCGACCAGGCGCCCTCACCGTCCGGACCGCGATGCCGCATGTGCGGGATTGCCCAGGTGCCGCTGGAGTCGTTCCCCATCAACGAGAGAGAAGCAGCGATACCGCACACGTCAGCTCCGCGCCTCGTGGCGCGCGGGAAGAACCCCGACGAATCTTGTCATGAGCCACCGCTCTTACGTCTACCCGCGTCCGCGTACAACGCGGCATGCCCCTCCACCACGTGTTCAATGGTGTACGTGCACCGGACATGCTCCCGTCCTCGCGCCCCCAGCGACCTCGCCAGACTGGAATCGGACGCAATGCAATCGATCCAGCTGGACATGTCGTCGACACCCATTGCGACAATCCCGGTCTCTTCGTGCATCACGTGTTCAACCAGGCCACCCCCGTCATACATGACGATCGTCGGCAACCCGAACCCCATGGCTTCAACAGCTGAGTTTCCGAACGACTCCTCTTGACCCGAGGGAAGCACAAACGCGTCGAAGATCTGAAGGTAGTCGGCGACATTCGCCCGCCTCCCGGTGAAGCGGACGCGATCTTCGACGCCGAGGGAACGAGTCAGCACCTCGAGCGACTTCTTCTCAGGCCCGTCGCCGACAATGACCAGGACGGCCCCGTCTCGTGATCGCCCGATAGCGCGAAGCGCGATGTCTAAGCGCTTCCAGTCACGGAGATTGCCAGTGGTACCAAGCACAAATGCCCCATTAGGGAGGCAGAGCTCTTCCCGCACGTCATCGGGATTTCTGTCGGGCTTGAGCAGATCCCAATCGATTCCGTTGTAGATCACCGCGACCCGGGATCGTGGAATCCCGAAGAGCCTCGTGGCAACGTCGGCTGCGTGCGCGGTGTTCCCAGCAACGCCGTCGAAGCGATGGCGCATGATCGCGCCCGCCGCGTGGTAGCGGAGTCGTCTTCGGAATGGGTAGCGGAACGCACCGGCGCGATGCGTATAGAATCGGGCCGCGCCGCCAAATGCAGATGAGAGCATCAGAGCTGGCTCCGCAGCGTGAAAATGGACGACGTCCCATTGGCCGAATATCTTGTGCGCTTTAGTGGCCGCCACGAAATCGACGCTCCGAAGCTGTCTCAGACATGTCACCGGCACGCCGGCTTTGACGAGGCGCTCGCCGTACAACCCTCTCTCCGCGGCGACGAGCACCCCAACGTCCATCCCTGAGGCCTGCTGAGCGATCACGAGTTGATACAGCGCCCTCTCCGCCCCTCCGATCACAAGTGACCACGCCACATGAAGAACACCCCCGGAGCCCACACTGCTCGCGCTTGCGTCACGCGCAGACATCACGAGAGACTGGTCAACCACGCCGCGAGGGCCTCGTCAGCCTGCTCCTGCGTGAACCGGGTCTCATAGCGCTTTCTTGCCCCGGCGCTGATCCTCTCCCTTAGGGCGTCGTCTCGAAGCACGTTCAGTGCACAGTAGGCAATGGCGACGGGGTCCGGGTCGTCCAGAACAAAGCCGGACTCGTCATCGACGATCGTCTCCTTGATCGTCGCCCGGTCAGTGGTGACCACGGGTAGCCCGGCAGCCATCGACTCCAGGACTATTCGCGGGTGACCTTCTCCCCACGCGATCGGGAAGAGGAGGACGCGGGCCGACGCCATGAGTCGCGACTTCGACTCTCCTATCACTGGCCCAACGAACTCGAGCCGTGTGCCGAGCGGCTCGGCCAGTGCTCGAACCTCCGACTCGAATTCGTCGGACTCGAACCCTCCAGCGAACACGAAGTGGGCATCTGGATCGGCCTCCGCCAGGATTAGCGCAGCGCGGACGGCGCGGTCGGCACCCTTCTTGCGCGAGATGTTGCTCAGATAGAGAACGAGCGAGGCATCAGGTTCCACAACTGGTGCCGTGAATCTCGGCGTTCCGTTTGGGACCACCACAACCAAGTGGTCATCGACAAAACCGCTCATCAGAAAGCGTAGGGATTCACCCAACACTGCAACGCCTGTGATTGCTCCCATCGTCCTTCGAACCCACCATCGCATCAACCAAGGCTGTCCCGAGTAAAATTCCCGGAACATGCAGTTCCGGATATGCACTGCGGTCTTCCAGCCCGCAATCTTCGACACCCAGATGAAGAGCGAATCGCGAGCAAATCCTCCGCGATTCTCAGAGAGCGGTAGATAAGTCAGGCCACGGCCGCTCTTCACGACGCTGGCCAGACTGGCGATCGCCCTTAATCCGAGGTAGATGTTCCTTATGTCCCATCGTCCGAGGTTCGCAATTGTTCTCCTATCAGATGTGTCAATGTGCACCACTCTGAACTGATCGCGCAGGACAGGGTTCGCAAGAGCAAACTTCGTCGAAAAGGCAACACCATGCACCGGCGGGGGTAACGGACCAATAATAGCGAGTGTCTTCAAAGCGCGAACTGCAATTCGTCCGTCACTGCACCTGCGTCGACTTTAGCGTACTCGTTAGATTCCTTAGAAACAACTGCGAGCATCAACCATACGATGAAGGTGATTCGCGTGACTTCAAACCAGTTCTCAAGGATGGCAGCTTGGATCAAAGTCAGGAAAGCGATGGCGGTAGCGAGTGAAAGAGACGCGAGAGCGTTGTCCCGCGCCGATCTCGCGATATTGTGCCGCGCAAGTTTCCATGCGCGGACAGTCGCAGCAAAATAAAGCATTGTGATTACAGCGAAACCACCGACGCCCACTTCGGCGAGAAGCGATGTATAACTCGAATATGGTAGCGCAATAGCATAAGACCCTTCAACTACGCGAGCGTTCTTGAGTTGAGGCAAGATGTATTTATCGGAAACGTCCGTTCCATATGCGTGTCCCCCTGTCAGTGCGCTGGCATACGAGCCCTGGACGTTCGATGCGGAGTCACTCTCTGCACTCGCAAATGTTTGCCAAGCTCGACTAGAATAGGTCCCTGGACCAGTTCCTAGGGAAATTGCGCTCGGAATATCAGCGTAGAGTCTGAAGACCGTTCGCCCGACGCCGAGTCTCCCTCGTACGTACGCCCCTGGGTTCGCTGCGATACTCGACGCAGCGGAGTTCAGTTTCAGCACTGGTAATTGAGCCGCTAAGTAATAGAATACTATCCCAAAAACGACCACTGAGAACCCGACGACCGCGAACCCTCGCGCCCGCCCGCCCAAGAGGATCCCGATTGCAAGAAGCACGACGAGTGTAACTACAAGAAATGCCCGATATTGCGCTAGCAACATTGTCGCGAACGAGGCAATTATGATTATTGGTGCGACGCGCGCAGCGACCCGATCCGGTTCGAATGTGGCTATGCCAACTACAAGGGAGACGAACAATAGCAGGAAAAAAACGAACTGATATTGATTCGTGCCAAAAGTTCCGGCAATATCATCTGGGTTGCGGGAGGCAATGAATTGTGGGACGTCGATCGCTACAACAACGGCCAACTGCACGATCCCTAGAGCCACTATGGTCCGACTGAACAAAAGCGAAGACCCAGGTGGCCACAATCGATAGCCTGCGGAATAGACCGCCAGCGGCGCCAAGAAGCCGTAGACGAACACCAGCACCGGAGCGACCGCAACCCGCCCAGAGTTCACGATCACTGAAAGCGTGCAGAGGATCAGGAACGCAAGGCTTGGAAGCGCCAGGTGCAGGTACCACCGCCGTGGCCCCCGATGCGGCGGGGGAGAAAGGAATGCGGCGAAAACCAGTGTAAAGAGAATCGGGATGTCAATGAAGTTGGCCGCCCGGGGCAGGACGGGAACGACTTCCGTAAAGAAACGGATCGTCGTAAGCAGCACGATTGCGCCGAGCACCAACAGTCGTTCGGGCCGTCCGAGATTTGGTTTGTCCGCAGGAGCGACGGGGCGCGACTCGCTGTAGGCCTTCGTCGGCATCGGCATGAACCACTCGATCTCGCACCCCATGAAAGCCGCGATAGACGAAAGCTGCTCGCGAGCGTCGGCAGCTCCCGCTTCGAAGCGTTCGACGCAGAACACAGGGATGCCAAGGGCTATGGACAGGTCACGTTGACTCAGCCCACGGTCGCGCCGTGCGTCAGCGATTCTTGCACCAAGTTCCCTCAGAGCAGCAGCATCCCGAACGGGGCTCATGAGTGCTTCTTGTGGCAGAAGACGACTAGTCTCAGCATGTCGCTCACGGCGTGCTCCGCGTCCAAAGGGTCTGGACCGGCCTCGCCTCCGCCCAGCGAGAGTTGTTGCCGGAACCGATCTGATCGACGGCGAACATCGACAGTCAGGCCGTCCGACCGTCCACTGCAAGCGCCTCTTTGTCCCGTCGGAAGGTTTGTGGGCGAGCGGACCCTGGCGCCGACCTCTCCGGACTCGATGGCGGCGGAGGCGCCCATCAGCCCTGCAGTCCCCGTCGGAGCGTCAGAGCGCCCAGGCGAAAGCCGGCCACCATCGCGGATGCTGCGCTTTCAACCGTCCAACGCCGCTGAATGGTCGCTCGTGCTCGCTCGCCTAGACGCTGGCGCAGATCTGAATCCAGGCACACCCGTCGGAGAGCCTCGCCCCAGGCATCGACTGAGGGTTCTCTGACGATGATGCAGTTCCTGCCGTCGACGGCCAGGTCAACCACACCGCCGGGTGCGGCGGAAGTCACGACGGCCAGCCCCGAGGACATCGCCTCGACGAGTACCAAGCCAAATATGTCGTATTCCGAGGGGAATGCAAAGACGTCGGCCCGCATGTAGCTTTCGCGGACCTCCTTCGGTGAGAGCGCTCCACTGAAACGAATTCTCTCCGCCCCCGACGCGCGTGCCTTGAGACTCGAGAGCTCGGGACCATCTCCGACCACCGTTAACCTCAGATCCGGTAGGGACAACTTACGGACGGCGTCGATCACGAGGTCGATCCGCTTGCCAGGCTGAGCCCTCGAAACCACAAGCAATTCCAACGTCTCCAGATTTCGTTGGCGTGCTGGCCAGGCTGGCGTGGGAGTCGTGTTACGTCCGACTACGATCGGTAGCTCCGCGGACAGCGCTCGAAGGTAACGAGCACTACTCCATCCGTAGGCGACCGCGAAGTCTGCGCGACGAATGAGGTGACGTCGCTGTGCTCTGCGGAGGTGCGCTCGCGCCGTCGGGCGACTTGCTATCTCCCCACTCCAGACGCCAAATGCAACGCCGGCTCTCTTCGCGCACCATCTTTCGATACGCCCTGAGACGAGCGGCGAGAAACCAACAGAGAGGACAATCGTCGGATCCAAGTGATCCAGGCACTTGTACAATCCTCGCGGGGCAAGGCGCCGTGCCTTTTGACCGCGATTGAGGTCAATACTCGAGAGGCACACGTGATCGAAGGAAAGCTCGCCCGGATCGATCCACGAGCGGTCGCTCGGTATGCCCGCGAGGAATACAACCTGAAGGCTGGCACCAACCGATTCGATTTGGTCGGCCAGTTCGCGAAACAGCGCAGTGCGATAGTGGATAGGGATATTGGTGACGACGACCACTCGATGTCGAATCAGCACGCCGTCGTCTTCGCAAGGGATCGCATCAGCTGATGGGGCCTCGTCGAGGCCGTCTAAAAGGTCGGCGGGAGTCAACTGACCCGCGTCCACTCGGAGCGCGTCTGCGGGTTGGGCGTCTTCGTCCGGATCCGCCCTGAAACGGATCCGCCCATCAAGGCCGTACGCTCGGACGAGCAGTTGCAGAGATCGCTGGTCTTCACAAGTACGTGGGAGGCTCCCGGAAACATGCTCTGCGCTCTGTGCAAGAACGTGCACTGCCAGCTCGGCGGAGTCGAGGAGATCGGGAATGTCGCTCGGAACCCAAAGGCAACGACTGCCAAGCTCGGCGGCCACCGCGACGGAGGCGACCCGCACGTCACTCACTCTTGCGCGGTCATGCGGTCGTCGCGACCGGACATGCCCACTGCAATCGGTCGCCCGCACCCCGCAAGGGAGTCGTCGACGGCTTCGAGGGTTCTCACGACCTCGAGCCCGATCGATCGCGACGACCGCGGCTCGACCCTTTCACGCACGGCACGGCAGAAGTCTTCCATCTGCAGCAGCAGCGGCTCCACCGGCTCGATCCGGGGGCTGACGATGTCGCCCGTGCGGTAGCTCAGCTGGTATTCGCCGAACGTCTCCGGGTCGGGCAACGTCGCGCCGGAGTCGAAGACACGCACCGGCTCGCCGCTCGTATCGTCGTAGACGACCATCCGCTCGGAGCCGACGACGGCGGTGCGGCGCAGCTTACTCGGCGCGAGCCAAGCGAGCTCAACCTGCGCGACGAGGCCCGAGGCGTAGGCGAGATTGATGAACGCGACGTCCGGAGTGCCGGGGATGACGCAGTCGCGGCTCATCGCAGAGACCGTCGTGGGCGACTCGCCGAGCCAGTAGCGCAGGATCGAAAAGTCGTGCGGGCCGAGGTCCCAGACGACGCTGACATCGGGCTGATGGAGTCCGAGGTTGACGCGGCTCGAGGAGATGAAGTAGAGGTCGCCGAGGTCGCCTGAGTCGATCAGCTCCTTGATGTAGACGACCGGCGGGCTGTAGAGGAACGTGTGGCCGGGCATCAGCACACGGCCGGCCTTGTGGGCGAGCCGGATCAGCTCCGCGGCTTCGTCTGAGCTCGCCGCCAGCGGCTTCTCGACGAACACGTGCTTGCCGAACTGCAGCGCTTTCGCGGCCAGGTCGAAGTGCGTCGAGACCGGCGTTGCGATCACGACCGCGTCGATACGGTCATCGTCGACGACCTCGAGGTACGAGCTCGTCGTCTCGACGAACGGGTAGCGGCGCTTGAAGTGCTCGAGCCGCTCGGGCCGCTGGTCGCAGATCGTGACCACGTCGGCCTGATCGAGCTCGACGAGGTTGCGGAGCAGGTTCGGCCCCCAGTAGCCGAGCCCGACGACGGCGACGCGCAGCGGCCCGCTCATCGCGTTGCCTTCGGCCGGAACACCTGCACGGGCGTCTGCAGCAGCAGGATGATGTCGCGTCCGAACGACCAGCTGCGAGCGTAGAGCACGTCCATCTCGAGCGCCTCGATGAACGGTGAGCGGGCGCGCGCCTTCACCTGCCACAGGCCGGTGATCCCGGCCGGGACGGAGAAGCGCTCGAAGTGGTGCGGCTCGAAGTGCTCGGTCTCGT
>JBBRBG010000198.1:0-16771 GCA_038206055.1 Haliangiales bacterium
GGGTAGCGGTTGTGACAGGCGGCCGCGCTGACGCCCGACGCCAGCACCGCGTCGAAGGGAAGCGCTTCGGAGAAGTCGACCATCCAACCGCTACAGCGCGCGTTGCCGAGTAGTTCGTCCTGGATGATGTCCTTCATCCACCGGCGCGCCAACGGTTCGTGAGGTCGAGCAGACTCTCGCTGCCAGCGGGATGGCGCGGTTCTTGATAGTGGCTCGCACAGCTGTTCACTTGGAGACGCGTCGCGAGGTGCGCGGATCCGGAGAGGCGTGACTCGCCGGCCGGCGCGACGCAGCGCGTGATGGGAGGACAGGTAGTTCGTAGCCCGAAGTAGTTTGGGTGTTTGTCCTTGACTGGAGGGCTCGGCTCTCCAACAATCGCGCAGCTTCGAGGTCAGCCGCCGATGCGTTCAAGCTATTTCTGCGTCGTGTCCGTGATGGTGGCCTGCTCCAAGGCAGGCGCGCCTTCGAGCGGTGATGCTTCGGAGGGCGACCGCGATGCACGGGGCGATGCCGTCGACGTCGTCGATGCGATGCCTTCGAGCGGTCCCTTCGTTCCGCCGTTCCCGGCAACGGCCCAGTGCATGCCGGTCGGCAACGTGTGCGCCGCGCCTGCCGCGAGCGGCTTGTTCGCGAGCTACCGGAAGGACGTGTATTCGTCGCAGTACGCCGAGGCGAACCTACCCGCGCCGACGGCCGGAGGGCGGATCCACATCGTCGCGAGCTCCGTTGTCACGGGACAGGTCACCGGGGTGCGCATCAACGGTCAGCTCGCGCCGTCGCTGACCTCCAGTGGCTACCTCGACTGGTTCCACGTCTGGCCAACCGACGCGGTGGCCGGCGAACCGCTCTGGGTGTCGTTCCACTCGCGTTCGACGGACTTCGACACGCTCGCCACGATGTCGATCCAGATCGAGACCAGTGCGGGCGTGGCCGCGAGCGGGATGTTCCCGATCGTGCGCACGCCGGTGCCGCTGACCTACGTGACCACGATCGACGGCGGCACGAGCTACCTCATCCACGTCAAGAACACCGATAGCGTTGCTCACACCCTGGGCCGGCTCGTCGTCGACGGTCGCGACGTGACCGCGAGCGCATGCATCGCGGCCCCGACGCTGGCGCCACGACAGTCGGCGATGTGGCGCGTTCCGCGCTGCACGCCCGCAAATGTCGGCAGCCTCTGGACCGTTGTCGCGGAGTGGACCGACGCCCCCGCATCGACAGCGGGTGGACGGGTCGTCGCCGAGCAGTTCCCGATCCACACCTGGCCCGCCGAGCGTGACTGTCCGTTCCCCGGTGCGAGCTCGCAGAACCTCGCGGCCCACGTCGCGCGCGGCTTCGATACGTTCTTCCTCCGGTCGGCGTACACGGATAGCGGCTGTAACAACACCACCGGAACGAGCATCATCGCGAACGCAGCCAACGCGAACATCTTCCTGATGCCCGACGAGTTCATCTCGCTCCCGAACGGGCTCGGGGCGGCACAGCGCGTCCCGACGCGACTCATGGCCGACGAGGCGGACTCGTCGAACGAAGACAAGCGCGTCACCGAGCTCGCGGAGCAGGTGCAGGCCCACTGGCGGACGAACCCGACGATGGCGACCTACGTCGGTGGCTCGCGCCAGCGCAAGAACGGCCGGTTCGCGGGCTCCGCAGACATCCAAGGCATGGACTTCTATGTCGCGGCATGCGCGCCGCACATCACGCCGTTCGGTAGCCATCCTCCGCTGCGCGGCGCCTACGACTACCTCCGGATCACGCGTGAGAACCACATGCCGCTTCCGACGTGGCTCTACACGCAGGGACTGCATGGTGGCTGGAACAAGTCCGTCCTCGGGCTCACGACCGTGCGCCAGCCGGATCCCACCGAGGCGCGGATCCAGGCGTTCAGCGTGGTCGCGGCGGGTGGCAAGGGCCTCATGTATTTCCAGACCAACATGGAGCTCGCGAACGGCGCCGCGAGCGCGACGTGGGCCGAGATCGGACGTCAGAACCGCGATATTCGATCGGTGCGCCAGCTCTTGCGTGCTGGGGATGTCACCGGCCAAGCCGAATCGTCCGACGACGCGGTGATCGTCGAGCTTGTCCGCAGCCCCGAGGCGCTGGTGCTCGTCGCGATCAACACCAAGAACAGCGGGGGCATCGACGATACGACGTGCGCGATCCCGACCAACGCACCGCACTGGAGCGTCCAGCCGGTGACCTCGGACCTCTCGTTCGAGGTGCCTCCGGACATCGCCATCGCAGACGCCTTCGAGGTCCTCGACGGCGCCATCCTTCCGTTGCCGTCGGGTGCGCACTACGACGGGAGGAAGGTCACGCTCCCGGCGCTCGCGTTCGACGCGGCCCATCCCACCCGCATGATCGTCCTCGCTGCAAAGCCAACGCTGCGCGGACAGATCCAAGCGTCGTTTTGACCGACCGCGCCCCGCGCATGCGCCGCGCGCATCTCGCGCCGCGAATCCTGGTCTGGCTCGCCGCGTGCGCGAGCGATCGTGGAGCATTGGTCCGGGATGCTGGTCCAGATCCGGCCGACGCCGATGACATCGAGCTTCCGGAGCCGATTCCTGCGATCAGCGACGAGCCACCGCCGCTCTGCGCGGGCTCGCACCCAGCCGACTACTACCAGTTCCTCGACGATCTCTGCCACGTGAAGGTGCGCCCGGCCTACGTCGATCGCGAGCAGCGCTGTCCGATCGTCGATCTCGACGCGACCGGATACCAGCCCGGGACCGAACCGATCGTCGTCGAGAACGTGCTCGGTGATCTCGTCCCCGCAGACCTCGACATCGTGGTCGTCGAGATCCGGCGGATCGATGGCGTACCGCACTATCGCTACTTGTCGAACGGTAGCGCCGAGCACGCCGTACAGCCGTGGAGCTCCACCAAGTGGATCGCCGCGGCCAACGCCGGCGCCCGGCTGCGGCGCGCATCGCAGGGCAATGTAGGCTTGACCGCGGTGGTCGACGGGCGTCCGCTCGGGGACCTCGTCACGTCGATCGCGAACTACGACGCCGCCCCGTTCAGCTCCAACGCGCTCGGGCGCTACTTCCACGACGTCGGTGGCCGCGCCGCGGCGAACGATCTGATTCACGGCGGCTGGCTGAAGCGACCGGCGGACGAGACGTTCGGAGGCAACTACGGCGAGGCCTCGCCCTCGCTCGGGTTCACGTTTGTCGAGCCTGGCGGTGCCACGGTCACCATCACGCCCGACCAAACCACCGGGCTGGCGAATCGCCTCTCGATGCTGACGCTGGCGGAGGCGCTCGAGCGAACCGTGCTGTTTCGAGAAGAGCCCGCGCAGCAGATCGCCGGGTTGACGTGGCCCGACGTGCGTACGCTGCTCTACGGCGCGACCAGCTCGGTCAAGTACGGCGAGTGGGGCGGCATGTCCGCCGACGACGCCGTCTACATGCAGTCGGCGCACGACTGGGATTACATCGCGCGTCGTTCGAAGGGGCGCTGGCGGATCTTCTCGAAGCTCGGACTCGGGACGAACGGCCAGTTCGTCAACGTGGCCTATGCGTGCCTTCCCGTGCTGGACTCCCAGGACCGCCCGGTTCCCGGTTGGGGGCGCGAGCTCGTGATCGCGGCGCACCTCGCAAGCGGAGGGGAGAGCTTCGCTGAGCGGGACCGCATGCTCGCGCGGGCGTTTCGCGCGATCGTGATCCGCGTCGTCGACGGCCGGCTGTAGCGTTGCAGATCAGGTGCCGCTCGTCCTGTCGACCCTCGCATTGAACGTAGAAAGCTCAACACTCGGGTGTGCCGGATGCCCGGTTGGGCGCTTTCAGTTCACCGCGCCCACACCGCGCCGAACTTCTCTCCGGGACCGAGGCGAGCTGCGAACACGCGTTGCCACTGGTCCGGCGCATAGGCATTCGCGATCCCGGGGTACCGCGTCGCCAGTGCTGTTGCGTCGGCGTTCGCACCAAGCGCCTCGGCCTCGAAGGCGGCTCGCGTGGTCTCGGGGATGCCGCGCGCGAGCACGGTCCCGACGACGAACTTGAACCGGCTCCCTTCGTGGTTGCTCGGGTCGAGAAGCCGATGCGGCGTCCCGGCGAGGGCCGCGTCGGTCAGCTCGTGCTTGGGGATCGCCATGTAGTCGGGAAGCCCGTCGCTCCGCGTGATCGGAAGCCCCGCCACGTTCGCGGCCGCGAGCTCGTGCGCCATGTAGCTCGCGACCACGCGACCGTCCGCCGCGATGACGAAGTACATGTTCCATTCGCTGGTCCGGAAGCGAGCCTCTGCCTCCCACGCATCGCCGGTCTCGGCGCCCCACCGTGCATGTGCGCGCACCAGCTTCACCGTCGGATTCGTGAGTAGCGCGCTGATTCGCGGATCGCGCATCGCGTAGCCGATCACGGCCGTGCTGGCGGTCGCGGACACCGCCGCAACCTCGATGTCGGCATCCACGATAGGTTGGTTCCAGATCTGCGGGTCATACGTCCCGCTCGCGTTGTGCGTGTCGTTCCAGATGTCAACACGAAGCCCAGTGCCGGAGCGCAGCACGTGCTGCGCGAGCGCCTTGACCAGCTTGTCCGGTTTGACAAACGAGTCGATGGTCACCGAGTCGGCGATGCCGAGGCTGAACGACGCGCCCATCATCGCGTTGCCGAGATCGGCGCGGCTGATCCACTGGCCGAAGATCCATAGTCCCCGTGCACCGTCGAGCCCGGCTGGATCGACGAGGAGACTGATACGGTTGTCGAGCGCGTTGTGGGTCCAACCCTGGCAGATGCCCGCCCAGTCAGGAGTGGCCGACGCCTCTCTGTAGTGAGGTCGCGTGATGGTTAGGCGCTCGAACTGTGTCTCGATCCGATGTGCGACCAGCTCGATGAGGCCTCCTTGCCTCGCGCCACCCAGAGCGGGAAGTTGATATTGCAACATTCAATAAGGCAGGAGTAGGCTGCGCCGCGATGCTACTCCGCTCCTTCGGTTCGATCGCGCTCGTGCTCGTGCTGAGCTTCGTCGGCTGCAACGACGACCGTGTCCCGCCTCCGTCGACAGATCCCGATGCGAGCGGCGGCGATACCGCACCCGATCCCTTCGCTCCGCAGGTCGACACGTCCGAGGGCTTGACGAACGTGTCGGCCGATCTCGCTGCCGTGCTCGAGCACGGTACGTTGGCTTCCGCGTGCGAGGCGTATGCAGCTGCGCCCACCGATCGCGCGGCGCGGCTGCGATGCGGTAAGGCGATGTTCTTCTACGAAGGATTCGGAACGGCGGGAGTTCCCAAGCCGATCGTCACGTGGCTGCTCGACAACTTCCCCGACGAGACCGGGCCTGGGTTCGCGAAGCTCGGCATGGTGCCGGATCCGTCCTCGACGGCAAAGCTCCCGCTGGGGCTTGCGCCGGGCGGACCGCTGGGTAGCGTCGAGACGCTCGCGTTCACGTGCGCGAGCTGCCACTTCGCTCGGTTGCCCGACGGCCGCTACGCTGTCGGCGCGCCAAATCTCGACTACGCATACGGGCGCATGAACCTGATGCTCGCGCTGACGCCGGCGCTTGCGATTCCCGGTGCGAACCCGGCGGACCACGATCCCGAGGCGCTGGCGGTGATCCAGCCGCTGCGCGATCGGATGGCGGCGAACCCCGGCATCACGACCTCGCTCCTGGTCGCGCTGCTGCCTCTGATCGGTGGCGGGACCGCAACGATGCCGGCGTTCTCGGCGGAGAACGAGCGCTGGTACGCACGCTGGCGTGCGGGCACGATGGACTTCTTCATCCAGCCGTTGCCATTCGACGACAAGGTCCACACGGTCTCCAAGATCAGCGCGCTGTGGGGGGTGCCGACCGATGCCGAGCTCGCCGAGCACGCGATCGGGAGCGCGATGCTGGGCTGGACAGGGGGCACGGCGCACCTCTCGCATTTCCTGTCCTCGTTCGTCGATCTCGGCGGTGGGAAGCTCGCGGACTGGCCCGAGAGCCGGCTGGCGCCGCTGGCCGACTACGTGGCGTCACTGGGCGCGCCGCTCGCCGAGACGCCACCCGATTCCCAAGAGGTCATGCGTGGTCGCATGGTCTACGTGGCCGAGTGCCAGAGCTGTCACGGCGGGCCGCGCGGGATGGGCGACCGGATCTACACCTTCGAGGAGATCGCGACCGACGACGCGATTCGATGGTGGGCAGACGGTCCGGACCACGACGGTCAGCCGTGCTGCCAGCTCCGGTTTCCTGTTGGAGACACGGTCACGCACGGCATCAAGTCGCCTCGCCTGGTCGGGCTGTGGGCGATGCAGCGGTTCCTGCACAATGGTGCGCTCGATTCCTTGGAGCAGCTGCTCTGCGTCGCGCCTCGGCCGGGTGTGACCGGGGCTGCGTTCTCGGATCGCGGCCACGACTTCGGCTGCGCACTCCCGTCGAACGACCGCGCCGCCCTTCTCTCGTATCTCCGTGCGCACTGATCCAACTCAGCGCTGCTGTCTCCTCGTCAAGCGCTGCCGCGCCGCAACGAGCTGTTCGTCCTCGTGGACCTCCGAGAGCACCGCGAGACACTGATGCAGGTAGCTCGCCAGTCGCTTGCGTCCGACCTGGTCGAGGCCTGCGAGGAGCCGTCGGTTGGCAGCCCGGCGAGCGGGCTCGATCGACTCGATCGCGGTGACGCCGGCAGCCGTGACTTCGAGATAGCGTCGGCGTCGATCCTCCGGATCGGGACGTTCGCGGATGAGGCCACGCACCTTGAGTGCGTTGACCACCGCACTGATCGTTGCCCGCGACACACCACGGACGCGGGCGATGTCGGACCCCAACACCTGCTGGTCCGATCGTCGCGCGCTCGTCGGGAAGTTCGGATCCCCGGCGATCTGCAACAGGACGAGCCACTGCTGCGTCGTCAGCCCAGCGGACACGGCGAGCCTCTCACCACGTCGCTGCAGGTGGTTCGCGAGGTCGAACAACGCCAAGACGACCGACTCTTCGAGGCTGTGCTGGAGTCGGGGCTTGGTGACGGCTGGGCGAGGAGGCACGAGGCAAGCATCGAAGAACCCGGGCGTCGCAGGAAGGCCAGCGGTGTCGAAAGCAACAGGAACCGAGATGTCGAGCAACGGTAGATCCCGGTCGGTGTGGATTCTCGCGGTGCTCGCAGCGTGCACGCCGGGCGCCGCGCCGACGACGCCGGCGCTGACGGTGCGCACGGCGACCGTCGACCAGCTTGTCCGCATGCGGTGTGCGCACGACGGACGCGACGTCGTGATGACCTGGACGGGCGATGTCTACGCGTTCGTTCCCGACGAGCGGCCACGTCATCTGTTCGCGGTCGTCGGGATGAACATCGCGCGTTGCGTGCGCGACGGCGGACACTGGCACCTGACGTCGCGCGAGCTCATGCTCTATCTCGATCCGGAGGTGAAGCGCCGCGTCGACGAATGGAAGAATCCATGGACCTCGGAGGTCGTCCCCGTGGTTCACGTCGCGAACCGTCTCGTCCAGAACCGCCTCGACGGCCGCGTCACGATGGCGGTCGCGGCCGGCCTCGCGACGATCACCTTCGATATCCCGCTGTTCTATCCCAACCCGCTCGCCGCCGATGACGCGGCGCGGGAGTTCAGCCCGGCCGCGAACTACCAGGCGGGGGAGTTCTTCACCTTCACCACGCCGGTTGCCGCCATCGAGGACTCGACGAGCCCCAGCGTCCCGGTGCTCGCGTTCACGTGGCACCGAATCGGGCCGTGGTTGCCATGGATGGCGATGGGACAGCGCGCCGGGCACCTCATCTACATCGCGCGGGGACGCAAGCTCTCCGGCATCGCCGAACTGCCGGCGCCGCTACGCGACGAGCTCGTGCGACTTCCCCTGTTCGGTAGCGCTCCGCGCTGCCTCGTCGCCGCGAAGAACGAGACGTCGTGGACCTACTTCTTGCGTCACCTCGCGGAGTACCGTGCGCGTAGACGGTTTCCGCTCCCAGCGCCGCTCGATCTTGGGGAGTGTGCGACGACGCCATCACCGGCCCGTGCAGACGCTGGCTAGCAGGGTCGCCGGGATGGCCGAGCTTCTCACTCTAGTCTCCGAGATCGGCGACAGCTGGGCTCCGGCCAGAGATCTCGTCCCTCGCGACCACACGGCGACAGCTAGCCCTTATGATCGGCGAATGGCACGTGCGCGAAGACCCAAGTCCCCTTCACGAAAAGGGGGCGTCGACCTCGTGAAGATGGCGGTGCTCGCGAAGCGCTCGGGAATCCCCACGCCGACGATCAAGCACTACATCCGCGAGGGGTTGCTCCCGGGGCCGGAGGTGCGAACGAGCAAGAACATGGCCTATTACGACGTCCGCGTCGTCGATCGCATCAAGATGATCAAGGCGCTGCAGGCCGAGCAGTTTCTTCCACTCCGGGTGATCGCCGACCTTCTGGAGCCGGCGCCGAGCGCGACGCTCCGCGTCGATCCTCGGTCACAGCGAAAGGTGTTGATCTCGCTCGCGCCCGCGGTGACCGCCAACCGAGGCGTGAACCGCCGCCGCCGCAGCGACGTGCTGAAGACCGCCGGCATGACGCGGGCAGAGCTGACGCAGCTCGAACGAGCCGGGGTGATCGAGCTGCAGGGGGAAGGAGAGACCGCTGGGTATGGTGGTCCCGATCTCGACATCGTCGAGCTGGTCGCCGAGAGCCGACGGCTCGGCTACGGAGAGGTGTTTCCGATCTCGATCGGACCGGCATACCTCGGAGCGGTTCGACGGTTGCTCGAGTTCGAGATCGAGTTGTTCCGCAAGTATGCATTTCGCGGCACGCTCCCCGCGCCACTGCCCGAAGTCGCTCGTCAGGCCGTGGCGTTCGGCGAACGGTTGATCACCGCGCTCCGCGCGAAGCTGATCCCGGCCACGCTGGCGCGCATCGCGAAGGAGAAGTGACCTGGAGCTGACCGGAGTCCTCACGGGTCGATAGGCCGACGGCGGTGCGAGCTCGCCCATCGGTCCGGCTGCGCAGGCACGCGTCTCAGCGCACGCAGCGCGTCGGAGGAATCGTGGCGAGCGAGCCCCACGCGACCGTGCACGTCGGGCTACACGCGTGACCGTAGCGGCGGTCGTTGTCGGGGCACGCCGGGATGTCTTCGATCCCCTCGAGCTCGACCGTGGCGCACAACCGCGAGGATGCCGGCCTGTTTCTCGGCGACGTGTTCGCGATTCGCTCCGCGTCACCGCCGGCACCGTGAACACATTCATCTCGGAACCGGAACTACATCTCCTCTGCTGCGTCGACGGTCACGACACCGTCGAAGGATCCGCCAAGACCATAGAGCCAGAGCCCCGCCACCGGATCCACGTGCAGGCGATCGCGGAACCAACGCCCGGCCCACGTAGCGGTCGCACGCACGGAGGCCGCCTGGTCGAGTGTCTGGGAATTCGGATCTGGCTCCGCGCCCGCTGGTGCGGCGCTATCGCAGATCCCGAAGTGATTGGCCCCGTGGATGGTGATCAGCGCGCGTGCGTCGTCGAGCACGCCGTACGTCGCCTCGATCTTCGACGGTGCTGCCCGGCCGTCTAGATCGCCGCGGAGTAACGCGACGCCGACACCGCGAGTATTGATGTCGATGACGCCCGCAGGCTGCACGAGGTGCGTGCCGTAGACGGCGATTGCACCGACCTCGGCCGGCAGCCCGAACGGTGGCGTGCAGAACGGCGGGCTGCACGAGCCGCCGAGCAGCTGCATCGCCACCACGCCACCGAAGCTATGGCCGCTGATCCCCACGCGTTGCATATCGGCAACGAGATGAAGCGGGGAGGAAGCGTCGGCATCGAGCGCGGCGATCGCGGCCGTCGCCGCTCCGACGACGTTCGCCTCCGTGAACGGCACGGGGGGAGTGCCCGGCGGTCCGAACGCGCGCAGGTGATCCGGAATCACCACGACGAACCCGTGACGCGCGAGCTCGCGGCCGAACCCCCGGTAGTAGGAACGGCCGACGACTGCCCCCTGGAGGTGCACCACGACAGGGAATGCGTCCTCGAACGCGCGCTGAAGCCTGCGCGGCACGATCGGCGCGAAGACGTCGGCCGTGTCACCGTTCGGCAGGGTGATCGTGGTCATCGCGACGAGCTCGCGCGGCACGACGATCGCCTGTTCGTCCTGCGCGAGTGAGACGTCGGGCTCCTCGGCGCAGCCGAAGCTCATGACCATTGCCACCACCAGCGAACCTGCTCCCGTCTTGCTCGTCATGAGTGTCGACGTACTACCGAACTCCGTAAACGACAAGTAGCGCGTTCGACTTTCGAGTTTACTCCAATCGCGCGCCCCGCGGTGCTCGGGCTCGAGCTCGCGCTGTCGGCCGCGCGCGCCGACGACGTGCTGCAGCTGCGCGAGATCGTCGTGCTCGTCTAGCCGCAGCGCTACTTGAGGCGGCCATCGAGGACGCGCGTCAGGATCGCGCGGTAGTGGCGTGCCAGGAGAGCATCGCGCTCTTCCATGCTGGAACCTCCGGTAGCGAGGCGGACCGAGATGACCACCTCCTTGCCGACGTCCATGATCGGCTTGCCGCTGCTGTCGACGGCAGGCAGACACGCGTACGAGACGTGGACGAATTCGCCGTCGCCAAACCCGAGCTTCGAGAACACCCGCCATCGTCCACGGCTACGCTGCTCGATCGTGTCGATCGGGAGGCTCGCCTGGACGTAGATGGCCGAATCGGCGCTCATCCCACCGAGCGAGCTCGGATACCACACCGAGTCGGCCGCGCCGTAGAACAACGATGCCGCGTCCGCCCACTGCAACCCGGGGAGTCGGGTCGCAGCGTCCTCGCGGTGCATCACGAGGCGCTTGAGGAACTCCGCGAGCGTGAACGTCGAGAGGTGGTTGCTCGGGCCGCTGGAGGTGTCGGGCGTGATCGCGACGCTCGCGCCTCCTCGCTCGACGAACGTGTACCCGAGCAAGGGAGCGGGCGCACCGTAGTTACCGCCGAACGTCTCGGTGAGCGGCCGCCGGATCCAGTCGTGCACCACGCCATTCGCACGCGCCCGCCCACCGATGTCGTGGAAGTACCTGGCCAGGCCGTTCGAGCTGTAGCGGCGCTCGTCGTAGCTGTGGATCACGGTTGCAAGGTCGCCGAGCGGGATGCCGCTCGCGGAGGCCGTCAGTCCCACTCGATTGTTCGAGCGAGTGCGCAGCGTCGCCGCCGCGTTGGCGATCGCCATGAACTTGGTAGAGCTCCATGGCTGGAACGCCTCGTCGTGGGTGCCGTTCGAGAGGTAGCGGTAGTGCGGGACCCCGTTCACCCGCCGCACCAGGATGACGGTCACGTCGAGGTTGCTCGGGACGATGCCGACCAGCGCCTCGTCGTCGACCTCGATCGCGGTCGTCGCCGGTGAGTAGCGCACCACCCGACCATCAACGAGAGTCGGGGTGGCGGTGGACGCGACCACAGGACAGGTGAGGTCACGATCTCGATTCGAGGGCGTGCGCTTCTTGTGGCAGACATCATCGAGGAACTCGTAGTGGTCGCCACCTCGAGCCGCAGTGCAGCCGGGCCCCCAGCCATCTGACTTGCCTTCGCTCGGCTCGTCTTCCGTGGGGTCGAGGTCGTCGTCTGTCACGCCACAGGCGCTCGCAGCAACCATCATCAGCAGCGAACAACGAACGAGCCTGGAGTGAATCATCCTCGCCCGCACAGCGAAGGTCGTGCCACCGGCGCGGGGCCACCAAACAAAGACTTGCGCCAGAGCGATGGTGGCCAGACGAATAGCCGTGGAAAGGAAGACCGCCGGTTGAAGGTGTGACAATCAGCTTTACAGAGAAACCCAAAAGCGGAGAGTTCAGGTATCAGCAACGGGTTGCTTCTCTCCAGGGTTCAGAGGAACAAGCCACGAACCGGCGCGCGCGCCGAAGCGGCAAAGTCTCTCGAGCGCGTCGCGATCGTGGTCGGCGATCACGGTGCAGGCTCGTCGCGTGGACACGGTCGCCGTAGTATTCGGGGTTCGGCACCTGAACTCCGCTTGAGCTCGCGGACGATCGCGCTACCGGGACTTCATGAACTTGCGAACTGGCGTTTTGGTGTTCCTGGTCGCCGTAGGCTGCGCGCCCTCCGGGCCCTTCGTGAGGGCGAACCCGATCAACTCGTACCGCTCGTACGGCGAATATCACCCGCAGGCCTCGGACGACGCGATCGTGGCCCAGGCGGCATCGGCGGATGTCACGGGGCACGAGATCCACGTGTGGAGAGAACGCTGGCACTCAGGCCGCCAGCGTCATGCGACAACTACCCTGGCACATGGGGCTCCCGGGCAACTCGGCGATCACGCGGCCGACCCGAACTGCACGCATTCCGAATTGACTTGCCAGTGCGGCGGTTCAACGTCCCCGGACGATGACGCCGGGCTCACCGACCACGTAGACGCTCGAGCCGGTACTCCAGATGCTGGTGAGGATGGTCGCGCCGGGGACCACGGTGGCGATCTTCCAGGTCCCGTCCCCGCTCGACGAGTAGACCTCGTTCCCTCCGCAGACGAACACCTCGTTGGCGCCGGTGCCGAAGATCGCGATCAGGGCGCTCGAGGTACCGATTGCCTCCGCGGCCCACACACCGGGCTGGGTCGAGTGCAGGATCGTCCCGTTATGCCCCGTGACGTAGATGTTGCCGGGGAGGCCCCACACGTCGACCAAGACCTGCGTGCTCCCGCTCGTTTCTCGCGTCCAGGTGCCCGTGCCGGTCGAGTGGAGGATCGTTCCGTTCGTGCCGGCGGCGTAGATGTCGGTTGCGGACGTGCCCCACAGCTTGAGCAGGTCGGCCGTCGTACCCGAGATCTGCGGCGTCCACGTCCCGCTACCGTTGGTGTGCAGGATCGTCCCGCCGTAGCCGACGGCATAGACATCCGTCGACGATGCGCTCCAGACGTCGTTGAGAACTTTGGCGGTGGCGCTCGTCTGAGTCGTGAAGGTGCCGGTGGTGCGATGCAGGATCGAGCCTTCACCCCCGATGATGTTGCCGACGACGTACACGTTGGTCGGCCCCGTTCCCCCCACTCCGTAGAAGGAAACGTCCGGGATCGGGTTCACATCGGTCCAGTCACCGTTCCCTGTCGAGTGACTGATGACTCCGTCCCCGCTCGTGTAGAGGTCGCTCGGGCTACTGGCCCAGATCGCGTACAGACGGGCGCCGGTGCCGCTCGTCTCGGGTGTCCACACGCGCGGCGCGGCATCGCCCATCAACTGCGGGTCGAGATCGTCGAACCCAACCCGCCCGCAGGCGGCGACGAGCACGATGATTGCGACGCAGACGAATCGGAACATCGTACCTGCCCATCATAGCCCCACAAGCTGGCATCGCAGAGGAGTTCTGCGCGGCAGCGGCAAGGACGAACAAGCGGGGTTTCGGCGACGCGAGCTTGGGTCGGATGGGGAAGGATCGGGCGGCGATGGGGTTCGGGATCTGGATCGTAAGCCCGCCGACGTTCGGGCGAGGCGAGGACGGACGAGCCCATGCCGACCGGCTGGCGGTCGGCGGTTACGCGGAATCGTCCCCACGCCTGGCACAGTACGCGGGCCTCGCAGTCCGACCTCGTTCCAGCGTTCGCCGTAGCCGTCGGCGTCGAGCTCCTCACCTCACACAGTTCTCGACGCGCAGCGCAGCGGCGCGAAACTTTCACAACGCACGCGGATGCTCGTCGGCGGATTCTACGAACGAACGTCCGTGCACGAGTGCCCATGAACGTGCCGTCGTCGTAGCGGACCTCCGAGCGCGCCACGACGGCCGCCCTGGAAGTTGAGCGAGTGGGGCTGACCCTCCTCTCAACGCGCGCGGCAGCGGGGATAGCTCGCAATCGGACTGCGGCCGATGGTGTCCCACGACGTGCCGGTCGCGATGAACCGCGTCATCTGGGTGAGCGTCGCATCCAACCAGAACTTGTCCTCGTCTGGACTGTCGAAGCGCGACAACAGCGAATGATTGATCCCGGCCTCGAAGAAGCAGGTCGCCCCGTCGCCGAGCCTATCGCCGACCGAGGCGATCGCGGTCGGACTCGCTGCTTTGTCGTCCTCTACACCAAGGTTCTGGACCTGGATCTCGATCGTACGGGCACGAGCGGCAGTCTCGAGGCCGAACCGCTGCACGGCGCGCAGGTGGGTGATCTCGAACTGGCAATACCCGGCGCGGCCTCGCTTACGCTCGAGCTCGCAGGCTTCCCCCCAGCTCTTGCGCACGTGCGGGGTCAGCGCGTTGGCGGGCGCGAGTAGGTAGGCCGAGAACCCAGCAGCGTCGAAGAACGAGTTGATCAACAACGCGCGATCTGCGCCGACGCCGTCCTCGGCCAGACGGGATGCGACTGCACCGCCGACCGAGAGACCGCCGACGACATGAACGCCGCGCGCGGCGGCGAGGATATCGTCCATGCGCTGCGCGACCCGTGCGTATGCTTGAAAGTCGCCATCCTCGGGAAGTCCCGAGACTTCGTCACGCGCGTCCCCGCTCGAATCGATCGATGGGACTCGACCGTGGCCGGGGAGCAGTGGCGCGAGCACGACGATGCCTTGCGCGCCGAGTCGGTTGGACACCTCGACAAACTGCTGCGGACATGCCGTGAATCCATGGAACAGTACGACCACACCTTGGTAGCCGATGGATGGCGGGAGGGTTGACTGGAACGGCCGACAGCCCGGCTGGAGTTTGGAGAGGTCGAGCTCGGACATGTAGCTCCGCCACAAGGCCTGCGCTTCGGGGCCGATCGGCGAGCTGTCGACCCCATCGGCCTTGCCATCACCAAACCCGTCACTCGGCTCGGCTGGTTCATCGGAGATTGTGCAGCCGCCGAGGACCATCACCAACGTTGCCACCACGATATGCGGGGAGGTCATGTTCGAGAGTGGTGCATGACACGCGCCAGGTTGCGGGTGCGGAACGCCAACGACAACCCGGCGAGATATCTTGGAAGTCGAACCTTGCACTGACAAGTCTGCTGGCCAGCAGTCAGCTCGAGTAGCCACCACGGCGCCGCCGACCACAGCATCGAAGCGACCGCGACCGCGACGGCCTCGGGCGATGCCCCCACTCTACCTTGCCGCGTAGCCGAGCCCACGGGACGCCTCGCAGCGATGTAGAGCGCGACATGTGATGGCAAGACCTTGCCCTGCTGCCCGAGGCGCATGAGAAGCCGCGAGACATTGCCGCCGGCGAGGTCGCCCCCGAGGACTGACGCTGCGAGTATGCTGCGGCGATGGTGCGTCGTGAAGACGACGTCGGATCCGTAGATCCGGAGCTGTCACGTTGTGCTTCTCCGGCGGGTGCAAGTCCCGCCTCGGTAAGCGTCGGAGCGCCGAGTAGCAGGTCGCCGGAGCCAGGAGAGATGCTGGAGGCCGAAGCGCGACGTCAGGAGCCCGTGAACAACGGGAGGCAAGGACGCGGGCCGCAACATGAAGTGAAGCTTGCAGCCTCGACACATACACAATCGGGACGCCGAGCCGCTCATCTCACGGCGAAGGCAACATCAACGACGAAGTGGTCCGAAGCGGTCGTCGAGGATTCCCGCGGGGTATGGAGCGCAGCACGCGTCCAAGGAGAAGCACGGAATACGGGAGATCGACTTTCTGGTTGAGGGTGGGGGACGCGAGGACGGACGAGCCCATGCCGACCAGCTGGCGGTCGGCTGTTACGCGGAATCGTCCCACCCGAGCTCGGTCTGAGTGGGGCGCGTGCGGGCGCGAAGGTCGCGGGTTCGGCGCAAGTGCGATCGAGGGAGCGGCGACGAACGCAACGACGCTGCGGCGCCCGCCGCAAGGCGAGCGGAGGAGGTCGTCGGCGAACACGCGGCGTAACGACCTCGCCGGCTCGCGGCGCGGGTAGGCGGTCGCTCGAGACCAACGTCGAGTCAACCATACGCTTCGACACCTCGACGTGTGTAGTGGCGACGAAACGTCTCGATGAGGACCAGGGCTTCGGGCCGGTGCGCGCGGTCGACGCTCATCTTCAGGCCGTCGCGCTCGAGGAAGATGCGGATCCGGCGGTAGCCGTACCGGGGGTACTGGGCGGCGAGCTCGCGCTTGCGCGCGATCACGGCGCCCGGTGCGGAAGCCGTCGCCGTCGCGCAGCATCCCGGCATGAAGTGCGAGCAGTGCTGGAAGTACTTCGATGCCCTGGCCGTGAAGCCGGGTGATCCGGACGATGTTTGCCAGCGGTGCGCCGATGCGCTCGTGGCGGCTGTCGGGCTCCGGTATCGTCTCGACGATCGTGCCGTTCGCGACGGCAACGACCCTGCCCGCGATCGCGCGGACGCGGTACCAGACGCTCGCCGCCGACAACGGTGGCATCTTCGATCCGAACGAAGGTGGCGTGTTCGCCGCTGTCCACCCAGGAATTTGAGCGACAGCCAAAGGCCGGCGCCGGCTGGCCCCCGTTCCACGCACGCTCGCGGGGGCAGCGGTAACGACGGTATACAGATCATCTCCTGCACGCGTCACGTCGCTGCGCGAGCCGCGTCGCAAGTCGTGAGCTTTGCAGAGCACATGCGGCGGCATGTCAGCTGCACTGGGTGCTGCTCGCATTCAATCTGAACTCGCAACAGGAGGCACTCATGTCCACGATCGCTCTTCCGTTCATGACCATCGACATCGACATTCTCGACGACGTTACCGGTGGTGCGGCAGCGCCGGGCGCAACCGCCGCGCCCGGCGCCAAGAGTCGGTCGAGCTGGAAGGACGTGTGGGAGACCGCCAAGACCGGCGCAGAGCACGGCGCCGCGGTGGGGACCGCGGCCGGCACCACCGTTGGCTCGCTCCTCGGTGCCGGCGCCGCTGGCGTCGCGACCGATGGCCTCGGCACCGTGCCCGGCTGGATCGTCGGCGGAGCCGCGGGCGGCGGCATCGGC
>JBBRBG010000199.1:0-16747 GCA_038206055.1 Haliangiales bacterium
GGGCGGGGGATGTGGCCGCGCGGCTTCTCGGTGTGCGCGTGCTCGGCGACGCCTTCGAACACGGCGCGCGCCGACATCGGATTCGGATCGACGAGGTGGAACGTCTTGCCGGCCGCACCCTCGCCGCGCGCGACATGCCACGCCGCGTCGATCACGTAGTCGATCGGCACCAGGTGAAGCGGCGCATCGCCGCGGCCGAGCAGCGGCAGCCGCAGGCCCGACGCGTTCGTGGCGATCAGCACCATCAAGTAGTAGGGCCCGTCGAGCTTGTCGATCTCACCGGTGCGGCTGTCGCCGACGATGATGCCGGGGCGCACCACCGTGATCGGGAGGTGCCGGAGCGCGTCCCGCACGAGCTTCTCGGCATCGAACTTCGTGCGCTCGTAGTCGTTGTGAAACTTCTGGCCCGCGTCGAGGTCCTCCTCGAAGAACGTACCGCGCCGGTCGCCCGAGACCATGGCGGTGGACCAGTGCACCACGCGCTCGAGGCGGCCCGCGTCGCGTGCGAGATCGAGGATCGAGCGCGTCCCGACGACGTTGACCCGGCGTGCGGTCTCGCGGTCGATGCCCATGAAGTAGATGCCGGCGAGGTGGTGGATCCACGTGACGTCGCGCGACAGGGCGCGGTACTCGAGGCTCGATAGGCCGAGGTCCATGTCGCAGACGTCGCCGACGAGGATCTCCGCGCGGTCGCCATTCGGCACGGTGGACAGGAACTGTTGGGCCTCGGCGGCGAACTTCTCGCGCGCGAGCACGAACAGCTTCGTGTCAGGCTCGAGCGCGGCGAGCTTCGCGATCATGCGGCGCGCGGTGAACGCGGGATAGCCGGTGACGAGCGCGACGTCGGTCCTCGGCAGCGCGACGCGCCCGGTGGTGCCGGTGGTCGCGGGAATGACCTTGATCGGTCCGAACCGACGTTCGATCTCGGCGCTCACACGGTCGACCTCGACGGCGAGCGCCACCTCGTCACCGTGGTTCTCGATCACCCACGTCGCAGCGGCGACCTTGTCGGCGAGCGGTGCCTGCGCGACGATCCGCGCGGTCGCCTCGTCGGGCGTCATGCCGTCGCGTGCGACGAGGCGTGCGTGCTGGATCTCGGGGCTGACCGACACGACGATGAGACCCGCGAGCCCGAGATGCGCGCGGTTCTCGACGAGCAGGGCCGCCTCGTAGATCACGACGCCCGCGCCGCCGTCGGCCCACGTCGCGATCGCGGCTGCACTCGCCGCGGCGATCCGCGGGTGCGTGATCCGGCCGAGGTCCGCGCGCGCCACGGGATCCGCGAACGCGATCGCGCCGAGCCGCTTGCGATCGAGCTGGCCATCCGGCGTCAGGATCTGCGCGCCGAACCGCGCGACCAGCTCGGCGAGCGCCGGCTGGCCCGGCTCCACGACCTGGCGCGCGAGCAGGTCGGCATCGACGACGGCCGCGCCCTTCGCCGCCAGCATGCGAGCGACGGTGCTCTTGCCCGACGCGATCCCGCCGGTCAGACCGATCACGTGCACCGCCACACGGCTTGGGTACCACGGGCCGTCGAGGGCGCGGTAGGGTCGCGCGCATGCGCCCCCTGGTGCTCAGTCTGCTCGCCCTGTGCGGCCTCGTCGCGCTCGCGACCGCCGCGCGTCGCGACTGGACCGGCAGCGCGGCGTGCGGCTCCTGTCATCCAAAGGAGCTCGCGGCGTGGCAGACCACGCGGCACGCGATGACGCGCGACCGGTTCCCCGGCCGTCCCGAGGCGCGCTGCCTCGCGTGTCATGCCACCGGCGAGGCGCCCGCGGGCCCAGCGATCGCCGTCGAGGTCGGCTGCGAGGCGTGCCACGGTGCGGGCGCGGCGTATGCGGAGGACGACCTGATGCGCAACCTGCCGGTCGCGCGGGCCTTGGGCCTCGCCGACCTGTCCACACCGAAGCTGCGCGCCGCGGCGTGCGCGCAGTGCCATGCGCGACCAACTCGGGGTACACCGTTCGACCCGACTGCCCCCGTGCACCCGGTGACCAAGTAGATGAGCCGAGCGCATCCCCGACCCAAGACCACGTTCGTGACTTCGGCCGCCTCGCCGAAGGACTTCCCTCCGCCGACGCTGCCGGAGCTCGCTGTCGTCGGTCGCTCGAACGTCGGCAAGTCGAGCCTGATCAACGCGCTCGTCGGTCAGGACGGCCTCGCGCGCACCTCGCGTACGCCCGGCCGCACGCAGCTCATCAACTGGTTCTCGGTGGCATCGCAGCCGCCGTTCCACATGGTCGATCTGCCGGGGTTCGGCTACGCCAAGGTCCCAGCCGGTATCAAGGATAGCTGGAAGCCGTTGATCGAGAGCTACCTCTCGAACCGGACCACCCTCGCCGGCGTGCTCCTCCTGATCGACATCCGCCGCGGCGCGGAGGACGAGGAGCTCGACTTCGTGCCGTGGCTCGCCCAGCGCAACGTGCCCATCGTCGTCGCGCTCACGAAGGCCGACAAGCTCGCGAAGAACAAGCGCAACCTCGAGGTCATGCGTCAGCGGCAGCTGCTGTCGCTGACGCGCGATCCGTTCGCGGTCTCCACGCTCAGCGCGGAGGGGATCGAGGAGGTGTGGCGCTCGCTGATCAAGATCGTGCTCCCGGCGAGATGATCATCGACGCGGCGTCCCCCGAGGATCTGGACGCGATCGACGAGATCGAGCAGCACTCGTTCAAGATCCCGTGGCCGCGTTCCGTGTTCGAGGGTGAGCTCGCGCGGGACTTCGCGCGAATCGACGTGGTCCGCGATCCGCAGGTCATCGCGTTCAACAACTACTGGCTCGTGGCCGGCGAGCTGCACATCCTCGCGATCGCCACGCATCCCGATCGGCGCCGCTCGGGCATCGGCGGCCTGCTACTCGCGCACGCGATGACCGCCGCGCGCTCGGTCTCTGCCACCCTCGCGACGCTCGAGGTCCGCAAGGGCAACGCGCCGGCGATCGCCCTCTACGAACGCGCCGGCTTCAGGACCGTGCACGTGCGGCAGCGCTACTACCAGGACGATGGCGAGGATGCCCTCGTCATGCTCTGCGACCTGTGATCGATCACGGGATGACGATCGTCACGGGCACGCGATCACTCGTCGCGTCGCGCGTGCCGAAGTAGATCGCCGTTCCCGCCGCGCCCGCGACGAGGAGCCCCGCACCGGCGAGCACGTACCAGCGCTGGTACCAGGCGCTGCCGGCGCCGCGCTTGGACAGCTCGGCCTCGACCTTGATCTCACCATCCGGCGGTAGCGCGACCTTCGTGGTGAACGGGACGTAGTCGGTCTTCTCCACGCGGATCGTGTACGTCGCCGGCGCGTGCAACTTGAGCGGCTGGATTGGCGTCAGCCCGCGGTTCTCGCCGCCGACGGTGACTGACGCGCCCGCGAGGTTCGCGACGATATCGATCACGCCGTAGCGGAGGAAGTCGCCGGGCGCGAGCAGGCGAGTCAGATAGCCGTTGACCTGATCCTCCGAGGGCGATGCTTTCGCGGCGAGCGAATCAGCGACGCGGGTCACCACGGTCTTCGCGTTCGCATCGATCCGCTGCATCGTGAGGATCACGTCGCCGAGCTCGCTGATTCCTACGAGGATGACCTCGGCCACGCCGATCTTGCGGCCGATCTGCGCGATGCACTCCGCGTCACCCGCGCACTTCACGAGCGCCTGATCGAGCTGGTCGCCGTAGACCGTGCGCGCCTGATCTGGACCGAGCAGGTTCAGCGACGTCTGCTTGGCCATCTCGTCGATCAGGCGCTTCGCCACACCGGGCAGCGCCGACGAGCCCGAGCGGTACTCGAGGACACAGACCTTCCGCTTCGGATCAGGCTCTGCCTGTGCGGTGCCGACCATCACGACCAGCGCGAGGATTGCGATGACGGCTCTCATCGCGATCCGAACAACGCTCCGATCGAGGTCGGCTGGTACTGCGTCGGCATCATGTTGCGCTCGCCGTCGGGCGGCGCGTCGCACTCCCACATCCCGAAGAATGCGCCGGGCCCGACGATCACCGAGCACGAGGTGCGCACGCGCTGCGCGACCGAGGAGCTCGCCATGTCGATCAACACCCAGTCGCCGGTGGTCGCGTCGAGGCAGGGCAGGATGGTCTGGAACGCGTCGGCGAGCTCCTCGATGTAGTAGCGGCTCTTCGTCACGAGTGCGACGTACTGGCCGCCGGGCAGGGTGACGAGATCCAGGGGCACCACACCGAGTGCCTTCAGCACCTGCGCGTGTTGCCTCGCAACGTCGCCCTTGTCCACCATCGTCTCGCGGCGACCGGGAACGTCGAGCGTGACGGGGGGGGTGCCGTCGAGCGGGATCGACTTGAGGATGATGTGCGCGCCCTCGGTGACGTAGGCGAGGTGATTGCCGGCGGGCTGTGGGCACGCGACCGGCGTGGTCGCCGCGCAGTTGGTGGTGCACGCCGGCGTCGACATCTTCGTGCCGGCCGCCCAGACGCGATCGCCCGCGACGGTGAGCACCGCCGCGCGCTCGAGATCTGCGACGTCGGAGAGCGTCACCGCGCCGCCCTCGATCACGCCGCCGATCTTCGCGACCTTGCCCGTACACGGCAACGTGGCGTACAGCATCGGAACATCCGGCGACGCGGCGAGGTCCGAGATACCGGCGGTCGCCGGGGCAGGTACCGCGGCCATCGGCGCATCGACCGCGACGGCGACGATCTTCGATGTGCCGGTGCAGGTCGTGAGCATCGACGGCTTCTCCGGAGGAAGCACGCGGCCGACGAGACCGTATGCGACCATCGCGCCGTCGCCGCCGGGGCCGACGGTGATCCGATCGACGGGGCCGACCGCCACGTTCTGCGCCGTGCCGGCATCGATGTCGACGATCGCGATGCCGCCGGAGTGCGCGATCGCGAGCTTGTGCGTGCCCGGCACCGCCGCAGCATCCGTCACGGTTGCCGGGACCGCGATCGAGCCCATCACCGCGTTGGTGGCGGTGACCACGACCTGGACCTGATTGCCGGAGATCACAGCCAGCCGATCGCCGCCGACCGACACGGTGAACTGCGGGCCGGTGACGCCATCGAGCTTGCCCTGGAACTTCGCATTGCGCGGGTCGAGCGTGGGATCGAACGAGTACAGCGTGGTGCCGCTCGCCGCGTAGACGAATGGTCTGCGCACCGGGATCGACAGCTTCGTCGCCTGGTCGCCCACGATATCGACCGCCTGACCCGCCTCACCGACGCCCACGATCCGGTTGGAGGCGTCGCGCAGCACGATGCCGATCTGGATGCCTTCGCCGATCGGGAGATCGCCTGCTGCCACGGTACCCGCCGACAGCTGGGTCGTCGTGCCCACCGGTGACTCGCCGGGCGCCGTCGCGGTGAGCGTCACCGTCGTCATGCCCGTCGGGCGCAGATCCGGCTGGCTCGGGAGGCTCAGCGTGAGCTCGAGCGAGCCCGCGGCGCCGCCATCGCACGCGCCCATCACGAGGCACGCCACGAGACATGACGCAGGACGCACCGTTCCCATGGGGCAAGCCAAGCTACCAGACGGCCGTAGCTACCTACAACCACATGAAACACAACGACATCCGAGGGTGCGAAATTGCAAGCCCCCACGAAGGTGGGGCGCGCAGCAACGCGAAGCGTTGCGAAGGTAGATAGATCGCCACCACTCCAGGTGAACGTTGTACGAATGCCCTGGCGAGTTAGGATTGGTGGCCTTGCAACCGGGAACCGATAAGGGCGGGCATACCGGGCCAACCGCCCGGCAGGATCCGAGCCTTCCGCAGGTGTTCGGTCGCTACCTGCTCGTGCAGCGCCTGTCGCGCGGCGGCATGGGCGAAATCTTTCTCGCCAAGCACGGCCTCGCCGGGTTCGAGAAGCTCGCCGTGATCAAGAAGGTGCTGCCGCACCTCGCCGCCGATGCGCAGTTCATCTCGCGATTCGTCGACGAAGCGCAGGTCGCGATCAAGCTGCAGCACGTGAACGTGGCGCAGGTGTTCGAGGTCGGCCGCGTCGGCGAGGAGTACTTCCTCGCGCTCGAGTACGTCGAGGGCCGTGACCTGCGCCGCACCCTCGCGCTCCTCGCGCATCGCAAGTCGCGCCTGCCGGTCGATCTCGCGCTGTTCATCGGCCGCGAGCTCGCCAACGGCCTCGCCTACGCGCACCGCCGCACCAGCCAGGATGGCTCGTCGCTCAACCTCGTTCACTGCGATATCTCGCCGCCCAACGTGCTCGTGTCGTTCGAGGGCGAGACGAAGGTCATCGACTTCGGCATCGCGAAGAGTGCGATCCGCGGCACCGCGACGGATCCGAAGATGGGCTTCGGGAAGTTCGGCTACATGGCGCCCGAGCAGCTGATCCGCGGCGGCGTCGTCGATCACCGCACCGATCTCTACGCCGCGGGCGTCGTGCTCTACGAGCTGCTCACCGGGGTCCGTCTGTACGAGGCCGGCCCCGATCCCGACTACCGCGCGCTCGCGAAGAAGGTCTCCAAGGGCGAGCACGCGATGCCGTCGGAGACCGCCGCGGAGCTCGCACCGTACGACGACCTCGTCGCCACGGCGCTGCGCCCACGGTCCGAGGATCGCTATCAATCCGCGGCCGAGTTCCGTGACGCGATCCAGCAGTGCCTCGTGGCCGTGAACCCCACGATCTCGACAGATCAGCTCGGGCAGTACATGCGCGATCTGTTCGCCGAGGAGATGACCGGCCAGCGCGAGCTGCACGATCGCGTCGCGAAGGCGCACATCTCGGACTTCCAGGAACAGATGCACACGCAGACCATCTCGACGGTGTCGTTCGCGATGGCGCAGCTGCCATTGCAGGCACCGCCCGAGGCGGCGCCCGACCCGCGACAGAAGTCCCGCTCCACCGCCCAGAACCGCGTGATCCCTGCGGCACCCGTGCTCGATGACCTCGCGCTCGCCGATGGCACCGGCACCTCCGTGCGCGAGCAGCCCGCGCCCGGCAGGCGGCGCACCGTGCTCGTGCTGGCGCTGCTCGCCGGGATGGCGGTGATTGCCGTCGTCGGGTTCGCGATGACCCGCGGCAGCAAGAACGAGCCCGACAAGATCGCCGAGGCGCCCAAGGACAAGCGCATCACGTTCGAGCCGATCGAGACGAAGCAACCGCCTCCACCGCCGCCGCAGAAGTCGGCGGTCGTCGCGCCACCCGAGGTCAAGGACACGGTGGTGACCCCGCCGGTGAAAACGACCCCGCCGGTCAAGAAGACCACGGTGCGCGTCAAGAAGGACGATGCCGCGAAGAAGTTGGAGACCCCGAAGCCCGGTCTCACGCGCGAGGCGGTGGGCGCGAAGTTCTCTGCGACCTCGCGCCAGTACGAGGCCTACAAGACGAAGAACGGGATGCAGCTCGACCGCGAGTGGAACGAGCTGACGTCGTTCATCCAGTTCAAGATGACCGCCGACAACCTCGACGACGCGCTGCGCCGCATCGACAACTTCCGATCAAAGCTTCGGGAGTAGGCATCTTTTCCCGCCGCGAAACCCACTGGAAACAATCCATGGGCTAACGATCGCGGCATGAAGAAGGTCGAGGCCATCATCAAGCCGTTCAAGCTCGACGAGGTGAAAGAACGCCTCGCCGAGATTGGCGTGCACGGAATGACGGTCACCGAGGTGAAGGGCTTCGGCCGCACCGGCGGCAAGAAAGAGGTCTATCGCGGCTCGGCCTACGTCGTGGACTTCGTGCCGAAGGTGAAGGTCGAGATCATCGTGCCCGAAGGCAACGTGCAGCAGGTGGTCAACGTGATCACCGAGGCGGCCCGCACCGGAAAGATCGGCGACGGCAAGATCTTCATCACGCCGGTCGACGAGGTCATTCGCATTCGCACCGGTGAGACCGGTGAAGACGCAATCTGAAACTAGAGGAGAGACAACCGTGACGCCTAGCGACCTGAACGACTACGTCAAGAAGCACGGGGCCAAGTTCATCGACGCCAAGTTCGTCGACTTCCTCGGCCAGTGGAAACACCTCACGTATCCGATCGAGCGCCTGCAGGAAGGCCTCGAAGAGGGCTTTGGCTTCGACGGCTCCTCGGTCGCCGGCTGGCGCGCGATCAACTCGTCCGACATGCTGATGAAGCCCGACCCGACGACGGCGATCATGGATCCGTTCCTCAAGGTCCCGACCTTGTCGATCCTGTGCGACGTCATCGACCCGATCACGCACGAGTCGTATCTCCGCGATCCGCGCAGCCTCGCGAAGCGCGCGGTCGCTTACCTCAAGTCGACCGGCATCGCCGACACTGCGTACTTCGGTCCCGAGGCCGAGTTCTTCATCTTCGATTCGATCCAGTACTCCGAGGACCCGAACCACTCGTTCTTCAACATCGACTCCGACGAGGCCGGCTGGAACAACAAGCGCACCGAGGGCGGTGGCAACAAGGGCTTCAAGCCGCCGATCAAGGGTGGCTACTGCGTCGCGGGCCCGACCGATCAGCTCACCGATCTGCGCACGCAGATGGTGATGACGATGCAGTCGGTGGGCATCGAGATCGAGACGCACCATCACGAGGTCGCAACGGCCGGTCAGGCCGAGATCGACATGAAGTACGACACGCTCGTGAAGATGGCGGACCAGGTGCTCTGGTACAAGCACATCGTCAAGAACGTCGCGCGCCAGCACGGCAAGACGGCCACGTTCATGCCGAAGCCGCTGTTCGGTGACAACGGCTCGGGCATGCACACGCACCAGTCGCTGTGGAAGAACAACAAGCCGTTGTTCGCCGGCGATGCTTACGCGGGCATGAGCGACATGGCGCTCTACTACATCGGCGGCCTGCTCAAGCACGCCGGAGCGATCTGCGCGTTCGCGAACCCGACCACGAACAGCTACCGCCGTCTGGTCCCGGGCTACGAGGCGCCGGTGAACCTCGCGTACTCGGCGCGCAATCGCTCGGCGTCGATCCGCATCCCGATGTACTCGAGCTCGCCGAAGGCGAAGCGCCTCGAGCTGCGGTCGCCCGACCCGTCGTGCAACCCGTACCTCGCGTTTGCCGCGATGATGATGGCCGGGCTCGACGGCATCGAGAACCGCCTCCACCCGGGCGAGCCGCTCGACAAGGACATCTACTCGCTGTCCCCCGAGGAGCTTGCCGAGGTCCCGACGGTGCCGGGATCGCTCGACGCGTCGCTCGACGCCCTGCACAAGGACCGCGCTTTCCTGATGAAGGGAGATGTATTCTCCAACGACCTGATCGACGCGTGGATCGGTTACAAGCGCGAGGCCGAGGCCGACCACGTTCGGCTTCGCCCGGTTCCCGCCGAGTTCCAGCTCTACTACGACTGCTAGGTCACATCTTCGCTGGGCAGCTACCCGACGGCGGCTGCTCCCGACCTTGTAACTCGGCTCCCCCCCTGGCAGAATCTTGGTATTCCGGCTCCCGCGTGGGCCGGGGGGACGCCGAGTACCCGCGTGGAATTTAGCAAGCCAGGCCCCAATACCGGTGGAAAGGGTCGCACGCGCCCAGGCGCGGCGTACTCAGCTGTCGTGGGCTCGCTCGCGAGTCGCGCGCTTCCGGGCCCGCTGCGTGGTCTCGCGTACCGCGCGTTCGCCCGCGCTGTCGGTGCAAACCTCGACGAGACGGAGCTTCCGCTCGGCGAGTATGCATCGCTCGGCGACTTCTTCGCGCGCCGACTTCGCGAGGGCGCGCGCACGATCGAGACCGCGACGGATGCGATCATCTCGCCGTGCGATGGCGTGCTCGCTGCCCGTGGCGAGGCCGTCGAAGGCGCGCTCGTGCAGGCCAAGGGGCGCACCTATCGCCTGGAGGAGCTGCTCGCGAACGATGCCCTCGCGGCGCAGCTGACCGGTGGCGCATACGCCACGATCTACCTGTCCCCGAAGGACTATCACCGCGTCCACAGCCCCGTCGACGCGCAGGTCATCAGCTACGACTACGTGCCCGGCACGCTGTGGCCGGTCAACCGCTGGGCCACCGAGCGCCGCGAGGGCCTGCTGGCCCGCAACGAGCGGGTGGTCATCCGCATGAATGCCGGCGCCCTCGGTGACGTCGCACTGGTCATGGTCGGCGCCGCCGGCGTCGGCAACATCCGTCTGGCCCACGCGCCCGATAGCGCCACGTTTCGCGGCCTGCGCGAGCGCCGCCGCATCGAGCTCTCCGGCGTCAGCGTGAAGAAGGGCGACGAGCTAGGCGCATTCCGCCTCGGCTCGACGGTCGTGATGGTGTTCTCCCCCGGCAAGGTCACGCTGCGCGGCGAGGTCTCCCAGCCTGTTCGCTTCGGCGAGCGCATCGGAGGAGCCGCGTGAGCAAGCGCGACGACGACTCCGGCGTTCACTCGACCGGCGACATGGAAGCCGGCATGACCACCGCCGAGCGCCGTCGGCGTCGCCGTCGTGGCGGCGGTCTCCGGGTTCCGTCGGATAACGTTCCGCGTCGCAGCACGACACCGCCGGTCGTCGCGCCGGTGCCCGAGGATCCGTCGCTCGCGATGTCGATCGCATACAGCTTCACGAGCGATGCCTCCGAGCCAGTGCCACGCATCATCGCCAATGAAGCGTCGCAGCCCGTGCCGTCGTTCGCCGATCCCATCGCCCCCGATGCCGTGTCCACGGTGATCGATCCGCCGCAGGACTTCGAGATGAAGACGCGCGAGATGAACGCGGTCGACCTCGAAGCACTCGGGCTGACGGATCCGAGCACGTCCGGGCAGCGGATCGCCGTTCAGCGCCTCGCCACCGACCCGAGCCCGATGCGCACCGTCGAGGTCGACATGGACATGGGCGGCGAGGACGCCGGCTCCACGCTCGACCAGAACACGCCGCAGCGCCGCCTCGGCACCGAGCCGACCATCGATCAACCCGCGCCGCAACCGACGCGCGCGATGGGCGCCGCCCGCGCGCACACGGAGCCCGGCGAGTCTCCCGCACCGCCGCCGCCGCCGCGCACGCAAACGCGCGAGCGCCTGAGGACGGTCGCGCTGTCGGACGACGATCTCGAGGAGGTGCGCGAGGCGTATCGCGCGGCCACCGGTCAGACGATGACGGCGACGTCGTCGGTCAACGCGCCGATCATCACCACGCCGATCAGCCCGCTGGTTCCCACGCCGACCGCCAGCTCGACGCAGCCGCTGTCCGCCCTCGACGTCGAGGTCCACGTCGGCGATGCAGACCAGACCGAGGAGAAACCGGAGTCCCTCGCCGAGATCGATATCAACGAGCTCGCGATGCGCGCCGACAGCTCCGGCGAGTTCGAGGTCGATGTCGACGAGCAGCCGCTGAAGGCCGTGCCGCAGGCGACGGCCGTCACGCCGCCGCCGCCGTCGCCCACCGCGGATCGTAAGCGCCCGGCCTCGGTGCCGCCGCCGTTCTCCGGCAACACGGACAAGGTCCCCAAGAGCGAAGCTCATCCGGCCTCGGTGCCGCCGCCGTTCCAGGGCAAGGACAGCAGGCCGGATCTCGGCGGAGTCGTTCCCGTTCAGGCGCCGCCGCCCGCGGCGCATCCGGCCGGGCAGCATACCGGGCAGCATTCCGGACCGCACGCCGCGCCGCCGCCGCCACCGCCGGCCGCGCACAAGGCGCACGCTCCGCCGTCTCCGCCGCCGAAGACCACGCCCACGCCGCCGGCGCAGAGCTCGCAGCAGAGCAAGATCGAAGGCAAGGGCTCGCGTGGCAAGCCGTGGTTCGTCGATCTGTTCGACGAGGATTACCTGCGCACGCTGCCGTTCCTGACGCCGCAAGCGACGCAGTCCGAAGCGGAGTTCGTGATCGAGGCGATGGGCCTTTCGCCGGGCGCGCAGGTCCTCGACATCGGCTGTGGCTACGGCCGCCACGCGATGGAGCTCGCGGCGCGCGGGTTCCACGTCGTCGGTCTCGATCTCTCGACGCCGCTGCTCGTGCGCGGCGGTGAAGAAGCGATGCGCCGCGGCCTCGAGATCAACTTCGTCCGCGGCGACATGCGCGAGCTCGACTTCGACGCGCAGTTCGACGGTGCGTACTGCATGTTCTCGACGTTCGGATACTTCGACGACGAGACGAACAAGAAGACCGTGTCGAACATCGCTCGCGCGCTCAAACCGGGCGGCCGCGTGATGATCGAGATCTTGAATCGCGACTACGTGATCGCGGATCTGCCAACACGGGTGTGGTGGGAAGGCGAGGGCTGCGTCGTGCTCGAGGAAGTCGAGCTCAACTACTTCTCGTCGCGGATCCAGGTCAACCGTTCGGTCGTGTTCGACGACGGACGGCAGCTCGAGCAGGAAATCTCGGTGCGTGCCTATTCGCTACACGAGGTTGGCAAGCTCATGCACGCGGCCGGATTCCGGGTCCTCGAGGTCTCCGGCGGTTACCACACGCGCGGCCGATTTTTCGGCAACCAATCGCGCCACATCATTGTCCTAGCAGAGCGCAAGGATCCCTCCGCAGCCTGATTCCATGAGGTTACGGGGGCTTACTCCCGCAATCTTGGAATAAATCGGGCGGTTCGGGTGTCTGTCTTGCATGCGCGAAGATCGCCAAAACATTTGGCGTCGTCGCGCGTCTGAATAGGTAAGCGCGGCCGCGCGCTCGAAAGGCAGTTCGATGGCAGCCATCGTCACGAAGATTGGGGCTACTGGCTTCGGTCGTCCGAGTGCGCGCGCGGGGCGCGTTGCTCGTGTTACCGCAAAGGCACCGAAGCGCTCGAAGGCGGAACCCGCCCCCGACGCAGACGCCGACGCAGAGATCGACGCGGAGGTCCTCGCCGGCGATGGCGAAGAGGTCGTCGTCGTCGAGAAGAAGGTCCGGGCCGATAGCGGCACGTACCTCTCGATGTACTTCCGGGACATGGCTGCCCTCGACGTACTTCGGCCCGAAGAGGAGTTCACCTCGGCGCGCGAGATCGAGGCTCTCGAGATCATGTTGTGGGAGACGGTGCTCGCGCACCCGCCCGCGATCGACCACATCCTCGCGACCGTCGAGGAGCTGACGGCGCTGCCGACCGAGGCGAAGACGCTGCGCAAGGCGGCCGAGCGCCCCGATGCGAAGACCTATCCCAAGCTCGCGGCGCGTACCGCACGCAAGCTGCGCAGCGAGGACACCGACCACCTGTTCATCGATGCAGCGCTCTGCACGGTCGATCGCCTGTCGCTCAACATCGGCGTGCGCGGCACGGATGTCGGCTCGCTCGGTCGCGAGCGTGCTCGCACCGAGTGGCTCCGCCGCGTGATCGGCGCGAACCGGGCCGCGATGGAGGCGCGCAATGACTTCGTGCGCGCGAACCTCCGCCTCGTGGTTTCGATCGCGCGCCGCTTCAACCACGGACGCATGGCGCTCGCGGATCTGATTCAGGAGGGCAACCTGGGCCTCCTCAAGGCAGTGGAGCGCTACGACTACCGCCGCGGCTTCCGGTTCTCGACGTACGCGAGCTGGTGGATTCGGCACGCGATCAGCCGCGCACTCGCCGACAAGGGCCGCGAGATCCGGTTGCCCGTACACATGATCGACGCGCAGCACCGCCTGACGAAGGCGCGCCGCATGCTCACCGGTCAGCTCGGCCGGCAGCCAACGAGCGAGGAGCTCGCGAAGGCGACGCAGATGCCGATCGACAAGATCGAGAAGATGCGGACCTGGCTGATGGAGCAGTCGATCTCGATCGACAAGCCGGTCGGCGACGACGAGGGCCGTGTCCTCGGCGAGGTACTCGAGGACCCGAATCGCGAGGAGATCTCGCCGACCCAGGACCTCGAGTGGGAGGCCCTGACGACCGAGGTCCGGAGCATGCTCGCCGAGCTCCGCCCGATCGAGGCGGATATCCTCCGGCAGCGGTTCGGGCTGGGGACCGAGCAGGAGCTGACCCTCAAGGAGATCGGGGACAAGTACAACCTGTCCCGCGAGCGGATCCGGCAGCTTCAGGAGCAGGCCCTGGCCAAGATGCGTCGGGCGCTGGCCCGCCGCGACCTGATGTAACCGGGAGTTGGTAAACCAGGCCGAATTTCGGTACGTTCCCCCCATGACGAGGCGTCTGGTGCTCCCCGTGCTTCTGCTGCTCGCGATCTCCGCGTGCGGTGAGGACGACACGAAGCTCAAGGTGACGGGCATCGAGCCAGAGAAGGGCGACGTCGACGGCGGGACGTACGTCCGGATCAAGGGCAATCGCTTCACAGCGGACGGCCCGCGCAATGTGAAGGTCTACTTCGGCAAGGGCAGCTCGATGCGCCAGGGAACCGTCGTACGGTTCGCGAGCGACAGCGAGCTGATCGTCGAGGCGCCCGGCGGCAAGCCGAACGAGAAGGTCGATGTCCGGATCATCTTCGATCCGGGCGGCGACAAGACCGTCGAGAACGCGTTCACGTTCGTCGAGAAGAACGACACGCCAGCAAACGTCAACGACCTCGATACGTCGAAGCCGAAGAAATAGCCGTCGCGCTGGCGGCTACGTCAGGTTGAGGCGGAACAGCTGCTGGCCGAGCAGCACGAACGACTCGTGGCCGATGGCGCGCTCGCCGTTGACCTTCACGAACGTCCCGTTCGAGCTACCGAGGTCGGTGAGGAACACGCGGCCATCGCGCAGCGACACGCGGGCGTGGAGTCCCGAGACGTAGCCGTCGTCGGGGAAGTTGATCTCGCCGCGCTCGCGACCGAGCGTGCAGCTTTCGCCGAGCAGCGGGAACGCCGCACCGGTGATGTCGCGACCGATGATCACCGTCAGCTTGCCCCAGAAGCCCGGGTTCGGACTGCCCATGAGCTCGGTGCCATCGGCGGTCGGCTCGGGGGCCGCGATCAGCTCGAAGCGCAGGAGCTCCTGACCGATGCGAAGGATCTGGCCCGAGGTCAGCTCCTCCTCGCCGGTCATCTTCACGAACACGCCGTTCAGGCTGTCGAGGTCGCGCACCACGCCGGTCGTGCCTCGCAGATCGAGCTGCGCGTGGATCGGCGACAGATAGCCATCGTTCTCGAACACGGGGCCGAAGCTGCGGCCGAGCTTGTTCTCGCCCTGGCGCAGATCGTGGGTTCCACCCTCGGTGCCGTCGGGGCGGATCAGCGTCATCGACAGGCGACGCTGCGCGCTCATCTGGGGCGCGGATCCGGGTCCGGGCGGCATCGGCATCGGGGCGGGTGCGGAGCCCTCGTCCATGCGGAAGCCGCAGGTACCGCAGAACCGGAAGCTCGGCGGAACGTCGCTTCCACACGACGGACAGCGGCGCATCCCGGGCGCACCACCCGCGGCTGCGGGGGCAGGGCCGGGACCCTGGCCAGGTGGCACGTAGCTCGGCGAGAAGCCGGGGACACCCGGAGGTGGTCCCATCGGCGGAGGCATCGCTGGACCGCCGAGCGGACCGGAGGGAGGCATGCCGGGCATCGCCCCTTGACCCGTCGGGCGCGGACCGGGGCCCATCGGACCAGGACCAGGACCTTGCCCCATCGGGCCGGGCCCCATCGGGCCGCCGCCCATCGGACCGGGGCCCATCGGAGCCGGGCCGGGCTGCGGCATCGAGCCGGAGGGCCCACGCAGCGGTGCGCCGACGATCGGGCCCGGTTGCGACGGGTCCTGCATCATCGTCTTCATCATCGCAACATCACCACCCGGCTGGCCCGGCTTGGGCGCAGCGGTCAGCTCCGCCCCGCAGCCGAGGCAGAACTTGTAGTGATCCTGGTTTTCTTTCCCGCAACGATTGCAGACGGTCATGGAGGCTCCCGGGAGAGTCGATCAGACGATTTCCACGCGTAGTAACTGCTGGCCCAAAAACACGTAGTCGCCGTGCTTCAAGACCTGCTCGCCGTTAACGCGAACGAACGTTCCGTTGCGCGACCCGAGGTCGGTTACGGATAACACACCGCCGGCGATCCGCAGCTCCGCGTGACGACCGGAGATGAACGGATCCTCGGGGAAGTTGATGTCGTTGCCCTCGCGCCCGATCACGAGCGCTTCGGCCTCGACCCGGAACACGGAGCCGACGGTGCCGCCACGGAGGCTCTGCTTGACCTCGAGGTTCGCGGGGCGGGGCATGCTCGACGAGTAGTAGGTTCCCTCGGCATCGGGGATGTCCTCGGGCTGGCGTGCGGCCGAAACGGTGAGGACTTGCTCGCCGATCAGCACCGTGGCGCCGGAGACAAGGTTCACCTGGCCGGCGATTCGCACGTAGATCCCGTTCAGCGAGCCTTCGTCGCGGACGATCAGGTCGTTCGGCTGACCGCGGACGGCGGATGGCCGGTAGATGAAGTTCGCGTGCGTCGGCGACAGGAACGGATCGTCGGGGAACGAGATCGGACACTCGCCGCGGCCTGCGGGGTGCTCTTGACCGGCGAGCGTGAACGACACGCCATCCTCGCCGTCGCCGCGGATCAGCGTCAGCTTCGCGCGCGCAGACTGGACCGAACCGCCAAAGAACAGCGTGCTGCGGCCGGACTTGCCGCTCTGTGGCGGGGCGAGCGGCGTCGGCGTGGCCATGGCGCCGCCGGGGCGCGGACCCACGCGCGTCTCCTCGTTGAACGCGATCTCGACGGCCGGCATGCGATGACCACACGAGCCGCAGAACTTCGTACCGTTCGTCACGAACGTCCCGCACTTCGGGCAATCGCGACCGTTCGCGACACCGGGCAGCGTCGGCGACGGCGTGCTGCCGTTCGACATGTCCATCGGCGGCGGACGGCTGGCACCACGCGGACGCGGATCGAGGGCGACCGCGGCGCCGCACCGCGCACATTGCGGTACCCCGATCGGAGTCAGCGCGCTGCACGCGTCGCAGACAAGTCCCACATCCATGCGCTCGGAATTCTACCCCCTTGCGAAGATCCCCGTCAAAGAACGGACCCCGTCAGATCGCGCAGGATCGCTA
>JBBRBG010000200.1:0-16741 GCA_038206055.1 Haliangiales bacterium
TCGCCGTCGGCGCGACCGTGATCACGGCGACGGTAGGTGCCGTGCACGGCAACGCGAACCTGAATGTGCTCAGCGCGCACGTCCTGATCGCCACGAACTTCAGCGGGACCTCGATCCTGTTCTTCGCGCCAAACGCCACCGCCAATGCGGCACCGCTCCGGACGATCTCCGGCGCGGCGACCATGCTGGCGAACCCGGCCGCGGTGATCGCCGTGAACGAGGAGGTCTACGTCGTGAACGAGACGAACGTCGCCGTGTTCCCGATCAACGGCAGCGGCAACATCGCACCGACGCGGCTGATCACGGGTGCGGCGACGACGATCACCGCCGGCCGCGGGCTCACCGTGTTCAACAACGAGATCTATGTCGGTACGGGCAACACCACGCCGCTCGCCGTGTTCCCGGCCGGCGGCACGGGCAATATCGCGCCGACCCGCACGATCGGTGGAAACTGCGGCGGCTGTACCGCGCTCGCGGTGGTCAACAACGAGCTCTACAGCAACACGTACAGCGGCAAGGCGATCAATGTGTATCCGGCGAACGCGAGCGGTCCCACCGCCGTGCCAACGCGCACGATTACCGACACCGGCCTCGATCCGATCGCCATGTTCGTGGCCGGTACCGAGATCTACGTCAGCAACCTCAGCGACAACAGAATTCTCGTCTACCCGACCTCGGCCTCCGGGAGCACCAACGCGGTGCGCTCGATCACCGGGATGGCGTTCCCGGGTCAGGTCGCCGTGCTGAACAACGAGCTCTACGTCGCCAACTACAATGACAGTTCGATCCGCGTGTTCCCGATCGGTGCCACCGGCGCCGCGACGCCGACGCGCACGATCAGCGGCTCGGCGACGACGCTCAGCGGCCCGCTCGCCGTGTTCATGTACTGAACAGCCGCCCTTGCGCGGGAGGGGGCGACCAGCGCGCGAGGTACTGCTTCAGGCGCAGCTTCTTCAGCGTCGAAGCGGACGACATGTACCGGATGCAGCCGAAGATCTGCCGGTTCGGTGCCCACGGCCGGTCGAACCGGCCAAGCGTCCAGAAGATGCCGCTGTACGAGTTCGGATCGCGCCCATCGAGCGCGTACTTGTTGTTGAGCTCGATCAGCGTCGCGAGCGCACGCTTCGGGCTCGGCGACCATTCGAGGATCTTCTTCCCCCACAACATGCGCAGATAGTTGTGGATGCGCCCCTCCGCCACGAGCTGACGCTGCGCCGCGTTCCACACGGGATCCGCGGTCTCGGCGGCCTCGAGCTGCTTCGGCGTGTAGTGCTCGGGCCGCGGATCGGAGGCATGCTCGGTCAGGGTCTTCTTCGCCCACTCGGGGAGCGACGACCACTGATCGTAGTCAGCGCGGTGGAAGCAGAAGCCGTAGCCGAGCTCCCGCCACGTGATCAGCTCGTCGAGGAATGACTGCGGGCCCGGCGGCACGCCCCACCAGCCTTCGCGCGAGCCGGTCGGCTTCGCGTCGATCACGCGCGAGGGATCCCACGCCGCGTGCGCCCACACCCGCTCGGCGATGTCGTGCGCGGAGATGTGGCCGAAGTGCAGCCACGGCGACAGGCCGCTCGCTGCATCGTCGTCGGGATGGTTATGACCGTCGCCGTAGCGCGCGAGCCTGTCGCCGATGAATGCGTCGAGCGCATCCGCGGCCGCGCCGGAGCCCCCGCGCAGCGCGGCGACGGGAGCAACGGCGTGATCGATCGGTAGCTCCCCGATCGCCGCGGGGTCGGCAGCGAGCAATTTCGCGGAGGCGGCGGGCCAGCGCTTGATCACGGCGGCCGGCAACTCGCCATCTCGAAGCGCGCGCGGGAACTTCGCGAACGGACGCGCGCTCGGCCGCGCGAGCAAGTGCGGCCCGATCACCTTCTGCCAGTGCCGGCGAAACACCGCGGCGGTTGGCCACGCCTTGTCGGAGGCGCGCAGCGGGAGGATGCCGTTGCCATCGACCTGCTCGAGCCGCACGCTCAGCTTCGCACCGGCGGCGGTGACCATCCGCGGCAAGAAGAAGCCGGGCTGTTCGTCGGTGACGACGAGGCACGCCTTCTGCGCGAGCGCGACGAGCAGCCCCGCGCCGTGGCCGAGCGCGGGCTCGACGTACGGAAGGTACGTGACACCGGCGGTCGCGAACGCGGCGGCGTTGTCGGCCATGCCCTGCAGCACGAAGGCGTGCATGCGATCGCTCGCCCACGCGTAGCCCATTCGCAGCGGCTCGACGATGACGAGCGGCCGCCCGAGCTCGACGGCGCGCGCGATCGCGTGATCGAGCGCGAAGCTATGCGAGCTGCGCCGCGCCGCGATCATCCAGTACACGACGTAGGCACCGCGCGCGGCGACTGGTGCCGCGTTCACCGCCGTCACGCGAAGTGCACGGATCGCGGGATCGATGGACACCACCGACTTGGATGGACGCACCGCGCGCGAGGTTACGCGTGTTACCGTTTGCCCGTGCACCGAACCGCTGCGCTGGTCGCCGGGATCGGAGTGCTACTTCCCGCGCTCGCACACGCGGATGACCCGCACGATCTGTTCGGCCTCGGGAACACGCCGAAGCCCGGCGAGAGCGCGGAGACGTGTGCGGAGCCCGGCACGTTCGGCTGCGCACTCGGCACCGATCCATTCGATGCAAAGGCGCCATTCGCGCTGTCGACCTGGCTGCCCGGTGCGTACTTGCGCCGCCTGCCGGTCGCCGACGCCACCCATGACGCCGTCGCGGGCTATGGCCTCGGCGCGGGGCGCGATGACACCGGCCTCAGCTTCGGCGGCGCGACGGGGCTCGAGAACCGCTGGACCGTCGACGGTGCGCCGATCGATTCGCTGCGCACCGGCGGCGCCGAGACGCGCATCCCGATCAGCTTCCTCGAGGGGATCACGGTCAGCGCCGGCGGGTTCGCGGCACGTGACCGCACGAGCACGGGCGGCACCATCGACGCCACGCTCCGGCGCGGCACGAAGACCCACCAGCTCGAGGCGACGGTGTGGGGCGGGCTGACGGGCCAGGCGCAGCGCCGCCCCCTCGCGAGCGGCCTCTACTATCTCCGTCGCGTCACCGCCGATGCAGGTCCGGATCTCTCGGCGGCGATCGTCGGTACTGGCCCGCTGCCCGGCTTCCTCGGCGGCGCGGCCTGGTACGCCGCCGGTATCGCCCCCGCGTTCTCGCGCACGAAGTTCACGTGGCGTACGTCGCAGCTCGTCGATGCGAACGGCGATGGTGCGATCGACGGCCTCCCGGGATCCCCGGTGCTCGAGGAGATCTTTCGCCGCGAGGAGAACACCCCGGAGGTGTTCGTGCCGGCGATGGCGCGCGCCGGGTGGGATCGCGGACCGCACCACCTGGAGCTGACGTTACTGGGCCAGGTCGCGAGCAGCTCGCGGTTCATCGGCAACGCCACGTACCAGGCGGCGGGCACCGATCGCCTCGACATCGTCGCCGACGGCATCGCGACCTACAAGGGCACGTGGAAGCGCACACACCTCACGGCGCAGCTCGCGTGGCACCGCAGCATGCATCGCGAATCCGCGCACGATCCCGAGGGTGCCAACCGGGTGCAGCTGCTCTCCGATGAATTGCCGACCGACTTGCCCGAGGATCCGGATCTCGTCGCCGCGTGCAACGACGGGACGTATCCGCTGATCCAGCAGTGCCCGATCGCGTTCGGCTACTTCACGAGCGCCGGTGTCGGACCGCTGCTCGATCTCACCGCGGATCGCCCGACGGCGACCGTCGACGTCGCCCATCGCGCCACCGATCACAACGTCGTGCGCGCCGGCGCTACGCTCGAGGACGGCCGCCTCGTCACCGACAGCCGCTTCACGGGTGGACAGCAAGTGCGCACGCTGTTCGGCGGGGTGTTCATCGATCGCCTGAGCTACCTCGGCGGTCCGTGCGACGCGGTCGCCGGCGGCGCCTGCGCGTACACGAACGTCTCGGAGCTGCGCTATCGCACGCGCTACACGGCGGCGTACGTCGAGGACACGTGGACGCCGCAGGAGGATCTACGCGTCGATGGCGGCCTGCGCTGGGAGCTGATGTGGGTCGGGCCGCGTGCGCATTTCTCGTCCGAGCTGGCCCCGCGCGGTGGCATCGCATGGGACCCGCTCGGCGGCGGCCGCTCGCGCGTATGGACGAGCTATGGCCGCAGCTACGTGTCGCTTCCGGCCGGCACCGGCCCGACGGTGATCCGCCGGGACCCCACCGTCCACGACATCCAGACCAACCTCCAGAACATGCCGGTCGACTCGCGCGATGTCGACCTCGGCGCGGCCTACCAGATCGCCGATGGGATCTCGCCGATGACCCAGGACGAGGTCACCGCCGGCATCGAGCTCGGCCTGGCCAAGATCTTCCGGGTCACCGTCTGGGCGCAGGGCCGCTGGCTCCGCTATGGCATCGAGACCACGCCCCACGGGTTCGATAACCCCGGCCGGGTCGAGGGCCTCCCCGCCCGGCGCGCGTCGGAGCAGATCGCCCTCGAGATCGCCACGAATCCGACCGGGAAGCTGACCCTGCGCGCCGGCTATCTGGTCGGCAAGACCATCGGCAACTACCTCGGCCCTTACGACCCGCGCCAGGGCGTCATCCTCTACAACGGCGACGCATTCGACGGCGTCGGCGACGGCGCACGGACCTCGAGCAACGAGATCGGCCGGTTACCCACCGACGTGGGCCACCGGGTGTTCGTCGAGGCCGATCGGCGCGGCACGCTGGGCCCTGTCGGCATCTCCGTGGCCGCCCGGCTGAGCCTGACCAGCGCCCGCCCTCGCAGCGCGTTCGCCGATACGGATGTGGGTGTCCTCGCGATCATCCCGCGCGGATCGATCGACCGCAGCACGATGCTGAGCCAGGCCAACGTCAGGATCGCGGCGCACTGGCAGGGCTTCGACCTCACCCTCGACGTGTTCAACGTGTTCGACCGTGGCCAGGCGACCAGCACCGACGAGCTCTACACCGATGCCTTCGTGCGGCCCATCGAGGGCGGGACGTACCAGGACCTGGTGTTCCTGAAGAACGTGGATGGTCAGGACATCGGCCGGCGCACGGGGTTCGGGTTGCCAGTCGCGTTCCAGAACCCCGTGTCGGCCGTCCTAGGAATTCATCGGGCTTTTTAGAGCTGCCTATTTCTGCGCCACTCCCGGATCCAAGCCGGCGGGATCTCGGTACAATTTCCCTCCTCTCGAAGCGCGCGATCGGGGTCGCGTGCGGTGCAGAGCGAGGAGCTCATGGCCGACCTTTCTCAGTTCAAGGATGCCGCTGCTGCCGTCACACACTCGCCGCATGCGGTGAGTGCATGGGAAGAGGTCGAAGGCCTCGCAGCTGATCTCGATAAGCCCGACGAGATCGTCGCGCTCTACAACGAGACACTCGCGAAAGATCCCGCGCCGCAAGTCGCCGAGATGATCGGCGAGCGCGCCGGAGGGTTCTGTGACGAGTGGTTCGGAGATGATCCGAGCGTCCTCGAGAAGATCCTCGTGCGCGTCACATCGCTCGCACCGTCGTCGGATACGGCGCTGCAACGCCTCAGCGTGATCTACACGGTCGCCGAGCGCTGGGCCGACGCGCTCGGGCTCTACGATCGCGCCGTCGAATCGACGAAGGATAAGGGGCGCCGTATTCGCCTGCTCCGCGAAGCAGCGCAGCTCGCGAAGGACGTCGCGAACCAGCCCGACAAGGCGATCACCTACTACCAGCAACTCCTGCCGCTCACCCCCGATGATGCGCAGATCAGCCAGAGCCTCGAGCGGTTACTCGAGCGCCACGAGCGCTGGGCCGACCTCATCGAGCTGTGGGAGAGCCGCCTCGACGGCCAAGGTAAGAAGGAACGCGAGCGCAGCCGCGCCCGCATCGCCTCGGTCTGGCTCGACAGCCTGAAGGATCCCGCGCGCGCCCTCGCCGCTGCGCGCCCCCTCCTCGCCGAAGCTGACGACGACAAGGAGAGCACGCACCTCCTCGAGCGCGTGATCGACTCCGGCGCAGCGACCAGCGCGGTGCGCGGGAATGCCCTCGACCTCCTCCGCGCTCACTACGATGCGAGCCAGCGCTCGCGCGAGGTGATCCGCGTCCTCGAACGCGTGATCGCCCTCGATCCAGGTGGGAGCGGTCCGCTCCACGAGGAAGCAGGCTCGCGCCTCGCCGAGCTCGACGATCTTCCGGCCGCGATGGATCACTACGCCTCGCTGCTCGCGATGACGCCCGAGTCGTCGGCGACCGAGGAGAAGCTGCGACAGCTCGCGGATCGCGGTGGGCATCACGATCGCTACGCCGATGGCGTTGCGAATGCCGCGCGCGCCTCCCAGGAGCCGACCCGCCGGGTCGAGCTGCTCGGGGAGTCCGCGCGCACGCGCCTCGAGCGCCTCCAGGATACGGAAGCCGCGATCAAGCTCCTCGTCGAAGCGAGCGGCATCAGCGGCGCGTCGGAGCCCGAGCAGCTCTCCGTTGCCCGCCGCCTCGCCGCGCTCTACGCGCAGACCAACCGCCCCAAGGAGCGCCTCGGCGTTCTCGAGCGCCAGGCGCACCTCGAAGCGAACGAAGGCGCGCGCAGCTCGATCCTGTCGGAGGCTGCGAAGCTCGCCGAATCGCTCGGCGATACCGAACGCGCTCTCTCGTTGTGGGAGCGCCGGATCGACAGCGATCCGAACGATCTCTCCGGCCTCGATGCACGGATCGGCATCCTCGAGACGCAGCAGCGCTGGGATGATCTCGTCGCCGCACTCGAGAGCCGCGCGAACAAGGTCGCCGCGCCGATGCAGAAGCGCGCGGACCTCGTGCGTGTCGCGCTGGTTCACGACCAGCAGCGCAAGGACAAGACCGCCGCGATCAGCGCGTGGCAGCGCGTGGTCGCCGACCACAAGGACGACGAGGAGGGCATCTCCGCCCTCGCCGATCTGCTCGCCGAGACCGGGCGCTGGGCCGAGATGGCCGACCTGCTCGAGACGTCGTCGAGCCGCTCGACCGCGCGCACCGTCGCGCGCCTCGTGCGCCTCGGCGATGCGCTGCGCGAGCACCTGAATTCGGAGGCGCGTGCCCTCACCGCGTACCGAAACGCGATCGCGATCGATCCGGCGAGCAAGGAAGCCCGTGCCGGTCTCACCGCGCTACTCGACGTTCCGGCCACCCGTGCCGGCGCCGCCGATGCGCTCGCGCAGGCGATGCGGATCAACGGCGACCTTGGCGGCGTGCTCGATCTGCTCTCGGCGCGACTCGCCGAGGCGAAGGACGATCGCACGAAGCTCGCGCTGCTCCGCGAAGCCGCGCAGCTTCGCCTCGAGCACAAGCACGATTCGCCCGGTGCGCTCGCCGATCTCGCGAAGGCGTTCCCGCTCGCTCCGCGCGATCAGCTGATCGAGAACCAGCTCGTCTCGCTCGCGAAGGTCACCGGTGATTACCTGACCGCCGCGTTCGCGTATCGCGAGGCGATCGACGCCCTCGGCACGGACCAGCGCGAGGCCGCTCGCCTCCGGCTGTCGTACGCCGACATGGTCGCGGACCACCTGAGCGATCCGCCGGGCGCCGCCGATTCGTACGCGCAGGTCGCGGCGGTCGAGCCCGGCAACCGCCGCGCCGTTCACGCGTTCGCGCACCTCGGTGGCCAGCTCGGCCGCTGGGATGACGCCGCATCGGTCGTGGTTCGCCACGCCGGCGTCCGCGAGGCGTTCGACGACGAGCTCCTCGGCATCCTCGAGGTCGCCGGTGCGAAGGCGAGCGCGAACGACGCTCTCGCCGCCGCGCTCGATGCATCGCTCGAGCGGCACAAGCTGCCGACCTCCGTCGGCGCAAGCTTCTATCACCGCCTCGGCGCGCTTCACCGCGATCACCGCAGCGACAAGGCGAGCGCGATCAAGGCGCAGCGCAAGGCGCTCGAGCTCGGCGGCGAGCGCACCGCATGGCTCGGCGAGCTCGTCACGCTCGAGCGCGATCAGGGCAACACGCCGCAGCTGCTCGAAGCACTGCGCCGGCTCTCCGATGCAGACGGCCGCGATCTCGATTCGCTGGTCGGCGCCGCCGAAGTTGCGAGCAAGCTCGGCGACCGCGAGCAGGCGCTTCAGATCCTGTCGGCGGTGCTCGGCCGCGCGACCGCTGCGTGGCGTGGTACGGCGAGCGTGAAGAGCGCCCGCTCCGTCGACGCCGTGGCGAAGTGGGCGATCGATGCCCTCGTCGACCTGTACCGGACCGGTGGCCGCGCTCGCGCCGCCGTTGACACGCTGATCGAAGCGGCTCGGTTGCCGTTCGATCAGAACACGCGTCGCGACATGCGGCTGCGCGCGGCACAGCTCGCCACGGTGGAGCTCGGGGATAACGCCGCCGCGATCGATATGTACCGCAGCGTGCTCGCGCAGGCGCCGAACGATCTCGAAGTGATCGAGCGCCTCGCTCACCTGCTCGGCCTCGAGGACCGCGTCCCCGAGCTGCTGACGTTGCGGCAGATCCAGCTCGGCCTCGAGACGGATCCCGACAAGAAGCTGATCCTCCGCCTGGAGCTCGCGAAGCTCGTCGGCATCGTGGAGGAGCGCGGTGGCCGGCTCGATGCCCTCAAGGCGAACCTCGAGGAGCGCCCCGGTCACGACGCGTCGATCGATGCGGTCGCGGATCTCCTCTCGAGCAAGGGTCAGCACCGTGCACTCGCCGATCTGCTCGAAGCCCAGGCGAATCGCCTCGAGGCCGCGAGCGACCTCGGTCGTGCCGCGAAACTGTGGGCGCGCTACGCGCAGGTCGCCGAGACCGATACGAAGGAAGTCGAGCGCGCGATCAGCGGTCACCGCCGCGTCGTCGCACTCGCTCCCACCAGCGACTCGCTGCGCGCCCTCGCCCGGCTCAACCTGGAGCGCAGCCAGCCGGGTCAGGCCGTGCCGTGGCTCGAGAGCTTGCTCGGCACGGTCCCGCCCGCCGAGCGCTTGCTCGTCGTCAGCCAGCTCGCGAAAGCGCACCTCTCGGCGAATCAGGCCGAACGCGCGATCACGGCGATCGAGGTCAACCTCGACGACAAGGAGCCCGCGATCGAGCTCCGCACGCTGCTCGGGGATCTCTACCGCAAGGCGGAGATGTGGGAGCCGCTGGCGCGCCACCTGACGCGCTCGCTGCCGCTGCTCAAGGACGACAGCAAGCTCGCGCGCGACTTCGCCCGCGAGGCGTCGTCGATCTACCTGACGCGCCTCGGCTCGCCCGCGAAGGCGATCCCCGCGCTCGAGACCGCGCTGCAGCTCGATCCGACCGACAAGGATCTGCGCACCGCGCTCGCGATCGGCCAGCGCGTTGCCGGCAAGGTCGTCGAGGCACGCGCCGCCCTGACCGAGCTGATCGCTGACTTCGGGCGCCGCCGCTCGCCGGAGCGCGCTGCGCTGCACGTCGAGCTCGCGCGCGTGGCGCAGGCCGAGGGCAAGATCGACGAGGCGATGACGGAGATGGAGGCGGCGGCGAAGATGGACGTCTCCAATGCCGCGATCCAGAAGGAGCTCGCCGAGATGGCGCGCACCGCGGGTCAGCTCGACAAGGCGGAGCGCACCTATCGCGCCCTGCTCCTCGTCGTGCGCCGCACGCCGCCGGGAGATGACGAGGCCGCCGTCGGCGCTTCGGAAGTACTGTTCGAGCTGCACGCACTGGCGAAGACGCGCGGCGAGGCCGATCAGGCGAAGGAGCTCCTCGAGTCCGCCATGGAGACCGCGATCCAGTCGGACGCCGAGGTTCGCCGCCTCCGCCGCTCGCTGCTCGCGCACGACCAGGGCGAGCTGCTGCTCAAGGTGCTGACGAAGCGTCTCGACACCAATCCCGAACACCAGAGCCAGGCTCGCTTGCTCTCCGATATGGCCGAGACCCTCGACAGCCTCGGTCGCGGCAACGAGGCCCTCGATGCACTGATCAAGGCGATCAACGCGTCACCCGGCAAGCTCGAGCTCCACGAGCGCGCGCGGCAACTCTCGAAGAAGCTCGACCTGACGAAGAAGTTCGTCGACGCCGTCGACCAGGTCGTCGACCGGCTCCGTCGTAAGGACGATCCGCCGCTCATCGCGAATCTGCTCATGCGCGCGGGCGAGGCACTCGAGCAGGATGCGAACGACCTGCGCGGTGCCGCGAGCCTGTACCGCCGCGTCGAGATCCTCGGGGAGCGACTGGCCGAGGCGTTCTATGCGCAGGCCCGCGTCGCGGCGGCCCTCGGCGATACCGCCGAGCAGGCCCGCACCCTCGACAAGATGTTCGAGCTGGCGGGCACCGATGCCGAGCCGACGCCGGCGCAGGTCGACGCGCTGTATCGCCTCGCCGAGATCTTCCTCGCGAGCGAAGCGCGCCGCAAGCAGGGCTTCGAGCTCCTCGAGCGCGCGTTTGCCGCGGAGCCGCGGTGGGCCCAGGCCGGCCGGCTGCTCAAGCAGGCCGCCACGCACGATGCGAACGACGAGCGGGTGATGACGATGTACGAGCGCGTCTCGCGCAACGGCGGAGATGGCGAGCTGCTGCTCGACTTCCTCGAGCGCCGCGCGAGCCTCAGCTCGGCCACGCCGCACCAGATCCGAGAGGCCGTGGATCTCGCGGTCGACCAGGGCCAGGAGCAGCGCGCCGAATCGCTGCTCGTGCGCGCGGTCGCCGCGGCGCGCGACACCGTGGATGGTCTCGGCTCCGCGCCGTGGGCCGTGCTCGCGCTCGCCGAGCGCCGGCTCGCCGCTGGTGATCTCAACCAGGCGCGCGACCTCACGTACGAGATCGCGCCGATCGTCCCGAACGACATGGGCGAGCAGGTCGATGGCCTCGCGATGCGGATCGCGACGCGCGCCCTCGCCCACCGCAAGGTCGATGTCGCCGCCGAGGTCTACGAGTTCCTGCGCGAGCGGAAGCCGGATGATCGCGCCGTGTGGCAGCCGCTGCTCACGATCTATCGCGAGCTCGGCGACGGCGACCGTCTCGGTAGCGTGATCTCCTCGACGCTACCGAACCTCGTGACCCCGGCCGAGCGCAACGCGCTCCGGCTCGAGCACGCGCGGTTCCTGATCGAGAACCTCAAGCGCTATCACGACGCGCTCGATATCCTGCGCGACTGCCTCACCGACGACGCCGACAACCTCGAGGCCGCCGAGCTCTACGAGTCCACGCTGCGCCAGCTCGGCGACGACGATGGCATCGCCGAGTTTCTGTGGTCGCGGTTCGAGGATGCGCAGCGCCGCGGTCACCGTGACTCCACGGTCGATGTCGCAACGCGCCTCGGCGATCTGCTCGAGAAGACCGAGTCGCCCGATGCGATTCGCGTCTATCGCGCCGCGCTGATCATCGCGCCGGACGATCGCGAGATCCTCCGCCGCGTCGTCGGTCAGCTCGGCGACAACGACAACCCGCGCGAGGGCGCGGTCCTCATGGAGCGCCTGCTCGCCGTCGAGACACCGGAGCGCGCACCCGCGCTCGCCGGCAAGCTCGCGACGATGTGGGAGGCCGCCGGCGACACCCGCGGCGTGCAGCGCACGCTCGAGCTCGCGCACGGCTCGGCGCCCGACGACAAGAACATCCACGAGCGGCTCGAGAAGTGGTACCGCGACAACGAGCTGTGGTCGGAGCTCGCAGAGCTGATGACCAAGGATGCCGAGCGGCTGCCCGACGATGCCGCGGTCAAGCGCCTCCGCGAGGCCGCCGCGACGTACTCGGGCTTCCTCGGTCAGCCGCTCAAGGCCGCCGAGGTCCTCCGCAAGGCGCGGCAACGGTCGCCGAACGTCGTCGAGCTCGTCACCGACCACGCTGCCGCACTCGCGGCCGCGGGCGAGCTCGATGCTGCACAGCGCGCGATCGGCGAGGCGCTCGCCACCGTCACGGGCAGCGGGCGCACCGAGCTCTTGCTCCTCCGCGCGAACTTCCGCCAGCAGCTCGGCGACGACGCCTCCGCCGTCACGGATCTGACCGAGGCCTACGAGCTCGACAAGGAGCGCGTCACCGAGACCCTCGTCAATGGTCTCGAGCGACTGCGCGGCCGCGCCGAGCGCGATGGCGACATGCCGACCGAGCGCACCGCCACCCTCAAGCTCGCCCAGCTCCTCACGGCGCACGGCGAGCTCGAGCGCGGCCGCGGCTTCCTCGTCGGCTGGATCGAGCGCGATCCGCGCGACTCCGAGCCGCTGTACATGCTGTGCGACCTCGACGAGTCGATCCAGCACTGGGACGGTGTCTCCGCGGCGGCGACCCGCCTTGCCTACGTCACCGAGGGTGACGCGCAGGTCCAGGCAGCACTCCGCGCGGCCTCCGCGTCGACGCAGGCGGGCCGTCCGGCCGACGCGGTGCCGGTGCTCGAGGTCGTGCACCAGGCGCAGCCGGGCGTGGAAGTTCTCCGCAACAAGCTGCGCGAGATGTACGAAGCGGCCGGCGAGTTCCGCCTGCTCGCCGGTGTGCTCCTCGCGGACGCCGACCACGGCAGTGACCCGACCACGCGCTACGCGAACTACAAGCGCGCCGCCGAGCTGTATCTCTATCAGCTCGAGGATGCTGCGTCGGCGCAGGTTCCGGCCCAGAAGGCCCTCGAGCTCCAGCCCGAGGATCACGGTGCGTTGATGCTCAACGTCGACGTCCTGATCTCCTCGAGCCAGCTCGAAGATGCGGGCCGCACCCTCGAAGCGGCGATCGCTGCGCAGAAGAAGCGCACGCCGGAGCTCGCGGTCCTCCAGCAGCGCATGGGTCGCGTGGCCTCGATGCTCGGCGACAAGGACGGCCAGCTCAACTGGCTGAAGAAGGCGTTCGACGTCGATCGCAAGAACGCCGAGGTCGCCGCGGAGCTGGCGCAGCTCGCCACCGAGATCGGTGATTACGAGCTCGCCCTCAAGCCGCTGCGCGCCATCACGCTGATGGACAACCCGGCGCCTGTCACCCGTCCGATGGCGTTGCTCTGGGAAGCCAAGATCGAGCACGCGCGTGGCAATCGCGCGAAGGCCGAGCTGTGGGCGAAGAAGGCGCTGCGCGAGGATCCGGCGTTTGCCGACGCGCAGCAGTTCCTCGACGAGCTCGGCGGCAGCTAGATCCCGAACACCTGGTACGAGCCCCGCCGCCCGGACGATCCGAGCACGATGATCTGATCGATGTTGCGGCGGAGGCCTTCGAGCTGGACCTCGACGATCGGCGTGCCGGCGTCGAGGCGCTTGCCGAGGTCGGCGACCTGCCAGCGGCCGTCGCCGAAGCGGATGAGGACGCGATCGATCGCCGACACTCCCTCGGTGGCCTGGAACCGCAGCTGCGTGAACCGGCCCTGCTGGACGCCGACCGGGATGACATCACGGCCGCGCTGCAGATGCGTGGCGCCGGAGAGGGCGACCCAGGCCGGGCGATACGTGCGCTGGCCCGAGGCGTGGTCGCGATCGATGCGGACCTCCTGACGTTCGCGCCAGTTGTCGTTCGCGGGGAACTGAGCCGGGCGCGCGAGCGCGAGCGACGAGGTACCCAGAACCAGGGTGGTGACGAGTGCGGTGAGCTTGGTCATGGTGTTCTCCACAAACGAAGACGGCGCACCATTGCTGGTGCGCCGTGTGTGAGTCAGCTCAGAGTGCGAAGACGTCGAACGAGCCGTTGATGACGTTCGGGATCGGCGTGTTCGTGTCGTTGGTGAAGACGTAGACCTTCGTGATCTTGCCACCACCACGAGCGTCGAGGCGCAGGTCGATGAACTCGCCGGGGCTGTACATGTGGTTGATGTTGTCGATGGTCTGGATCTGGCCGTTGGAGAAGTTGACGATCACCTTGGCGAGGGGCATCGCGCCGCCGTGGTCCTGCAACCGGAGCTTCGTGAAGACGCCTGCAGACGCGGCAACGGGGATCTCGCGGTAGCCGGTGGTGTTCGCAAACGTCAGCTCACTCGAGAGCATGACGGGACTCTGCTCCTGGATGACCGGCGGGTTGTAGACCGGCGGGCGGGGAAGCTCGACGGTGCGCGAGCTGAGAGCAGAGACCGAGTACATCGAGCCGTAGCCGCTCGTGGAGCCAGTGACGATCAGCGAGTCGACGCCACGGCGATCACGGTCGACGTCGAGCTGGAGGCCCGTGGACGGGATCCACTGGTTGATGCGGATGGTCTGCTGCCCGCCATCGACGAAGCGGACCTTGACCTTGCCGACGTACGACCAGCCAGTCTGCGCCGTCAGGCGGATCGCCGTGACGTTGTTGAGCCGATCAAGGCTGATGAAGTCGCGGCCATTTTCCATCGAGACTCCTGATGATGAAGCCAACCGGCTTCGGTTTGGGATAGATGCAGAGTGCGGGCCAACAGTTAACTCGCTGTTATTCGTTGCGAATCGTACTAAGTCGGCTGCAGGACGCGCATGAGCCTGCAGGATCCGCAGGTGAGGCCCTGCAAGTGCCCGAAACGCTGGAGACCTGGAACTTGTCCCGAACTTTCAGTGGCTTACGTTGCGCGGGCCATGGTGCCCGGCGGGGGTGGCCTTGATAGGGTCTCCGCATGGCCGAAGCGGTTCGCTACGAGACGCGCGGAGACATCGGGCTCATCACGCTGGATCGTCCCGACAACCGCAACAGCATGACGCCGGAGCTGCTGGACGCCTTTGCGGCCGCGAGTGCTCGCGCGAAGGCGGATGCGAGCATCCGCGCACTCGTCGTCACCGGTACCGGGGCGTGCTTCTCCAGCGGCGCGGACTTCAAGTCCACGCTCCAGCGGCAGGACGATGATCGCGAGCCGCACGAGAAGTCGTTCGCGATGTACGAGCCGTTCCTCTCGCTGCTCGAGCTGCGCGTCCCGGTGATCGGTGCGCTCAACGGCCACACGGTCGGCGGTGGGTTCGGACTCGCGCTGGTCTGTGATCTGCGGATCGGCGCCGTCGACGCGAAGTACGGCGCGAACTTCGTGAAGCTCGGGCTCGCACCCGGCATGGCGATCAGCTACATGCTGCCGCGGCTCGTCGGCCTCGCGCGCGCGTCGGATCTCCTCCTCACGGGTCGCCTCGTCGACGGCACCGAAGCCGAGCGCATGGGCATCCTCAACCGCGCGGTGCCCGCGGCGGATGTGATGCCCGTGGCCATGGAGCTCGCGCAGACGATCGCCGCGAATGCGCCGTTTGCCGTGCAGGAGACGAAGCTCGCGATCCGTCGCGGCCTCGGGCTCGAGATCGTCGAGGGCGCGCGCGCAGAGTCCCACGTGCAGGCCGCATCGGTCGTGATGGACGACGCCCGCGAGGGAGTCGCCGCGTTCATGGCGAAGCGTCCGCCGGTGTTCACGGGGCGCTAGGAGTCGCCGCGGGAATCGTGGACGGCGGCACGGTCCCCGCCGGTGCGCACGCCTGGAGATCAGTGCGCGTCGACCCGCGCGCCGCGAACGAGATCGGTCCCCAAGGCGAATCGATCGTCAGCGCGAACCAGCCGAGCTGGGCATCCGCAAGATCGACATCGCGGTCGCCGACGATGTAGCCGATCGGATCGCCCTTCACGCGCGAATAGAGACAGGTGCCGCTGGCGACCTTCGTGTTCGGCGTGATCGGGATGGGCTGGGTGGCCGGATCGGTGTGCGGCCGATGCACCTGGCCCGGCGGCAACCGCTTCGAGACAAAGCCGTGGACCATGACATCACCATCCTCGTAGCCGACCTCGGTCCAGTCGTCCTCGAGCTCGTTCAGCGCGTCGAGGAAGTAGCCGTTCGCCATCACCGCGATCTCGTCCGCGGCCCACTTGGCCTCGTTGCGGATCACCGCGCCCGGCATGACCATCAGCGTTGGATGTCCCGACGGATAGCGACCGTGCTCCTCGTGCGGCGGTCCGGCCTCGCCCAGCACGGCATCCGGGATCCAGCCCTCGACCTCGAGTGCGCCGAAGTACCGGATGTTCGTCCACGACTCCTTGTGGCCGATGCGCTTCACCCGGGCCCCGGCCTTGATCGTGGCCTGCATGTCACTCATCGCGCCGGCACCGCGCGCGTTCACCCGCTGTGTCTTGCGCATCACGGAGAACAGCCGGTTGCGATCCGTCCACAGCGAGAATCGCGCGTGCTCGAGCATCAGCGCCACGCGCACGCGGTTTCCGTGCGCCTCGACCACGACGACCTCGATCGGTGTGCCACCGCCCGGGTTCTCGATCATCGCGCCATCGAGCTCGAGCTGCGCTTGCCCGGGCGCGAGCCACGACACGTCCGCGCCGGGCACCGGCGTCAACACGGCGATCGGATCCACCGGCGCGCGCTCTGCGAGAGCGGGCACGGATGCCGTCATTGGCGCCGGTGCAAACGTCGTTGCGACCGGTGCAGGCCCGCCGCCGCACGCGGCGAGCACGACGAGCCAGGAGCCGTGCACCCTGCCATTGTAGGGCCCGAATTCACCTGCGTCAGCCAACCGACTCGGGGGCTATCCAGTTCCCGCGTAAGGGCCTACGCAGCGAGCCTCTTCCTGCCGGTTGCCAGAACGTGATTCCAGTCGCTTACGACGCACTGCGTCTCGCCTGACTTTTGCAGCCTTTGGGACCCGATGGAAATCGGCGTCATCACGAACCCGAATAGCCGCAAGAACCGCAATCGTCCGGACCGGGCGGAGCGGCTTCAGCGCATTGTCGGGACCCTCGGGGAGGTCCATTCGACCGCCTCGATCGACTCGATCAAGCCGGTCCTTCGCGACTTCCTCCGCAAGCGCGCCCGCTACTGGGTCGCCGACGGCGGCGACGGCGCCCTCCACTGGATGGTCCGTCTGGGCATGGAGGTCCTCCAGGAGGACGAGTTCGTGGGCCAGACGGTCCGCCTCCCGGTGACGCTCCCGACCAAGGGCGGCACGATCGACTTCGTCGCGAACAACGTCGGCATCA
>JBBRBG010000201.1:0-16555 GCA_038206055.1 Haliangiales bacterium
GATCTCGCCGAGCGAGAGCGGGAGGAAGTCGAAGAACAGCGTGCGTTCCGTCTCCGTGGCGAGGGAGATCATCTTCCCTTTCGCCTCGGGATTGGTCTTGTTGTAGATGTACTGCAAGTTCGTCGTCTTCCCGCACAGGCCAGGGCCGTAGTAGACGATCTTGCAGTTGATCTCGCGCGACGAGTAGTTGATGAAGCTCATGGGCGCGCCTAATCGTTGAACAGGTTGTCGATATCGTCGTCGGTGATCTCGCTGAACACCGACTGCTGGCCGGAGCCGCTCTGGCTCTTCCTCACCATGATCTCGAGGATGCCGACGAGCTCGGTGGCCGCCTTGCGCACGCGCAGGCGAACGAGACCGAGGGACGAGCGTCCATCGAACAGCACGACGAGGATGACGCGCTGGCCGACGATCGAGACGTGGTAGCTGACCTTTTCTCCTTCGAGGAACTGGCCGGCGAACTCTTTCTCGGCGAGCAGCGAGGCGATTCCGCCGGTCGCGGCCACGTTGCCTGCGGTGAGCGAGGACAGAGACGTGACGTCCAGCTCCTGAACATCGCCGGCCGAGGCCATGGCCTGACCGTTCTTGTCGATGACCAGTACGGCCTTCGCGTTGGAGTCTCGGTGGAGGGTTTCACAGATCCTGTTGATCTCGTGAAGCTCCTCCTCGTACATGACGAGCTGTTGGATCATCGCGCTCTGGCTCCTTGGTCGGGTCGACCCCGCATAAAAGAGGTGCTCCCCGCCGACGGATTCACGGTACCAACGCACCGGGATTCGTTCAACCTTTCCGCCCTTTATAGCGAAGGTGGCTCCGGACAAAACGACTCCCTACATCGTCGCCCGACCGGCGAGCGCGCGAGCGATCGTGGCCTGGTCCGAGTACTCGAGCTCACCGCCGACGGGTAGTCCGGTCGCGATCCGAGATACCTGGACGCCCAGCGGCTTGAGCGTCCGTGCGATGTACATGGCCGTCGCCTCGCCGTCGACGCTCGGGCTGGTCGCGATGATGACCTCGCGTACCGGCGGGTCGCCGCCTAGCCGTTTGACCAGCTCGGCGATCCGGATATCGTCCGGGCCGATGCCCTCGAGAGGGGACAGCAGGCCGTGCAACACGTGGTATCGCCCGCGAAAGTGGCCGCCGCGGTCGATCGCGATCAGGTCCGATGGCGAGGCCACAACGCAGATGGTCTCGCTGTCCCGCCGAGGATCAGTACAAAACGCACATGGGTCCGCCTCGGTCATCGTCATGCACACCGAGCACAGGCGGATCTTGTCAGTGACGTCGAGCAGCGCCTGCGCGAGCTCCTGGATCTGCTGGCGATTCCCGCGGATCAGGTGGAACGCCAGGCGCGTGGCGCTCTTTTCGCCGATGCCCGGAAGGCGGGACAGCTGCTGGACGAGGCGTCGGATCGGATCGGACATCGCGGCGGCTAGACCCGGGCTAGAACCGAACTAGAAAAGACCGGGCATGCCCGGCATGCCGCCCATCGGACCCATCACCGCCGCCATCTTCTCCTTGCTCGTCTCGCGGATCTTCGTCGCCGCCGCGTTGACCGCGGCCGTCACGAGGTCCTCGAGCATGCCGATGTCGTTCGGATCGACGACCGACTTGTCGATCTTCACCCTCACGACCTCGAACTGGCCGTTAACCGTGGCGGTGACGAGCCCGCCGCCGGCAGCGCCGTCGCAGGTCATCTTCGCGAGCTCCTCCTGGATCTTCGCCACGTCGCCCTGGAGTTTCTGGGCCTGCTTCATGAGGGCGTTCAGGTCGGGCATCTTGGGGTTAGACATCGGTCTTGATCTCCTTGATCGAGGCGCCAAAGGTCTGAAGCACGTGCTTCGTGATCGGGTGTTCGCGAGCCTCGGCTTCGCGCTTGGTCTTCTCCGCCCTCGACTTGTCCTGCGTGGTCTCGAGGATCGAACGCGCGCCGGCGGCCTTGGACTCGCCGTCGTCGAGCAGCTTGACGGTGACTCGCACGGACTTCTGGTCGGAGCCGAGCTCGCGGAGCAGCGTCTTCAGCTCCTCGGTTCGATCGTGGGCCATCTCGCCCATCGTGTGAACATCGATCGGAAAGCCGAGATCGAGCGCATCGGTAGTCCACTTGAGGACGCGCGCGTGCTGGAACGGCGCGAATACCGAGAACATGTTCCGCTTCTCGAGGGTGTCGAGGACACGGTTCCACGCGCGCAGCGCTTCCTCGGCGTTCTGCGGGATGCGAAGCGGCGCCTTCTCGTCGTGCGGACCGGAACCCGATGCGACGGCCCCGACGGCCGGGACCGGGCCCGACGGCTGCATCGAGACCGGAGCCGAATGATCCGACGGCGGCGTGCGGCCGCTGGCCGAGCCCCCGTGCGGTGCATCGGGTGCCCCCGACGACATCGCAGATGAGGGAGACGCGGGCGGCTGCGAGACCGGCAACGACGGCGTGATCGACGGCGGCGCGACCGGCGCCGACTGCATGGCCGGCGCCGACTGCGGGCGCGACGTGGCGACCTGGCTCGGCGTACTGGCCTTCGTCGTGCGCACGCCGCCACCTCCACCACCGCTCGTGCCGGCGCGAGCGCCCTTGCCGGCGAGCCGCTGCTCGAGATCGCCGAGTCGATCGATCAGATCGCCGAGCGGCACCAGCGGCTCGACGGTGGCGACATCGATCAGCGCGCAGTCGAGCACGAGACGCGGCTGCAGCGTCTTGCCGAGCTCGTCGCAGCAGCGGAGCATGCGCTCGAACATCTGCGTCACGCGCGAGCGGTCGAGCTCACGAGCTTCACCCGAGAGCTCCGCGCGCTCCTCATCCGAGGCATCGATCAGCTCGCGGCGATCCGGCGCCACCTGCAGCACCGAGAGATCGCGCAGGTACCGCACGATCGCGCGGGCGAGCTGGACCTCGTCGACGCCGCGGTCGATCGCGGACTCCACGGCGCCAAGCGCTGCACCCGCGTCGCCGGTGGCGAGCGCGCGAACCAGGGTGCGGGTCAGCGTGCGATCCGCGACGCCGAGCACCTCGGCGACATGCGCCTCCGTGATCTTCGCGTCGCCGACGTACGAGATGATCTGGTCGCACAGTGAGAGCGCGTCGCGCACGCTGCCGCCGGACTCGCGCACGAGCAGGCTGACCGCGCCGGCCTCGACCGGCAGCTTCTCTGCCTTGAGGATGGTCGTCAGGTGCTGCGCGAGGCGCTGCGCCGGAACGAGCTTGAAGTCGTAGCGCTGGCAACGCGACAGGATCGTGTTCGGCAGCTTGTGCGGCTCGGTGGTCGCGAGCACGAACGTCACGTGCGGCGGCGGCTCCTCGAGCGTCTTGAGCAAGGCGTTGAACGCCTCGGTCGTCAGCATGTGAACTTCGTCGATGACGTAGACCTTCTTGCGGAGCTGCGCCGGCTGGTAGCGCACGGCCTCGGTGAGCTCGCGAATCGCGTCGATGCCGCGGTTCGAGGCGCCGTCCATCTCCTGGTAGTCGACCGCGCTGCCGTTGCCGATCGACACGCACGCACTGCAGGTGCCGCACGGCTCGTTGCTCGACGATGCGCCCGGCACCATCTTCTCGCAGTTGAGCGCCTTGCCGATGATGCGCGCGACCGTGGTCTTGCCGCAGCCACGCGGCCCGGTCATCAGGAACGCGTGATGGACGCGGCCACTCGCGAACGCGTTCGATAACGTGCGCGTGACGTGATCCTGGCCAACGACCTCGGAGAACGTCGACGGGCGGTACTTGCGTGCGAGAACCAGGTAGGACATGCGCGGAAACCAGCGGCACTATACCCGCCGGCTCCGACGCTACAACTGGATGGTCTCTCAGATCTTCTTGGCTTGCTGAAGGATGCTGTCGCGGAGATCTCCGAGTCCGGAGTCCTTGTACAGCGAGCCGTAGCAGACGAGCCGCTTGCCTCCGTATGTCACCACGACGCGGAACGCCGCGTGGCCGGTGGCATCGGTGCCCTCGAGGTACCAGGCCGATCCGCTCTGTCGATCGGCGAGGACCTTGAGCTTCCCCGAATCGGCGAGGAACTTCTTGTACGCGTCGCGATTGGCCGGCGCGGCCTCGTCCTCGTAGCCGTAGTTGAACTTGAACGTCGCGATCTGATTCTTTTCGAAGAACGAGATCGATGCCGCTTCGAGCTGATCGCGATCCCAGTTCGGCTCGAGGGAGAGCTTGATCGCGCGGAGCTCGGGAGTCATCGTTGGCTTGACCGCCGGCGGCGCGCCCGATCCAGAGGCGACTGCGCCCGAGCCCGCCGCAACCGGGACCTTCGATCCGGAGCCTGCACCCGAGCCTGCGGCCGTCGCGCTCGGCTTCGAGCCCGAGCCCGAGCCCGAGCCAGCCGCAACCGGGACCTTCGCTCCGGAGCCTGCGCCGGAGCCGGCCATCGTTCCCGACGACGAGCCCGCGCCCGAGCCGGCCATCGTCCCCGACGACGAGCCCGCGCCCGAGCCGGCCATCGTTCCAGATGACGAACCTGCACCCGAGCCCATGGATGAGCCTGCCCCCGGGCCGACGGCCGACGACCCGCTCGAGCCGGAGCCCAGCTCCGCCGACAGGCTCGCGCTGAATCCGCCCGCGGATCCTTTGGCCGGCGTCGAGGGCGTCTCCGTCTCCGACGGATCGGCTCCCGGCTCCGACTTGCAGCCCGTCGCAAGCAACGCGCACAGGACCAACGAACCACGCATGCGCTGGGAGCATACCAGCCGAAAAAGGTGCGAGCGACGATCCGAATCGAATCGTCGCTCGCGTAAAGGTGGCCCCAGGCACCCGCTAATTCCGCTACCGTTGCTCCCTTCCGGGCCTGGCGGGGTTCACAGCTGTCACGTCACCCGGGACCATAAAAACGCATCACGCAGTGTGGTTTGGGCGGGCAGCGGAGGGAGAGGGATTCGAACCCTCGGTACCTTTCAGTACACACGATTTCCAATCGTGCACCTTCGGCCACTCGGTCACCCCTCCAACGGGGTTTCATTCGGGAATTGCGGAGGAGGAGGGATTTGAACCCCCGTTGCTTGCGCAAATCTGATTTCGAATCAGACACCATCGGCCACTCGGACACTCCTCCAGAAAACTAGTACTTCGGTCCTCGCCGGAGCTCGGCGAAGAACGCCTGCAGCTCCTTTGCGCACTCGAGATCGCGAACTCCGCCGCGAACCTCGACGCGATGGTTGAGCCGTGGATCGGAAACCAGCTGGAACAGCGTCGTCACTGCGCCGGCTTTTGGGTTGGTACACCCGAACACCAGACGAGCGACGCGTGCATTGACGATCGCGCCCGCGCACATCGGACATGGCTCCTGCGTGACAACCAGCGTTCCCTCGACTCGCCACATTCCAAGCACGCGCGCCGCCTCGCGGAGCGCGACGATCTCGGCGTGAGCCGTGGGGTCGCCATCCTGCTCGCGGCGATTTCTGCCGCGGGCAATGATCTCGTCACCCATCACCACGACCGCTCCGACAGGAACATCTCCTGCCGCACCGGCCGCCCGCGCCTCTACCAGCGCGGCATCCATCCAGCCTTCATCATCCATAACTTGCGGATCCGAGAGGGGTCGAACCTCTAACCCCCGGCTCCGTAGGCCGGTGCTCTATCCATTGAGCTACGGATCCTCATCTTAGTCGCTCCTCGCCGAGCGGCGGAGAGGAAGGGATTCGAACCCTCGATACCAGTAAACCCAGTATGCCGGTTTAGCAAACCGGTGCCTTCAGCCACTCGGCCACCTCTCCAGGCTTTGCCAAAACATGCGTAAGAAAAAATATTGCTGGGCAAGGACGCCGCTCGTCTCTTAGAGCGACGTCCCGCCCTGACCACTTGCGTGACACTATTCGATTTTCAAAGCCTGCGGAGGAGGAGGGATTCGAACCCCCGGAGCTCGCGCTCGGCGGTTTTCAAGACCGCTGCCTTCGACCACTCGGCCACTCCTCCAGGACGGTCCCAGAGGCAGGGCGGCAGTATAGGGATCAGCGACTCCTTGTAAAGGATGATCCGGGAAGATCTCGCTAGACCTTCGGAACGAGCCGCTCGAGTCCCCCGAGATATGGCCGAAGAACCTTCGGGACCATGACGGATCCGTCGGCCTGCTGGTAGTTCTCGAGGATCGCGACCAGCGTGCGCCCGACCGCGACTCCGGACCCGTTCAGGGTGTGCAGCGGACGCGGCTTGTCACCGGCGTTCGGCCGGTAGCGGATCTTCGCGCGGCGGGCCTGGAAGTCCTCGAAGTTCGAGCACGACGAGATCTCGCGATAGGTGTCCTGGCCGGGCAGCCAGACCTCGAGGTCATAGGTCTTGGCGGATGCGAAGCTCATGTCGGCGGTGCACAACGTGACCACGCGATAGTGAAGCTCGAGACCCTGGAGCACGCGCTCGGCATCGGTGCGCAGCTTCTCGAGCTCGTCCCACGAGGTCTCGGGAGTGACCAGCTTCACGAGCTCGACCTTGTCGAACTGGTGCTGGCGGATCAGGCCGCGCGTGTCCTTTCCGCTCGAGCCCGCCTCGGCGCGGAAGCATGCCGAGTACGCGGTGAGGTGAATCGGCAGCTCGGTCGCCTCGAGGATCTGATCCATGTAGAGGTTCGTGACCTGGACCTCCGCCGTCGGCGACAGGAACAGATCGTGGTCCGGCTCGTGGTCCGGGCCCGTCGGGATCTGCAGCTTGAACAGATCGTTCTCGAACTTCGGCAGCTGGCCGGTGCCGCGGAGCGCGGCGCGGTTCACGATCGCCGGCGGCCACACCTCGGTGTAGCCAGCCGTGGTGTGGAGATCGAGCATGTAGTTGATGAGCGCGCGGGTCAGCTTCGACGCGCCATCGCGCAGCACCGTGAATCGCGCGCCGGCGATCCGCGTGCCCGCCTCGAAGTCGAGGATGCCGAGCTTCTCGCCGACCTCCCAGTGCGGCAATGCCTGGAACGCGAACGCGGGCTTCTCGCCCCAGGTGTGGAGCACCGCGTTGTCGGCCTCGCTCGCGCCATCGGGCGTCGACGCATGCGGCGCGTTCGGCAGCTCGAGGAGCTTCTGCGCGGACTCGGTCTCCGCCTTGGTGAGCTCGGCCTCGTCCCGCTTGATCGAGGTCGACAGCTCCTTCAGCTCGTCGCGCGCCGCCGCAAACTCGGGCGACTTCTTGTCCAGCTTGGACATCTTCTCGTTCGCGGCGTTACGCTGCTGGCGCATCGTGTCGAGCGCGTTCTGGAGCCCGCGACGCCGCGTATCGATCGATCGCCACGCCTCGACGAGAGCTCCGATCTCGCCGCCGCGCCGAAGCAGGTCGTCCATTCGGGCTGGGTCAAGCATGGCCTATCTCGTCTTTCTCAAGGATCGTAGGGGGTTGGAGCGGGAACCTACCGCGCGATTAACCTGGCTGGCAAGCTCGGGGTCTACCGACTCGTGGTCAGCCTTGCCACCAACCTTTCGCTGCAGGAGATCGTCCTGACCGCGGTGGACCCGGACCGCGAGCTCGCGGAGCGGTTCCAGCAGGGGGAGCGTGGCGCATTCGATCAGATCGTCAAGCGCCATCAAAAGGGCGTGTACCGGATCATCCGCCGCTACGTCCGCTCCGATGCAGACGCCGCCGACGTCAGCCAGCAGGTGTTCGTCCGCGCGTTCAAGGGGCTCGGCACGTTCCGCGGCGCAGCCTCGGTGCGGAGCTGGCTGTACCGGATCGGCATCAACTGCGCGCTGTCGTGGATCCGCGACCACAAGCGCGAGCAGCCGGCGGAGCTCGACGAGGATGCGCTGTCCGAGCCGCACGCGTCGCCGGGCCGGATCGCCGACGGCGAGCAGAGTGTCCGCCTGCGCGCCGCGATCGCGAAGCTGCCGCCGAAGCAGAAGATGGTGCTCGAGCTGCGCGTGTTCGATGACCTCTCGTTCAAGGAGGTCTCCGAGCTCGCCGACTGCACCGAGAACACGGCGAAAGTGAACTTCCACTACGCGGTGAAGCGCCTGCGCGAGCTGCTCGGAGACGAGGCATGAGCGAGCGCGATCCACCCTCCGCAACGCTACGCGTTGCTGCGCCGTCCGGCGAAGCCGGGCCTTGCGATCCCGACGAGCTGCTGGCCGCGTACGTCGACGGCGTCGGCGAGCTGACCACCGGCGAGCGGAAGATCGTCGAGGCTCGCCTCGCCGACAACCCGGCGTGGCGCGACGACGCGGACGCCACGCGCGCGTTGCTCGGTCAGCTCCGCGACCTCCCCGATGAAGGCGCCGAGCCGGACTGGTCCGCGATGGAGCGCGCGATCCGCGACGAGGTCGGGCCGACGACACCGCGGCCGTGGTGGCGCGGCTGGCGCTGGCTCGTGCCGATCGGCGCCCTCGCGATGGCGGGTGCCGTGCTCGTGCTCGTGCTGCGAACCCCGGAGACAACGCCGAGTGTCGGCGAGACCAATCCGGCTCGGCGCGATGCCGGGGTGCCGGTCGCCCCGTCGGTGGGTCCGGACGAGCCGACCACGATGCCGCTGTGGCTCGACGGTTCGGCGGTCGAGGTCGAGCTGCAGGCCGCCGATCTACTCGACGACGGGGCGCCCTCCCCGGGCGACGAGGCGGAGCTTGGCCTGCTCCCCACCGATGACCTGGCGTGGGTCGACGACCTGGGCGACGATGACATTGTCGCTGCCGAGGCCTGGCTCGCGAGGAAGAAAACATGATCCGCCTGGTGCTCGCCCTCGTGATCTCCGCCGTGATCGCAACGCCTGCGCTCGCCGATTCCCGCGGCAACCTCGACCCAGCTGACGCCGCGGTGCGCCGCGAGAACATCAAGAAGAAGATCCGCACGATGCGCGCGTACACGCTGACCGAGGCGCTCGGCCTCGACGAGGCGACCGCCGGCAAGCTGTTCCCCGTGCTCGCGAAGTGGGACGACGTCACCGACAAGCTGCTCGTGCAGCGCGTGAATCTGACGAGCCAGCTTCGCGCGTCTGGTCAGCTCGCACCGAAGGCGATCGAGCGGTTGATCGATGACGCGGTCGCGAACCAGCGAGCGTTCTGGGATCTCGAGGACAAGCGCCTCGCGGAGCTCAGGAAGATCCTGAGCCCGGCGCAGACCGCGCAGCTCCTGGTCGTGCTCCCGCAGTTCGAGCGCAGGATCCAGAACCAGCTTCGCAAGGCGATCGCGAAGCCCGGCGGCCGTGGGCGTGGCCGTGCCCGCGCGAACTTCGACGACGACGACGACAATGACGACGCGGCTCCGGCCGAGCTGCCCGGGCCGGGGGCGCCTCGGACGGGTCCCGCGAAGCAGCCTGTCCCACCTGCATCCACCGCGTGCGACCCGTTCAACAGCCGCGGCGGCTGCTCGCCCAAGCGCTGACCGCAGCAGGCAATCGCGCGGCGACCGGGGTATAATTTCCCTGGATGATCGAGGCGACTTGTTCCGCCTGCGGGACACTCAACCGCATCGCGGAAGCTGACGTGCCGGCCGGCGCGAAGTTCGTGAACTGCAGCAGCTGCAAGTCACGCGTCGCGCTGCCCGTGAAGACGGGCGCGATCCCGTCGATTCCGAAGCCACCGCTGCCCAAGATGCCGCCGCCGATGCCGAAGGGTCCGCCGCCGGTCTCGCTCGGACCCTCGGGCGCAGTGCCGAACATCCCGCCCATGGCGGGCGGAGCGAACGACAAGATCGATCTCTCCGATCTGCCGGCACCGAAGCGTCAGAGTCCGCTCGGCAACGAGCCGTCGCGACCCGCACCGCGCTCGGCGCTGTCGAGCTCGCTCGCGGATCTGCCCGCGCCGCGGCCGCCCGGTGGTGGACCCGCGCCGTCGCTGGATCTCGATGATCTGATGGGCGGCTCGGAGCTCGTCGCGCCCAAGTCGGCCGGCATCTCCGACCTTCCGGCACCAAAGGCCAGGCAGATGGCGCCGCTCGCGCCGCCGCCCCGCGAGACTCAACCCGCCGTCATCTCCGATCTCCCGGCGCCGAAGGCGAAGCCGATCCCCACGCGCGCGCAGCCCGCGCCACAACCGCCGCCGCGCACCGCATCCGCCCCGACGGTGGATCTCCCGATGCCGCGCGGTGGGCTCACCGATCTTCCCACGCCGAAGCATGGGATCACCGATCTCCCCACGCCGAAGGCCGGCGGCCCGACGGATCTGCTGACGCCCAAGGGCGGGCGGCAGCAGCATGGCGCCAATCCGCTCGATCTCGATCTGCCGACGCCCAAGGGCAGCCTCGATCTGCCCGCACCGAAGGGCTTCTTTGACGACCTCCCGCAACCCGCGATGAGCGGGCGGCCCGAGGTGCCCGCGCCGAAGGGCTTCTTCGACGATCTGCCCCGGAGTGCGCCGGCGGCGTCTCAGGCGAGTGCGCGCGCCGAGGTGCCCGCACCGAAGGGCTTCTTCGACGATCTCCCGCAGCCCGCGCTCAACAAGCCGCCGGGTAATTCGATCGCGCCGAAGGGCTTCTTCGACGATCTTCCGCAGCCGTCGCGCACGAAGGCCCCATCGGCGAAGCACGAGATCGGGATGGGCGCGATGCCGCTCGATCTCGGCGACGATGCACCGATCGAGCTCGCCGAGCAGCTGAGCCCGATGGTCGGTGACACCGGGGGCTCGTTCGACGATCTTGATCTGTCGCGCCCGAGCGTCGGGCAGAACGTCCATCCCGAGACGCCTGCGGCTCCGCCCGCTGACGAGACCGGCAAGGCGGTCGTTCGGTTCGGCAGCAAGAAGCCGACGCCGACGACCGGCAACCAGCCGCCCGAGCGCGCACCGCTGCCCGCCATCGCGAAGGGTGGACTGGCCACGGATTCGCCGCTCGAGCTCGAAGAGCCGAAGCAGGCGGGAGGCTTCGCGAAGGTCGTGCCGCGAACGCGCGACGAACGTGTCGCCCTCGACGCGGCGAAGAAGGCCGCGCGCGCGAAGCGCTCGAAGGTCATCCTGGCGACGGTGGTCGGGATCGCGATCGCCGGCGGCGGCGGGTTCTACCTGTACAGGCGTCACGCTGCCGCACAGGAGCGCGCCGAACAGATCGATTCGCAGCTCACCATCGCGCGCAAATCGCTGGTCGCCGAGGACGCGAACCACTGGCAGCGCGCGATGACGGCGGCGAATCAGGTTGTCGAGCTCGATGGCTCGAACGCCGAGGCGCTCGGGATTGGCGCCGAAGCGTCGTTCGCGGGTGCGTTCGCCGATGGCAAGCAGCAGCTCGTGCGGTTCGCGAAGGGCCGCAAGCTGATCAATGACGCGCTCTCGAATGGCGTCACGGGTCCTGCCCTCGATCGTGCACAGGCGCTCTCGACACTCACCACCGCGCCCGACAAGGCGATCCCGAAGCTCAAGCAGCTCGCGACGGCGTCGCCGAAGGACGGCACACTCGCGCTCTACCTCGGCTGGGCGCAGGCCGCCGCCGGCGAGCCCACGGGGGCGATCAAGTCGTTCGATGCAGCGATGGCCGCGACGCCTTCGCTCAAGATCCTCGCGCTCGATGGCCGCGCCCGCGCGAAGCTCGCGCTCGCCGACATCGAGGGTGCGCGCAGCGACTTCGCCGAGATCCTCGTGATCCAGAAGGACAACATCCCGGCGCAGGTCGGCATCGCGTCGACGTTGCCGCAGTCCCAGGCGCAGCAGCAGGAGGCTGATCTCCTCGCGATCCTCGCGCGCAAGGACATCAAGGACGCGGATCCGCGCGCCATCGTGGGTGCGTGGGTGCTCGCCGGCGATGATGCTCTGCAGAGCAGCCGGCTCGATGCCGCACGCGAGCGCTTCCGCAAGGCGCTGACCGTCGACGCGAAGAACATCTCGGCGATGACCGGCCTCGCGGAGACCGAGCTGCGCGACCGCAAGCTCGAGATCGCGAACGAGCAGATCATCAAGGCGCTCACGATCTCGGCGAACGATGTTCGCGCCCAGCTCGTAGCGGCGGAGATCGAGATCCAGCTCGGCAAGATCGATTCGGCGGCCGAACGGATCCAGCGGCTTGGCAATCGCAAGCCGCCGCTCGTCACGATGGATCAGGCGAAGCTCGAGCTGATCCGCGGCCGCATGCTCGAGGCGCAGAACAAGGACGAGGCCGCGGTCGACGCGTACGCCGCCGCCGCGAAGCTCGCCGGCGACTTCGATCTGACGCCAACCATGGCCGCCGTGCAGAAGCTGAACGACATGGCCCACAAGGCCGATGAGGCGCGCAACCCGGCGAAGGAAGCCGAGTACCGCGCGCGCGCCGATCAACTGCTGTCCTCGCTCCTCGACAAGGCAGCGACGGATCCGCAGCTCGCGATGACGCTCGGCGTGGCCTATCTGCAATCAAACCAGCCGGAGAAGGCCGAGACGCTGCTCCGCCGCGTGGTCGAAGCCAGGCCCTCGGATGCCGACGCCCTCTACCAGTACGGCAAGGCCCTCGGCCTGACCGGCAAGCTACCCGAGGCTGTCGAGAATCTTAAAAAGGCGCGCGAGCTCGCACCCGGTCGCTCGGAGATCGGTCTCGAGCTCGCGATCACCTACGAGCGCTTGAAGAACGACGAGGCTGCGGCCGCGCTCTACGACGAGCTGGTCGCCAAGGACGAAGCGAGCATCGAGACGCGCTCGCATGCCGGCAAGTTCTACGTGCGCACGAAGCAACTCCAGAAGGCCGGCCAGCAAGGCGCGAAGATCGTCAGCGCCGATCCGGATCACGCAGCGGGCCACTACCTCAAAGGCGAAGGCTTCATGGCTCAGGGGCGCGCCGATGACGCGCGCAGGGAGTTCGGCGACGCCGTCCAGCACGAGCGCGATCCGCAGTATCTCGACGGCCAGGGCCGGGCAACCGAGCAGGTCGGGATCGAGCACAACGACACGGCACTGCTCGAGAACGCGCTACGTGCCTATCTCGCCGCGAGCGAGATCGATCCGCTGATGTTCAGTCCGCTCCTCGGCGCCGGCAGAATCTACGTGAAGCGCCGCGAGCACGCGAAGGCACTCGTACCGCTGCTCGCCGCGCAGCAGCTGAAAGCCGACGACGCCGAGGTCGCCTACCTGCTCGGAGTCTCGTACCAGGAGCTCGGGCAGAAGAAGGATCTCGCGATCCGCTGGCTCGAGTTCTCGCTCGCCAAGAAGCCGAGCGGCGAAGCTGCGTTCAGGCTCGGCGAGCTGTATCGCGACGAATCCATCAACAAGCCAGGCCAGGCCCAGGCCGGGTACGCCCTCGCCGTTCGGCTCGCGCAGCAGGAAGAGAAGGCCGGCGGCTCCGTGACGTACATGACCGAGGCGCTCTACTACCTCGGCCGCACGGCGTTCGACCGCGGCGAAGAAGGGACGGCGAAGAGCGCCTGGGAGAAGTGGGTGGTGCGGTCAGGAGTTAACCGCACGAGCGCGAAGTACCAGGAGGTCCAGCGCCTCCTCGCGACGTCGCTCAAGTCCATCGGCCCGCCGCCACTCGAGAAATAGCCGGTGTCCGTAAATGGGGTCGGACCCCATTACCGGACAGGATCGCGGGTAAGCTTCGCTCGTGCTGGAACGCCTTCGTCGTCGAGTGGAGCGTGCGCGGTTCTTCGGCAAGGTCCTGCGGGCGAGCAAGGTCGCGAGGCCCATCCGGCCGTCGCAGATCGCCGAGTTCGTCCGCGGCGCGCGCAAGACACCTGTTGGCCCGCACCTCGCGCTGATGTTCCACGCTGCTGCGCACCCCGACAAGGAAGCCGTCGTCGAGTACGGTGAGCACGGCGTGCGCCGCCTGACCTGGGGTGAGCTCGATGCCACCATCAATCGCCTTGCGGGTGCGCTCGTTGCGCGTGGTGTCTCGGGCGGTGGCCGGGTCGCGCTGATGCTGCCGAACGGCGTCGAGTACCTGATCGCGCAGCAGGCGCTCGCGCGGATCGGCGGCACGGCCGTGCAGATCGGCTATCGCAGCAAGCCCGCCGAGATCGCGTACATCCTCAACAACGCCGAGCCGAAGGCCACACTGCTGCACGCATCGTTCATCGACGCGATGCGAGAGGCGCGCGGGCAGGCGGATGGCAAGGGCGGACCGATGGTCGTCGTCGGTGGCGAGGGCAAGGTTAGCGAGGGTGATGCGACCGACTGGGATCGCGCGCTCGCCGCGTCGTCACCCGAGGTCCCGTCGCGCGAGCAGACCCGCGGCGGCGATGGCGGCGGCGTCATCGTCTACACGTCGGGTACCACCGGCAAGCCGAAGGGGGCGAACCGCTCGTGGAAGAAGACTGGCTTCGAGTCGGTCGCCGACATGATCCTGCAGGTCGGGATGACCGCCGAGGATCGGCACCTCGTGGTGTGCCCGCTCTATCACTCGGCGGCTCCGGCGTTCGTGGCGATCATGGCCTCGCTCGGCGCCACGATCGTGCTGATGAACCACTTCGAGCCCGAGGCCGCGCTCGATATCATCCAGCGCGAGCGCATCACCTGCACGCTGATGGTCCCGACGATGCTGATCCGCATCACGAACCTGCCCAAGGCCACGCTCGCGAAGTACGACACCTCGAGCCTGCGCTGGGTGATGTCGGGGGCGGCGCCGCTGCCGACCGATGCGGCGCGCCGGTTCATGGAGCAGTTCGGCCCCGTGCTGTGGAACTTCTACGGTGCCACCGAGACCGGTCTCGTCACGCTGGCCGGCCCGAAGGATCACGTGTCGCGACCCGGCACGATCGGCAAGAAGATGCGCGGCAACGACATCCGCCTGCTCGACGACGCAGGCAACGAGGTCCGCCCCGGTGAGATCGGCGAGCTCTACGCACGCAATGCCACCTTGATCTCCGGCTACCACAAGAACGACGAGGCCACGAAGTCCTCGCAGCGCGAGGGCTTCTTCTCCGTCGGAGATATGGGCCGCCTCGACGCCGATGGCTACTACTACCTCGAGTCGCGCAAGCACGACATGGTGATCTCCGGCGGCGTGAACATCTACCCGCGCGAGATCGAGGATCACCTCAACACGCATCCCGCGATCCTCGAGGTCGCGGTGATCGGTCTGCCCGATCCCGAGTGGGGCGAGACGCTCGCCGCGTTCGTGGTGATTCGCGACGGAGAGTCGATCAACGCGACCGAGGTGATGGAGTACTGCCGCACCCACCTCGCGGACTTCAAGCGCCCTCGCAAGGTGACGTTCCTGACGGAGCTGCCGCGCAATCCGACCGGCAAGATCCTCAAGCGCGAGCTGCGCGAGCCACAGTAGGAAGTTGGCCGAACCTGTGAGGCCGCAAGCGACGTACCCGATCGTCCTCGGGACCGCGGGACACATCGATCACGGCAAGACCTCGCTGGTCCACGCGCTGACCGGGATCGATACCGACCGCCTCCCCGTCGAGAAAGCACGCGGAATCACCACCGAGCTCGGCTTCGCGCCGATGGATCTGGGTGCGCGCCGGATCGCCGTCGTCGACGTGCCCGGTCACGAGCGGTTCGTGAAGTCGATGGTCGCCGGCGCGACCGGGCTCGATCTCGTGTGCCTCGTGATCGCCGCCGATGAAGGCGTGATGCCGCAGACCCGCGAGCACCTCGATATCTGCGATCTACTCGGCGTGCGGCGCGGCCTGATCGCGTTGACCAAGCGCGATCTCGTCGATGACGACTGGCTCGCGCTCGTGACCGAGGAGGTGCGCGCTGCCGTCGCCGGTACGTTCCTCGCCACCGCGCCGATCGTCCCGGTGTCGACGCGCACGGGCGCCGGCCTTGACGACCTCCGCACCGCGCTCGGCGCGATCGTCGACGAGCTGCCGCCGCGCGAGCCGACCGGCGTGTTCCGCCTCCCGGTCGATCGCGTGTTCACCGTGAAGGGCATCGGCACGATCGTGACCGGGACGATCCTCGGCGGTGCGGTCGCGGCCGGCGACGAGCTGCGCGTGATCCCGAGCGGGATCACCGCACGCGTTCGCGGTGTCGAGGTCCATCAGCAGCCGGTCGTGCGCGCCGTCGCGGGCCTGCGCGCGGCGATCAACCTGGGCGGCATCGCCGTCGACGATCTGTCTCGCGGTGACGTCCTGGTCCACCCCGACGTGGTCGCGGGCTCGCACATCCTCGATGTCCAGATCCGCTACCTCCGCACGTCTCCCGGACCGCTCGGTCCACGCACGAAGGTCCTGGTGCACCACGCGACGACACAGGTGCTCGCGACGCTCGTCCTCGTCGGAGCTACAGCGGTCGAGCCGGGCGGCACCGCCCTCGCGCAGCTCCGCGTCGATGCGGAGACTCCGCTCGCGGCACTGCCCGGAGATCACTTCATTCTCCGCGGCTTCGTCACCACCGCGACCCACGGTTCGACGATCGGCGGCGGCACCGTGATCCGCGTGCTGGCACCGAAAGCGAGACGCGGCCCCGAGCACGCCGAGACCGTCGCGATGCTCGCCGCTGCCCGCCAGGATCAGCGGCTCGCGCTCCATGTCCACGGCGCCTCGTTCGCCGGCACCACACTCGACGGACTCGTGCGCCTCACGGGCACCCCCGCCGAGGCCATCACCCGATCACTCGCCACGCTTGTCGCCGGCGGCGATCTCCTCGAGGCCGGTCCGCACTACCTGCACGCCGAGGCCGTCGCCGGCATCGAAGGCAGGATCGCTGCGAAGCTCGCGAACCCGGACGGCATTGGCCGCGAAGAGCTCCGCACTCAGCTCCCCGCTGCCCTGCCCACCCGCGCCTTCGACGCGATCCTCGAGCGCCTCGCCACCCG
>JBBRBG010000202.1:0-16543 GCA_038206055.1 Haliangiales bacterium
CGCTAGGGGCGCCCCCGCCGGACGGACGGCGACGAATCCGCGCGACCGTGCTTCCAGAAAGATGAGCCCCGAAGTTCTCGAAGACCCTAAGGAGAGGCTTTCTCCTGCAGGAGAAGACTCTGCTTCGGGACCTTCGGTGCCTTCGCGGTTCACCTGAACCAGCGGACTCCGGTTCGCAGCCGGCACGCAGGTGATTCGGTCGCGCGTCGCCGTGGTCAGTTCCAGAGCTTGTTCGAGAAGTTCGCGTGCGCGACCGCGAGGAGCTCGGGCTCCTGGTGGTACTCGGCGAGCGCTACGAGCAGCTCGCTGGCTTCGCCGTGGCCGAGCGCATCGATCCACGGCGTGTCGGACTTCGTGGCCCACATCAGCTCGAGGTTCGAGCGGACCTCCGCGCGCATCGAGTCCGAGAGCAGCTCCGGCGGCGCGCCGAAGCCGACGACGCGGCGGAGCAGGCTGCGGCGCATCGCCTCGCCTTCGGGCAACCGGCCCGCGACCCAGGTCAGCATGCCGGCGATCGCCACGAACGCGAGCGCGGGCGCGACCATCCACAGGAACCGCTCGTACGCCCAGATCGCGGGCGCACCGAAGACCAGCGCGGCCATCCAGGTGTTCCACCGGAGGTAGCCGAGCAGCACCGACTTCCGTTGCAGCGGGATCTTGATCCGCTGCTGGGAGCCATCGGCCGCACGGATGACGTACGCCGAGTGCTCCGGCCAGATGGGGAGGATCATCCGGTAGAAGCTGGTCACCACCTGCTCGTGATCGAGACGGTCGATCACGCCGTAGTCGTCGGTCCTGAACCAGGTAACCGCTTCTTGCGTCTCCTGCGTCTGCACGCCGAAAGGCTAGCACGGAGATCCTCGTTGACTTGGCACCTGTTGATGCTTAGAACGAAGGCCCCATGTTCTGTTTCTGCTCGTCGTCAGCGTCGATGCGCGGCTCGGTCCGAGCCGCTTCGTACGCGTGCGTCTCGAGCATCCAGCTATCTACCGCTTCGTAAGCAGTCAGATAGTCCGACCGGCCCGTGACCATGCGTCGCGGGCCGTTTGCGTTTCGGCCTTCGCCGACACGCACGTCGGCGATCATCGCGGGCCGGCCACCCGCAGTGGAGATCCGGGAAATGAAGGAGAAGTTGCTCATCAACGTCGGAACGATCGGTCACGTCGACCACGGCAAGACCACGCTGACCGCTGCCCTCACGCAGGTGATGGCGGCGCGTCACGGTGGTGAGGCACGTGCATTCGATCAGATCGACAGCGCCCCCGAGGAGCGGAAGCGCGGCGTGACCATCAACCTGGCTCACGTCGAGTACGAGTCCGCCACTCGCCGGTACGCGCACGTCGACTGCCCGGGTCACGCCGACTACGTGAAGAACATGATCACGGGCGCCTCGCAGATGGACGGAGCGATCCTGCTCGTCGATGGCACGCAGGGCGGCCAGGACCAGACGCGCGAGCACGTGCTGCTCGCACGCCAGGTCGGGGTGCTGCACCTGGTCGTGTTCATCAACAAGCTGGACGTCGCCGACCCGGAGCTGGTCGACCTGATCGTGCTCGACATCGACGAGCTGCTCCGGCAGTTCGGCTACGCCTCTGCGCCCGTCGTCAAGGGTTCGGCGCTCGGTGCTCTCACGGCGATCGCCGCGGGCAAGCTCGACGATCCCTGGGTCGCCACGATCGACGAGCTGGTCGCGACGCTCGACCGGGCGATCCCCGCGCCGGTCCGCGACGAGGGCGCGCCGTTCCTGATGCCGGTCGAGGGTGTGCACACCATCGACGGTATCGGCACGGTCGTCACCGGTCGGGTCTCCCGCGGCACGATCGCCGTGGGGGACACGCTCGAGATCGTCGGCCGGCGCGATGGCGAGCTGCGGCCGGTCGTGATCACGGGCATCGAGTCGTTCCACCGCGAGCAGCGGATCGCGAGGGCCGGCGAGAACGTCGGTCTGCGCCTCCGCAGCATGCCGCGCGACGAGATCGCGCGCGGTCACGTGCTCGCGCTGCCCGGCTCGGTGAAGTCGCACGCGCGGTGCCGTGCGGAGCTCTACCTCCTGACGGCGAAGGAGGGCGGCCGCGCGAAGCCGATCCGCACGGGCTACCGGCCGCAGCTGTTCGTCGGTGCGATCGACGTGACGGCGAAGCTGGAGACCCTGGCGGAGCTGGCACCCGGTGGGCGCGCGGAGGTCGACCTGGCGCTTGACCGGGCGATCGCACTCGAACCGGGCGTGCGGTTCGCGCTCCGTGAAGGCGGCAAGACGATCGGCGCCGGTGTGGTCACCACCGTGACGTGACTCGAGGGGCTCACCAGGAGGTGGGCCCCTCGTTGTTTCGGGCAAGCCCCACGAACGTGGGGCGCAGCTACGCGCAGCGTTGCGCAGGTGAATCGTCATACCGGGTTGCTAGGGTCCGCGGCATGACGATGGACGTCGACCCGAGCGCCTGGCATCGCATCTCGCACGTCGTCCTCGACGCCGCCCACGGCGACGAGCGCACCGCCCTGGCGATGCTGCAGGGCTGCTACCTCGAGATGGCGAGCCGCCTCGTGGTCACCGAGCAGGCGAGCCAGCAATGGCTCGATGGCATCGCGATGTTCTGCCAGATCGCCGCGGACCGCCTCGGCGACGAGGCCAGCTACTTCGTCGGCGCCACGCGCGGCGACGAGGCGCAGCGTCTCGGCAAGCTGCAGGGCACGCACGAGGAAGCCACGCGGTTTGCCGCGCAGCTCCGCGCCCGGTTCGAGACGTTCGAGACCACGCGCTCTCCGGATCCAACGGACGAGCACGTCGCGCTGACCGATCAGCTCTAGCGAACCAGGCGCAAGGAGCCTGCACGGCGTAGGGGGGGGGGTACCGAGCGCGGCGACGACTGCGGCGCCACCAACTGGCGGCAGTTGCTCCGCACGCGCGACTCAGCTTGCTGGTTCAGTTGCGCCCCGATGACCCGAAGCTCCCCAAGCAGAGGCTTTCTCCTCCAGGAGAAGACGCTGCTTCGGGGTCACTTCGGGACGTCGGGGCGCACGAGCACGCGAGTGCATCATCCGCCGACGTGGTTCTCGATCGTCGAGGCCTACGCCGCGTGCGACGGAATCCGACACGATCGTGCTTTAGATCGTGAGCCGCAAAGTTCCCGAAGAACCTAGCGAAAGCCGCCGAACACGGCGATCGGGCCCTTGCGCCAGAAGCACTCGGGACGAGCGAAGCCGGCCTCGGCGAGCAGCGCGAGCTCCACCGAGAGTGGCTGGTAAGTATCCTCCTGCGCCCACTTCGTGAACAGGGCGTCGGCTTCACCGCGGCCGATGCCGTGCGTCGACATTCCCGCACTCCACACGCGGAACAGCCGAGCGTGCTCGGGACCGGTCGGGTAGACGGTCGCGTCCGCGCTGAGGAAGATGCCGCCCGGCTCGAGCGCCTCGCGGATACGGGTGTACAGCACACGCTTCGCGGCGAGATCTGCGACGTGGTGGAGCGCGAGCGACGCGACGACCGCATCGCACGGCGGGATCGTATGATCGAACGATGCGCGGCGCAGCTCCACGCGCTCGCGATGCGATGCGAGCCGGGCGCTCGCCGCCTCGACCATCGCCGGATCGATATCGATCGTCACCGCGCGGGCGCGCGGAATGCCATCGAGGATCGCGCCGGCGAGCGCTCCGGTTCCGGCGCCGAGGTCGACGACGAGCGGATTCGCGGGCAGCACATCGGCGAGCAGCGCCACGACCTCGCCGATCATCTCGTCGTACGCGGGGATGAACCGGCGGATCTGTCGGTCGTAGTCGGAGGCCTCGACACCGAGATGAGTCGCGACACGATGCTCGCTCATTCCTTGTCCTCCTCCTCCAAAGTCTGCGGCGACGCGCTCGCGAGGTTCGGATCCGGATCGCCGGCCACGCGATACTCCTCCCCGAGCCACTTGCCGAGATCGACGAGGTGGCACCGCTCGCTGCACAGCGGCCAGAACTTGTTGCCGTTCTTGACCGCTGGCTTACCGCACAACGCGCACGGGCGCGTCGGACTCATCCACCGGACCCCAGGCCGAGCGCGGCGCACCGCGCGTCGAGGTACGAGCGCGAGATGCCGAGGTCGGCGGCGGCGCCGTCGCGATCGCCGAGGTGACGACCGAGCGCCTGGACCACGGCCTCGGACTCCGCGGTGGCGAGCGCATCACGCATGGTCTTGGGTGGCGGCGCCACCATCCCGGCGACGCGCGTGGACACCATCGAGCCGGTGAGCTCGGTCGCATCGCCCGAGAGGACGAGCATGCGCTCGATCTCGTTCTCGAGCTCGCGAATGTTTCCCGGCCAGCCGTACGCGACGAGCCGCGCGAGCGCGCTCTGCGAGAGGCGCGGAGCAGGTGTGGTGGCGTTGCGCCAGTGCTTGGTGACGAAGTGCTGCGCGAGTCGCGGAATATCCGCGGTCCGCTCGCGCAGCGGTGGCACGGTGATCTTGAGGACGTTGACGCGATAGAAGAGGTCCTCGCGGAACTGCTTGTGCTGGACCATCGTGGCGAGGTCCTTGTGCGAGGCAGCGATGATCCGCACGTCGACGCGCACCGGCTTCGTGCCACCGACAGGCGTGAACACGCCCTCCTGCAGCACGCGCAGCAGCTTGACTTGAAGCGCGGCCGACATGTCACCGATCTCGTCGAGGAAGAACGTGCCGCCATCCGCGGTCTGGAACAGGCCTGGCTGATCCTTCACCGCGCCGGTGAACGCGCCACGCACGTGACCGAACAGCGCGCTCTCGAGCAGGTTGTCGTTGAACGCGGAGCAGTTCTGCACGACGAAGGGCTTCTTCGCGCGCGGCCCGTGATAGTGAATCGCGCGCGCGATCAGCTCCTTGCCGGTACCGCTCTCACCGTGCACGAGTACGGTCGCCTCGCTCTTCACGACCTTCGCGAGCAGCTTGACCACGTCGCGCACCGCCGGGGCATCGCCGACGATCTCGTTGAACGGGTGGCTGAACGCCGTGCTCGGGATCTCGATCGGCAGCGCGCGCTCGACGGCCGCCGCCGCTGCCGCCACGAGGTCGAGCACGCGCGGGAGGTCCGCCTTGGACACCACCGGCGCGACCGCGGTCAGGATCTTCGCGTCCTCTGCGGACGAGCCGATCGTGGTGATCAGCCCCTGCTCCATCGCGGTGGGATCCTCGTCGTGGCCGCCGGTGGCGAACACGATGCCGAGGACGCCGCCGACGCCGAGCACGGGTGCGGCGACGATCGTCATGCCCGCATGGCACGTCTTGACGACGCCGCCGCGCTCCTTCGACTTTGCAAAGTGGACCGCGAGATCCGTCAGCTCCTTCGCACACGCGGCGCCGTGCAGCCCCTTCACGCTCTCGCAGGTCTTGTGGGACGTACGGTCATAGCCGCCGCCCTTCGCGTCGGTCAGGCCCATCTCGAGGCCCCACCACCGGCGAAGCAGGTCGCGCGCCATCGCGACCTCCGCTAGTCCATCAAAGGTCAGTGCCACCGCGCGCCACTATAGCTCAACGCGACCACCGTGCCTCGCCGTGGAGGCACGCTCGTCCTTCGGCAACGAGCTTGACGAGATGCGCTTGCAGCGAGCGCGCAGCGAGCGGCCACAGCATGCGCGGCGTATCGCCATACGCGGTCGGGAGCAGCCCATCGAGGGAGGTCGGCACCTGCGTGAGCGACGCGAGCACGCGGTCCTCGCGCATCCGGCGGTGTGCGAGATATTCGCGAAGCTTGGCGGTTCCATCGGTGATCGGTGGACCGTGCGCCGGGAGCAGCATCGCGGCGGGGCGCGCGAGCAACAGCTCGAGCGAGGCGAGATACAGCGCCATCTCTCCCTCGCTCGGATCGATGAGGATCGTCCCGATGCCCGCGACCATGTCCCCGGCGATGGTCGCGCGCGTTGCGGCGTGCTCGAAGCACAGGTGTCCCTCCGCGTGGCCGGGGGTATGCACCGCTGTCATGCCGTGCACGAGCTCGCCGTCCTCGATCAGCTGCGTGACCTCCGCGATGCCTTCGAGGCGGCGCGCGGTCGCCGCGTGTGCCGCGATCGGAACGCCCCAGCGCGCAGCGAGCTCGGCGGCCCCACCGATGTGGTCGCCGTGGTGGTGCGTGAGGAGCACGCACGAGATCGGGACCTCGGCGAGGTACTGGTCGAGGACGGCCTGCTGGTCGGGGTATGGGCTACCGGGATCGATGACCGCAACCGGCCCGATCTCGGGTCCGACCAGGTACACGTTGGTGTGCTCCGCGGGCGGGAGCGTCGGCGTGCGTAACGCAACCACGCGAATACCTGGAACAACCGTCGTGACGACCGGCGTCACATCGGAGGCGGTTGGCGCCGGTGCTGCGGCGCGCACCTGCTCGTACAGGGTTTCGATCGTTGGGACGGGCATCCGTTACACAACCCCACCGGTGACCGAGTCGTCTTGCAAAGAGGATGACGTCGGCGCGAGCATCTCCTAGACTATAGGTAAGCGCTTTCATGGTCAGCGTCACGGCCCGCAAGATTCGTGAGCTCGGTACCGAGAGGCCGTCTGGCGCAAGCGGACGTCTCTATACCGGCTACCTGATCTCGTACCCATTTATCGGGCGAGGCATGGTGATCTTCCGCGACCCACACGGGCACCGCATGATCACGACGCCGGTCCGACGCGTGCTCGGCGAGCCGGGCGGCAAGATGATCTACGTCGAGACCGAGAACAGCGTGTACCGCCTCGAGATCCACGGCGAGCCGCTGTTCCCGATGCGCGCTGCCGGCGAATAATCACCGCCGGCACGCAGCGCGGTCTGGAGCTCCGGTCGCCGACCGCGCGCCTCGACCGAGTCCTCCGGTCGCGCGATCGTGCCACCGCGCGATCGCTATGTCGGGGACAGGCGCTCGCCGAGACCGCGGACGTCGGTGGACGCCAGCGACTTCGCGAACACCATCGGCAGCTCGGCGATCGGAGTCTTTGCACGCCTTGCGAGCTCGCCGAGGTAGTGCGCGTTCAGCGCGCGCCGATCCCGCGACAGGCTGGCGTGCGCCGTGATCTCGGCGAGCGGTGTGGTCAGCGTGGGGTCCCCGACCAGCGCGTCGAGGACGCGTGCGAGCGGCGTCCCTTTCGGAAACCGATCGGGATAGAGCTGGTTGACCACGAGCTGCTGCGGAATGATGTCCAGTGCCGTCAGCTTGGCCTCGAGCTCGATCGCCTCGTTGACCGGCATCTCCTCGGCGAGCGTGACGAGGATCGCGGCGGTGCGCTTCGGATCGGTGAGCAGCTCCTTGACCGTACGCGCATCGCGGGTCAGCGGGCCCTCTGGAACCGTGTCGACGATCACCCACGGCACGCGCAGCATCGAGACCGAGTGACCCGACGCAGGCATGTCGAAGATCACGGTGTCCCATACCGGCTTGCCGCGCTTGGTCTCCTCCGTGGCGTACCAGGCCTTGCCGAGGAGTGCGTAGTCATCGAGGCCCGGGATGGCGCGGAGGAACGCGCGCGTCACGCGGTTCTCGAACACCATCTCGTAGACGCTCTTGAACTTCAGGATCATCAGGCCGTACTCGGCGAGCGCCGAGGCCGGCGTTGCGTTGACCGCCCAAAGATTTGGCGCGAGCTGCACGGGCTCAGAACCGACGGCGGGCTTATCGAAGTAGTTACCGAACCGGTCGTTCGCGTTGGTCTCGTAGAGCAGGGTCTTCTTGCCGGCCGCGGCGCACTGGCCGGCGATCGCAGCGGCAACCGTGCTGCGACCCACGCCGCCCTTGCCGAGAACGAGAATGAGGCGGCGGTCGTACTGCGCTGCGATCATGGTGTGTCTTTGTCTTCCACGACAACGGCCACACCGGAAGCCTGTGCGCTGCGATATCCGAGCAACTTTCGAAGCACCCACACACCGTCGTCGGGGGTGATATCGACCTGGATATTGACGACCTTGTCGGCGCCCAGTGACTTGGCGGCGGTCAGGAGCATCCGGTTCACGACGCGATCGAGATCGACGTGGCCAGGGATCGGGATGAACAGGAAGTAGGCGCTGGTCACCTGTGCGTGCACCACGGCAATCGGCCGCAGCTTCGGACCCACATACAGCGACTCCGGCTGCACGCGGACCGTGGTCACGGAGGAGCACGCAGACACCACAACCATCGCGGCGGCGAGTGCGAGGCTCCGTGGCCTGGACATGTGCGCACGCTAACACGGCGACCCCCACCCAGCGATGATAGGATCCCTGATCGTGGTGCGGAGGCTGACCACGCTCATCCTGAGCGCACTCGTGATGGTGGCTCCCGCGACAAGTGTCGCGGACGAGCCGGTAGCTGCGACCGGTCCGGAAGCAGCGCTCAATCTGAAGATCGCCGTGTGGCGCTTCGATGCGCTCGGCATCGAGCCGGAGCTCGTCGCGCGCCTCGAGACCCTGTTCCGCATGGAGCTCGCGCGGCTCTCGAAGGTGCCGCTGCCGACGCGCCGGGACATCGAGCGGTCGATCACCACCGACCAGCAGCAGTGCACCGGCGAGGAGAAGTGCCTCGCCGCGGTCGGCAAGAAGCTCGGCGTCGACATCGTGGTCACCGGCACGGTCGGCGCGATGGGTTCGGCCTACGTGCTGAACATCAAGGCGGTCGACAGCGCGACCGCGAAGCAGGTGCAGCGGATCCAGAGCGATCCTCTGCGCGGCAGCCCCGACGAGCTGATCGAAGGCGTTCGCGTCGCGGCGTACAAGCTGCTTGCCCCCGAGCAGCTCCACGGCTCGATCCAGATCCAGACGGACATCGTCGGTGCCGAGGTGAAGCTCGACGGCAGGCCGATGGGCAAGACGCCGCTGCCGAACCTCGGCCTGATCAGCAAGCTCGCCCTCGGCATGCACGATCTGCGCGTGCAGGCCCCCGGATACGATCCCTTCTCCGACGAGATCGACGTGCACTTCCAGAAGGTCGCGCGCGCCGAGGTTCGCCTGCTCGTGAGCAAGGAGACCATCGGCACCGGCAAGGTCGCGACGATCGTGCGGAAGCCGTTCTACACGCGGCCATGGTTCATCGCGGTCGTCGGCGTCGCCGCGGTCGGCCTCGGCGCGTGGATCGGCTATCAGGCCGGGCACGTCCAGGTGCGCGACTGTGGAACCGGGACCATGCCCACGTGCTGAGCCGCGTTGCGTTCGCCGTGGTGTTGCTCGCGGCACAGGTCGCCTCGGCGGATCGAGTGGTCGCGCTCGCGCCGCTGTCCACGCTCGGCACCGAGGACACCTCGGCCTCGACAAAGAAGCTCACCGGTCAGATCGAGGTCGCGCTCGGTGCGCTGCCGGGTACCAAGGTCGTGACCACCGCGGCGGTCGTCGAAGCGATCAAGAAGGCGAAGAAACCGCAGCTCAAGCTGTGCGAACGCGATGCGACCTGCCTCGCGGAGCTTGGCAAGCTGGTCGGCGCCAACGTGGTGATCGATGGCGAGGTCGGCGGCCTCGGCGATTCGAAGATCGTCTACCTCGGCGCGACCGACGTCGCGACCGGCAAGGAGCTGCGCTCGACCACGCTCACGGTCGGAGCGAACGACGACGGCGGCGGTCCCAACGGTGCAGCAGTGCGTCTCCTCGATCCCGATCGCTATCGCGGCAACCTCCACTTCGTGATCGACGCGAAGGGCGCGAGCGTGTTCGTCAACGGCACGAAGATCACGCTCTCGGCGGCGAACGAGATCGCGCTGCCCGTGGGGACGCAGGCCGTGCGCGTCACCCACCCCGAGTACCGCGACTTCGTGAAGTTCATCGACATCGACTACGGCAAGACCACGGATGTCGCCGTGGGCATGACGCAGTACCCGATCATCCAGCACGATCTGCTGGGCAAGCCGATCAGCACCGACCGGATCACCTATATCAACCCGCCGTGGTACCGGCGGCCCATCGCGGTCGGCGTCGGCGCGACGGTGTTGATGGTGGTGACGGCGATCGTCGTGGCGAACATCGTGCACTCATTCCCGGACGGCGAGTGCCGCAAGGTCGGCGGCGGTTCGTGTAACTAGCGCCTCCCCCGCTCCGGGGTTGATTTTCGCGCCACCTTGGCGCGCCCCGCACCAGCCCGTCGGACAGATCTCGGACTGACAGCGATCTGACAGCTATCGGACGACGTTCCAGAGCTGGTTGATCTTCTTGTTGGCCGCCGCGAAGTCCTGATCTCCGTACTTCTGCAGCACGTCCTTCAGCCCCTCGGTGAGCTGAGCCTGCGTGGCCTCGTCCACCGACGCGCTCTTCACACGGTTCTGCAGGCGCTGCACCTTCGCGCCGATGAAACCGCGGTTGATCTGGATCGCGTCGATCGTCTGCACGAGCTGCGTCGCAAGGATGAAGCCGCGCGTCCAATCGCTCTCGCCGAGGGCCTTCGTGACCTCGGACTCGAGGTTCGCCTGGGCGCCGAGGTCCGCACCCATCAGGCCCTTCTTCGCCATCGCAGTCTTCGCCTTCGAGACGAGGGCGTCGACCTCGCGGCGCGAGTAGTTGCCGCTCTTGGGCGGCGCGATCTGCTGGATGATCATCGGCTGGCCGCCGGCGTTGCAGCCCTCTTTCCAGCGCTCTGCGCTCGTACCCTCGGCGGCGAGCACGTCCTTCATCTTCTGGAACGCGTCCTTCTCGCGGATCGCGACCGCGGCTTCGCGCTGCGCCACCGCCGCCTCGCGCTGCGCGAGACCGCCGACCTTGTCGAGCTTGCTCGACAGCGCCGACAGCTCGGTCGACGCATTGTTGAGGTTCGTGTCCTGCAGCTCGATCTGGCTATCGATCTCTGCCTTCTTCTTCTGGAGGTCCGTCACGTCCTTCGGATCGCCGCCAGGTTGCTGCGCCTTGATGATCTCGTCGCCGATCTTTTTCGATTCGTCCTGCAACTTCTGCTTCTGCGCGAGCAGTGCATCGCGGCGAGCGACCAACTCTTGCTGTGCCTTCACCGCACTAGGATCCGGAGCGCCCTCGGCGGCGCTGCCCTTGCTCTTACAGCCGGTCGCGCCCAAGACGAGGCAAAGAACGAGGATCCCCACGGTCCGCATACGGGCCATTTTACACTAGAGTTCGGCCCATGCTGCTCTATCAGGATCCTCGTGCGCCGAACCCTCGCCGGGTCAGGGTGTTCCTGGCCGAGAAGGGTGTGGCCTACGACACGATCGAGGTCCTGATCGCCGACAAGGCCCACCAGACGCCCGAGTTCCGCAAGAAGAACCCGATCGCGCTGCTACCGGTCCTCGAGCTGGCGGACGGGCGGGTCCTCCGCGAGTCGATGGCGATCTGCAGGTACATCGAAGAGGTACACCCGGAGCCGAATCTGTTCGGGGCCGATGCGTGGGAACGCGCACAGGTCGAGATGTGGAACCGCCACGCGGAGCTCGAGGTGCTGTGGCCGATCACCCAGATCTTCCGTAACACCCACAAGTTCTGGGAGGGACGGATCAAGCAGGCGCCGGACTTCGCCGTGCTCATGCGCGAGCACATCGGCGAGCGCCTCGAATGGCTCGAGGGCGAGCTCGGCCGCCGCACGTACATGGCAGGCGATCGCTACACGATCGCCGATATTACCGCGATGTGCGCGCTGGACTTCGGCAAGGTCTCGGACGTCCGCATCAAGGCCGACACGCACCCGAACCTCGCGGCGTGGCACAAGCGCGTTTCCGAGCGGCCGAGCTCGAAGGCCTAGCGGCCCTCGCCGCGATCGTACGCATCGCGCGAGGTCTGGATCACCTCGAGGGCCTGCGCGCGACCGAACATCGCGCCGACGTCGACCTGGTCGCCTTTTCCCTCGAGGACCTTGTAGTCGCGGAAGAACCGATCGAGCTCGCGCACGATGTGCGGCGGCAGCTCCTCGACGGTCTTGTAGTGCGCGTATGCGGGGTCGTCGATGCACACGGCGACGATCTTGTCATCGCCACCGTGCTCGTCGGTCATTCGCATCCCGCCGAGAGCGCGCGCGCGAACGATCGTCAGCGGCTCGACGGGATCCTGCATGAGCACGAGGATGTCGAGCGGATCGCCGTCATCGGCGTGCGTCCGCGGAATGAATCCATAGTTCATCGGGTAGTGCACCGCCGAGTAGAGGACGCGGTCGAGACGGAGGAGGCCCGTCGGCTTGTCGACCTCGTACTTGAGGTGCGAGCCGCGCGGGATCTCGATCACCGACGGGACCCACGCTGAGATGTCGGCCGGGACGTCGATGTCGTGGACGGGGTGCACGCCCCGATAGTTACACGCCGGCGAGCTGCCCGCAGGCTGCCGCGACATCCGAGCCGCCCGAGTAGCGACGGTGCGTCGCGAGACCGGCCGCGCCGAGGACATCGCGGAACACCGAGAGGCGCGGCGAGCGCACGAACGGATCGCCGTCGCCAATCGAATTGTAGTCGAGGAGGGAGAGGCGGGGACGGCGGCCGGTGGCCTCGGCGAACGTGAGGCTGCGAGCTGCCAGCGCGCGGGCGTCGTCGTCGCTGTCGTTGACGCCGGCGAGCAACGTCACGGCCCACATCGGCGACAGGTTCGTGGCGCGCGCGTGATCCGCGGCTGCGGCGAGCACGTCCTCGAGGTCGTGGCGATCTGCGATCGGCATCACGCGCTTGCGATGCGCAGCGATCGCGCTCGAGATCGAGATTCCGAGCCGAACGTTCGGCGCCTCGGCCGCGAGGCGACGGATCCCCCCGGGCAAACCGGCCGTGCACACGGTGATCGCGCGCGCATCGATGCCGAGGGCGCAGGGCTCGGTGAACACGGCGATCGCCGCGAGGACCTGGTCGAGGTTCGCGAGCGGCTCGCCCATGCCCTGAAACACCACGCCGTGAACGCGGCCGCGCGGCAGGCGCGCACGGACGATGCGGACCTGCTCCACGATCTCCCACGCCGTGAGGTTCCGTTCGAGGCCGAGCCGCCCGGTCGCGCAGAACGCACATGCGAGCGCGCAGCCGACCTGCGAGCTGACGCACACGCAGAACCTGTCGGGGTTCGCGAGCGGGATCCGGACGGTCTCGAACCGGGCGCCGGCGCTGGACAGCGCGTACTTCACGAACGGGTCGAGGCGGCTCGCGACCTCGCTCTCGATCGTGAGCTCGGGCACGTGACCGGCGGCGCGGACAGCGTCTGCCGCAATGCGTCGGATGGCGCCGCTCGCGGTGATGGGCTCACCCCGGTGGACCTGGGCGATCAGCTTGCGCGCCTCGCCGAGAATCAACCCCGGAACGTGCGCGACGAGCTGCGCAGGGGTCACGGCCTGAAGCGCTAGCACCCCTCGCTATACCACCGGGAGATGTAGGTGAGAGCGGCGGTCGCAAGCGTGTGCAAGCCCACGTAGCCCTTTGCCCCTGACCATGCACGCGGTACCCTCAGGTGTGGCGTACCCCGAGGTTATTCGCGTCTTTGCGACCTCCCAGGACCCCGACTTCGACGGACCGTGGCAGGCCCGGACCCCCTCGAACTCGACGGGATCCGCGGTGGTCATCGGCAAGGGTCTGCTCCTCACCGGAGCCCACGTCGTCGCAAACGCGACGTTCCTTCAGGTCCAGAAGCCGTCCCATCCGGACAAGGCGATTGCACGTGTCCGGGCGGTGAGCCACGACAGCGACCTGGCGCTGCTCGAGGTCACCGACCCGCCCGATTTTCTCGCAGACATCGAGCCCGCCGAGCTCGGGCCGATGCCCCGGTTGCGCGACGAGGTCGCGGTCGTCGGATATCCCGTCGGTGGCGAGGAGATCTCGATCACCGAAGGCGTGGTCTCGCGCATCGAGGTGCAGCGCTATAGCCACTCGCAGCGCCACCTTCTCGCGGTCACCGTGGATGCCGCGATCAACGCCGGCAACAGCGGTGGTCCCGTGTTCGGTGACGGCAAGGTCGTCGGCATCGCGTTCCAGAAGCTGACCGGTGTCGACAACATCGGCGAGATGGTGCCGCCGCCGCTGATCCGCGCGTTCCTCGATGGCGTCACGTCGGGCAAGCTGCCGGAGATTCCGGCGCTCGGCATCACCACACAAAACCTCGAGAATCCCCTACTCCGGCGTCAGCTCGGGCTCAACCCGAGCGAGCGCGGCGTGGTGGTGCTGCACGTCGACTACGGCGGCTCCGCCGATCAGATCCTGCAGCCGCGCGACGTGATCACGGCGATCGATGGCCTACCGATCGCGAACAACGGCACGATCCAGTACATCGACCACTACCGCACGCGGTACGACGTGGTGCTCGGCCACCGTTACGTCGGCGATCGCATCGAGCTCGAGATCAAGCGCGGTGGAATCGCACGAACGGTCGAGCTCGAGCTCAAGTCGTGGCAACCGCTCGTGCCGCGCTCGCGCTACGACCAGCCGCCGGCGTACTTCGTCTACGGCGGGCTCGTGTTCCAGACCCTGACGCGTGACTACCTGACCACGTGGGACAAGTGGTGGAACAAGGCTCCGAAGGAGTTCTTGAACTACTACTACCTGGGCTTCCGATCGGCGGAGCAACACGAGGTCGTGATCCTCACGCAGATCCTCGCGGACGAGATCAACGTCGGCTACGGCCACCTCTACAACGAGGCTGTCGCCAAGCTCGACGGCGTGGTCCCGCGGGACATGGAGGACTTCGTGGCGCGGTTGTCGTCGGCGCGCGGCGTCGTCGAGATCGAGACCACCTCGGGCGGGATCATCATGCTCGACGCGGACGAGATCCGAAAAACCACGCCGAAGATCCTGACGCGGTATCACATCCCGCGCGATCGCACGGCGGGCCTACCGGGTGCGGCAGGCGCGGCTCCACCCCTGCGCGCTGCGCTGCCGTAGTGGGCTTTCTCATCAAGCTCTGGCTGTGGCCGTACTACCTCGGGCGCGTCATGAAGGACGTCGTCGTGGAGGTCTACGACATCGCCGAGTTCCACTGGTCGCGCCGGCGCGCACGCAAGCGGCTGCCGAGTGCGCGCATGCTGCCGCCCGGTGACCAAGGTTAGGTGAGCTCGACCAGCAGGTCGCCAGTGTCGACGGCCTGCCCTGCCGACTTCGAGATCGTCGCGACCGTGCCGCCGCGCTCGGCGATCAGTTCGTTCTCCATCTTCATGGCCTCGAGCACGATCACCGGTGTGCCCGCAGCAACCTGATCGCCGACCGCGATCAGAACTTTGACGACCTTGCCCGCGATCGGTGCGCGGATCGATTCACCCCGGGTCTGCGCCCGCGTGCCGGCGGCGCTCGCGAGGCGGCGGTGCAGCGCGTCCTCGATGGTCAAGAGCGCTTCGCTCGCGCCGACCGATGCGGCGAGACCCGTACGGCGGCGATCCAGGTCGACGACAAACTGCTGGCCGTCGAGGAGGAGTGACCAGGTTCCCGGTCGAATTTGCTTGGCGTCGACCATGCGCTCGGCGCCATCGATCGAGATCTTGAACCGCCCATCGGGCAGCGGGCCATCGACGGTGACCGTGCGGTCTGTGCCGTCTGCGGTGACGATCAGCTCACGCTTCAAGGGGCCGCTTTCATACCACGCCTGTGCGTTGCCTCCGCCCGGGCAGGCGTGCTATCCGCGGGGAAACCGTGCCGTCTCTCCGACTGGTTGATGTGCTCCTGGAGCGCCGGATCCTGGTCTGCGTTGGGTCGGGCGGCGTCGGAAAAACCACCACGGCGGCGACCCTCGCGCTCGCGGCCGCGCGGCGCGGAAAGCGCACGCTGGTGCTGACGATCGATCCGGCGCGACGGCTGGCGAACTCGCTCGGGCTCGCATCTCTCGGGCATCAGGTGCAGGAAGTCGATCGCGCACTCGTGCGCAAGGACGCACCGAGCGCGACCGGCGAGTTGCATGCGATGATGCTCGACCAGAAGCAGGCGTTCGACGAGGTCGTCGCGAAGCACGCGAAGGATCCGGCGGCGGTGAAGCGCATCCTCGCGAACCCGGTGTACGCGCAGATCTCCGGTTCCCTTGCAGGCGCACAGGAGTACGCGGCGATGGCCAAGCTCCACGACTTCGATCAGAGCGGCAACTACGACCTGATCATCGTCGACACGCCGCCCACCGCCCACGCACTCGATTTTCTCGATGCGCCTCAGAAGCTGAGCGAGGCGATCGACTCGCCCGCCATCGACTGGTTCCGCAAGCTGCAGGGCGAAGGCGGTTCCCGGTGGTCGCTCGTCGGCAAGGGCGGCGCGTTCATCATCAAGCGGCTCGCGAAGTTCGTCGGCAGCAAGTTCATCGACGATCTCAGCGTGTTCTTCACGGAGTTCAACGACATCCTCGGCGGATTCCGGCAACGCGCGGAGGAGACGTTCGCGCTCCTCCGGCAGCCGCGCGTCGGGTTCCTGCTCGTGGCGAGCCCCGAGCCGATGGCCGTCGCCGAGGCGCTCGCGTTTCACGAGCGACTGAAGTCGGCCGGCATGCCGTTCGTCGGCTTCGTGGTCAACAAGGTCCACACCTCGCGCCCGCTCGTGCAGTCGCGTGTTCAGATCGAGGCGGCGCTCGCCGCGCAGCCGTCGATCGTCGCGCTCGGGCTCTCGGGCACGACGCGCACGATGGCGGCGCAGGAGCTCCTCGCCGCGCACGCCGAGGTCGAGATCCTCGCCGCCGCGGACCGCGATGCGGTGGCCCAGCTCGCCGCTGCCGGTGGACCGAACGCCACGTTCGTCGAGGTC